>SFND01000010.1 GCA_004554245.1 Oribacterium sp. | reverse complement strand
AACAAGTAAAATAGCATCTGAAAATGGAATTGAAACTGCTCCTGTTGCTGCAGCCGCCGCTGCTGATGTTGCAACTACTGTCTGCGCCCTACCTTTTTTTAAGTCGATACTGGCGATCTGGACTGCAATAAAAGTCTTTTTTACGCCATCCGGAATCACATTATGGATACGAAGGTATAAAAAAATCGCGTTTGGCTCTATGAGTACATAAAAGTCAACGCGATTTTTGTGTTTGCCTAGTTGGTTAAGTGATCAGTGTATGTTCTTGTTCGGAGGAGGAAATTAGAACATTGATGTAGGAAGAGTAGGAAATCCCGAGGCGATTTGCCTGCGCTTTTAGCCGCGCATACTTTTCCCTTGTCATGATAACTTGTGTGCGGATTTTATCGGCAGCAAGATGATTTCTACTGTCGGGTATAGTGTCATATTTCATTTGTTTACCTCATAAGATGGGATGTAATTGTTCCAACTCTAATATGACAGTTTCATTTAAAAGCAATGATGTTTTTTTAAATAGAATTCATGACATCGTTAATTATTTCCTGATCCCGATGCTTCTGCGTTTCGGTATAGGCTAGATAGTATTTCATCGTTGTAGTAAGAGTCGCATGCCGAAGCTGATGCTGCACGGCTTCTGGACTGACACCATGATCCAGCAAGTAGGTTCCGCAGGAGCCACGAAGCGAATGAAGATGTAAGTCTTTTTTGATTCCAGCCTGTTGCAGCCAGCTTTTCACTTTTTTGTTGAAACAAGCTTCAGAAATCAGGTTGCCTCGCGTATTTTGAAAGATTAATGCGGTTCGCTTTTTATAATGAACCCGGCGTGTCAGAATTTCGGCGACTTTACTCGGCACCTTGAGGCTTCCCTTCGATTCCTCTGTCTTCGTACGATCTATATAGCGACCGGTATGGGTGATGTGGAGGATCCCGGTGGTTGGGTCCCAGTTTTCGACCCGGAGGCCGATGGCTTCGCCTGCCCGGAGCCCGGTGTACATCATGAGAATGGCGACGTCGGCATAGACCGGATCTATGTAGTAACGACGCTCATCCCGGCAGTACTCAAAAAAGTGGATGGCCTGTTCGAATTCCTCACCGGTGAGAAAATCCTCAGAGGTTTTTTGGCGCACGTGCTGCTTGAAGAAGTGAAGTACATCGGTTGGTGATTTCTCTGGACTATATTTGTAAAAGTCATCGATAACGCTCTTTACAAGACGGAGGGCTCGATTTAAGGAAGAAGCACTGTAGTACAGATAACAATGCGTCTTTCCTCGACCCCGGTCGTACTGGGCGGTTTCGAGCCACCTCATGTAGTTATCTAGATCGCGGCAAAAAATGTGCTCTGCTGAGATTGTTAAAAATTTCCGCCCCACAAAATTTGCACTTTCGCCCCAATTTTTCATGCTGTAAACGTTCATCCAGTGTGAATACACCGTTATGTAACATCGATGGATGAACATACAGAAAGAACCCAGAAACAACGTATTTACGTCATTTCCGGGCTCTCTTCCAAGTGATTTCTCACCCTATAAAGAAAGCTGGCAACCGGAATCGGACCGGTGACCTCCGCACTACCAATGCGACGCACTACCGACTGTGCTATGCCAGCATTCCGTTCCCTCTCGAGAACTTCTATACTTTATCATGGAGACCCTGCTCTGTCAACCACGAATTTACTTTTTTTGTAAAAAGTTTATGTGGACATTATTTTGCACATAACGGCACGGCGCAGATATACGGATACGGCGCTTATCTGCGTTGTGCAGGGCGTTTCCTGCGTGCTCTGAGCCGAAGCCGATATGAGGGCCAGTTAAGCTGTGAATTATTCCGAGAAAAACTTCGCCTTGATCTTCTCCGTCGGCATCCTCTCGCCGGTCCAGAGCTCGAAGGCGGCTGCGCCCTGGTACAGCAGCATGTTGATGCCGTTGAAGGACTTGAGGCCGCAGGCCTCAGCCATCTCGAGGAGCTTCGTCTTCCGCGGATTATAGATGACGTCGGCGACGACCAGCGGAGCCGCTGCCCGCTGCGTAAGCCAGGACGGATCCTGGATGATGCAGGCATCGGTATGCGGTGCCATGCCGACATTCGTCGCGTTGATGAGGAGACAGGACTCCGCGATCTGCTGCTGCATCACAGCATCCTCATAGTCATAGACCGTGACATGGCAGTGGGTACGTTCGTTCAGCTCGGCGACGACACGGGCGGTCCGATCGTGGAAGCGGCTGGTGGCGCGCTCGAAGACCGCTACCTCGCGGGCGCCATCGAGCGCGAGCTGCACGAGGATGGCGATCCCGGCCCCGCCGGTACCGAGCAGCGTCACCTTCTGTCCGCGGAAATCGACGCCTTCCTGACGTGCCGACTCCGTGAAGCCGATACCGTCCGTGGTATGTCCCGTCGCCGTGCCATCGTCCTCGAGGACAACGGTATTGACTGAACCGGCGATCTCTGCTGCCGGACTCAGCCGGTCACAGAGCGCGACGGCCTCCGTCTTCAGCGGCATCGTGAGGTTGAAGCCGCGCACGCCCATCCTCCGGAAGCTGTCCATCACGCCGGCGAGCTCCCCCTCTTTCACATCGAAGGCGAGGTAACGGTAGTCGAGCCCGAGCTCCGCGAAGGCCTCGTTGTGCATCGCCGGGGACATGCTGTGCGCCACCGGGCTGCCGAGCAGACAGATCATTTTCGTGCGTCCTGAAATTTCCATATTTCCTCCATCATCCAGAACAGGGAACCCGGCGTCTCGCCTGCGATTCCCTGCCATTTTCTTCCTATACGATTATATGTGGCCAATGTTTACATCAGCCCACATGCCGTCAGTTCAGTCGCTGCCGTACGATTTCGTACGCGAGCACGCCGCACGCGACGGATGCGTTCAGAGAGTCGATGTCGCCCTTCATCGGGATGGAGGCGACCATATCGCACTTCTCCTTCACGAGGCGGGAAACGCCCTCGCCCTCGTTCCCGATGACGAGTCCGATCGCACCCTTCAGATTCAGCTTATACATGAGCTCGCCGTCCATATCCGCACAGACGAACCATATGCCCTCCTTCTTCAGCTCCTCGATGGTCTGGCCGATGTTGGTGACCTTCGCCACACGGGTATGCTCCAGCGCGCCGGCCGAGCTCTTCGCCACGGTCGAGGTCAGCCCAACGGCACGCCGCTCGCGGATGATGACACCATGGGCGCCGGCGAGATTCGCCGTACGGATCATCGCGCCGAGGTTATGCGGATCCTCGATGCCGTCGAGGATGAAGAGGAACGGATCCTCGTTCTTCTCACGGGCAGCGTCGAGCATCTCCTGCACGCTGCTGTAGTGGAATGCCGCAAGGTAGGCCGCTACACCCTGGTGGCTCGCCCCCTGTCCGGCGATCTCATCGAGGCGCTCCTTCTTCACGAATTCCGGCTTCACACCGGCCTTCTTCGCCTCACGTAAAATCGTGGAAATCGGGCCGTCGTGGAGCCCGTCCTGTACGAACAGACGATCGATCGCCTTGCCCGCACGAAATGCTTCGATGACCGGATTTCGTCCGATCAGTGTAAATTCTTCGTCTCTCATGCTTAGATCCTTCTCCTATGCTCACATCCATGGCGACTCCGAGAGCCGGTACACATCGGAGACGGTCTCCGATACAGGATGTGATGTTTGAACCGAAAAAACGCAGTTTTTCAACTGGCTTATTCTTTTTCTGCTTCTGCCGCCTGCTCGTGCCGGATCTCGCCGTAGCGGTCCTCCAGCGCCTGCAGGTGGGTGATGCCTCTCGCCTCCAGATCGATCATGCGCTCGTACTGCTCCGTCAGATACAGGTATCCGATCAGCGCCTCGAAGCCTGTCGCGCGGCGGTACTCCTGGATGGAGCTGTTCTTGCTGTGCGTTGCAGACTTCTGATTGCGGCCACGACGGTAGACGGACATCTCCTCGTCCGTCAGCACGCCCTGTCCGATGAGAAAGCCCATGATCTCCGACTGCGCATGTGCACAGACGAAGGTCGTCTTCTTCTGGTTGACAGCATTGACCACACCCGGGAAGTTCGACACCACATACTCCCGCACGGCGAGGTCGTAGAGACAGTCGCCGATGTACGCGAGAATAAGCGGTGAAGTCGTCTGGACATCCACCGCTTTCAGATTCAGCTTTTCCTTATAGAGCTTGAAAATTTCGAAATCCATCAGGCACGACTCCACTTCACGCCTTCTCTGGTATCCTTGAGAACGATACCCATGGCGAGCAGCTGGTCACGGATCTCATCCGCCCGGGCGAAGTCCTTCGCCTTACGTGCTGCCTGACGCTCCTCGATCAGCTTCTCGACCTCGCTGTCGAGATCATCCTTCTTGAGCTCCGTACGAATGCCCAGGACACCCATGAGAAGCTCGAGCTTCGCAAGCACATAGTCCACGTATGCCTTCGTGCTCTCCTCGGTCGCCGTGATGTTCCCCACACGAACGAGCTCGAAGATCGCCGTGATCGCATCTGCGGTGTTCAGATCATCGTCCATCTTGCTGTTGAAGGTTTCCTGCAGCTGATCGACCGCCTTCTGATCCTCCAGCTCCTTCGCTGTCATCGCATCGCCCTGTGCCTTCGCACTCAGCTCACGCAGACGATCCAGCGCCGTGTAGATACGGTCGAGGGAGGTCTTCGCAGCATCCATGAGCTCCTTACTGAAGTTCAGTGGATTACGGTAGTGGGCGCTCAGCATGTAGAAGCGGAGCACCATCGGATCATACTGCGCAGTGATGTCACGGACGGTAAAGAAGTTACCGAGGGACTTACTCATCTTCTGGTTGTTGATATTGATGAATCCGTTGTGCATCCAGTAGTTCGAGAAGGTCTCGTGGTGTGCACTCTCATACTGTGCGATCTCGTTCTCGTGGTGCGGGAAGATGAGGTCCTCACCACCGGCATGGATGTCGAGACGTCCGCCGCAGTACTTCGGAGCCATGACGCAGCACTCCGTGTGCCAGCCCGGACGACCCTCGCACCATGGAGACTCCCAGTACGGCTCGCCGTCCTTCTTCGGCTTCCAGAGTACGAAATCGGTCGAGGTACGCTTGCCCTCCTCACCGGACACCTTCAGATCACGGAAACCGGACTGCAGCTCATCGATGTTCTTGTGACTCAGCTTTCCGTAGCCGCGGAAGGAGGTCGTATCGAAATAAACGGTACCATCGGCAGCGACATAAGCATTACCGCCCTCGATCAGGGTCTTGATCAGATCGATCATGCCCTGGATCTCCTCGGTCGCCTTCGGGTGTGCGCTCGCCGGCTCGATGTTCATCGCATCCATGTCCTTCTCGACCTCGGCGATGTACTTCTTCGTGATCTCGCCGCAGCTCACGCCCTCTTCGATGGACTCCTTGATGATCTTGTCGTCGACATCGGTATAGTTCGACACATAGGTCACCTTATAGCCCTGATACTCCATATAGCGACGGAAGGTATCAAACACGATCATCGGACGCGCGTTACCGATATGGATGAAGTTGTAGACCGTCGGTCCACAGACATACATACGGATCTTGCCCTCCTCGATCGGCTTAAACTCTTCCTTCATGCGGGACATCGTATTAAAAATCTTCATAGTATCTCCTCTGCCCATGATTTCTGCCCGCCCGGTAAAATTTCTATGACGGCACATCCTGCGTTCGCCAATGCTTCTGGCGCTACATCATCGCTTCTCATAGGGTCATATAAAACTATTTTAAGGCTTAAAGACGCGCGCGTCAATGACAATGAGGCCCTGCCGGACGGCCCTCTCATGGAGTAACAAAGAAGCCTTGCCATAGGCAAGGCTCTGAATACGTTCGCCACTAGGGCATCCATGCGCCGCTCCGTCCTTTGGACGGCCCTCTCATGGATTAGCAAAGAAGCCTTGCCATAGGCAAGGCTCTGAATACGTTCGCCACTAGGGCATCCATGCGCCGCTCCGTCCTTTGGACGGCCCTCTCATGGATTAGCGCTGATACTGGTTGAAGAACTGCTGGAACTGCTGCCACAGCTGCTCCTGGTCGCTGCTGCCGGAGCCGTTCGAGCCCTGGCTGCCGTCCGAGCCGTTGCCGTTTGAGCCATTACCGTTCGAACTGCTGCCGCCGTTCTGAGAGAACGGGTCGTTTGCGGAGCCCTGGTTCTGCTGACTCTGTGTGCCGGACTTCTTGTTGGTGTTCGAGGTCTCGGAGGAGCCCAGGGTGACGTCGACGGTTACCTCGTCATACTGGCTGCCGTTCGGACGCTTGACGGTGACCTTGACAGTCTCGCCGGCCTTATACTTCGAAAGAAGGTTCGAGAGATCGTCGAAGGTGTTGACGCCCTGACCATCCAGTGCGGTGATGATATCCTTCTCCTGGAGGCCGCTGTTCTCAGCATTGGAGCCCTCAGTGAACTTATAGATGAAGACGCCCTGCGGCATGTCGAAGGTCTGTGCGGTCTGCGCATCGATGTTCTTGACCTGGATGCCGAGGTAACCACGCTCATCCTCCGGAACGGCCTGACGTGTAGTCAGTGTGGACAGTGAGTCGATGACCTTCTTCGCCTTCGCGGATGGGATGGAGTAGCCCATACCCTCGACATCGGTATCACTGTACTTCGCGACGTTGATGCCGATCAGCTCGCCCTGCATGTTGAGGAGTGCGCCGCCGGAGTTGCCCGGGTTGATGGCGGCATCCGTCTGGAGAAGTCCAGACTCGCTACTCTCACTGGTCTGTACATCTCTGTCCTTCGCGGAGATGATACCGGTGGTGACGGACTGACCGTAGCCCAGTGCGTTACCGATCGCCACGACCTGATCGCCGACCTGTATGTCATCGCTGTTGCCAATGCTGATGACCTTCAGCGCATCCATCGTCGCCTGAGGAATATCGGAAAGCTTTACAGCGACCACGGCGAGATCCGCGGAGGCATCGGTACCCTTGATTTCAGCATCGACACTCTCGTTATCACAGAAGGTGACGGAGAGGGAGCTCGAATCAGCGACCACATGGTTGTTGGTGACGATCAGAAGCTCGGTATCATTCTTTCCGACGATGACGCCGGAACCACTCGCCGGTACCTCGGTCTCATAATTCTGGTAGTTCCCGAACAGGGAGAAGCCGTTCGCCTGATACTTCATCATATTGGTGATGGCGACAACCGACGGCATCGCGTTCTTCGCGACCTCACTGACGGAGCCATAGCCAAGCGTGGATGCCGGAGCGGTACCACTGCCCGCTGTGCCTGCCGCCTGTGTTTCCGCGGCAGCCTGGGTCGCGGCGGCGGTGGTCTCCGGTGTGACGGCCTGGGCGCCACTGTCACTCTGGTAAGCGATGCCGGCCTTCTGGGCGGCGACATTGACCCCGACCATGGATGCACCGGCGACGGCACCGAACAATACAGCACCTAAAACGATTCCTGCTACTTTTTTCATCATGAACCTCCTGAGAAAGTGTAGTTCCTGATCGATCGTATATGTTCATTCATCGTGATCTGGTAAAGCCGGACTGCGATCGCAACAGACCTTCTGCGTTCTGCTGCCGACCGCCGCTTCGACGATCACGGATGATGCTCATGCACATCAGCTATCTTTCTGTTTACATCGAGTATGATACGTGATTTCTGTGTTGAATTTGTGTCTTAGATTTGGAGAATTTGTGAAAAACGCGCTCGTGTACAGTCGATATAGAAGGTATTCTGAAGCGAAGATTTTCACAGGTGAAGCATAGAATTTCGAAGGGATTCGAAGGGGCAGTTTATAGTCTTTTTAGAGATGAAGCGACTGAAAAATGCTATAATTTTTTCATATAAAGCTTCGGAGGAAGTATGTATTATTTCATCATCAATCCGGAGGCCTCAGGTGGCCGCGGACGAAAAATCTGGGATAAGGTACTCAAATATTTAAAACGGACACATAATACGGAGAACTACGAGGTATATCTTACGGAGAAGGCCGGCGATGCGCGCCGCTACGCACAGCAGCTGTCCGAGCGCTGTCCGGAGAAGCGGACGATCACCGTCATCGGTGGCGAGGGTACGCTGAACGAGGTCGTGGACGGACTGCACATGGACGGTGACCGTGTGTCCGTCGCCTATATTCCGACGAAAACGGATAACGACATCGCGCGCTGCTATCGGAAGCGCTATACACTGCGCGCGCAGCTGAAGCGTCTCCGGAATCCGTCGGATGAGCTGCTGCTCGATTATGGTGTGCTGAACTGTGCGACCATGAATCGCCGCTTCGCGGTGAGCTCCGGGATCGGCTTCGATGCGGCGCTCTTTCCAGCGCTGTATGCCGAGGGGTATGACGGTGCGGGCGACACAAAAAAGCCGTTCTTCCAGCGACGGCGGGCGAGCTATTTCCATATCTTCGTGCGGGAGCTGATCCATGCGCGTCCGAGTCATGGCTATGTGATCCTCGATGGCGATAAGCGCCACGAGTTCAACAACATCCTGTTCATCTCGGCGCATGTACATCCCTTCGATGGTGGCTATATGGTCTGCCCGAAGGCCGACGGAGCGGATGGTTACCTCGATATCTGTATCGTGAGCACGAAGTATAAGTGGCGGCTCCTCCTGATCATGCTGGCGAGCATCTTCGGAAAGCATGTCACCCATACCGGTGTGCATCTCTACCGCTGCCGTGAGGCCGTGATCCATACGGATCGGGCACTTCCGGTGCATGTGGATGGCGAGTCGATCGGTGAGCAGACGGACTATACGCTGACCTGCATTCCGAAGAAGCTGCGGCTGCGGCTCTGAGCGGATATACACTTTCGTCAGAAGACCCGGAGGGCCAGCCCTCCGGGTCTTCTAACGGAAACTTAAATCAGCAGTGCGACGGCCTGTGCGCTGATGCCTTCGCCACGACCGGTGAAGCCGAGATGCTCCTCCGTGGTGGCCTTGATGGATACCTGGTCGACGGAAAGGTTCAGGGCCTTCGCGACATTCGTACGCATCTCCGGGAGATAGCTCATTAGCTTCGGACGCTGCGCGATGATAGTAGAGTCGATGTTCTCGATGCTGTAGCCATGAGCGGCGAGGATGAGGCCGACCTCATGAAGCAGCTGTACGGAATCAGCGCCCTTATAGCGCGGATCCGTATCCGGGAAGTGCTGCCCGATATCACCGAGGGCGGCTGCACCGAGCAGTGCATCCATGATGGCATGCACGATAACATCCGCATCACTGTGACCGTCGAGACCACGCTCATACGGGATGGTCACGCCGCCGAGGATCAGTGCACGTCCCTCGACCAGTTTATGTACATCATATCCTGTTCCGATTCTCATAAAAACCTCCATTACATAAAATTCTGTGGATCCACATAGCTTCCGTTTTCACGGATGCCGAAGTGGAGATGTGGTCCGGTTGAGTAGCCGGTGGAGCCGACGGAGCCGATGCTCTCGCCCTGCTTGACTTCCTGCCCCTCGGAGACACCGAGGTTTGCCATGTGCATGTAGACGGTATACACACCGCTGCCATGGTTGATCATCACGTAGTTTCCGGCCGAGGCAGAGTAGGTTGCGATCACGACCTCACCGCCGGCGGCCGCCACGACCTTCGAGCCACTGGATGCCGCGATGTCGATGCCCTTATGATAGGTGCTGGCACCCTCGGTCGGCGCTTCACGGGAGCCGAAGGTACTGCTGATGCGGCCTCCCGACGGAACCGGCCAGGTGAATCCGCCACTCATCGTCCGCGACGTGTAGTCCGGCTTCACCTTCTCGACCGAATTCGGATCCTTACCGGCGGCGACGGCCGCCTTCCGGGCCGCCTCTTCCTTCGCCTTCGCCTCGGCTTCGGCCTTCTTCCGCGCCTCCTCTTCCTGCCGTTTGATTTCCTTCTCCATCGCGGCGATCGTGCTCTCCTGCTCCTCGATGTCCGCGTAGAGTGCATTGATCTCACCCTGCTGCTGGTTCGCCGTCGACTGCGCCGAGCGGATCTTCTGATTATAGGCGGCGAGCTCCTGGTTCTTCTGTGCGAGCAGGGTCGCCACGCTCTGCTGCTTCGCGCTCGCGGATGCCTGCATCGTCACCAGCTGCGCCTGCTCCGCCTCGAGCTGCAGATTCGTGTTCGTGATAAACTGCTTCGTCGCCGCAAACTCGTCCAGCTTCTGCCGGTCATACTCCGTGATTTTCGCGATGTACTCCGCCTTGTTGAGGAGATCTGCCCAGCTTTCGGCATTCAGGATCATGTCGATGAAGCTCGTATCACCCTTCTCGTACATGAAGCGGATGCGCAGCTTCATGCTGGCATACTGGTCCGACTCGGTCTGCGCCGCCTCGGCGAGCTGCCCCTGCGTGAACTGGATGTCCAGCTGCTTCTGCGCGATGGAAGCATTGAGCTCGTTCACCTCGTTCGTGAGCTCCGTCATGCTCTGGTCGAGTGCTTTGATGTAGCTCGCGGTATCTGCCTTCTGGTCCTTGAGCCCGCTGATGGTATCGTTCACCTTCGCCTGCTCTTCCTTCAGTGCATCGATGGCCGCCTGATTCGCGTCGATCGTTTTCTGCGCCGACGCGATCTGCTTCTTCTCCGTCTCCGCCGCGAGGTTCGGCTTCGCCGTGCAGCAGAGGGACAGCACGAGCGCCGCCGCAAGCATATTCAGTTTCGCTGATTTCTTTTTTCTCATGTCTTCTTTCTTTCGGCTGATGCCTTCGTCCTTCGCATCCGCATGTCGCGGATTGTCTTCCAGACCTCGATGCATCGACGAGGCTTCGCGCCGCCTTGTATTATACCCGGAGCGACTTTCGGATCGTCACGAAGGAGACGACGAAGCCGACACCGACACCGAGGCCCAGCGCGACTGCGACCATCTGCGGATAGATGGTGCTGATCGGAATCGGCTGGAACAGCGTCGAGATCGAGACAAAGTGGCTTGTGACATAGTGGACAGCCTTTTCATAGATGAAGTAGATGCCGGCCAGCGGGATCAGTGCACCGACGAGGCCGAGCATCACACCCTCGACGAGGAACGGCAGGCGGATCATGAGGTTCGTCGCGCCGATCATCTTCATGATCATGTTCTCGCGTCGACGGAACTGTGCCGCGACGGAGATCGTGTTGCTGATCAGGAAGACCGACACCGCCAGCAGTACCGCGATGATCACGGCGCTGAGCAGCGAGATGATGCGGTTCAGCGAGCTCAGTCCCGTGACGGCTGCGTTCGAGTAATTCACCTGACGGACGACCGGGAAGCTGTGAAGCCAGTCCACGATGCTCTGCTGATCCTGGATGTTGTTGAGGAAGATCTCGTAGCTTTGGGAGTTCGCGAGCGGGTTGTCCTCGGCGAATGCCTCTGCAAGCAGCTCGTTGTTATCGAAGTAATCGCTCTTAAACGTTTCCCAGGCCTCCTCGGCAGAGGTATAGTGGGAGCTCTTCACCTCCGGACGCGCCGCGATGGCCTCGCCGACAGCATTGACCTCCTCAGAACTTGCGTCATCGGTAAAGAAGACGGTGATGCCGACGGTGGTTTCTGCGGTTTTCGCGATGTGCTGTACGTTCGTCACGATCGCGAAGAACAGACAGAACAGGAAGATGCAGGCCGCGATCGTCGCTGTAGAGGCGGCGGAAAACAGCTTGTTATGCAGTATGTTTTTGAATCCGGAATGGATACAGTAACCGATGGCGTTCGCTTTCATCTGACGTCACCTCCCTTTCTCCGGCTGACATGACGCGGGCGGTGGCTGCCACCGAGACCGCGCGGGCGTTCCGTGGAAACTGTTTCAGAACTGAGCTCCGACACGTTTTCACGGATGGATGCGGTCTCTTCCGACATACTTTCCTCCGCTGTCGATCGTTTGCGTGATCGACGACGTTGCATCTCCGGGACAGCCTTCTCTGCTTCTTCAGAAGCGACAGACTCGCTCGCCTCTTCTGCGGCGGAATCCGAGATGATCTCGCCGTCCGCCATGTGGACGGTGCGCTTGTTCATCATACGGACGAGCTCGAGGTCGTGCGTGATGACGATGACTGTGGTGCCCTGCGCGTGGATGCGCTCGAGCAGCTTCATGATGCTGACGGCGTTCTCGTGGTCGAGGTTGCCGGTCGGCTCATCTGCGATCAGGATCTCCGGACGGTTGATCAGTGCGCGGGCGATGGCGGTACGCTGCTGCTCGCCACCGCTGAGCTCGCGCGGATAGGCATCGTGCTTCTCGCTGAGACCGACGCGTTCGAGCATCTCCGCGACATCTGCGCGGATTTCCGGGGTGGATTTACCGGCGATCAGCTCGGCGAAGCCGACGTTCTCATAGACGGAACGGTCCTCGAGGAGCCGGAAGTCCTGGAAGACGACACCGAGACGGCGACGGTACTTCGGGACGAGACGTCGCTTCATGTGCTGCAGGGCGAGCCCGTTGACGGTGATCTCGCCCTCCGTCGGCTCGAGCTCCTTCGTGAGGAGGCGGACGAGCGTGGATTTACCAGAGCCGCTGCGCCCGACGATGAAGCAGAACTCGCCATCCGCGATGGTGAGACTGACATTTCGGAGGGCCTCAACGCCGTTTTTATAGCTTTTGGAAACGTTTTTGATTTCAATCATTCTTATAGAAGGTCCTTTGGTGGGGTGTTGCACATCGTATATCGCGCAAGGGCTCGATGCACCTTGCGTCCGGGTTGCCTTCAGAAACAACGCAAGGGGGCTTCCGGAAGACGATGCCGCACTATATAAAATAATAGCAAAAACCGGTCCGTGGTGTATACACCATGGACCGGCTAATTCATGTCAATAATCTTAAGATTTTTTCAGAGACAGGGCTGTCTCCGGACGCTGAGTGAAGCGTCGATGGATCGAAGACTCGAAGAATTAATAGTCGATGGTCTCCATATACTTCATGTACTTTACAACCATGAGTGCGATCTTGAAGGTAATCGCGTCATCAAATACACGAAGGTCCAGACCGGTGGAGCGCTGCAGCTTATCGAGACGGTATACCAGGGTGTTTCTGTGGATATACAGCTGACGGGAGGTCTCGGAAACGTTCAGGTTGTTCTCGAAGAACTTGTTGATCGTGGTCAGGGTCTCCTCGTCGAACTCGTCCGGAGAGACGGTCGTGAAGATCTCGCGGATAAACATCTTGCACAGTGGCAGTGGCAGCTGATAGATCAGACGGCCGATACCGAGACGGTTGTAGGCGATGATGTTCCGCTCTGCATAGAAGATCTTACCGACCTCGAGGGCCATCTTCGCTTCCTTGTAGGACTTCGAAACATCCTTGATCTCGTTCACTACGGTACCGTAGCTGACACGGGCATCGATCATCGCCTCGGTCTCGAGCATATCGAGGATCGTCTCGGCTACATGGTGGAGCTCATCCGAGGTCTCGGTCGGCTTCACTTCCTTTACGACGATGACATTTTTCTCATCGACCGCAGTGACGAAATCGTGAGTCTTTGCAGCGAACAGTGTCTTCAGTGCCTCGAGGGCGCCGGAATCGCTGGTGCTCTTCTTGGTTTCGATGATGTAGACCACGCGCTTCACGCTGACATCGATATGCAGCTTCTTCGCACGGTTATAGATGTCGACCAGAAGCAGGTTGTCGAGCAGGAGGTTCTTGATGAAGTTGTCCTTATCGAACTTCTCCTTATATGCAACCAGCAGGGTCTGGATCTGGAAGGCGGCGAGCTTGCCGACCATGTACACGTCGTCGCTGTCGCCCATCGCGATCAGCACATACTCGAGCTGGTGCTCGTCGAAGATCTTAAAAAACTGATATCCGCCCACGGCCTGGCTGTCTGCCTGTGATTCCGCAAAGGACGAAACCATAGATTCTGTATACTGGTTATCGGTAAAGGTCGATGCAAGCACCTTTCCATCAATGTCCGCAATGGCGATATCAACTCTTGTAATACTCTTGAGAGAATCAATCGTGCTCTGTAAAACCTGATTTGAAATCATTCTCTACTCCTTCTGCACTTAACGACTAGATACGACTAGTACTCCATAATTATTGATATTTTACTAGATTCGATTTCTAAAATCAATCATTGTATCGACCTGATGACTGTCATTTTCCGTCGTTTTGTAAGCGTTCAGGCAGTGCCGCCCCGCCCTCCCTGAGCGTTTCCGTCATTTTTCAGCCTCTTTCGGCCTCTTTTCCATGCATGGCTGTATAAAATGATACGATGAACGAAAAAACACCCGGTGGATCTCCCACCGGGTGCGCTGTGATTCTTTTAGTTTGTGATGGTCTGCTCTGTTTCCTTATCGAAAACGTGGATCTTCGCCTCATCGAGTGCGAAGGTAACGGTAGAACCGGTACGAGCAGCGGTCTTCGGGTTTACTCTTGCAACCCAGCCTGCATCGGCGAGGTCGAAGTAGAGAAGGGTCTCTGCACCGAGCATCTCGTATACCTTGATCTCAGCCTGTACGGTCTGCTTCGGGTGAGCAGCTACGAAATCTGCCTCATCGTGCAGATGCTCCGGACGGATGCCGAGGATGACGGTCTTACCGATGTATCCGCCGTCCTTCAGCTTGGCAGCCTTGGCAGCGTCGAGGGTGATGGTGTGGCCTGCGAAGGTAAGGGTTACATCATTACCCTCGGCCTTGCACTCTGCGTCGATCATGTTCATCTGCGGAGATCCGATGAAACCTGCAACGAACTTGTTGCACGGTGTATCGTAGAGGTTCTCCGGTGTATCTACCTGCTGGATGATACCATCCTTCATAACGACGATTCTGGTACCCAGTGTCATCGCCTCGGTCTGGTCATGTGTTACGTAGATGATGGTGGTCTCGAGGGACTTGTGGAGCTTTGCGATCTCTACACGCATCTGTGCTCTCAGCTTCGCATCGAGGTTACTGAGCGGCTCATCCATGAGGAATACCTTCGGTCTACGAACGATCGCACGTCCCATCGCTACACGCTGTCTCTGTCCACCGGAAAGAGCCTTCGGCTTTCTGTCGAGGAGATGCTCGAGATCGAGGATTCTCGCAGCCTCATGCACCTTCTGATCGATCTCTGCCTTCGGAACCTTACGAAGCTTCAGACCGAATGCCATGTTGTCATATACGGTCATATGAGGATACAGAGCGTAGTTCTGGAATACCATCGCGATATCTCTGTCCTTCGGCTCGACGTCATTTACTCTCTTGCCGTCGATGATCAGGTCACCGCTCGAGATATCCTCGAGACCTGCAATCATTCGAAGGGTGGTTGACTTACCACAGCCAGATGGTCCGACGAAAATGATGAATTCCTTATCCTTGATATCGAGGTTGAAATCCTTAACAGCGACGAAGCCGTTCGGATACTTCTTGGTTACATTCTTAAGCTCAACACTTGCCATAATTTTTTCTTCTCCTATAGGGCACAAACGTTTAGTGATCAGGTTCCCCAAGCCTTTTTCAACTGTACTCATCGTACACTTGTGGAAACGTTTTCTCAACGGCATTTGTTCCTAGAAAAGACCGGTTGAATTTATACAAACTGTCGAGCGATTTTTTAAAACGGTCAATATACACAAAAGATCGAGGTCTTCGTGATTTTAATTCTTCCTTCTTTCAGCAATTTGCCCACAGCACGCTTGAAAGCGGCCTTTGACATGCCGAAATCCCGCATAATTTCGTCAGGTTGAACAGTTTTATCGGTGTAAGGTACATGTCCTTCGAACTTTTCCGTCAGGATCGCGAGAACCTCATCGGCATTTCGCTCATAATGATAGGTCTTAATTTGATCATTCTGTATAACCGTCGCCTC
The DNA here is from genome assembly GCA_004554245.1 of Oribacterium sp. Lineage (GTDB taxonomy): Bacteria > Bacillota > Clostridia > Lachnospirales > Lachnospiraceae > Oribacterium. The sequence continues at coordinate 46,838 of SFND01000010.1, read as the reverse complement.
TTCGTGCTTCTTTGTATACATCGTGGCGGCGAGACGCTGGCTGTGATCGACGTACAGATAGACCTCGACCTGGTCGCCGGCCTTAATCTCGTGGCGCATCTCGTGGTATGGCAGAAGCACATCACGCTCGAGTCCGATGTCCACGAACGCACCGATCTTCGTCACATCCTTTACGAGCACCTTCGCGATATCGCCGACCTGCATGAGCGGCTTTCGGGTCGTCGCAATCAGACGGTCACTCGAATCCTTGTACACAAACACGGAGAGCTCATCTCCGATCGTCTTCCCTGCCGGCACCTGCTTCTTCGGAAGCAGCACCGAAGCACCCTCACTGTCTGCGAGGTACACACCGAAGTCCTTCTCTCGCGCGATCTTCAGTGTCTGGATCTTTCCTAATTCAATCATGTTTTTCCTCTTCTTTCTATTACGTACAGGCTGTCCGCATGCCGCGGTACGCCCTTTTTTTATACTGTATTTCAGGCCAATGTCTCCATCGGCATGCCGCCCGTTCAGCTGCGGATAAACTCTACATTACAGTAGACCTCGCCGGCAGGGCTCTGGAGGCTGACGATCAGCCCGCCGTCTGGTGACGATCCATATTTCGGAAGCATTGTATCCCCGAGCACGGCCGCCTTACGATACTCTGCGCGGATGCGACCAGCGTGAAAACGCTCTTTTCCACCGGCTGCCTCGGTGAGCACCTCGTCGGCGATCGCGATGTACTGTGCGTTGTTGACGTGATGATTACTGTCGATGTGATGCGGCTGCACGAGGATCGGTGCGGCTTCCGTGAGCACTTCCGGTTCCGTGATCTTTCGCTCGCTGGCCGGGAGCGCCAGCACATCCCGCATCTCGCCGAACGGCGTCAGCATATCCTCGGTGATTTTCGCAGGACGCATACGCTCGGTGTCATAGCAGAACCAGAGGCTGTCGGCGCGCAGGATGTAGGCACCGGCTTCGTCCTTGATCCAGAAGTTACGGTGTGCCAGCACGCCGCGGAAGGCATGCGGGCAGGTGCCGATCGTGAGGCGCTCACAGAGCTTCGGCATGCGCTCGATATAGATGTCCCAGTAGCTAAGCAGCCAGGCGCGCTTCATCTCCCGCAGATAATCGACCGTGAGGCCGACCTCCGTCGAGTGGAAGGTACTGCAGTCCTGCAGGTAATTCACGACCGAAAGTATCGTCGCCTGCTCATGCTCGTCTGTCTCGGAATAGCGGACCCGCTCGTTAAATTCGTACATGCGTTACTCTCCTTCTGTGCTGTTGTATGGAACTGTCTTCGCTTCGTCTGTGCCTGCAGTGCAGCCATCATGTGGCTGGACTGCGTCTGTGCCGCCAGTGCCGACGGCACCTGACTGCTTATGTTCTGTGCCCTCTGGCTGCTCTGTGTGTTCGAGATCCTCCGTAGCACGTGCCCGTGCTTCGGCGTCCTCCTCGGCGGAGTGCGTGTGCATGTACGGCTTATCGAGCTGGATGATGCAGCGCACATCCGGATTCTCGATCTGCATCCGGTTCTGGATGCCGTGCAGGAGCTGGTTTTCTTCTTCCTTCGTCAGGTTCCATGGTGTGATGAGATCGAACACCAGGTAGATGAGCTTCTGCGTCTGCGCACCGTTGCTGCCCGCGACGAAGTTGTGCTTCGTATGCTTCTCTTTTACGAGCTGCGCGACGTCGGAGCTGTGCCGGATACGGAAATCGTGGAAGCTGCTCTCCGGGGAGAGCTCGGCGAGGATGTTCGCCAGCATTGCCCTGTAAAAGCGGGTCTCATCGTCGTTATGAATCGGGTCCATGTGAATCACCAGGTGGACGCCGAGCTGTGTTTCGCAGTCATGCTCGATCCGGTCGATGAGGTCATGGGCGCTTTCGATGTCGCTGCGGCCGTCCACCTCGGCATGGATGGTGGCCATGTACTGGTTCGGACCGTAGTTATGGACGATCAGGTCATGACTTCCGAGGATGCCCGGATAGCGCTCGACGAAATCGATGATGGTATAAAAGAGCTCCGGATCGATGGAGTCGCCGATCAGCGGTGCCAGGGTCTCCCGTGCGATGCCGACACCGTTCCAGAGGACGATCAGGGAGACGAGGAGGCCGACATAGGCATCGATGTTCCGGTCAAAGAAATGGAAAATCAGGAGGGACGCGAAGGTCGTCGCGGTCGTGAGGATATCCATGAAGGCATCCTGGCTCGACGCACGGTAGATGTTCGAGTCGATTTTCTCTGCGACGCGACGGTAGAACAGCGCGAGGCCGAGCTTCGCCAGCATGGAAACGAGCAGGATCACGGCGGCATAGATGCTGTAGTGCATTATCTCCGGATGCAGGATCTTCTGAAAGGAATCCTGCAGGGAGCTGAGGCCGACGTTCAGTACCAGGATCGAGACGATGAAGGCCGCGATGTACTCGATGCGCCCGTGCCCGAAGGGGTGATCCTCGTCGGCTTTCTTTCCGGCCATCTTCGAGCCGACCACGGAGATCACGGAGCTGCCGGCGTCGGACAGGTTGTTAAAGCCATCGGCCATGATCGACACGGAGTTGATGATGATGCCGATGGAAATTTTAAATACAAAAAGGAGCAGGTTGCATACGATTCCCGTCAGACCTGCTCTCTCAGATATTTTCGTTCGTTCAGTATGTTCGTTCATATTCGCCTCTGTTAACTCATCCAACAGACTCTTGTTACGGCTGATGTCACCGCCCTGTGCTCACCCGGCGCTGTGCGATCGCACGACGCGGATCTGTGCACTGCTGCCCTTCAGCGGGCCTCAGGATACATAAAACACCTGTGAGCGTTTTAGAATCATAAACGCTCACAGGTGTTTCGTCAAGTGAATTATCTGTGGCTCGGTCGATCGGGTAATCTTCGTACTGTTCCGCCGAGCCACGCCTTGACTTAACTACGTTTGAACAGTAACATCTTCGACGTTTAGCTGTTCAGCTCTGCCGGATCGATCTGAAAGCCCTCCAGCTTCGAGGTGCAATGCGGGCAGCGGGTCGCCTTCACGTCGATCTCCGACATGCAGTACGGGCAGATCTTCGTGGTCGGAGCGGCTGGTGTCGGCTCCGCCTTCGGCTTCCGCAGGTGGTTGATCTCCTTCACGAAGAGGAAGACCACCAGTGCCATCACGAGGAAGGAAATCAGCTCGGTGAGGAAGGCACCATACGCGAATACTGCGCCCTGCTCGACCGCCTCGCTGTAGATCTTCGTGGTCTGTCCGGCGAGCGGGATGAACATGTTGGTGAAATCCAGCTTTCCGGTGAAGATGGACAGGATCGGCATGAAGAGATTGTCGACGACGGACTTCACAAGTGAGGTGAAGGCCGAGCCGATGATCATGCCGACCGCCAGATCGACCATGTTGCCCTTGATGGCAAACTCCTTAAACTCCTGTATAAAACGCTTCATATTTTCCCCCTGCGTCCGGAAGGACGGTTTCAACGTGGTTTACAGTTCTAAGATCAGTATATCAGTGCGCCGTCTGCGCCGACATAGTGTGTGCCGGTGTAGTCCGAGAAAATCAGGTTCTTATCCATGAAGCCGTTTGCACCGATGTGGTAGAGCTTGCCGGAATCCACGATCCACTTGCTGAAGACCGGTGCGCCGTTTACGAGGTAAACGTGGCCGATGCCCCAGTCGGTGATGACACCGTTCGTGAGGAAGTCACCGCTGGTGCTGGTCGACTGAGTTGCCGGTGCGCTGGTGCCGCTAGGACCTGCACTCGGTGTGCCCGGGGTACCCGGTGTGCCTGCAGTGCCCGGTGTCGGGATGGAAGAACCAGGTGTGTTATTTGTATTTACACCACTGTTGGTTGCAGCGGTGGAAGAAAGCTTCTTCATCATATCGGAATCGATCTCGAGGAAATCAGACTCGGATGTGGAAACAGAGGTTTCACCAGTACTCTTTTTACTTGCTGTGATTTTAAAGGTGTAATCGCCGGTTTTTCCATAGGCCTTAATCTTTGGAGTTATATCTACGGAACCGATTTTTGTATTGGTTGTTATGGAAATACCTGTACCGCCATCATTACGACGAACCTTGATTGTTGCTTTAGAACTGTCATCGGAAGCATCCCAAGTGGCATAGATGTGAATCTTGCCGTTGGCGTCCTCCTGTACATCCCATTCTGCGCCTTCACAAGAATAATCATACTCTTCATCGTCATCCTTCTTGGATGCATAGGCAGTGATCTGACCGAGTACGGCACCGGCTGGTGTCGAGGTCGCGACAACAGCGGCCATCATGATTGCGCTTAACTTACGTAATTTCATACTTTTTCCTCCATGGCGTCCATGTATTTTTGTGGGTTCGTCCCACTTTTTCGTATACTCTTATGTTAGCTTTTCAGAGGACAGATGGCAAGGAACATATTCAGTTCTTTTTCTTACAAAAAAATCCCAAGACCTTGATAACCAAAGTTCTGGGATCTTTCGCAGCGCTACCAGGATTCGAACCTGGGAATGACGGAATCAGAATCCGTTGCCTTACCACTTGGCGACAGCGCTATGTGTTTGTGTCGCTCGCTTCAAGCGACTCGTATATAGTACCTGACTTTAAAACATTTGTCAACAACTAATTTTAAAATTTTTCGGGGCCCCGGAGGGGCCCGTAGGAGGTATAGTTCAGCCAGGGTCCCCGGCTTAGATTTTACCGGTCTCGGAGTATTGTGCCTCCGTTGCCGCCCCTCCGGGTCCCCTTAGCTGAACACTTATGCTTTCGTATAGTTCAGGAAGCCATCCGTGTACTCCTGGTGCCCGTCTGCGTCGATCCACATAGCTTCGAGGTCCTCGACCCGGAAGTCAGCACCGAGGGGACTGCTGCCCTCGCGGATGGACTGGATCAGTGCCTTGCCATCCTCGACCGGCATCATAAAGAGCGCGGTCGACAGAGCGTCGGCGAGGCCGGAATCCTCGGTCAGAATTGATACACTGCGATGATACTTCGCCGGATACAGGGTATCCGGATCGATGATGTGATGATAGCGCTGACCGTTCACGACGAAATAGCGCTCATAATCACCGGAGGTGACGAGGGAGCGGCTATCGAGGTAGCAGACGATCGCGTACTGGTCGCCGGTCTGGCTGTCGCGGTATTCCGGACTCTCCACCGGGCAGACCCACTTCGCGCCATCGCCTTTGATACCGATCGCACGCACATTACCGCCGAGGTTCAGGAGGAAGTTTTCCGAACCCTCGTTCTGAATCAGCTTTGCAGCATTTTCCGTCGCATATCCCTTGCCGATGCCGCCGACGTCCAGGCTCATCTCCGGGTCCTTCAGGTAGATAGTGCCGGCTGCGTCGTCGATGATGACATCCTCGATGTTTGTATGCTTCACGGCTTCCTCCAGTGCGGCCTGATCCGGCAGCTCAGCGTGTGCCGGATCTTCGATCCCGGCTTCCCGCTTGTCATGCCAGAGATGCAGCACTGCGCCGTAGGCGATATTGACCCTGCCATCGGTGAGGGTGTAGACCTCCTTGCCCCATTTTATGAGGGAAAGGAGATCCGGATCGACCTTTACCGGCTGAATGCCGGCGTTGTCATTGACGGTTTTCAGGTTGTTGATGCCCTCGTAGTCGTTATAGATGTCGTAGAGCCTATGCTCCTTCAGGAGCTGTGCGTGGGAGCTCTCATAACACTTCTGGAAATCCGCTTCACTCTTCTCGAAGCCGATCTCCATCGAGACGGTGTCGAAGACATCCAGGAACTGCTTGTTGTAGCGCTCGAGCTTCGTCGCGCGGCTGCAGCCCGGCAGGCTGCAGGCCAGTGTGAGGCCGGCGCAGAGAAGCGCCAGCATTTGCTTCAGTTTTATGTTTCTCAATCGATGTTCTCTCTTTCGAAGGATGTAGGCGTAACGGTGCCGGCAGGGGGCCGCTCCCTGCCGGCACTGTTACGTGTACGCGGGAGGGGCTGTATGCGTTTCACTGCCGCTCTCTTTCGGATCGTGGGCAGCTGGAGACATTGGCCTCTGCTGCAGCTTAGAGCCGAGCATTCAGTATAGGGATGCGGGCGCCTTCTGTCAATGCCGGATGATCTTCCGAATCACGGAGAGGACGAGGCCGACGCCGCCGGCCATGAGGATCATCGCGCGGTTCACGACGAGGCGGGTGGAGGCGATGGCGAGGCCCACGATGACGGGCTGCGCAGATTCCATGATCGGGCTCAGGAGCAGGGCGATCACCTCCACGAGGAGCAGGAGGATGAAGGCGGTCATGCCGCGGCCGGTATCAATCGTTTCCAGCGTGCCGTAGCGCACATATTTCTTTCTGGAGAGCATCCAGAAGAGGGAGATCAGGCTGAACAGCGTGATGCTCGCGAAAACCGAGATGAAGGTGATTTCGGCGACATTGTGGTCCGTGATCATCGACTCGATCGGGCCGAGGGCGTTCAGGTTTTCGAGCGCCGGTACGACCATGAGAAGATACAGGAGGATCAGTGCGGCCACAGAGAAGAGCTGCAGGACACGGTTCACGCCCATGAGCATGCGGTCGCGGATGCCGCCATCGACTGGGCCATCCTCCTCTTCGTCGCCGTACGCTGTGTCACGGAAATAGGCGTCCTCTTCTTTCTCTTCTTGGTTCGGAAGTGGATTCGCATGGCGGTTTCGTACGCTGCCTGGTCGTCCGGTGGACGGCTCTGCCGCGAAATCAGAAGCAGCGCGCGGTGTGGAAGGCCGTGTGCTGCCGGAAGAGGCCATGTCTGCCGTGGAAGATGCGGTGTCAGCCACCGGGATCGTGATGGTCGTGGCGTTCAGCGTGGAGACGGTGGACATGGACGGCTGCGTCCGTTCGGGCATGTCCAGCACGGGCTGCTGGGCTGTGTCGGTCGTCATGTAGGATGGGCTCAGAAGATGCGCGGCTTCGCTGTGCTTCGCGAACCAGTCCACGGCGTAGCTGCAGCTCGGATATGCTTTCAGCTGATTTCGCTCGAGGCAGGTGATGAGCCGCGCCATGAGCTTCCCGGCGAGCCCCCGACCACGCAGACTCTCATCGACATAGGTATGGGTGATTTCGACCGTCCCCGGCTCCTCTTCCATCGCCGGGAAATCGATCTCTGCCAGTGCCTGCTCTTCGTCATCCACCAGCACGATGCGGTTTTTATAGGTTCTGAATTCCATAGTTCACCTCCGATAATTGACAGTATTATAGCATAGACGCAAAAAAAGGCCACCGCCTGTGCGATGACCTTCTTTCTCTTTTTCTGATCTGCAGTACGTCGTTTCTTCGATGAAGTGAGGCATGTCGCAACTCAGAGCTTCTTCAGCATCGCGAGGATGTCTTCCTTCGAGCAGTAGCCGATCGACTGGTCGATCATCTTTCCGTCCTGAATCAGCGCCAGCATCGGGATGCTGGAAACATTGAAGCGCATCGCGAGATCCATTTGCTCGTCGACATTGACCTTTCCTACCTTCAGCGTATCCGCATACTCCTCGGCGATCTCATGCACGATCGGAGACAGCATCTTGCACGGTCCGCACCAGTCCGCGTAGAAGTCGATCAGCACCGGCTTCGTAGAGTGAAGCACTTTGGTTTCGAAATTTGTTGCAGTGATTTTAAGCTCAGCCATACAGGCTCCTTTCTCTTTTCGGCCCTGCCGGTGGATGTGGCGGGCGTGGTCGTTTATGTGTTTCGCCAATGCTGTCAGCCGGATCGTTCGTCACTGGACGGAGAGCGCCTGGCTGCTCGACGCATCGCGCACTCAGTCCTTCAGTGATTTGTAGTACAGCATGCAGTGACAGAAACCCTCATAGTTTGGGTCGGCGATCTGGTCCTTAAATTCCTTACACATGCACTTCGTCTCTTCCGTACGCTCGAGGCGGCATGGACAGTAGCCACCAGTGCGCTTTAGACCTTCACGGACGGTATTCACCACATCCTGATCCAGATTCAGTTCTATTTTCATGTTTCTCACCTCGTCTTTCTGCTGGATGATGGCGGGTGCTTATGGAAAAACATCCGGTGCCGTGAAAGCACCGGATGTGTAGCTTCGCTGGCTCTTTCGGAGGCTTACGATGGCGTTTCGGCTGCGATTTCGTTAAGCCTTCCAGAGGCTGTGGAGGTTACAGTAGGCGTAGACCGCCTCCACCTCGTCGCCCGCACAGAGTGCGAAGTCTGCGACCGGCTTCTCGCCCGGATGCAGTTCCTTATGCTGATAGCCCTGCTTCGTAAAGACGGAGATCCACTCGATGTAGTGCTCCGGCAGCATCGGATGCTCCACAGAGCCGACCTGTACATGCACGATCCCGTTCTCTACGCTCCATACCGGAACATGCTTCTCCCGTGCACCGTCACTGGTGCCGGCGATGAGCTCCGTCATCGGCTCGCCGCAGCAGACCACCGGGACGCCGCTGTCCTTTGCTTTTAAGACGATGTTTCCACAATGCTTACAAATATAATACTTCTGCTCCATGTTACGATCTCCTTTCTTCGTAGTGTTGAGTTTATGATCATGGCGATGGTCTTCTGCTCCCACCGTCGTGTACGTTTATGCTTATGGCGATGCTCTTCTGTACTCACCGTCGTGTGCGTTCATCCTTCGATGAGGTCACATTCTGCCAGTGTTCGCCCGGATAAACGTACAGTGCTATGAAACATAGCGGATCAATAGTTCTCTGCATGCACCTCGAAATAGCTCTGCGGGTGGTTGCAGGTCGGGCAGACCTCCGGGGCCTTCTCGCCGATGACGATGTGTCCGCAGTTGCGGCACTCCCAGACCTTGACCTCGCTCTTCGCGAAGACCTCGGCCATCTCGACGTTATGCAGCAGTGCGCGATAGCGCTCCTCGTGATGCTTTTCAATCGCGGCTACGAGGCGGAAGCGGTGAGCGAGCTCAGGGAAGCCCTCTTCCTCTGCGGTCTTCGCGAAGCCCTCATACATATCGGTCCACTCGTAGTTCTCACCCTCGGCGGCTGCCTTCAGGTTCTCAGCGGTATCCCCGATGCCGTTCAGCTCCTTGAACCACAGCTTCGCATGTTCCTTCTCGTTGTCCGCCGTCTTCAGGAACAGCGCAGCGATCTGCTCGTAGCCGTCCTTCTTCGCCTTCGAAGCGAAGTAGGTGTACTTATTGCGTGCCTGCGATTCGCCGGCGAATGCCTCCATCAGATTCTTCTCGGTTTGTGTGCCTGCATACTTATTCTTTTCCATCACATATCTCCTTTCGTGCTTTAATCATATCATCATTATACCAGCTTCGCAAAAGGCCGGCGCAGGCCGGCCTCAGAGTTTATAAAAACTTTCGAATTCATGGCTCATTATTAAACAGCGTGTTCAGATTCATAGCTGTCTGAAAATAGGGGCAACTAAAATCTCTTGTGTCCTTGACAAGGGGACTATTCATACGCCGCAATTTGCAGTACTGCAACTTACCGCCTATACAGTTTTTGCGTATGTGCATTCCCAATTACGGCTTACGCTTCGGATACGCGCTTATCTGCAAACGCTCTGTGTTCTCTTAGCTTGCGAGATCGGCATCAGTGGCAGCCGTGATTGCCGCAGCCGTGACTGCCACAGCTGTGTTCGCCCTCGCCGTGCTCGTGATCATGGTGGTTACAGTGCACATCCGGGTTATAGCCGAGATTTCCAGCGATGAGTGCATTGACCGCTGCATCTGCGTCCCCGCTGACCCCACCGAAAAGACGGATACCGACCTCGGCGAGTGCCATTTGTGCACCACCACCGATGCCGCCACAGATCAGTGCATCGACACCGAGCTGCATCAGGAAGCCTGCCAGTGCGCCGTGGCCACTGCCGTTCGTATCCACTACTTCTGCACGAACGATTTCGCCGTTTGCGACATCGTAGATCTTAAACTGTGCGGTATGTCCGAAGTGCTGGAAAATCTGTCCGTTTTCATAGGTTACTGCAATTCTCATGATGATATTTCCTTTATGATCACTGGTTAAACCAGAGGTACAGCAAGTGCCGGATTTACCCGCGCTGCCGCATTCGCTTCCAACATCTGGCGTTTCGCTGATGTCATCCTGGCCTGCTTGAGATCCACGAGACGGATGACCTCGTACTCATCGAGCGTCAGCAGAATCGGAGCGCTCTCTGCCACATTGCATGGGCAGAATCGCTCCACCCTGGGCGCACTGCAGATTCGACGGCATCAGGGCGGTCTCGGCATCGCTGTATCCTCCTTTATTTCCGGTATATACCGATTATGCGCAATCAGAAGGGAAAAGTCAATCCGCGAATCGAATATTGACAAGCACGCTGTTTTTTTGTATTATAATTTGGTCCTGCCGGTATGGCGGAATAGGCAGACGCTCAGGACTTAAAATCCTGTGACCAGTGATGGTCGTGTCGGTTCGACCCCGACTACCGGCATTAGAGGATGGTTCGAGAGATCCATCCTCTAGTGTTATAAAATGGAGATGTACCCAAGTGGCCGAAGGGGGCGCACTCGAAATGCGCTAGGCCGGTTAAACGGCGCCAGGGTTCAAATCCCTGCATCTCCGCTCAATGAAAAGCCTGAAACCGATGGAATGAAGGATTCCATCGGTTTCAGGCTTTTTTGCGTCGGAATATACACATAAAGGCCGTTTTTTGGTTTTGGCAGAGATATTCGTATACATAATTTTTAAAATGATCCTTGCGTGTACAGTTTGATTAAAACTATAGCATCAGCCGGGTGATTTCCTCACCCGGCTGAGCTGTTACTGCGAATCACGCGGCGGTTTCTGCGATCGGCCCCGCTTCCGTCGTCTGTGGCGGCGCGACCGGTCCGACCTCCGGGCCGGCATTTTCCGTTTCCTTTACGGATGTGCCACCGTTATGTCGATCAGACGAATCGTTCTGATCAGAGCTGTCCGCTTTTCCGGAGGAAGTATGCTTATCCGAAGACACATTCGTATCCGAGTTGCCATTTGAACCACCGTTTCCGAACGAGGTGTTCTTATCGGAAGCCTCCGGCTCGTTCGAATGCTCGTCCTTCTTCGATTCCTCGCCCTTCGAAAGCTCCTCGATGGTGCTCTCTTCTTCCGTCGTCTGGTCGTTCGCCGTCACTTCGGTGGATTCAAGCGCAGATTCGCTCTCTGCTGCCGCGGCGGTTTCCGGTGCCGGCGTTTCCACAGCCACAGCCGCAGCCGGATTCTGACCACTGTTTCCGGACTTTCCGCTGTCACCGCTGTTCGCGGCTCCCTCTGCTGCCTTCGTCACACCGGTGCCGCCACCGATCTTCGGGATGTCTGCATTCGGCAGCTCCCCGATGCCGGTCTTCTTCTGGATGTGCGCGGAGATCTCCTGCACCTTCGCACTCGGTGTGTAGCCGGCCGCATCATCGCCATACAGGAACGGGTGCAGCTGCGCTACGTTCGATACGAGCGTCGCCGGCACGACGACATTCATCTTTCCGACGTTTGTGGTATCACGTGAGAACGGGAAGCCGACAGCGTTCTGAATCGTATACTTCTTCACGGTCTTCGCGATATCCAGGATATCATCCGCGCCGATACTCGTCTGGATGTCCGGCATGACCTCCATCGCCGTCGCCACCAGCGTCTTCTTGCTGGCAGCCTTTGCCTTCTGCATCGCGAGCTCCAGCACCTTCCGCTGACGCGCCGTACGGTTGAAATCGGTATCCATGAGACGAAGACGCGCATACGCGACGGCCTGTACACCATCGAGATGGTTCATGCCGCTGTGCTCGAGCTGCACGGAGCCAAGCCCCGTACCCTGCACCGTCTCCGTGATAAACGCATTGATATACGCGAATTCCTTATCGCTGATATCGAGATCGACGCCACCGAGCACATTGAGGCCCTCGGCGACCGCCTTCCAGTTGAAGGTCACATAATCATCGATGTCGAGATCGAAGTTCCGGTTCAGCGTTGCGATGGCCTGCTTCGGACCACCCTTGAAGTACGCCTCGTTGATCTTATGGTACTTTCCCTCGTCATCGATCTGAAGATACGTATCGCGGTAAACCGACGTGAGGTTCACATCCCCCGTCTTCCGGTTGATGCTCGCGAGCATGATTACATCACTGAGCGCTCCCGCACCGAGATTACCGTCACGCGAATCGACACCAAACACCGCCACCGTCCAGTACGTCGACTGACCGAGCGATTTCACGGCACTGCAGCCGAAGAAGCCGCCAATGATGACGACCAGCACGAGGATACCGGCCATCACACGACGGCCCCAGTTCGCCCTTTTCCTCCCGCGTGCCCGCCGCGGCGCGTTACCGGCCCCGGCAGAAGCATTCGCACGCAGGCCCTGCGCGGTGTTCGACACATCATGATTCATCCGCATATCTCCGACACGCTGTCTCGGCGCGTTCGCTGACATTTCGTCGCTCATCCGCGGATGACCGTTCCGTCTGCCCTGCACACCTGCAACCATCGCATCGTCCATACGACGTCCCTGCGCATTTGTCCGCTCCGCCGTACGGTCATATGCACCGTCCGTGCGATGCGTCTGCCCTGCGCCGCTCATCGAAGAAGCTGCCGCATCCGCATATGCGCTGTCCTCATCCTCCTCGAAGCTCGCCTCGACACGACTCGTCCGGTAGCGAAGCTCCTCCATCCGCTGCTGTGCTGCACGAGACGGCGCTGTCCGCCGAGGCGGACGCGCACCACCCTCACGACGCGGCGCGATATTCGGCACCTCAAGCCCGTCCTGATGATTCTGATGTTCGAAATCCTGATTATTCATATGCATGCATCATCTGAACTGTCCCATAGACAGAAGCGATGATCCTTTCTCCCGCTGTTCCGGGTTTTCTTCTTTTGCTTAATTTATCATCGAGATAGTCGTCAGTTTCTCTTTAGAGGATAACCTACCTGACGATACCTTGTTCCGACGGCATTATAACAGAGCTTAACTTAGAAACAAAGGATATTCACTCGATTGTCATTAGAAATTAATAAAGAATGTCGTGGTGCAGCTTCCGGGAACTGAACTGTCATAAAAAAAGGCCATCGGCGGATGCCGATGGCCTCATCAGAACCTGTTCTGTTGTGCTTTATGCGATGGTTGCTGTGTTGAGAAGCAGCATGCAGAATACCAGTGCGAACACGGCGACGGTCTCAGCGACACCGATCACGACGAAGTAGTTCGCAGTACCCTTACCGGTTGCACCGAGTGCATCCGCAGAAGCAGCGGCTACCTTGCCCTGGAACATAGCGGAGAAGCCGATCGCGATACCACCGAAGATACCGACACCGAGGGACAGTGCAGGATCGATGGTGCCTGCATTGTACGCACTCGCGATGAAGTTCATCAGAAGGAAACCGTAGATGGTCTGTGTCAGCGGTGCGCCGGCAAATGCCGTCATGATGAACGGTGCCTGCTTACCCTGTGCATAGCACTTCTTCCATGCGCCTACAGCGGACTGACCGGCGATACCGGTACCAAATGCGGAACCTAATGCAGAGAGACCAAGTGCTGCTGCCATACCAATAAAAGCGATATTCATAATAATCTCCTTTTTGCTTATCTGAAAAGCTTACTGTTTAATTTTATCGTTTAATCTGAACGGGTTGTACGCGATACCGGTCCACTCCAGTCCTACCTGTCCGGAGAACTCGAGCACGTTCAGACGTACACCATGTACAACGACAGAGAGAATACACATAACGATATTGATGACGTGTCCGATCAGTACGATCACGACGGCAGCAATCATCAAAGGTCCATGTGCAAGACCTGCGGCCATGTTGTTAAAGCTCTGAGCGATCGCGAGTCCCGCCATGCCTACGGCGAAGAGTCGGATGTAGCTCATGATATTACCGAAGCAGCTGATCGTGTTCAGGAAGACGGTAAATGCTCCGCCTAAGCTCGAAGCGATACCTGCGCCGATGCTCTTGCCCGGTGCCATGCCGTTCGTAAAGAGAACCAGTACGAAGCCGATCGCCACCGCTGCAACGACCGGTGTCAGCGGAAGCTGCTCGTGTAATACGAGGTAGAGTGCCAGAAGGTACATGCCACAGATGGTAAATAACCATCCGATATCGGACAGGAAGCTGAGATCCTTCTCTTCCATCTTCTTTTTGACGGCGAGGAGGCTTCCGAGCTCCATCTGCATTGCACCGATGGTGAAGGAGAACTTCATCATGTTGTTCTGCTGCAGTGCGGCCGGTACATCGAAGTACTGCGGATAGTTCGCAAAGCCCGGCAGAACCAGTGCGCGGAGGAACGGAACCTTCATCGCAGATTCCATACCGAACCAGGTACCGGTGATGGCACCCCAGATCACGGTTGAGGTCGACAGTACCAGGAGCAGGAAGCTCGCGGTGTCGATTTTTCCGCTCTTCTTGATCATCACGATGGTGCCGATCAGGAACAGGAGGCCGTAGCCACCGTCTCCGATGATCATCGCGAAGAACAGTGCGAAGAACAGCAGGAACCAGAGTGAGATATCCGTCTCATAGTATCCAGGCAGGATGCCCAGCATATCATAGAGCGGCTTGATCAGCTTGCTGACCTTGTTGTAGCGAAGCTTCGTCGGGATGTGCTCATCCTCAGTGGAAACTTCGTCGATCGCGTATGCCCAGTGATTCTCGCGGGCACCTTCCTTGAACCGGTCGAGATAGATCTCCGGGATGTAACCGGACAGCCATACGAGCTGTGTATCGCCTTCCGCGGTTTCGCTTGCGGAGGAGTACTCCTCTGCGTTCTGCGCGTCGAGCAGCTTCTGATGGAAGCTGTTTTCATGAAGCGCCGCCTTTTGAAGGAGCGCATCACAGGCTGCCTGTGCCTGCTGGCAATCCGCGATATCCTGCTGCAGCTCGGCGAGTCCCTTTTCCGGAAGCGTGAATTCACTCGCGTTATAGCTCATCGGGAGTGTACCGATCACGGCGATGGTGTCTGCCTTATCGACCGATGCGAGACGAAGAACCCGGAGGCTCTCGTCTGCCATGATCGCTGCGCATACATCCTTATCCACACGGTAGAAATGGAGGTCGTAGCCGAGCTTCTGAAGCTCGCGGACATCCTTCGGTGAGAACTGTCCCCATGGCTCGATGCGTTCCATCTCTGTGATGTCGGCGGTGATCTGCTGTGTCAGCTGATCCTTCTTCGCGAGTGCGTTCCGAACCTCCTGGTACAGCTGCTCGAACGCCTCGTCCGAAAGAAGTGCCGGTGCTTCGCCTGCAGCGTCTTTCTTTGTATCCTTGCTTTCCGGCAGATACTCCTGAAGCTTCGAGGAGACACGCGCGAGCTCAGTGAAGCGCTCACTCGCAGCCTGACTCGCCTGCTTCTGCTCTGCCAGATGGAGAAGTCCCAGGGAACGGAGCCCCTCCAGCATGTCATCTTTATGTTCAGCGGTGGTCACGACGTGAACCATTTTCATTTTTTCTATCATCGTCCTGCCTCCACCAGTTTTTTCTTTGCGATCTTGCCGCGTACGACAGCGGCTGTCTGCTGATCACCGAGGTAAACACCGATGATACGGATGTTTTCCTTAGCCTCCGGTATCTTGACCTTCTCGAAGAGGTTTACACGCTGGGATGTGGAACGAAGTTCCTTTTCCAGAAGCTCCACCTGCTTGCGAAGGGTTGAAACCAGCGCATCCAGACGCGCGATCTCACGCAGCTTGATCAGTGCAGTGTCCACCCATAAAGGGTAATCATCCACGTTATAGGAGATGTCCTTGAAGGTCAGCTCCTTGAAGGCCGGGATCTTCACACCGGCGACATTTTCGATACCGGAGATCACCTTGTCCGGCTGTACCAGAGTGTCCAGCTGTTTCTCTGTATCAAACAGCGTGTTCTCTGAGAACACAGCTACCCAGTCATCGAGATCGCCGATCATCTGCTCCCGCTCCACTTCCTTCGCGGCCAGATCGTCCTTCACCTGCATGATGACGGACTGCAGCTGCTGCTTTTTCAGCTGCAGGGTCGGCAGGTAACGCTGATACTCTTTCAGGTGATCTTTCTGCACTTTCTGTTCATTTTTCGTGAGTTTGATCGCCATTGACTGCTCCTTTACTCATCCAGCTTCTTCGGCCATCTCTCCTTGATCAGGCTGGTCTTCAGACCGGTCTCGTTCGGCTCGAAGCACTCCGCGAGGATTTCCCAGCCGAGATCCAGTGCCTTCTCGAGAGGAATGTTTACACTGAGGTCCATCAGCTTCGATTCGAAGAGCTGACCATACTTGAGGAGCTTATCATCCCAGGAGCTCATCGCGAAGCCCATGGACTTCTTCTCCAGACTCTCCTTGTACTGTGCATAGAGCTTGATCATACCATCCATCAGTGCACGGTGGTCGTCACGTGTGCTGCCGTTGACGTTCTGCTTTAGTCTGGACAGGGAACCGAACGGCTCGATGTGTCCATTTCGAAGATAGAACTGACCCTCGGTGATGTAGCCGGTGTTATCTGGTACCGGGTGAGTGACATCATCACCAGGCATCGTGGTTACACCGAGAATCGTGATGGAACCTGCGCCATCGATATCCACGGCCTTCTCGTAACGGGATGCGAGCATACTGTAGAGATCGCCCGGGTAACCTCGGTTCGAAGGTACCTGCTCCATGGTGATCGCGAGCTCCTTCTGTGCATCGCAGTAGCTCGTCATATCCGTGAGAAGTACGAGTACCTTCTTGCCCTCGAGGGCGAACTGCTCTGCGACGGCGAGGGACATATCCGGAACCAGCGTACTCTCTACGGTAGGATCCGCTGCGGTATGAATGAACATGACGGTGTGACTCATCGCGCCGCCCTTTTCGAGGGTGTCACGGAAGGTCAGGTAGTCGTCATACTTCAGACCCATACCGCCGAGCACGATGACATCAACCTCTGCCTGCAGTGCGATACGCGCAAGCAGCTGGTTATACGGCTCTCCGGAGATGGAGAAGATCGGGAGCTTCTGGCTCTCGACGAGGGTGTTAAACACATCGATCATCGGGATACCGGTACGGATCATGTGCTTCGGAATTACTCGCTTCGCCGGGTTGAAGGATGGTCCGCCGATATCGACCATGTTTTCGGTCAGGGCAGGACCGTTATCTCTCGGTACACCGGCACCGTTAAAGATACGGCCGAGCAGATGCTCGGAGAAGGAAACCTGCATCGGTCTGCCGAGGAAACGCACCGGGTCGTTCGTGCTGACACCCTGTGCACCGGCAAATACCTGGAGGGATACGAGATCCTTATCCAGCTTGATTACATTCGCGTAACTGTCACCGACCAGTGCGAGGTCTCCGTTTCGGATGCCCTCTGCACGGACGGTAACGACGTTACCGACGATCGACTCAATTTTTGTATATACTTTTTGCATAAGACCTCCTAAGCGATTGCCTTTGATTTATAGAAATCAGCGATCTTATTCTTCTGTGCTTCAAAAGCGTCTGAATTAAATTCGGTTCCGTGCCAGTCCAGGAACTCCTGTCTCAGCTGGTTAAAGAAGGAACGAATCTCATCCTTGTCCTCGAGGTCGTACTGCTGCATCAGTGCATCGTAAAGAAGATCGAACTCGACACGCTGTCTCTCCGGAGAGTCGGCCGCATCGATCGGATCGAAGGAGTTCTGCTGGAGGTAAACGGCATCGAGAAGCTCACCCTTCTGATAGGTGATGTAATCTTCTGCCGTCGTACCTTCCTCACCGACGACCTTCATCATCTGGTTGATTTCGATACTTCTCTTCAGAATACTGCGGCTCTCTTCTACACGATCCATCGGGATGATGCCGGTATACTTCGACCAGGATTCCGTCGGATTGATCGCCGGGTACTTACGTGCATCGGAACGCTCACGGCTCAGTCCGTGGAAAGCGCCGACGACCTTCAGGGTTGCCTGTGTTACCGGCTCATCGAAGTTACCGCCGGCCGGGGATACCGTACCGCCGATGGTGACTGAACCGATGGAGCCATCCTTCAGACGGACCTTACCGGCACGCTCATAGAAGGCGGCGATGGTGGACTCAAGGTATGCAGGGAAGGCTTCCTCACCCGGAATCTCCTCGAGACGTCCACTCATCTCTCGCATGGCCTGGGCCCAGCGGGAGGTAGAGTCTGCCAGAAGAAGAACATTGAGACCCATCTGACGATAATACTCTGCGAGGGTTACTGCAGTATAGCAGGATGCTTCTCGTGCGGCAACCGGCATCGAAGAGGTATTACAGATGATGATGGTTCTCTCCATCAGGGAACGACCGGTACGCGGATCATCCAGCTCCGGGAATTCCTTCAGGATTTCAACGACCTCACCGGCACGCTCTCCGCAGGCAGCGACGATTACGATATCAGCTTCTCCGTTCTTCGCCTCCATGTGCTGAAGAACGGTCTTGCCTGCGCCGAACGGACCAGGTACGCAGAAGGTACCGCCCTTTGCGATCGGCAGGAAGGTATCGACACAACGAAGCTGCATGATCAGCGGCTCATCCGGACGAAGTCTCTCTGCGTAGCACTTGATCGGCTGCTTGATCGGCTGCGTGATCACCATGCTGAGCTCCTTCTGCTCACCGAGGCTGTTCTCGATGACGCAGATGGTGGCACGTACATTATACGTTCCCTTTTCCTTGATGGACTTTACGGTCCAGTCATCCCCCTTCAGGGTGAACGGAACCATGATATGGTGGGTGAAGATACCCTCCGGAACGGTTCCGATGGTATCACCGGCCACAACGCTGTCCCCTGCCTTTACGCTCGGTGTGAATTCCCAGTCCTTATCCGGGATCGCGTCGAGGTATACACCTCTCTGCAGGAAGAAGCCACACTGCTCTGCAAGCTCCGGAAGCGGGTTCTGAAGTCCATCATAGATCTGTGTCAGAAGTCCCGGACCCAGATCAACACTCATCAGCTCACCGGTAAACTCGACCGGATCACCGACCTTGATGCCATTTGACATCTCATAAATCTGCATACTGGCGATTCCGTTATTGATACGAATGACCTCACCCTTCAGGCGCTTTCCGTCGACGAGGATATAGCCTACCTCGTTCTTACGGACGGCACCGTCGAAGCTTACATTCGCCATGTTACTGTTAATGCCAGTTACATGTCCTGTTATTGTTTCCATATATGTCTCCCGATATTTCTACTTGTTACAAACTGTAAACGCGCTGCTGCACGACACGGAGCAGGCGGCGGAACTCGGCCTGACCCTTCTCGTGTTCGAAGCTTCTCTGACGTTCGAGCAGCTTCAGCTTCAGCGCATAGCCGAACAGTACATAGTCATCAAACATATGAAGACCTACCAGCTGATCCAGCTGCTGGAATGAGAAATCCAGCATGATCTGCTCTGCCTCCAGAGGATTCTTCGCGGTAAGTGCGGAGCCGACGACCTGTGCCGTCACGTAATCCTTCGTGGAAGGTGCAGGATAGCTCTTTCCGAGCTTCATGCTACGCTGATAATTCAGCTCCTTCGTCATCGCACCGTACACCTGGTTCCACTCCTTTACGAGCGGGCCCTCCGCCGAGTTCAGTGTGAGCTCCGATAAGAGCTTATACGTGCCACGGCTGACGGTGGATTCACATAAATCAAGAAATTCCTGATAGCTGAGTGGCATATCTCCGTCACTCCGGAGTTCCGGCAGGCTCGATATCAGATAATAATAATGCGAAGCCATGAGCAGTACCTCCTATCAGATTTCAAGGTTTCTGAAGTACGGCATCATCATCTCTGCGATCGCATCATCGGTACAGTCGAAGTATCCTGATCCATCCTTGGCTGCCAGACGGAAACCGGCATTTACGCCTCTGGTCGGCTTGATCTCGAGGCCGTTTCGAACCTCGTCGGCGAGCTCTGCCTTCAGCTCATCGGATACAGCAGCGACCTCTGCGCTGTACTGCGCCACATCCTCGCCCGCCAGTGCGGCACGAATCAGCTTACCCAGCGCGGCACCGGGCAGTTCCTTGCGGATATCGTTCTTCAGAAGCTTCTCGTATTCCTTCTGAACCTCCGTCTTAAACGAGAGCATGGCGTCACGCTTTGCCTGCTCTGCACTGACAGCGGCACTTTCCTTCATGACTCCGATTTCCTTTTCTGCGCCTGCTTTCGCAGCAGCAGCTTCTGCCTTTGCATCGGAAATAATTGCGTCTGCTTTTTTACGGGCTTCCGCAATGATAGAGTCAGCTTCAGCGTTTGCTGCATCGACACCCTCTTTGCGAATCGATGTAACCAGATCCTGAATCTGTAATTCCATAGGCCTCCTCCTTGTATGCAATGTTAATATTTTGGTAATCCCAATTCAGATAATTATAATTGTTAAAAATTTATTAGTAAAGATTCTTTATGTGATTTTAATATTTCGGAGATTTCTTCCTTTTTTACTATCTATTTTCGGAAACTATAGTACCTGAACTTCGATAGGATCAACATCTTGTATCTTATCATACAGCATGTCTATTTAATACATACAAAAAAGAGCCTGTGTCATAAAAGACACAGACTCTCTTCTATACATATTTATGCTTCCGGCTTCGTAGCCTCTGTTTCAGCGGCCTTCGGCGTCGGTGCAGTCTCTGCAGCCTTCGGAGCGGTCGGAGCAGCCGGCTTCTTGACCACCGGGCGCTTACCAGTGATGGCACCGGTCGGACACTTCTGGGCACAGATACCGCAGTCCTTACAGTTCTCGTTCATCACTGCAAGATCATTCACGATATGGATACCATCGAACGGACAGTTACGCTCGCACATACCGCAGGCGATACATCCGGTCGCGCAGGCATCCTTGACCGCCTTGCCCTTCAGATGGTTCTGGCAGGCAACGTTATGCTTCTTCTTATACGGAACGAGATCGATGATGTGCTTCGGGCAGGCCTTCATGCAGGCACCACAGGCCACACACTTCTCCTTATCGACGACAGCGACACCGTTTACGATGTGGATCGCATCGAATGCACAGGCCTTCACGCAGGTACCGTAACCACAGCAGCTGAATGCACACTCTTTCTCGGAACCGTTTGGTACGACCGCAAGATCGGAACAGTCTGCGATACCGGAATAGTGGTATGCCTGCTTCGCCTTCGAGCAGTCACCCTGGCAGCGTACGAACGCGACCATCTTGCTGGACTCGTCGATCGGCTCCGCCTTGACACCCATCACCTCAGCGATCTTCTCAGCGACCGCAGCACCACCAACCGGACACTGGGTGACGGCAGCTTCACCGCTTGCGATGGCCTTCGCACAGCCATCACAGCCCGGGAATCCGCAGGCACCGCAGTTGTTACCTGGCAGACAGTCTCTGACCTTCGCTTCACGCTCATCTACTTCAACCTTAAACTTCTCGGAAGCCACGCCCAGGAAGATGCCGATGACTAAACCGACAGCTCCGACCAGGATGGCAGCAACAACGACAAATAATACCATTTTCTCTACCCTCCTATCAGATCAGACCCTGGAATCCGAAGAATGCCATGGACATCAGGCACGCCGTCAGAAGAACGATCGGTGCGCCCTGGAAGGAACGCGGGATGTCCTTGTTATCCTCGAGCACATTCTCACGAACATAAGAAAGGAGGAGAATGGCGAGGGCGAAGCCGATACCGATGCCGAGTGCGTATACGATACACTCGATCATGTTGAAGCCATAGCTTACGTTGTTGAGTGCAACACCGAGTACGGCGCAGTTCGTGGTGATCAGCGGAAGGTAAACACCGAGCGCATCATAGAGGCTCTTCATGTTCTTCTTCATGAACATCTCAACCAGCTGCACGAGTGCGGCGATGAGCAGGATGAAGACGATGGTGTTCAGGAAATCGAGACCATCCTTGATGCCCAGTGCCTTACAGATCGGGGAGCTTGCGCTCATGATGCCCACATAGATCAGGTGGGAAACGATCGATGCCAGTACCGTAACGAAGATAACGGCAGCGCCCATACCTTTGGAAGCGGAGGACTTCTTCGATACACCGAGGAAGGCACAGATTCCGAGGAACTGAGACAGAACGACGTTGGAAACAAGAGAATATTTAATTGCAATTAACAGAAGATCTACCATACTCATGCCTCCTTCACGTCAGCGGCATCTGTGCTCTGGTTATATGCACCGAACACATCGCCGGAGGTTACAAATTCGTTTGACTCCTGTCCGCCGTTGGTTGCAGACGGAAGGCCCAGCTTGTTCTGGATCGCGGTAAGGAAAGCGAGCACCAGGAACGCACCCGGAGCCAGAACCATCATACCGATATGGAAATCATCCGGGATGATCTGGAAGCCGAAGATGGAGCCTGCACCGAGGATCTCACGGAATGCACCGAGCGCAACGAGTGCGAAGGTGAAGCCGAGACCCATTCCGAGTCCATCGAAGAAGGACAGGATCGGCGTATTGAACAGCGCAAAGGACTCTGCACGTCCGAGGATGATACAGTTTACGACGATCAGCGGGATATAGATACCGAGCGCGCTGTAAACATCCGGCGTATAGGCCTGCATGAGGAGCTGTACGACGGTTACGAGCGATGCAACGACGACGATCTCACTCGGAAGACGCATACGACCAGGAATCACCTTACGAATAGCGGAAATGAGCATGTTGGACATGACCAGTACGGCGGTCGTGGAAAGACCCATGCCGATCGCGTTGGTCGCACTCGTGGTGGTTGCCAGCGTAGGACACATACCAAGCATCATGATGAAGGTAGGATTTTCTTTAACGATACCGTTATAAATTCTTTCTACATATTTATTCATCTTCTATCCTCCTTCACTTAAGGATGTAATCCTGAACAAATTCAGTAGCGGCATTGACCGTGTTCGTAACCGCGGTCGAGGTGATGGTTGCACCTGAAATTGCATCGATTTCATCCTCACCGGCACCGCCGCCCTTCTTTACAGAGAGCTTCGTGCCCTTGCCGGCAAACTGCTCATAGAATGCAGGCTCTGTAGCCTTCTGACCGAGACCTGCCGTCTCCGGAAGTGTTTCCGGGAAGGAAATACCGGTTACCTTGAGGTCTGCATCGACACCGACGACGACGATGACACTTCCACCGTAACCAGCGGCTGAGCCCTTGACGATGTAGCCGGTTTCTGCACCGGATGCATCCTTCGCAGCGACGACAGAAATCAGGGAAGCGCCGCCATTATCGGCTGCGATCTTTCCATCGCTCTGTGCGGTGGTGAGGGCATCTGCATAGGTTTCATCATCGTACTCCTCTGCCGGCATAACCTGCTTGTAGGATGCGATGGTGGAAGCCATATTGATCTCATAGATCTTCTGCTTCGTCAGGCCGTAGGCACCACCGAGGCAGCAGCCGGAAATCAGTGTAATCAGTGAAAGGACAAGCGCGTCCTTCATAAATGAATCCTTCTTCATTTCTTAGCGCCCTCCTTTCCGAAAGCCTTCGGTACGGTATGCACATTG
The DNA here is from genome assembly GCA_004554245.1 of Oribacterium sp. GTDB lineage: Bacteria > Bacillota > Clostridia > Lachnospirales > Lachnospiraceae > Oribacterium. The sequence continues at coordinate 23,598 of SFND01000010.1, read as the reverse complement.
ATCATCGGCACGAGGATGTTGCAGATGATGATGGCATAGGAAACACCCTCTGCGGAGCCGCCGAAGAGACGGAACAGTCCGGTCAGGATACCAAGCATAATCGCGAAGATGATCTGGCCGAGCGGGGTGATCGGGGATGTAACATAGTCCGTCGCCATGAAGAATGCACCGAAGATCAGTCCACCGGCGCAGAGCTCACAGGCGAGATAGTAAAGGTCGAAGCCGTGACCACCGAAAAGCAACGTGAATACGGCAACGGTTCCGATGTAGATCAGCGGGATCTTCGGAGAAATCACCTTACGGATGATGAGGTAGGCTGCACCGATCAGTACGCAGAGCTTCGAAACCTCACCGATGGTTCCAGGGATACGTCCGAGGAAGGCAGCACCGAGGTCGATCTTTGCAATCGCGTCTGGATTTGTCTTCATGAAGGCAAGCGGGGTTGCACCGGAAAGTGCATCTGCGCCGACACCGGTGAAGCTGGTCATCTTACCTGCGAAGGAAATCAGCAGGAAGCATCTGGCAGCGAGTGCCGGGTTCATGAAGTTCTTACCGAGGCCGCCATAGAGCTGCTTTACGATGATGATGGCAAAGACAGCACCGAGGCATGGAATCCATGCCGGGATATTCGGCGGGCAGTTGAGTGCGAGGATGAGACCTGTAACTGCAGCGGACCAGTCCTTGATGGTGATCGGCAGCTTCATGCACTTCTCATACACAAGCTCGGAAATTACAGCAGCAGCGACCGTCAGGATACATACGAGTGCAGCGTTGAAGCCCCACTGGATGATACCGTACAGGGTCGTCGGAATCAGGGCGATGAAGACATCGCGCATGATTTCCGCAGTCGTTACGTTGTCACGAATATGCGGATTTGAGGAAAGATTTAAAAGCTTACTCATTATTTCTGTACCTCCTCCGCTTTCTTCTCAGCGGCTTTCGCCTCTGCTTCTGCCTTTGCCTTTGCAGCGGCAGCTCTACGCTCCGCACCGACACGGCGCTTCATCTCCTTGAAGCCCTGGGTGAGCGGACGCTTCGCCGGGCATACATATGCGCAGGCACCACACTCGAGACACTCCATGCCCTCGAGCGCTGTGAAGCGGGCGGTATCCTTCTTCAGTGCAGCCTTGAACATCATGGTCGGCATGAGGTTCTCCGGGCATGCGGAAACACAGCGGCCGCAGCCGATGCAGGCTGTGGTCGGCTCATGGGAAACCTGATCATGTGCGAATGCCAGGATGGAGCTCGAGTTCTTCGCTACCGGGATATCCAGCTTAAAGAGCGGAATACCCATCATCGGTCCACCGCAGACGATCTTCTCCGGTTCGGTCTTGAAGCCACCGGCCTGATCCACGATCTCCTGGTAGTTCATACCGGTCGGCACGCGGAAGTTGCCCGGCTTTGCCATCGCATCACCGGTGACGGTGAGGATTCTCGAAACGAGCGGCTTCGATTCACAAACGGCCTCATAGATGGCGAGCATGGTGGCAGCATTGTCCACGACGCAGCCTGCGTCTGCCGGAAGCATACCGGAGTTGATCTTACGACCCGTGATCGCATAGATCAGCTGGCGCTCACCACCCTGCGGATACTTGGTCTTCAGTGACACAACCTCGATGTTGGACTCTCCCTTTGCGGCTTCCGTCATCGTGCGGACAGCCTCTGGCTTGTTGTCCTCGATACCGATTACGCCCTTCGCGTTCGGGAAAATCGAAAGGATGACCTTGAGGCCGCCGATGATCTTCTCCGGCTCCTCGAGCATGATGCGATAGTCGGAGGTGAGGTAAGGCTCACACTCGGCACCGTTTACGAGGAAATAATCGATCTTATCGATGTTCTTCGGTGCCAGCTTCACGGAGGTAGGGAATCCTGCTCCGCCCAGTCCGACGATACCGGCTTCCTTTACGATATTCACGATCTCGTCACGCGTGAGCTTCGTATAGTCTCTCGCCTGACCGAAACCCTCGATCGCTTCATACTGCTGGTCGTTCTCTACTACAATTGCGTCTACCATGGCTCCGCCGGCCGTCAGCTTCTTCTCGATACTCTTTACAGTACCTGATACAGAGCAGATGACAGGTGCGGAAATAAATCCACCAGCCTCAGCGATCTTCTGTCCGACGAGGACACGATCCCCCTTCGCTACAACCGGCTTCGCCGGTGCACCGATATGCTGAGAAAGCGGATAGACCATGAGTCCCTGTGGCTTCAGCTCGACGATCGCCTGATCCTTGGCGAGATCTTTGCCGTCATAGGGATGGACGCCACCTTTAAAAGTGGTAACACCCATGTTCACATACCTCCTAAAATAAAATCATAGACTGATATATTATATCAAATTCGCGAGGCTCGACAACGAATTTTCTTCGAATGTACGCCTTTTTGTGCATGTTTTTAACAAAAAATTTGTTAAAATAATGACATAATGAACAAAAATTTGTCAATATCTGGAAAAAGTCACCAACTCGGAGTTTTTCTCCGGTCTGGTGACTTTTTCTTAAAGATTTACCGCTGTTTTCTTCTGCAGGCGAAGCAGCGGAACTGCACGCATGCGGATTCCGAGCGCTCGGTTCTTGAAATCCGATGGTGAGACGGGACCGTGCTTCGGCTCAGCTCACTCCACGGTGACGGATTTCGCGAGGTTTCTCGGTTTATCGACGTCGAGGCCCTTGGCGACGCTCACATAGTAGGCGAGCAGCTGGAGCGGTACGACGGCGAGGCTGGTCGCGAAGTACGGGTCCGTCGATGGTACGTAGACGGTGAAGTCTGCGGTATCCTCGATGCTGTAGTTTCCATAGCTTGTGAGGCCCATGAGGTAGCCGCCACGGGATTTCACTTCGACCATGTTCGACACGGTTTTTTCGAAGAGCTCCGGCTGGGTCAGGATGCCGACCACCAGGATGCCCTTCTCGATCAGGGAGATGGTGCCGTGCTTCAGTTCACCGGCCGCATAGGCCTCAGAGTGGATATAGCTGATCTCCTTCAGCTTGAGCGAGCCCTCGAGTCCGATCGCATAGTCGATGCCACGGCCGATGAAGAACACGTCCTTCGCATTGGCCTGCTTCGCGGCGAACCACTGGATACGCTCCTTATCGAGCAGGATGCGCTCGATCTTCTCCGGCAGTGTTCCAAGCTCTGTGATGAGCTCCGCATAGCGCGCCTCCTCGAGCTCGCCCCGTACCTTCGCAAATTCGATGGCGAGGGTGTAACCGGCGATGAGCTGGGTAGAGTATGCCTTCGTGGTCGCTACGGCGATCTCCGGTCCGGCGAGGGTATAGAACACGTTATCCGCCTCGCGTGCGATGGAGGAACCGACGACATTGACGATGCCGAGGGTCCGGATGCCGCGTGCCTTCGCTTCACGAAGTGCGGCCAGCGAATCGGCCGTCTCACCGGACTGGCTGATGATGATTACGAGGCCGTTCGGATCGAGGATCGGGTTTCGGTAACGGAACTCGGACGCGAGCTCGACACGCACCGGGATCCGGGCGAGGCCCTCCATCACGTACTGTGTCACGACACCGACATGGTAGGCAGAGCCACACGCGACGATGTAAATCTGCGAAATCTTCTGGATCTCCTCATCACTGAGGCCGACGGGGGACAGATCGATGTGACCATCCTTTACGACGGAAGTGATCGTATCACGGACAGCCTTCGGCTGCTCATAGATCTCCTTCATCATGAAATGCTCGAAGCCACCCTTTTCGGCGGCCTGCGCATCCATCTTGATCTCGACGAGCTCCTTTTCGACCGGCTCCTGATCGAGATTGAAGAACTCTGCCTTTCCGGCGGTGAGCTTCGCGATCTCGGAATTGTCGATGTAGTACACGTTCTTGCAGTACTTGAGAATCGCCGGTACATCGGAGGCGACATAGGTCTCGCCCTCTTCGACGCCGATGATCATCGGTGCGTCCTTCCGGGCGACGTAGATCTCCCCCGGGCAGTCCATGAACATGAATTCGAGGGCATAGGAGCCGCGGATCCGCATCATTGCCCGTGCGATCGCGTCGATCGGTCCCTGTCCGTACTTTTCATAGTAGTAGTCCACGAGGTTGACGGCGACCTCGGTATCGGTCTGGCTGTAGAACTGATAGCCCTTCTTCAGGAGCTTATCCTTGATTTCCTGGAAGTTTTCGATGATGCCGTTGTGAACCGCGACCACCTTATGATGAAAGCTCATATGCGGGTGGGCGTTGGTCTCGGATGGCTCGCCATGGGTCGCCCAGCGGGTGTGGCCGATGCCGGTGGTGCCCTTCATCGCCTTGCCGTCGTTCGTCTTCTCCATCAGATTCTTCAGGCGTCCCTTTGCCTTCACGACCTCGATCTCGCCCTGCTCGTTCCGCACGGCGATGCCGGCTGAGTCATAGCCTCTGTACTCGAGCTTCGAAAGGCCGTTCAGAAGAATTGGTGCTGCCTGCTGCTGTCCTACATATCCTACAATTCCACACATAAAAAATCTCCTCTCACTGATCAGACGCATGCATCCGACGGGCGTTCTGCACAGGAAAGCAGGGCGGGCATCACCGGGAGGTCTGCCGGGTGTTTCTGCTGCCCGCATAGCATGCAGTGCCGCTGCGGTGGGTACAGAACAGGGGCATGCAGCGTGCATGCCCTGTGGATGTATGGGTGTTGTTCAGTGTGGGGAAACTTCTGTTACGGTGTTGATTCCGCTTTTTCTTTTTCCTCTTACGATCACTACTCCGTGACAGCATCCGCCGAGTCTTTCGATGACTGTCATCCTCGTCGACCTTTACGGTCCTGGCGCTAATGGATCACCGGTCTCCAGACGGAAGGATCCATTTGCCGCAAACTATAGCACAAAATGAGGTCTGCGGCAAGGCGGTGTGCAATCATGCCCGGTGCCCATACCCCGGAGAACGGCAACAGAAACACAGTACTACGAGACCGGTGAAATCTAAGCCGGGGACCCTAAGCGGCACTAGGCCCTCTGCAATCGCTGAGTTTTCTTCATGAAAACTCAGCGTTGCAGAGGGTGCTAAGGAAAATGTACCAAGTGCCGCTAATGGGACCCGGCTTGATTTCACACGGTCTCTTCGTATGGCTTCCGGCTGCCGTCCGCCGAGCCACGTCTTGACTTAACTACGCTTGAACAGTAACACCGACCTCGTAGTACTGCGCTTCAGTTATCGGTCCTTCGGTTTTCGTGATCAATGCTTTCTTCAGATGAATTTACTGGTGGAGCAACCTTGTCCGCTATGTTCGGGTTTACTTTTTCAGATTTTCTGGTTTTCCTGCGGCTGCGGATGGCCTTCACGATGCGGTAAATAATGAAAAAGAGGATCGCGAGGACGAGGAGTACCGGGATGCTCGCCAGGAACCAGATGAGGAAGCTGGTGACGGCGTCACCGAGGTCTTCGAGGTTCGATTCGAGGTTTGCCTGTACACGGCTCCAGAAGCCGCTCTTTTCCGAGGCGGTGAGGACGGTGGTTTCGCTGACATCGACCGTGACCGTGGAGTAATCGACCTGGTTATCGTAGCGGCGGAGGTCGGATTCGAAGCTGTCGAGCTGGTAGCGGATCTCCGACAGGCGTTGTTCGATGGCGATGACGGCGTCGACGGATTCGGCCTTCGCCATGAGCTGAAGCAGTCGGTCATATTCTGCCTGGAGGGCCTTCTTCCTAGATTCGGTGTCATGATACTGGAGGGTGATGTCCTGGGTATACTCGTACTTTCTTGTGAGATTGGCTTCTCCCTCAGCGAAGCTCAGGAAGCTGTCGACCTGTGGCTTCGGGATGCGCAGGGTGAAGTAGGCGCTGCGGCGACGGTCGGTATAGGCGTTACCGCTTACATCGCTGGACTCGATGTAGCCGCCAAGTGCGGTCGTCTTACTCTGAATATCCTGTACGAAGGTATCGAAATCGGTAGTCTCGAAGCTGAGGTCGACGTTTCGGATGAGCTTACGGGAATCCGGGATCTTCGTGGTATCGACCGAACCGTCGGCGCCGGTGCTGTCTGTGCCGGTATCGCCGCGTTCCTGCAGCGAAACGCTGTTCATTTTCATATTCGCTGCGCTGTCGTAGTCGGCGACGGCCTCTTCTGCTGAGGCTTCGTTATACATGCCACCGCTGGCAGCTGCCATCGTCTCACTTACATAAGCGCTTTTACTGGCACTGGCACCACAGGCCGTGAGGCCGGACACCAGCAGAAGGCCGGCAGCAGCGAGCGCCAGCAGGCGCACGCTGGTGTTGTTCAGGCGCTTCCGTTTCATTATGGTGATATCACTCTTTCTTTTCATGGTCAGCTCCTTTCTGTATGGCCATGTGTTTTTCTTATTTCCAGATCGCTGGATCGATGGCTTCTACGAGGCTTCGGATATCATCTTCCGTGAAGTGCTGGTCTTCCGCTACACAGATGGCGTAGCTGAGGTTCAAGCTGTGATTGCTCCAGGTGGCGACGGAGATCGTATCTCCGTTTCCGCGGATCGTGACGGAGCGACCGCCGCTGGTCAGCGTCTTCTCCTGTGCGTAGCTTGTGTAGTCACCGCTGATGTCTTCGGAGCCACGGCTCTTCCGGATACGGAAGCCCTCCTGCCCGTCGGCATCCTGATAGATAATTTCGAGCATCTCGCCATGCATCGAACGGTAAATACGATGATCAAAATTCTGGTAGCTTTCCGGGAGTTCAATCTGGAGTAGTGCATCGGCTTCTGCCTCTTCCAGTGAATCGAAGTCACTCCATGGGCTCGCCAGCTGCATGCTCTCCTGCGCATCCGAGGAGGCTGCCTCCGGTGTGGCACCGGTTTCCGTCACTGAGGATTTCATCCGCGCACTGCCATCCACTTCCATCGTGCCCTGATCCGCATACGGCGCTGCTTCGGCTGCCATCTCCGGATCACCTTCCGCTGCGGCGACGTCCGGATCTGCGCCGGTTTCCATCCTCGCGGACCTTTCCATCGCAGCTGCACCTGCAGACTCCTGATCAGCTCCGGTGGCCGCGCTCTCGTCCTCACCATCGATAGCCCTCGCCATATCGCTTCCACCGGTGACGAACGCGACCGGTGCCATCGAGTTGCTGGCTTTTTCTGTCTTCATATATGCTCCGAAGCCGATTACGAGAACCGCAGCGGCCGCGATGATACCCATCGGCTTCCAGCGTTTCTGCGGTTTCATATAGAGGACCTTCGGCTCCGAATGACGATCTTCGTCCGGCATATCTGCTTTCGCTGGCGCCTCCGCTTCCTTCTGTGCGTCCATTTTCGTCTTCTCGACGTCCGCGTGCTTCATCTGCACAAGCGTCGCCGTCTCCACAGCCCCTTCCAAAGCCGCGCTATGTTCTGTATTTTCCGGGGCAGCCTCCGCGATATAGCGATCCTCGATCTCTGTCATCGCGTGCAGGAGCTGCCGCGCCTTTTCTTCTCTCGTCAACATGAGATGCCTTCCTTTTCTAACTCAGCCATGAGCTGTGCGCGCATGCGGCTCAGGGTCATCTTGACCTTACTTTCCGTAAAGCCATAGTCACCGGCGATTTCCTTGATTTCCGAAAGGTACCAGTAGCGGCGGACGAAAAGCTTCCTGTTTTCCGGCTTCTGGTGTTCCAGAAAGCGGTTGATACATTCGGTCAATGTCAACTGTTCCGGAAGCTGATCCGGCTGTCCCGCCCGGGTATCTGCCACGCACTCTGTGAGCTCATCGAGCGCCGCTGCGGGTTCACCCCGGCCACGCTTCTCCGCATGGGTATGCTCCCAGCGATTCAGTGCCAGATTCCGGGTGATCTTTCCGAGGAAGGTCCGGAGCATGGCCGGACGCTTCGGTGGAATCGCACCCCAGGCCCGGAGCCAGGTATCGTTTACACACTCCTCACTGTCCTCGTGACTGTAGAGTATGTTCATCGCGACCGTATGGCAGTACTTTCCGTATTTCTCATTCGTTGCGCTGATCGCGCTTTCCGACCTCGCGAAGTAGAGGTCGAGGATATCCTGATCGTTCATGTTGTGCCCTCTGTTTCTGTCCTTTCACCTATATACACCGGGTACATAGAGTGGCGTCACATACATTTCATAAAAATATACTGAATTTTTTCATCTTTCCATGGGTGGTGTCCCCGGAGCGTTCATGATCCACCGGATCACGGTTCTTTCCCAAGTGGCATTTCTTATATGCATACTTTTTATATTCATTTTACCCGATACCATCTGATCAGGCATCTGAAATCATCCTCGGAATTCTTACGAAAGTATGAAAAAAGCCGCCGAGAAAACCTCCCGACGACTTTTCATCATCACTCATGTACATTTATGCGCTGTAACGGTTGAGATAGCCGGCAGCACCGGATACCTTACCAGCTGCAGCATCATGTGCCTTCTGCACAGATCCACCCTCTGTACTTGCAGCATCGGTTGCAGTGCTTTCTGTCGCGACAGCCACGGTAGCATCCGCACTGTAGCGGTTCAGGTAGCCGGCGGCACCCTCTACCTTACCAGCCGCAGCGTCATGCGCCTTCTGTACGGAATCAGCAGTACCCTCCGTTTCGGACTCTGCCGCGCTGGCTTCACTCTCTGACTCCGCAGCTTCGGTCTCTGCGCCCGCTTCGCCGGCATAACCGAAGGTAGCCGGATCGACATCCGCATCCGCGATCGCCTGTGCTACTGCGTTCTTAATCGCTGTAGACGTGATAGTCGCACCGGAAACCGCATCCACATTCAGACTGTTCTCCGCGACGATAGTACCTGGCAGTGCATCGATCGCCTTCGTTCCGATATCCGGCGTCTCATTCGCCTCGGTCACGGTCACACGGTAAATCTTTTCCGGAGAGAACGCGACCTCAACCTTTACCGGTCCGTCCATACCCTGTGCACTTCCGTTTGCGATGATCGAACCCTCCGGAATCGCGTTCGCATTTCTGGACTGCATACCCGTTGCGATCGCAACGATGATACCTGCACCGATAACCACCAGTGAAACCATATTTGTATTCTTCTTCATTTCCTATTTCCCCTCATCCGTGCCGATTAACCCTAGTGGCACTTTTGTCAAACCATTCATACATTATAACACAGGTAGTTAACAGCAACAAGCAGAGATGCTTTTCAATACTTTCTATAATGACGCAAAAAGCGCCCCTTACGGGACGCTTCCAGCGGATAAAACATCTGTCTTATGTTATATATGTCAAACGGGGAACCGCCCCGATATGACCGTGCTTACTCGACATCCTGAATGTCCTCATAGTCTTCCTCGCCGGTACGTACCTTGACGGCACGCATCACATTGTAAACGAAGATTAGGTATAGCAAAAGGGCGTCTGGAAAAACCAGACGCCCTTGCCCATGAATGGTATTATAGTTATGGCTCCGCACGAAGTCTACTGCCATTTAGTTATATCTAAAATGAAATAAGGGAGCCCGCCGTGGTCCTTCACCACAACATAAAGAGCGTCCCTTTCGGGACGCTCTCTGATCGCCATACAGGCATCGTATCAGTTAAAGTACTCCTTCGCTGCACGGAAGAGACCCATATCATAGTTACCAGGTACGTTCTTATACAGTCCGCTGCCCCAGCGCTCTGCGTGACCCATCTTACCGAGGACACGACCATCCGGCGAGGTGATACCCTCGACCGCATAGTAGGAGCCGTTCGGGTTGTACTGGATATCCATGGTCGGATGACCCTCGAGATCCACGTACTGGGTTGCGATCTGACCGTTCTCAACGAGCTGCTGGAAAAGCGCCGGCTCACAGAGGAAGCGGCCCTCGCCGTGAGAGATCGGTACGCTGTAGATGTCGCCCGGCTCCGTGTCAGCAAGCCACGGAGACATGTTCGAAGCGACACGGATGTTGACGATCTTCGACTGGTGGCGTCCGATCGTGTTGAAGGTCAGGGTCGGACAGTGCTCATCGGTATCACGGATCTCACCATACGGTACGAGACCGAGCTTGATGAGGGCCTGGAAGCCGTTGCAGATACCGAGCATGAGACCATCCCGCTTGTTCAGCATATCCATGGTTGCGTTCTTCACTGCCTCATTTCGGAAGAAGGAGGTGATGAACTTCGCAGAGCCGTCCGGCTCGTCACCACCGGAGAAACCACCTGGGATGAAGATCATCTGGGACTCGGCGATCCGCTTCGCAACCTGCTCGACGGAATCACTGATGGCCTGCTTCGTCATATTGCGTACGACGATGATCTCAGGATCGAGTCCTGCGTCGGCGCAGGCCTTCGCAGAATCATACTCACAGTTGTTGCCCGGGAAGACCGGAATCAGGACGTGCGGCTTCTCCACCTGGATGGCCGGAGCGACCCACTCCTTCTCGGTATAATCCGGAATCGTCACATCTGCTGCACTCTCCTCACTGTCCTTCTCGAGGTTCATATTGCAGGTGAAGACCTTCTCAAGCTTATCCTCGTAAGATGCCTCGAGATCACTGAGCTTCAGGGTCTCGTCGTTGTAACGGATCTCTGCATTGTCCGTGGTGACACCGAGGTCTGCCACGATGATGTTCGCTGCCTTCACAGCCGGATCATTATAGATCGCGTCACGGTCTGCTGCGTCACGGAGCTCCAGCAGGAAGCTGCCGTACTGATAGCCGAAGATGTCCTCGACACTCAGGCTCGGTGCGAAATCAAAGCCGATGTCGTTACCCATGCACTGCTTCAGTACCGCCTCGGCGGCACCACCGTAGGTCGGGGTGTAGATGGACGCGAGCTTACCGTCGAGCACGAGCTGATGTACGTACGCGAACAGGGCGAGGAGGGACTCCTTCACCGGAAGCTCATCACGGTACTGCGGCTTCAGACAGAGCACCGGATGACCGGCTGCCTTGTACTCCGGGCTCACGATGTTCTTCGCATCCTCTGTGGTGATGGCGAAGGAAACGAGCGTAGGCGGAACATCGAGCTTCTCGAAGGTTCCAGACATGGAGTCCTTACCACCGATTGCAGCGATACCGAGGTCGAGCTGTGCGTTAAATGCACCGAGCAGTGCCTCGAGTGGCTGTCCCCAGCGCTCCGGCGTACGACCCGGCTTACCGAAGTACTCCTGGAAGGTGAGGTAGGTATCCTCGAAGCCTGCGCCGGTTGCAATCAGCTTCGCCGCAGACTCAACGACGGCGAGGTACGCACCCTTGTAGCAGTTCTTCTCAGTGATAAACGGGTTATATCCATAGGCCATGATGGATGTGTCATCGGTATGACCCTTTTCAACGGAGATCTTCGCCGCCATCGCCTGTACCGGTGTACGCTGATTCTTACCGCCGAACGGCATCAGCACGGTACCTGCACCGATGGTGGAGTCGAAGCGCTCGCTGAGACCACGCTTGCTGACCACGTTGAGATCCTCGGCCAGTGCCTCATAGTTCTCGGCGAAGCTGCCCCTCACCTCACGGGCAATGTGCTCGCCCGCCGCAGTAGTCACGCTGATGTGCTTCTCGGCACCGTTACTGTTCAGGAAGTCTCTCGAAAGATCGATGACATTCTTTCCGTTCCAGTGGGCGACGAGACGATTGGTGTCGGTGACGTCTGCCACGTGGGTCGCCTCGAGGTTCTCCTCATGTGCGAGCGCAAGGAAGCGCTCCATATCCTCCGGCGCGACCACGACCGCCATACGCTCCTGCGACTCGGAGATCGCAAGCTCTGTGCCATCGAGACCGGCATACTTCTTCGGAACCTTATCGAGGTTGATGTCGAGACCATCCGCGAGCTCACCAATCGCGACGGATACACCGCCAGCACCGAAGTCGTTGCAGCGCTTGATCAGCTTACTTGCCTCCGGATTACGGAAGAGACGCTGCAGCTTACGCTCCTCAGGTGCATTACCCTTCTGCACCTCTGCGCCGTCCTTCTCGAGGGATTCCACATTGTGCGACTTGGAGGATCCGGTAGCGCCACCGATACCATCACGGCCGGTACGACCGCCGAGGAGGATGACGACATCACCCGGTGCCGGAACCTCACGGCGTACGTTCTCTGCCGGTGCGGCTGCGACGACGGCACCGATCTCCATACGCTTAGCGACATAGCCCGGATGATAGATCTCATCGACGAGACCGGTCGCGAGGCCGATCTGGTTACCATAGCTGGAGTAACCGTTGGCCGCGGTCGTCACGAGCTTACGCTGTGGCAGCTTGCCCTTCATGGTCTCCTGTACCGGTACGGTCGGATCGCCGGCACCGGTGACACGCATCGCCTGATATACATAGCTTCTGCCGGACAGCGGATCACGGATCGCGCCACCGATACAGGTGGCCGCACCACCGAACGGCTCGATCTCGGTCGGGTGGTTATGGGTCTCGTTCTTAAAGAGCAGGAGCCAGTCCTGATCCTCGCCATCGACATTGACCTTGATCTTTACGGTGCAGGCATTGATCTCCTCCGACTCATCGAGCTTCTGGAGCTTTCCTTCCTTCTTCAGAACTTTCGCAGCGAGGGTACCGATATCCATGAGGTTGATCGGCTTCGTGCGGTTCAGCTCCTTGCGGGCTGCGATGTAACGATCCCATGCCTTCTGGAGCGCCGGATCAGCGAAATCGACATGATCGATCGTGGTCAGGAAGGTGGTATGACGGCAGTGATCGGACCAGTAGGTATCGATCATGCGGATCTCCGTGATGCTCGGATCACGATGCTCGGACTTGAAGTAATCACGGCAGAACTCGAGATCGTCGAGGTCCATCGCGAGGCCCTTCTCCTGACGGAAGGCATCGAGCTCCTCGTTCGGTGCATCGATGAAGCCCGTGAGGGTCTCGACCTCGGTCGGGATGTCATACTTTACATCCAGGGTCGCATAGGTGTCGAGGGAAGCCTCTCTCGACTCTACCGGGTTGATGACATACTTCTTGATTTCTGCGATCTCATCCGCGCTGAGCTCTCCGTAGAGGAGGTACACCTTCGCGGAACGTACCTTCGGGCGCTCACCCTGGGTGAGGATCTGGATACACTGTGCGGCAGAGTCTGCGCGCTGGTCGAACTGACCCGGCAGGAACTCGACGGCAAACACATACGCACCGTCCTGCTTCGGAAGCTCAGTCGATACATCATCGAGCTGCGGCTCGCTGAGGACGAGCTGTACAGCCTTATCAAAGGTCTCCTGGTCCAGTCCCTCGACGTCGTAACGGTTCAGAAGCCGTACGTCCGTGAGGTTCTTGATCAGAAGGATGTGACGGATATCATGGCGGAGTCCCTGTGCCTCGTGGCGGAGACCCTGCTTCTTCTCAACATAAATTCTATTTACCATGGATCGTAATCCTCCTTAACTCAGTGCCTTCAGTGCACGCTGTCCGATGTCCTTCCGCATGTGCATCTTTTCGAAGCTGACCTTCGCTGCACTTACATACGCCTTATCGATGGCCTCCTTCAGGGTCGGTGCGGTCTCAACGACGCCGAGCACACGACCGCCGTGGGTATAGAGCTTTCCATCGCGGAGGTCTGCACCTGCGACGTAGACATGATCCACCTGATCGACACCCGTGATCTCGAAGCCGGACTCGTACGCCACCGGATATCCGCCGGATGCCTCGATGATACAGCAGGCGGATTCATCCTTCCACTTCACTTCGACATCCGCGAGTCTGCCCTCGGTGACGGCCTGCATGATGGTCAGCAGGTCAGAATCCAGCAGCGGCAGTACGACCTGCGCCTCCGGATCGCCGAAACGGCAGTTGTACTCGATAACCTTCGGGCCATCCTTCGTCAGCATGAGACCGAAGTAGAGGCAGCCCTTGAAGGTGCGGCCCTCACTCTTCATCGCTTCGATGGTCGGCTTGAAGATGGTCTCCATGCAGACAGCGGCGATCTCCTTCGTGTAGTACGGGTTCGGTGCGATGGTGCCCATACCGCCGGTATTGAGGCCCTCATCGTTGTCATTGGCACGCTTGTGATCCATGGAGCTGATCATCGGCACGACGACGTTACCGTCGGTAAAGCTGAGGACGGAGACCTCCGGACCCTCGAGGTACTCCTCGATGACGATCTGGTCGCCGGAGTGGCCGAACTTGTGCTCTGCCATGATGGTCTTGATGCCTTCGATCGCCTCTTCACGGGTCATCGCGATGATGACACCCTTTCCGAGTGCGAGTCCGTCCGCCTTGATGACGGTCGGGATCGGGCAGGTCTCGACATATGCTTCTGCAGCATGAATATCGGTGAATACCTCATAGCCCGCGGTCGGGATGTGGTACTTCTTCATCAGGTTCTTCGAGAATACCTTCGAGCCCTCGATGATCGCTGCCTTGCCCTCCGGTCCGAAGGCCGGGATGCCGGCTGCCTCGAGTGCATCGACCATGCCCGCAACGAGCGGATCATCCGGTGCGACGACCACATAATCCAGCTTCTGTTCGACGGCGAACTTTACGACGCCCTCGACATCGGTTGCCTTGATCTCTGGTACGCACTCGGCGTCTCTTGCGATACCGCCGTTGCCAGGGATCGCATAGAGCTTCTCGACCGAAGGATTCTTCTTGATTGCTTTGATGATGGCATGCTCACGTCCGCCACCACCTACGACGCCAATTCTCATCGTTTATGCCTCCTGTTCACGCTTCTGTTCACGGATTTCCTTACTCATCAGCTCGGCTGCGGCCGGCAGAAGCTTCCACTCCGCCTGCTCCATCACGCGCTTCTGAAGGATCTCGGGCGTATCGCCTTCCTCGATCGCGACGGCCTTCTGGAGAAGGATACGTCCGCCATCCGGAATTTCGTTTACGAGATGTACGGTTGCACCGGTCACCTTCACACCGTAGGCGAGTGCGGCCTCATGCGGGCGAAGCCCGTACATGCCCTTGCCGCAGAAGCTCGGGATCAGGGACGGATGGATGTTGATGATGCGATCCGCATACGCATGGATGAAATCCGGGCCCAGGATCGTCAGATAGCCGGCCAGGATGACGAGGTCGATGCTGTGGGACTGTAAGGTTTCGATCAGCTTCGGCTCATCCTTATGCACGACGGTATGCTCGATGCCGGCCTTCTCTGCACGTTCCAGTGCATAGATCCCCTCACGGGAGCCGACGACGAGGACGATCTCGCCATCCGGGATCTCACCACGATGCTGTGCATCGATCAGCGCCTGGAGGTTGGTACCACCGCCGCTGACCAGCACGGCAATTCTAGTTTTATTCTTCATTTGTATATATCCCTCTCAATCTACAAGGAGACAATGCCATTATATGCGCCTTCGGGCGCACCCCATGTGATTAATGGTGGAAGAGACGCATGCCGGTGAAGCACAGCACCATACCGTACTTATCCGCGGTCTCGATGACATTGTCATCACGGATGGATCCGCCCGGCTCTGCGATGTAGCTGACACCGGACTTCCGTGCACGCTCGACATTGTCACCGAACGGGAAGAACGCGTCGGAGCCGAGGGCCGTTCCGGTGAGTGTAGCGAGGTACGCCTTCTGCTCTGCTCTCGTAAATGGAGCCGGCTGCTCGGTGAAGTACTGCTGCCATGCGCCATCCTTCAGGACATCCTCGCACTCCTCGGAGAGGTATACGTCGATGACATTGTCCCGATCGGCACGACGGAGGCCCTCCTTGAACGGAAGGTTCAGGACGCGGTCGGTCTGACGAAGGTGCCAGTGATCCGCCTTATCACCTGCGAGACGTGTGCAGTGCACTCTGGACTGCTGTCCGGCACCGACACCGATGGCCTGACCATCCTCTGCATACGCTACGGAGTTGGACTGCGTGTACTTGATGGTGATGAGGGCGATGGTCATGTTGAGACGCGCCTCCTCGGTGAGCTCCTTGTTCGCACTCACGATGTTTGCGAAGGCCTCCTCGGTCACCTTGTACTCGTTGCGGCCCTGCTCGAAGGTCACACCGAATATCTGCTTGTGCTCGACCGGATCCGGGCGGTAGCTCGGGTCGATCTTGATGATATTGTAGTTTCCCTTCTTCTTCGTCTTCAGGATCTCGAGCGCTTCCTCCGTGTAGCCTGGGGCAATGACGCCATCCGACACTTCGCGGTGGATGATGCGTGCGGTCGTCGCATCACAGGTATCCGACAGGGCGATGAAGTCACCGTAAGAAGACATACGATCGACACCACGTGCTCTCGCATACGCACAGGCCAGCGGAGACTCGTCGAGTCCTTCGATATCGTCTACGAAGCAGGCCTTCTTCAGCTTGTCGGAAAGCTTCCGTCCGATCGCGGCACCGGAAGGAGAAACGTGCTTGAAGGATGCGGCGGCGACCATGCCGGTGGCTTCCTTGAGATCGGAAACCAGCTGCCAGCTGTTCAGTGCGTCGAGGAAGTTGATATAGCCAGGACGGCCATTCAGAATCTCGATCGGAAGATCAGAGCCGTCGTGCATGTAGATCTTCGCCGGCTTCTGATTCGGGTTCATACCATACTTTAATTCAAACTCTTTCATCGCTGCCCTCTCCTCTTATGCGTTCACCTTTGTGAACTTGTTAATCATTCTGTTTGTTACGCTACCGTCTACGACATTGATATAGCGTACGTACATGGAAATCTTATTATCCTCGTTCAGGCTGTTCCAGATCGCCTCTGCGAACTCCTCCGCGCTGTTCGGGATCGCGACACGCTC
Organism: Oribacterium sp.; assembly: GCA_004554245.1. Lineage (GTDB taxonomy): Bacteria > Bacillota > Clostridia > Lachnospirales > Lachnospiraceae > Oribacterium. The sequence goes on along the minus strand of SFND01000010.1, from coordinate 7,088 downwards.
CGGCTCTCCCTCGAAGGTCGGAATCGGATTACCGTTCTGTTTGTAGGTATGGATGAAGTGGCCAAGACCATTCTGCAGCTTGTAGCTGTAGGTATAGCGTGCACAGTCGGTGCCCTCTGCATCCTGGGACTTGAGAATCGACATCTTATAGCGGTCGGAATCATCGAGCATCACGAGGCCGCTGATACGCGGTGTCCAGTTCGGACCATCCGGCTCGAATTCACGTGTTTCGAGGGCTTCCTCGAAGGTGTTGCCCTCCTTCAGGAAATCATAGATGGTATCCGTCTGATCGCCGTTGGTCACGATCAGATTATCACCGATCTTACGGATCGGGCTGTAGATGATGAGGCTCGGGTCCTCGACCTTGCTGGCGTCTGCCGGGTAGATGGTGACGGTGTCACCATCCTCGATAAATAAGCGGTTTCTGGAGTTTGCGCTACGCCCCATGATGAAGTAAGCGATGGCGATGGACTGTCCATCCGCGGACTTGCCGATCACGATGCCACGGCCAGGGTACTCGTTGTTTTTCAGCAGCTCTGGAAGCTGTGCTACATCATATGTTGCCATGTTTTTACTCTCCTTACTCTAAAACGACCTTATCGTCGGACGCGATGATCTCACCGAGGTGGTATGCCTCGACACCATTTGCACGAAGTACCTCGAGTGCTGCCGCCTCATCCTCCTTCGCTACGACAACGCTCATGCCGACACCCATGTTGTAGGTATTGAACATATCGTGTGTGGATACATTGCCGGTCTTCTGAATCAGCTTGAAGATCGGAAGCACGCGTACGTCATCCATACGGATCTTTGCACCGAGGCCATCCGGGATGGATCTCGGGATATTCTCATAGAAACCACCGCCGGTGATGTGGCTGATGGCCTTCACAGTCACCTTCTCAAGCAGCTGGAGCACCGGCTTTACATAGATGACGGTCGGTGTCAGCAGGGTCTCACCGAGGGACTGACCACCGAGCTCCTCGAGCGGCTTACGAAGCTCCTCCTTCGTGATATGGTCGATGTCGAAGACCTTACGTACCAGTGAGAAACCGTTGGAGTGCACACCGGAGCTTGGAAGTGCGATTACGACATCACCTGCCTTCATGGAGTTGTTGTCGATGACCTTCTCCTTATCCACGATGCCGACAGAGAAACCGGCCAGATCGAACTCATCCTCCGGATAGAAGCCCGGCATCTCTGCCGTCTCACCACCGATCAGCGCACTGTCACTCTGAACACAGCCCTCGGCTACGCCCTTTACGATGTCGGCGATCTTCTCCGGCACGTTCTTGCCGCAGGCGATGTAATCGAGGAAGAACAGTGGCTTCGCACCACAGCAGATGACATCGTTTACACACATCGCAACGCAGTCGATGCCGACGGTGTCATACTTCTCCATCAGGAAGGAGATCTTCAGCTTCGTGCCGACACCGTCGGTACCGGACACGAGAATCGGGTGCTTGTAGCCCTCCGGAAGCTCGAACAGACCGCCGAAGCCGCCGAGACCGGATGCGACACCTTCGGTCATGGTTCTCGCAACGTACTGCTTCATCAGCTCTACGGACTTGTAGCCGGCCGTGATATCAACACCTGCCTCCTTGTATGCCTCACTGTAGCTCTTTGTATTCATATCTAAACTCCTTTATCGTTTGATCGTCATGATACTTCGAATGACATTTTATCGTGAAATGTCATGATATTATTTCATTCGGATAGCTTATATGGATATTTCGTGTGGATACGTTTATTCCATGCGTCTCTTCCATGCCTCACGTGGCTTATGGATTGGCCTCGCTGTTCGGATTCCACTTCTTGTTCGGGTCATCCGTGTGTGCATCTCTCCAGGCCTTTGGAATCTTCTCTTCGAAACGATTCTTCTCGCTGACGCTTGGCAGCTCCGTTGAATACTGACCATTGAAGCACGCGGCACAGTAGCCTGCATTCGGATCATTCTTCGCGATACGGAGCACATTCTCCACACTGAGGTATCCGAGCGAATCAACCCCGATGATCTTCGCAATCTCATCGACGGTATGGTGGCAGGCGATCAGATTGTCCTGACTGTCGATATCGGTTCCATAGTAGCAAGGGTACAGAAATGGCGGTGCGGTTATACGCATGTGGATTTCCTTCGCGCCGGCCTCCCGCACGAGCTTGACGAGACGTGCGCTGGTGGTTCCACGTACGATAGAGTCATCGATCAGGACGACACGCTTGCCCTCGATTTCGGAGCGGATCGTGTTCAGCTTGATCTTGACGAGATTCTCACGCTCCGTCTGTCCTGGTGCGATGAAGGTTCGTCCGATGTACTTATTCTTGATGAGACCGATACCATACGGGATACCGGACTTCCGGCTGTAGCCGACCGCGGCATCGAGGCCGGAGTCAGGAACGCCGATCACGACGTCTGCATCGACCGGATGCTCCTCTGCGAGGAACTCACCGGCACGCATTCTGGCATCGTGTACAGATGCACCATCGATGATGGAATCCGGACGTGCGAAATAGATATACTCGAAAACGCAGGTAGACGGTTTCACCGTCTTGCAGTGATCCTTGATGGAGCGGAGACCATTCTGGTCCATGACCATGATCTCACCCGGCTCGAGGTCACGCACCAGCTTCGCACCGACTGCATCGAGTGCACAGGACTCACTGGCAAATACGACGGAACCGTCCTCGGTTTCACCATAGCAGAGCGGACGGAAGCCATGCGGATCACGTACGGCGATCAGCTTCGACGGCGACATGATGACCAGAGAGAAGGCACCGTGCAGCTTCTCTACAGAATTGGTCACCGCCTCTTCGATCGACTTCGTCTTCAGACGCTCACGCGTGATGACATACGAGATCGCCTCGGTATCCGTAGTGGACTGGAAGATACAGCCCTCCAGCTCGAGGTTACGGCGAAGCTCTGTGGAATTGACCAGATTTCCGTTATGACAGAGTGCCATACGGCCCTTCACATGATTTACGACGATCGGCTGCGCATTGATACGGTTTGTGATGCCGGAGGTGGAGTAACGCACGTGACCGCAGGACATCTGTCCGTCGCCCAGACGTTCGAGCTGTTCCTTCGTCATCGCCTCGCTGACGAGACCGAGCTCACGATAGAAACGGAAGACACCCTCGTCGTTTACGACGATACCGGCCGATTCCTGGCCACGGTGCTGTAACGCAAACAGCCCATAGTAGGTCAGTCTTGCAAGTGGCTTGGTTGTCTTCGAGTACATGCCAAATACGCCACACTCGTCATTAATTTTTCCCATAGATTCCCCTTTAGATGTATAGAAATATAATTGCGCCTGCGATGGTCATGAAATAAAGTACGTTTATGTGCATGCCTCCGATACTGCCGGCGCGTAATCGTTACTATGTGTGATTTCGCCCCTACCGATCGCTCAGCTGTTAAACTGCGCCTCGATGGCGGCATTCTTCTCCAGGATCGTCTGATGATTCTTATCACGCTCATCCTGAAGCTTCTGTGCGAGTGCGGCATCTTCGATCGCCAGCATCTCGATGGCGAGCAGTGCTGCGTTCTTTGCGGTATTGACGCCGACCGTGGCAACCGGAATTCCAGGTGGCATCATGATCGTGGAAAGAAGTGCATCCATGCCCTCAAGTACCTTCGATGAACATGGGATACCGATCACCGGAAGTGTGGTATTCGCTGCGATGGCACCTGCGAGGTGCGCAGCCATGCCGGCAGCGGCGATGATGACACCGAAGCCGTTTTCACGTGCGGATTTCGAGAACTGTGCAGCCTCCTCCGGTGATCTGTGGGCACTGTATACATGAACTTCAAAAGGTACTCCGTACTCCTTCAGGACACTGATGCCTTTTTCAACTACTGGAAGATCTGAATCACTTCCCATGATGATCGCAACTTTTTTCATGCAAACTCCTTTCCTGATCCGTGGAAGCACCGCTTCCGATATCACTCTGAATACGTCCGCCCGGAGGGCATCACAGAGAACTCATGCCAGAAGCGTGAGCCTGTAATCAACAACAAAAAGAGGGAACAGCGCAGGCTGTTCCCTCTTCTATTATTTTACGGTATTCGAATAGATGCCGTTATTAATTTCGCAGCTTACACTAAGCCCGATAAATCCGGCCTGTCCTGAGAATCCGAGTGCACACATCGCTAAAAGGTGATTCGTATGTCTGTTTCCAGCCATGTGCTTCATCCCCAAATCCTTTCGCCCGAGAAACTTGTGAACAACGACAACAAAATTATATTAGATGCCGTCTGCTCCGTCAAGCTGTCACTTTGCCATTTTAAGAAGGATTTCGTTTGAACGGCTTATGAACTTTGTCATCTCGTCTGCACTCAGCGGGGACTGCTGCAGCTTCGCAAGATCGTAGAGCTGCTCGGAGATCATGTCGACGGTCTCCTTCGCTGCTTCATCCGTACGATGCTCGATCAGATACTGTACCAGCGGATGTTCGGTATTGAGAATCAGTGTCTCATCGACCGGCATATCGCTCATCGGCATACCACTCATCGCATACATCTTCATCATGTCATTCATACGACGGCTCTCCTCGGAGATGGAAAGCATCGCCGCGATGGAGGACTGTGTCAGCTTCTGAAGCTTTACCGTCAGCTTATCCTTCTTCGATGCGGCACGGATCTCGGTTTCCAGATCCTTCTGCTGCTCGTCGAGGGTCTTCTGCTCATCCGCACTTACCGCTGCCTTGAACTCCTCACTGAGATCAGCATCGATTCTGCGGAAGTGAACGCCCTGGTTCTTCGCTTCGAGCTCAGAGATGAACGGCTGGTCGATGCGCTCCGGCAGGATGACGGCATCCTTACCTGCATTCTTAAACATCGCGATGTACTGACTCTGCTGAACAGGGTCGGTGACATAGTAGATGACCTTGTTCTTTTCAGGCTTGTCACTGTTCTCCGCGGTCTTCGCTGTATCTCCCGTGGAAGCAGCCGTCTCGTCCGCTGCGCTGTTCTCAGCACCGGCCTTTTCTGTGGCTTCGTCGACGTCACTCTTCTCGACTTCGAGGCACTCCGGCAGGGCGAGGAACTTACCGTTGATGTCCTTGAAGAGGATGTAATCGGTCATCTTCTTACAGAACTTATCGTCGCGGAGGCAGCCGTACTTGATGAATGGTGCGATATCGTCCCAGTACTTCTCATAGTTCTCACGATCGGTCTTGCAGAGGCCGGACAGCTTATCGGCGACCTTCTTTGTGATGTAATCCTGAATCTTCTTTACGAAGCCGTCGTTCTGGAGCTGGGATCTCGATACGTTCAGCGGCAGATCCGGACAGTCGATGACGCCCTTCAGGAGCATCAGATACTCCGGGATGACTTCCTTGATGTTGTCTGCGACGAAGACCTGGTTGTTATAGAGCTTGATGGTACCCTCGGCAGACTCATACTCCATGTTGATCTTCGGAAAGTAGAGGATGCCCTTCAGGTTGTACGGGTAATCCATGTTCAGATGGATCCAGAACAGCGGCTCCTTATAGTCGCGGAATACCTTATGATAGAAGTCGATATACTCTTCCTTCGTGCACTCGGATGGCGTCTTCCCCCAGAGCGGATGTGTATCGTTCAGGAGCTGCGGACGCTTCTCGATCTTCAGCTTCGCCGGTGTCTTCGTCTCCTTGCCATCAGCATCCTTCTCGACCTTCTCAGGGATCTCCTCTACGACGACATCACCGTCCTTCTTCTGATCCGCCTGGATCGTCTCAGTGTCCTTCGGAAGCTTCGTGATATAGACCTCGACCGGCATGAAGGAGCAGTACTTCTCGATGATCTCACGCATCTCCCACTCGTTATCGTACTTGAGACAATCGTCGTTCAGATGGAGGGTTATGGTGGTACCGACGGTTTTCTTGTCGCCATCGGTCATCTCATATTCCGTACCGCCGTTGCAGGTCCAGTGAATCGCTGTCGCATCCTGCTTATAGGACAGAGTGTCGATGTCGACCTGATCTGCAACCATGAAGACACTGTAGAAGCCGAGGCCGAAGTGTCCGATGATCTGATCATCGTTGGCCTTATCCTTATACTTGTTGATGAAGTCCGTCGCACCGGAGAAGGCGATCTGATTGATATACTTCTCGACCTCCTCTGCGGTCATACCGATACCGTTATCCTGGAAGGTGATGGTCTTATGCTCGGAATCGACGATCACATCGACTCTGCCCTTATAGTCTGCAGGCTTCGTCCACTCGCCGATGAGGCTCAGCTTCTCCAGCTTCGTGATCGCATCACATGCGTTGGAGATCTCCTCACGTACGAAGATATCCTGATCGGAATACATCCACTTCTTGATAATCGGGAATATGTTTTCAGAATTGATCGAAAGTGTACCCTTCTGTGCCATAACATTTACCTCTTATACTATGTAGATTTCATCTCGTATCGTCCTTCTTCGTGCCGGACAGACGCATACTGTCCATTGAAGGCGGATACAGATGATTCATTTTATTCACAACGAAAAGAAGTATAGCACCGATGTTAGCACTCTACAAGCTGTACTGCTAATAATTCATAGATAATTCATAATTAGTGTATCAGATCAGCCAAGGGGACCCGGAGGGTCTGATCTGATACACTAATTAGAAGAATTAAAAAAGGCCCCATCACTGGGGCCTGAAGCGTGGAACTGCGGGGACTCGAACCCGGGACCGATCGGTTATGAGCCGACTGCTCTAACCAGCTGAGCTACAGTTCCATCTTATATAAATATCGAGGAATCGATATTCATCAGTTTAAAAAAGCCTTAGCTCTGAAAGCTAAGGCTGAAAGCCGGGATTCGGACTCGAACCGAAGACCTACTGATTACAAATCAGTTGCTCTACCAACTGAGCTATACCGGCACAACTCCCCCAGTCGGACTCGAACCAACGACACCGCGGTTAACAGCCGCGTGCTCTACCGACTGAGCTATGGAGGAATAGCTGCCCCGCGAAGGGAACAAATTATATATATCGTGCCTTGAAAACTATATACCGCTTATATATTATTCTGTAGATAAAACATCAAACCTACCAGCACATCTACTGTCGTAGATGCCGCATACTCGTGAATGTGGAAGTAAATCTTCACGCTTCACTCGTCT
>SFND01000002.1 GCA_004554245.1 Oribacterium sp. | reverse complement strand
ATCAATGCTCAAGAATACGGTGACCTTAAACTACTTCTTCCCGCAATGCCGGAGCAAAAGCAGTTTGCAGCCTTCGTCCAGCAGAGCGATAAATCAAAATTATCCGCATCGTATATGATGCGGATAGTCAACCAAATCACTATGGCATTGGATTAGTTCGTCGGATTCGCAACTCACCATCACCGACATTGACTTCAACTCTATCATTGATTGTGAAGCCAGCATCCTCCAGCCATTTACCTTTGAGAATAATTGCAGGGGTATCCTGGTACCTGTACCCCGATTGTCCGTAAACCTTGAGTGTTCTTGTTTCCTTCTTGCTCATTTGTCTCCTTTCGGCTTGTTCCTAATTTGAAAATTATAACGATACCTGCTTGGTATCGTTATAAGGGTATGCAATTATCAACTACCACTCAGAAATCACTTTGCGCGTCGTTTCATTCTGGAAGGGTATCTTTTATCGCTTGACGGCCAAAAAGCCATATATCGGCCTTCTACGCCGCTATAGGCATATCTGTTTGTATCAATATGCTCGTTTCTTTGTTCATCGCCGCGACGAGAAGGCAGTCTGCCGGATAGCGGAAGGTGCCGTTCAGACGTGAAATGATGACCTGCTTCTCTTCGATCGGCTGCCGAAGTGACTCGATCGAGGCCTTTGAAAAGAGCGGGAGCTCATCGAGGAAGAGGACTCCACGCGATGCAAGGGCGAGTTCACCGGGCACGACGCCACCCTGGGCGGAGCCGCCGACGAGCGCTGCTGTCGTGATCGTGTGATGCGGGGTCCGGAACGGGCGGTGATTGAGCAGTGACTGCCCCGGTGGAAGCAGCCCCGCCACTGAGTACACCTTTGTGATCTCGATATTTTCCTCACGGCTGAGCGGTGGCAGGATCGTCGGGATGCGCTTCGCGATCATGGTCTTCCCGGAGCCGGCGACACCGGACAGGAGCAGATTGTGGCCACCCGCGGCCGCGATGAGGGCTGCACGGACACCGTAGCTCTGACCGTGCACCTCGGCGAAGTCCACAGCATAGGATTCGTGGACTTCGGTCTGCACCGCTTCCTCGCGCGGGTAACGGAGAAAGCGCTCCTTTGACTCAATGAGATTACAGAGATCGACGAGATGCTCGACGCCGATGATATCCATGTCCTCGACGACCAGTGCCTCCTGAATGTCGACGAGCGGCACGACCGCCCCGCGCAGTCCGGCCCGCTTCATCTCGGAAACGAGCGACAGCACGCCATTCACATGCTTGATGGAGCCGTCCAGCCCGAGCTCACCGATGAATCCGTATGCATCGAGTGAAAAGCTGTCGGTCAAAAACACAGAACGTAAGATCCCGGTCACGATGGCCAGGTCGAAGCAGGTCCCGTCCTTGCGCCGGTCTGCCGGGGCGAGGTTGATGGTGAGCCGGCGTGGCGGCATGGAAATCTGCGCGTTCCGAAGTGCGACATCGCAGCGCTCCAGCGCCTCCCGCACCGAGGGCGAGACATTGCCGACGATGACGGACCTGGGAAGCCCATGACTCTCGTCGACCTCTACGGACACAGAATAACCATCCAGTCCGGATAAACCTGCACTATTAATTTTTGCCAGCATAGAATTCCTCTTTCCGGCGATTCAGAAACTAAAACGACCTTACCATGGAATCAGATTCCTGGTAAGGTCGTTAAGTGGACTATAGTCTGAAAACAGACGCGAAAAAGTGGCGGGTTTCCGGGCCAGACGCCACTTTTTCATCCCCAAAAAATATTTTGTTAGCCAGAAGGTAGCGGTTCCGCGGGAGTGACCGGGGTCAGACCCCGTGTGCCAGATACTTCTTCGAATATCTGGTCGGAACGAAATCTCGATACTTATGGGGTCAGACCCCCTGGCCTCCCGGAAGGTCATACAAGCCGGGGATTACTGGAGAAACGGGCGGAAGTCCTTCGGTGGTTCGGCGGTGAGGGTCTGGCCGGCGAGCTTCTGAAGCGGGCCGTCAAGGTTTTCCGGGAAGTGCAGTTCCCACGCGTGGAGGAGCTGTGACTGCACGCCACCATGGGTACGGTAGTAAGCATTGGCGTCCTTCCGGCCGTACTTCGGGTCACCGATGATCGGGTGGCCGATGGCACGGAGGTGTGCACGGATCTGGTGGGTCTTACCGGTGATGAGGTGGACCTTCAGAACGGTGTATTCCGCACTGCGCTTCAGCGGTTCGTACGCGGTATGGATTTCGACGGCGTCCGGGAACGGCTGTGGGCGGATCTCGACGCGGTTCGTACGTTCGTCCTTCGCGAGGTAGCCGTCGATGCGCTGTGCGTGGTCAATGTCTCCATTTACGATGGCGAGGTAGTACTTCTCCATCGTTCGGTCACGGAGCAGCGTGGCGAGCGCCTGCAGCGCCGGGAGGGTCTTGCCGAAGAGGATGAGGCCGGAGGTGTTCCGGTCGAGGCGGTTTGCGATGCCCGGCTTGAAGGTCTGGAGCTGTGCTTCCGTGAGGGCTCCTGTCGCCATCAGGTACTGGAGACAGCGCTCGTTCACTGACGGAAGACCGGAAGCATCCGACTGGCTGAGCCATCCGGATGGCTTGTTCAGCACCAGCAGGTTTTCGTCCTCGTAGACGATATGCTTTCGGAATCCCTCTACGTCAAACGCGCGCTTCTCTCTTCTTTCAGAAGTATTTCTGGAAGATCCGTTACGATACGTCTGTGCGTTGCCGTCAAAAGCACGCTTCTCTCTTCTTTCAGAAGTATTTCCGGAAGATCCGTTACGGTACATCTGTGCGTAGCTCTTTCCTGCGGATGATGTCTGATCCGATGCCGGACAGGCACACTTAGCGGATGCATTCGCTCTCGCCTCCCGGTTCTTTTCAGCACTTCCGAAATACTGCCCCGTCCGCCCCGTCATGGTGGCGAAGGTTTCCTCGGAGAAGTACATCTTCACGGAGTCTCCTAGGTTCAGGATTTCCTTCCCCTCGGCCTTTTTATCGTTCAGCACGATATTCTTCTTCCGAAGCATCTTATAGATGAAGGAGGTAGTTGCATTTTTCAGGTATTTCCGCAGCAGCTTGTCGAGGCGCTGCCCGGCTTCGTTGGTCGATACGTTGATTTCTCTCACAGAGGTTCCTCACTGTCAATTTATGATGTGCGCTCGTTTTCTCCTTGGTTGTAACAGATCAGGCAGGGACCCCGGCTTAGATATTTCACCGGTCTCGGAGTACTGTGCCTCCGTTACCGCTCCTCCGGGTTCCGTCCCTGCCTGCGTCAGGCCTTCACGTCAGCGCGATCGTTTCCTTCCGGCTTTGAATGATGGAAGGCGGAGCCGGTGACGAGCTGGTCGCCTGCATTGGCCGCATCACCGTCGTAGGCACAGCGGCCGTTCAGGAGTCGCATGCTCAGCATGATCAGCTTCGTCGGCAGGAGCTTACTGAGGATGCGGAACAGCTTCATGCTCACGCCATATACGGACATGCCCTTTCCGAGCACACTGTCCATCAGCGCGAGGTGACAGACCTTCTCCGGGTTCGCCATGAAAAGATACTTATAGAACGGGATGTGGCCGCTGGTCTCGGCGCGCTCGAAAAACTCGGTTTTCACCGGGCCAGGGCAGACGGCGGTGACACGGATGCCGGTCGTCCTGAGCTCTTCGGCGAGGCTCTGGCTGAAGCTCAGCACGTAGCTTTTCGACGCGGCGTAGACGGCGAAATTCGGCTGCGGCAGGAAGGCAGCGCTGGACGCGAAGTTCAGGATGCGGGACTTTGGGGCCATGAACGGCAGGCAGAGGCGCGTGATCGAGGTGAGTGCGCCGATGTTCAGGTCCACCATGCCGAGCTGATCCTCGAGGCTTAATCCCCGGATGGTGCCGATCTGGCCGAAGCCCGCGGCGTTCACAAGGAAGACGATCTCCGGTGCCTCCTCCGCGAGGGCACGCTGCAGAGTATCCCGTGCGGCACTCGTCTGGAGGTCGTCGGTGAAGAAGCGGCACGGCTTCGTGAGCTGCTTCTCGAGGGCTTCCAGGCGCTCAACGCGACGTCCGAACAGCCAGAATGCCTCGATGTTCGGGATGGTATCGTTCAGTTCGATGGCCATACGCCGACCCATACCGGAGCTTGCGCCGGTGATGATCGCAATTTTCATATCTGCACCTCTTCTTTTCTTTGATACCCAGTATACCATGCCGACGCAATGCCATCCCGTTAAAGAATCATTTCCGCCATAAAACCTTCTCTTCCGTGGTGGTCGGCATGCTGCGCGATATACGGACTAGGGCATAAAAAAACCGGAAGCTCTACAGCTTCCGGTTCATTCCTGCGGGAGATGGGACTTGAACCCACACGTCCTATCGGACACAAGATCCTTAGTCTTGCCTGTCTGCCAATTTCAGCACTCCCGCGCGACAAGGTGTATATTAGCACAGCGGAAGCCGGTTGGCAACAACTTTTTTCATTTTTCGTTTTTGCTCCGGAACTTCTTCGTCTCCCGGGGGTCTGACCCGTGGGCCACTCGTTAATTTTCTTCTGCTTCCGTCGTGGTCGGCTGCGCGGCGAGCTGTGCCTTGCGGGCCTTGATGTCCTCCTGAACGGATTTCTTCGTGCTTTCGTAGATGGCACGGCCCTGCTCACGACCGAAGGCCTTCATCAGGCGCACGTAGTAGGTGTGTAAGGTGTTGATGCCTTCACTGTACTTTTTCTTCGTGAGCTGGATGTCTTCTTCCGTCATCTGAAGAGCCGGCTGAGCCTCCGCAGCATCTACGGTCACGTCGTCTTCAATCTTCTTCGATGATTTTCCAGACTTCTTCGAAGCGGGAGCCGTAGACTCCGACTTCATTTGCGTCATTTCCGAAGCGTTCGCTGCATCCTCTAAAGACGTCTTTACTGAAGCACTGACATCCTTGTCCGAAGCCTTTTCGCGCTTTACAGCGGCTTTCTTTTTCACTTTCGGCTTACTGGAGGTCGCAGCCTTTTTTGTATCTGCAGGCTTTTCCGAAGCGTCGGACTCCTTCTTTACAGAAGCGAACCTCTTCGACTTACGATGTGCACCGGACTTCTTCGTCTCGACATCCGGTTTCATGTCATCCGTTGCTACATCCTGTCCTGCCTGCACATGTTCTGAGTCTGCCTTCTCTTCCGTCGCCGTTACAGCATGCTCTGTAATGACCGTTTCCAGTGTCTTCTCCGGAGCGGTTTCAAGCTGCTCTGATGCAGTTTCCGCAGCTGGCTTCTTTACATTTTCTGGCTTCGAAGCATCTACAGCTGTTTTTTCTTCCATCGTAGTCTTTGCATCGTCTGAGACGTCTGCCCGAAGATCAGCTGCAGCTTCCCCAGCCTGCGCTGTCACAGCGATCAGGCGCTCTTTTTCTGCTACTTCATCCTTCGCTGGAGCAGCACCGGAAACGTCTGCGGTTTTCGTGCCTGCTGCGCCCTGGCTGTTTTCTGTATCCGCCGCTGTGTCCTTCTCTGCCGTATGGTCCGCAGTGCTCTCCGCCACTGCTAACGTATTCTTCACAGCATCTGCAACGCTCTTCTCCGTGGCATCTGCGTTTACCTTTACTTCAGCCTCATCTCTCTTCTCAGCAGCATCTGCCTTCTGTGCGTCTTCCTTCTTATCTGCGTTTACTTCCTCTGCCGGGCCGCCGACTCTCTTCATGGAGCGGGTGACCGGATCCCAGACGAACTGTACGCGGTTTGGATCGACCTTTGCTACCGCCGTCGTCTTCTTCTCGGCCTTCACAAGCGCCGTCGTTTCCTGCGTCACCTGTGTCCGTGTCGCAGCGTTCGCGATGTCCTGTGGCGTATTTCCGGAAGTACTATTTGCGATGTTCTTCTTCGGATCCTCGGAAGCGCTCTTCTCTTCCTGCTTTCGGTTCTCAGAAGTGCGCTGCTTCTCATCGTTTACCGACCTTGCATCCCTGCGGTTCTTCTCTGCCGGCTGTGCATTCTGCTTCGGATGATTTCTGTTCCTTGCGGCAGACGGTTCGTCCTGCTCGTCCTTCCGCTCATCGCGCTCCTGACGCTTATCGAGGGCGATGCGGGAAGCCTCGTTCATCTTCATGATGCCATCATACCCGCCGAAACGCTCCTGTACTGTCTCACTCGTCGTGTTCTGCTCCGCTGTGCCGTTCTGCTCCCGGCGATTATTCTCCTGCTCACGTGTGCTGCGCGCGTTCTGTGTCCGTGCATCCGGCTCATGACCTGTCCGCTGCTCACTGTCGATCTTCTCTGCTGCAGTGGCATCCGAACGATTCTGCGCATTCCGGTCATCGCGCTCCGGTCGATCGTTCCGGTCATTTCGGTTATTCTGATCATTGCGACGGTTGCGGCCATTCCGTCCACGGCCGCCACGCTCACTGCGTCCTACAGCGGTCGAAGCCTCCGCTTCCGTGACCGCAACCACGTCGGAAGTATTGTCCGAGGATATGGACGCGGTCATCGCCGTCTCCTGCTGTGTTGCAGATTCCGACTGTGCCTCACGTGCAGTGTTCTCGGACTTCGCTACGGCACTGCTCAGTTCCTTCGCGAGCTGATCGGCCGGGGTCTCGGTCATGAGCGGATTCGGCAGGATCGCCACCGGCTCACTCACTTCCATGAAATTCCGGGTATCGTTGCGACGACGGCGCTGGTTGCTGCGGCTGAGCGTCGGACGGGTCGGAATGGTGTTCATCGTCGTGAATGTATCGACGAGCATCGCCTTCTGCTCGCGCTCCTTGCAGAGACGGATCCGTACCTCGTCGTTCAGCTCCGAGCTCAGCAGGCACTGCTTGATCGTCTCGCCGAGCAGGATCTCTGCGCCGCGCAGGCTGTGCCAGAAATCGCGTACGGCGGCATAGCCATGGTCCTTCGATACGATACAGATCTTCTCGCCCGAATCCAGGAACATGCCGGTCGTCGACGCGATGTACATGTCAAGCGCGTTGCTGTGCTGCTTCAGCAGCTTCACGAGACGCACATGCACCCCGTTCTTCCGAAGATCATCCACGACGCCCTTCGTCACGGCACTGTTCTCATCACTGTAGTACATAACGAGCGTATCACTCTCATTGAGGTAAGTGTAGCCCTCGAGTCCCGATGCATGGGTATTCTCAAAATCAACTAAAATAATCACTGTAGCTCCTTCTGCCTTCGCTGATGTTCCCTCATGGGTTCCAGCCTCTGCGTCCCGCAGATACTTCAGTACAGTCTCTCTCCGCTCATGCATCCCGGAAGAAGCCTGCATGCGATACACATCACATACAGAACACCTCCGCTCTTCTCCAGATGAAATCCGATCCGTTCCATCAGGATCGAAACAACACGTCCGTCTCATCCGGTTCATATACCCCTGCATGAAATGAAATTTCAGCCTGTACAAACCCAGGGTTTCTAATCATAATTTTAAATCGTGACTAGTATAACAAAAAAACCGGTTCAAATGAACCGGTTTTTTCAAGCGACGAGGATGAGACTCGAACTCACAACCCGCATACACGGGCACCAACTTTCCAGGCTGGCCGACTACCAATTATCACACCTCGTCATGTGTTGTGCTACATCAATTCAGCTCGTTTATAATAGCAAAGCACCACGCCCACGTCAAGCACTAATTAAAATATTTTTCGGACAGCAAGTAACAGTTCAGCTAAGGGGACCCAGAGGGGCGACAACGGAGTACTGTGCCTCCGTTGCCGCCCATCCGGGTCACCGGCTCGAGACATGCTCACTTAATCATAGACCAGTGGTGCTTTCTTCATCCACTCGCTGAACTCTTCGTCCGTGCAGCGTACATAGTGGCTTCCCTCCACGAGGTGCTTCGTGCCCTTCGTGTAGTCGATGCCGGAGGTCTTATAGTCATAGGTTTCCGCGACACGCTTCTTCTCGACCACCGGGTTCGGGCTCGGGATCGCGCTCAGCAGTGAGCGGGTATACGGGTGCACCGGATGGTTAAAAATCTCCTCGGTCGTACCGGTCTCGAGCAGATGTCCTAGATGGAGGACGCCGATGCGGTCGGAAATATACTTGACCATCGAAAGATCATGCGCGATGAAGAGGTACGCCGTGCCGGTCTCCTCCTGGATGTCCTTCATGAGGTTCACGACCTGCGCCTGGATCGAAACGTCGAGCGCGGAGATACACTCATCCGCGATGATCAGCTTCGGGTTCATGATGAGTGCACGGGCAATGCCGACACGCTGACGCTGTCCACCGGAGAACTGGTGCGGATAACGGGTCGCATGCTCCGGTGCGAGGCCGACCTTTCGGAGGATCGCCTTCACCATCTGATCACGCTCTGCCGCACTCGCAAACTTATGATGGATATCGAGGCCCTCTCCGATGATGTCCTCGACCTTCTTACGCGGATTGAGCGAAGCCATCGGATCCTGGAAGATCATCTGCATATCGTTGCGGAGGAGCTTCTGCGTATCCTTACTCATCTTTCCGCTGATATCCTTCCCCTCGAAGAGGATCTTTCCTGCGGTCGGATCATAGAGACGGATCACGGAACGGCCGATCGTCGACTTACCGGAACCGGACTCACCGACGAGGCCGTAGGTCTCACCCGGATAGATCTCGAAGCTGACGTCATCGACCGCCTTCACCGTGAAGGAATTCGAGACCTTGAAATACTGCTTTAAGCCGTCCACTTTCAGGATCGGCTCCTGATTATAATTCACTGCCATCGATGCCGGCTCCTTTCTTCATACGTTCGATTCTTGCGCGAAGCTCCGCCGGCATCTCTACCTTCGGTGCACGCGGGTCCAGAAGCCAGGTGGCTGCATAGTGCGTATCGCTGATCTTAAACATCGGCGGATCGGCCTTGTCGTCGACCTCGAGCGCAAACCGGTTACGCGGTGCGAAGGCGTCGCCCTGCTTCTCGTGGAGAAGGTTTGGCGGTGAACCCGGGATCGTATAGAGACGCTCGTCGGCGGTGTCGAGGTCCGGCATCGCACTGAGGAGACCCCAGGTGTACGGATGGCGCGGATCGTAGTAGATCTCGTTGATCGTACCCTTCTCGACGATCTTTCCGGCATACATGACATTGACATAATCCGCAACCTTCGCCACGACACCGAGGTCGTGGGTAATGTAGATAACGGAAATGCCGCGCTCCTCCTGGATCTTCTTAATCAGCTCCAGGATCTTCGCCTGAATCGTCACATCAAGTGCGGTCGTCGGCTCATCGCAGATCAGCAGGTCCGGATCACAGGCCAGCGCGATCGCGATCACGACACGCTGCCGCATACCACCGGAGAGCTGGTGCGGATAGTTCTTCATCCGCTTCTCCGGCTCCTCGATGCCGACCTCTCGAAGCAGCTCGACGGCACGCTTCCAGGCATCCTCCTTCTTCGTTTTATAGTGCCAGATCATGCCCTCCATGATCTGCTTCCCGATGTTCATCGTCGGATCGAGGGAGGTCATCGGATCCTGGAACACCATGGAGATCCGCTTACCGTTGATATGTGTACGGATCCACTTCTTATCCTTTTCGAGGATTTCGACCGTCTCGGTCTGTCCATCTGCGTGGGTGTAGGTGAAGCGGATGGAGCCTGCATTGACCGTCGCGTTCTTCGCGAGGATGCCCATGGCGGCCTTCATCGTCACCGACTTACCGGAGCCGGACTCACCGACGATGGCGACCGTCTCCCCCTTGTAAAGGTCAATGTCTACGCCCCGGATGGCATGCACCATCCCGGCCGTCGTCTTAAAGCTGATATCAAGATTCTCGATCTTGAGAATTTTTTCTCTCTGTTCTGCCATCTTACATCTCCTTCATCTTCGGATCGAGCGCCTCACGGAGACCGTCGGCGATCAGGTTAAACGAAAGCATCAACAGCGCCATGACGATGATCGGCGGGATGATCTGATACGGATGGGTCGTAAAGCTGTTATAGCCATCAGAAATCAGGGAGCCGAGGGAGCACTGCGGAACCGGGATACCCAGTCCGACGAAGCTCAGGAACGCCTCGGTGAAGATGGCGGTCGGGATCGAGAACATGACCTGGGTGATGATCGGTCCGATGATGTTCGGAAGGATCTCCTTGAAGATGATATGGAATGCGCCGGCACCGAGGGTTCTCGAGGCGAGGACGAACTCCTGCTCCTTCAGCTTCAGCATCTCGGCACGGGCGATCCGGCTCATGCCGACCCACTCGGTGAGCATCAGCGCGAAGATGATGGTCACCATACCCGGCTTCAGCACGAGAAGCAGCAGGGTCACGATGACGAGTCGCGGGATACCGTTCATGATCTCGAGGATACGCTGCATGATGATATCGGTTTTGCCGCCGAAGTAACCGGAAATCAGTCCATAGGACATACCGATCACCATGTCGATGATGGTCGCGGCGAAGGCGATAATCAGGGATACACGAGTACCGGACCAGGTTCTCGTAAAGATATCACGGCCATAACGGTCGGTTCCGAACCAGTAGAAGGTATCGTAGAGCTTCTTCGCTGCATACTCGTTCACGAGCTTCGTGCCGGTAGTGGTCTTCATCTTCTCGGAGCCGTCGAGGATGCCGAGATTCTCGATCACCTGCATACGAGGTGCGAGGTTCTTCATCTGCAGATTCTGCGCAGAGAAGCTGTAACCGGAGATCTTCGGCCCGATGATCGCCATGAGGGTGATCAGGAGAACGAACACGAGACCGATGACGGCACTCTTCTTATGGATGAAGCGCGTCGTCACATCCTTCCAGAAGGACTGGGAGGAGAAGTTGCTGTCGATCGCGATCTCGCCAGCATTATCCTTCCGGACGAAGTCACTGTCGACCGGGACATAAACATTGACCGTACCAGCCGTCTGAGCTGTCATGAGCTGTTTTTTCTTTCCAAACATACTTATTTACCGTCCTTTGCGAATCTGATACGCGGGTCGATGATGCCATAGAGGATATCAACGACGAGCATGATGCCGATGTACATCGCCGAATAGATAAACGCGAGGGAGATGACGACGTTGTAGTCATTCGACTGGATCGCGTTTACGAGCAGTGAGCCGACGCCCGGGATGGCGAAGATTTTCTCGACGACGAGGGAACCGGTCATGAGGTCGACGATCAGCGGTGCCAGGACCGTGATGATCGGGATCAGGGCATTTCGAAGTGCATGACGGAAAATCAGAGCGAATCCGGAGATACCCTTCGACTCCGCGAGCAGCATGTAGTCGCTGTCGAGGACCTCCATCATCTCAGAACGGGTGAAACGTGCGATGGAGGCCATCGTGAACATCGAGAGTGAAATACTCGGCAGTACGCTCGAGGCCATGGCCCGCTTCGCATCGAACAGCATCGGGAACAGCTTCATGTTGAAACCGAGCTGGTAGCTGAGGAGCAGTGCGAATACATAGGACGGTACGGATACACCGATGACTGAAATCACGGTGCAGAGGGTGTCGACCCAGGTATCGTGGCGAAGCGCCGCGATGAGGCCGAGGATGAGGCCGACGACAGCACCGAGGCTGACCGCAGCACCACCGATACGGATGGAGATCGGAAGACGGGTTGCAATGAGCTGGGAAATCGGGGTGTTCTTCGAGATATTGTAGCTGACACCGAAATCACCGGTCAGCATGTTTTTTACATAGCGGAAGAACTGCACGACGACGGGCTGATCGAGTCCATACTTCGCATACAGTGCGGCGCGCTGTGCATCATTCAGCTTCTCATCATTGAACGGTGATCCCGGCATCAGCTGCATCAGGATAAAGAGCACCAGTAAGATGACGAGGAGGGTGAAGATCGAGGTTAACACTCGCTTGGTTACATACTTTTTCACAATTACCTCCCTTTGGACAAGAGTGCATACACTCTTCTGCCCTGCGTACTACGGTTTAAGCCGTAGACACGCTCGAAAACGCGGCCGTCTTCGATTTTCCTCCAAAGTTTTCCTGTTTTGCAGGAGCACTCCGGGATGTACGTCTCCGTACGTCGAAGCAGTGCGTTTCTGAGCCTGTCTATGGCATAAGCCTGAAATGATACAGGCCGCATTTTCATGCGGCCTGCTATCAAAAGAACTGTTTCAAACAATCAGATAATCAGCCTTCGGTCTTTACAGCGTTCTTGTAAACTCTGTTGAGGGCTACCGGATGGAATGCAACGCCGGTGACATTGGTGCTCAGCATCTCTGCATTGCACTGTGTGTACAGCGGGAAGATCACGGACTGATCCATAACGATCTTCTCAGCATCGTACATTGCGGACCAGCGACCCTCCGGATCGGTTGCAAGCTCACCGGTCGTGCACTTTGCGATGATGTCATCGTAATCGGTGCTGGACCATAAACCGTAGTTGTTGGAGCAGCCGGTCGTCCACATGCCAAGGTAGGTCATCGGATCTGCGTAGTCCGGACCCCATCTGGTAAGACCGAGCTGGTAGTTACCATCCTGAAGATCCTGTACTCTCTGCTTCTTCGGCTCTACCGTCAGGTTGATGGTGAGGCCAGGAAGAGCGGTCTGCCACTGCTCCTGAAGAACGGTAGCAACCTTCTGAGGTGCATCATCTGCATCGACAACCATATCAAGGGTGAGGGAGGTGATACCGAGCTCGTCGAGTCCCTTCTGCCAGTACTCTGCTGCCTTTGCGGTATCATCTGCACATACATCCTGGAACTTGGTCTGGTCTGCGGAGAAATCAGATCCATCCGGACCTGCTGCGAAGTCCATCGGAACAGCGGTGTAGGTCGGCTTCGAGCCATCCTTCAGCACGTCCTCACAGATGGCGGTACGATCGATCGCGAAGGTAAGTGCCTTACGGATGTTGTCATTGGCCAGCTCTGGAACAGCGCTGATGTTCGGTGTTACATACCAGAGGTATCCGGCACCGACCGCCTTGAATGCAGGGTCGTCCTGTACCTGGTCAACCTGGTCACCGTTGAGAAGAGTGAGATCGAGGTCGCCGCTCTGGTAAGAAAGAAGTGCCTGCTGAGAATCCTGGATCACCTGATAATCGATACCGGCAAGCTTGATCTTGTCTGCATCGTAATAATCCGCATTCTTTGTGAGGTGAATCTCCGTCGCTGCCGGCTCATAGGAGTCGAGCACGAAGGCACCGTTCGAAAGGGTGGTCTCCGGAGATGTACCGTAGGTATCCGGGCAGGTGTTGAAGAACTCTTCGTTGACCGGATAGTAGGTCGGGAAGTACATCAGGGACAGGAAGTAGGAAACCGGCGCGTTCAGCTCCACCTGTAAGGTGTTGTCATCGACCGCAGTTACACCGAGCTCAGACTTGTCCTTCGTGCCGTCGATGATCTCAGCGGCATTCTTTACCTGGCCGATGTCGGAAAGCATGTATGCATACTCGGAAGCAACATCCGGATCCACGGCTCTCTGCCAGCCGAATACGAAATCCTTCGCAGTGACCGGTGTGCCATTGGACCACTTCGCATCCTTACGAAGGTGGAAGGTCCAGGTGAGACCATCGTCGGAGGTCTCCCAGCTCTCTGCGATGGCAGCTACAGCTGCACCACTGTCGTCCATCTGTGTCAGACCGTCGGTGTAGTTGGCCATCACCTCAAAAGAGGTTCCATCGGTTGCCTGCTGCGGATCGAGGGACATAACCGGGGTTTCCAGCATAACCTTCAGGTCAGATGAAGAAACGGTTCCGGTCGCCTCTTGAGCGGCAGCGGTTTCACCAGCTGCTGCAGTGCCGGCAGCCTCAGTCGCAGCAGCGGCGGTCGTCTCCTGGTATGCAGAAGATCCACAAGCCGCCATGCTGAGGACCATCGCAGCAGCAGTTACGGTCGCAACAAGTGCTCTTGTCTTTTTCATAACTTACTCCTCCTTAAAAAGTAGAAAACGCAATGGCTTCACCGGTCAAAAACTAGCACTCCATTGCGCGATGATGAAAGTATATAACTTTACACCGTTAAAGTCCAGCGCATGAATTCGTAAAAGCATAGCGATTAGTAAAAGCAAATATAACGCATATGAATAGTAATCGATTAAGTTATATCAAAAACGAGTTATTAGACACATTTTTGTATGTCTATAAATATATTTTTGCAATAGTAATGCAATACATAAAATTTATTTATTCATCTTGGATTCATAAGAAAACAGGCGTCGAGTGCTTTTTACTGTAGAGCATTTCGATACCAGCCATTTAAATTCCTTAACATTTTACAATCAGTTTTTATCGATCTGTTCCTGAAGATCAGAGAGATATGCCCAGCGTTCCATCTTTTCATCCAGGAGATTTTCTTTTTCTTCTTTCTCCTGTGTGAGTTCGTGGAGCTTGATGAAGTCCTGGGCGTACTTCATCATTTCGTCGTCGATGGCGGCGATGCGGGTTTCGAGAGCGTCGATGTCGGCCTCGATGGTTTCCCACTCCTTCTTCTCCTTGTAGGACATGCGGAGCTGGTGACGGTCACGATTGGAGCTTGACGGGCTGCTGTCGCCGGACGCCGCAGCTGCGGTATCACCGGAGGCGCTGCTGGTCGTTCCGTCCTGAGCAGTGACGACACCGCGGTCGCCGGCATTGACTGACGATTTCGAAGACGCCAGGCTGTTCCCGCCGGTACCTCCGATCGAGCCGGCCTTCGCAAAGCTCGGGTCCTCCTCCGGGTGGCGACGCAGATACTCGACCTGATAATCGGTGTAACCACCCTCATACTGGCTGATCCGGCCATCGCCCTCGAAGGCGAAGATGCGGTTCACGACACGGTCGAGGAAGTAGCGATCATGGGATACCGTGATGACGATCCCGTCGAAGTGATCGAGATAATCCTCGAGGATCGTCATCGTACGGATATCGAGGTCGTTCGTCGGCTCATCGAGGATGAGGACATTCGGCTCGGACATGAGGACGCGGAGCAGATAGAGGCGACGCTTCTCGCCGCCGCTCAGCTTCTCGACCTTCATATACTGCACGGAAGGTGGGAACAGGAAGCGGTCGAGCATGTTGCTCGCACTGATGAGACCGTCCACGGTGTGCACGTACTCGCCGATGGAGGTCATCGCATCGATGACGCGCTGATTTCCATCGAGCGCCTCGTTCTCCTGACTGAAATAACCGATGCGCACGGTCTGTCCGACGTTGATCTCACCACTGTCTGGTGTTTCCCAGCCGGTGATCATCTTGACGAGGGTCGACTTGCCCGCGCCGTTCGGCCCGATGATACCGACACGGTCGTTTCGCAGGAAATTATAGTTGAAGTGATCGAGCAGCACATGCCCGTCATAGGCCTTCGAGACATCGACGAGCTCGATCGTCGACTTGCCGAGGCGGGTCCGGATGGAGCTCAGCTTCAGCTCCTCTTCCTCCGTCGGTCCGTGCATCGCTGAGAGCTTTTCATAGCGCTGGAGGCGTCCCTTCTGCTTCGTGGTACGTGCCTTCGCACCGCGCATCACCCACTTCAGCTCGTTCCGGAGAATATTCTGACGTGTCCGCTCCTTCGCACGGGCGATGTCCATACGCTCGGCCTTCAGCTCGAGGTAGCCGGCGTAGTTTGCCTTATAGCTGTAGAGCTTGCCCTGATCGAGCTCGACGATGCGGTCGCAGATCTCATCGAGGAAGTACCGGTCATGGGTGACCATCAGCAGTGTCCCCTTATAGCGCTTCAGGTACTCCTCGAGCCACTCGGACATCGCGCCGTCGAGATGGTTCGTCGGCTCGTCGAGGATCAGCAGATCAGCGGTACTGAGCAGTGTACTCGCGAGCGCCACACGTTTCTTCTGTCCGCCTGAGAGTTCCTTGATCTTCCGACTGAAGTCGTTCTCACCGAGCTTTGACAGGAACTTCTTCGCTTCTGTCTCCAGGTCCCATACATGCTGGTGCCCCTCGTTATCATGCAGGATCGCCTCCAGGATGGTATCCTCCGGGTCGAAGGACGGCGTCTGCGGAAGAAAGCGGATCTCGAGCTCGCGGCGCATCGCCATGCTGCCCTCATCCGGCTCCTCGAGCCCCGCGATGATGCGGAGAAGTGTCGACTTACCGGTGCCGTTCACGCCGATCAGCGCGACCTTCTCGCCCTCGTTGATGGAAAAATCTGTATCCTGAAAGATCTGCCGCTCGGTATAGACCTTGCTGAGATGTTCGATCGTAACGATGTTGTTCTGTGCCATACCCTTCCTTACTTCACCCGGACGAACCGGGGATCCTGTCGGTGCGCACACCCTCCCTTTCGGGAGACCGCTGTGCACACAATTCTGTATCTGAACTGTTCTGAAACTGCCGCTCTCGGAGATTCTTATTCCGTCGGTTCCACCGCACTCCAGTAGAGCACACCATTCCGGTCGATCCGCCGGACGAAGCCCTCATCATGGAGGTACTCCAGCAGGCTGAAGGTTTTCGTGATCAGCATCTTATAGGAGAAAAAGACCTCCTCGTCCTCCGGATGGTCCTCCATCCGGTAGATGGCCTTCGCAACCTGGCGTACCGTCCGCTCCTGCGGCTGATGCCCGTCATCGATTTCGTCCTTCGCCTGACTGAGCTCGCTTCCACTCTTTCCTTCGGCCGATGTCTCCGTCCGGCAGGCAGTCGCCCTGGCTCTTAAATACTCGAGTGCCACCGTGCTCTTATTGAGATAGCTGTAGACGATGCTGTCGACATCTGCAGGGACATCCTGAATGATCTCACCATGGGATGGGATGATCGTCCAGTCGGCATGCTCCTCCTTGATCTTTCGAAGCGATGCGAACATCCCCTCCAGAAGGTGTTCATCCGGATAGGTCGTGACCACGATCGGAGAGATACCGTGAATCAGCTGATCCGCGGTAAAGAGGATGTGCTTCTCTTCCTCGATCAGTCCGATCTGCCCATAGGTATGTCCCTTCAGCGGGATACTACGGAAACGGTAGTCGCCATAACAGAAGACATCCCCTTCCTTCACCGGCGTATATGGGAAGCCGCTGATCGACAGCGCCCACTCGCCATGGTCCTTTACCCGTTTCGAAAAGCGCAGAAAATTCTCCCAGGCATACGGCGTGTGATCCGGCGTGATACCGACCCATCGCATGACCTTCGTCTGTGCACGCTGGCTGTCGCCACTGACACGATAGGACAGACAGTCGTACGGATGACGCTCCTCCGCCGGATTCATGAACAGATGGACACCATCGGCAGCAAAGGTCTCGGCGAGACCGGAGTGATCATGGTGACGATGTGTGAGGTAGAGATCCAGCTGATCCACCGGAATCTCCAGCTCCGCCAGTGCCTTTTTCAGCTTCTGATAGCAGCCCGGGTCCTTGAAGCCCGCGTCGATCATCAGGCTGCGGCCGTCATGGACAGTCGGTGATCCCTTGATGATAAAAATCTGAACTCGATTTACGCCCTGCTGAACCGTCATATCTTGAAGGCTCACACGATAAATGCCAGGAAGAATTTCCGTATAAAGCTCTGCTTTGTTCGTCATGCTACACTCCGTCGTAAAGAGGTGATCCGATATCCGGATGGAAATGATGATTCTGAAACATCCGTTGTTTCAGAATCCCTGCTGTGTTCGCCCGCTCGTACTGCAGCTACAACACGAGCAGACCATATAAAAAAAAAGGAACCAGACCAACGTCTGATTCCTTCTCCTTCGCAGGGGTTGAGGGATTCGAACCCCCATGAGCGGTTTTGGAGACCGATATCTTACCATTGGATGAAACCCCTGTATGAGTCGTCGTTTTGACGACTCGTTTATAATACTCATTTTGCACCTGTAAGTCAAGCACTATTTCTTGAGAATTTTTACCGCTTCCCGGATGCTGCGCACCGGGACGAGCTCGCAGGCCGACAGGTTCGGCTGACGCAGCTTCTTCATATGAAAGGCCGGAAGCACGATCTTATGGAAGCCAAGACGGGCCGCCTCTTCGATCCGCTGGTCGGCGTTCGATACGGCACGTACCTCGCCACTCAGTCCGACCTCACCGAAGATCATCACATCCTCCGGGATCTCGATATTCATATAAGAAGAAATCAGCGCCATGATGACGGCGAGGTCCATGGACGGCTCGGCGATACGCAGTCCGCCGGTGATATTGACATAGGCATCGTACTTCCCGATCTCGAGATTCAGCCGCTTTTCGACGATGGCGATCAGCAGGTTCAGGCGATTATAATCGATGCCGTTCGCCGTACGTCGCGGCAGATTAAAGGCACTCGGTACGAGCAGGCCCTGAATCTCGATCAGCAGCGGGCGCGTGCCCTCCATGCCACAGGTGACAACCGAACCGCTGGCGCCGATCGGTCGACCGGAAAGCAGTAGCTCGGACGGGTTCAGCACCTCATGCAGCCCGGCACCATCCATCTCGAACACCGCGATCTCGTTCGTCGAACCGAAACGGTTCTTCTGCCCATGCAGGATGCGGAGGCTGCTTCCGGACTCGCCCTCGAAAAAGAGGACGACGTCAACCATATGCTCGAGGATCTTCGGACCGGCGACGGTCCCGTCCTTCGTCACATGACCGACGAGGAAGATGGCGATGCCGCACTCCTTCGCGGTGCGCAGCAGCTGAGCGGCCGACTCACGCACCTGACTGACCGAGCCCGGAGCCGCCGTGACGCTCTCGGTATACATCGTCTGGATTGAGTCGATGACGACGAAGTCCGGTTTTTCCTCCCGGATGGTCTCGATGATGTTCTCGATATTCGTTTCCGTCATGAAGTGAAGATCTCCGGAGATCGGCCGAATGCGCTCTGCACGCAGCTTGATCTGCTTGAGGCTCTCCTCACCGGAGACATAGAGAACCGATTTTCCATCGTCCGCTGCCAGATTTCGCGATACCTCGAGCAGGATCGTCGATTTTCCGATGCCCGGGTCACCACCGAGCAGTACCATCGAGCCCACGACGATACCACCGCCGAGCACACGATCGAGCTCCTGGAAACCGGTCGGGATACGATCCTCCTTTTCGAGGGCGATTTCATCGACACGCACCGGTCGCTGCCGAGGCGGACGCGTGCCGGTGTTTCGGCTGAAGCCGGAAGCCGGAGATGCTTTTACGACCGGTTCCTCCACGAAGGTATTCCATGCGCGGCAGCTCGGACACTGACCGAGCCACTTCGCAGATTCATAGCCACATTCCTTACAGAAGTAGCGCGATGTACTTTTCGCCATAGTATTTCCTCTTATAAACAGCACGCACGGACATCGGGATGTTCGTGCGTAGCTGTGCATATGATACAGATTTACTTGTTTTCTGCCTGTTCCGCCGCGATCTGCGTCGCATCGATCGGTTGCGTTTCCATAGCCTGATCCTTCACAGCAGTCGTCGATTCCTTCTTCGCATGACGAGCGCCGGCAGATGGCAGACGACGCCCCTGAAACTTCAGGGTCTTGCCATCCTTATCGACGCCGATCCGAACACTGGAATTCTTCGCGATGTGTCCACTCAGGATCTCCTCTGCGAGCTTATCCTCAAGCTCAGTCTGAAGCACCCGGCGCAGCGGACGTGCACCGTACTTCGGATCGTAGCCACGCTCGATGAGGAGGTTCGCTGCATCCGCATCGAGGTGAAGCCGGATATTGAGCTCCTCGAGTGCGTTCTTCACCATATCCCTCATCATGATGTCGAGGATCGCACGGAGGTCCTCCTTCGTGATCGGCTGGAAGACGATGATGTCATCGACACGGTTCAGAAACTCCGGGCGGAAAAGACGATGCACCTCTTCCATCACACGGGATCGGATGATCTGGTAGTTCTTCGCCTTCTCATCCCCACCGGTGTCGAAGCCGAGCCGCTTCGGGCTCACGATCTGCTCGGCGCCGGCGTTTGACGTCATGATGATGATCGTATTCTTAAAGGAAACCTTCCGGCCCTGGGCATCGGTGATGTGACCGTCATCGAGCACCTGGAGAAGCACGTTCAGTACATCCGGATGTGCCTTCTCGATCTCGTCGAAGAGGATGACGGAATATGGGTTCCGGCGCACCTTCTCACTGAGCTGACCACCCTCATCGTAGCCGACATAGCCTGGCGGCGATCCGATCATCTTCGAAACGCTGTACTTCTCCATGTACTCAGACATGTCGACGCGGATGAGATCCGCCTCGGAGCCGAACATCGCCTCGGCCAGTGCCTTACTGAGCTCCGTCTTACCGACACCGGTCGGTCCGAGGAACATGAAGGAGCCGATCGGACGCTTCGGATCCTTGAGACCCACACGTCCGCGACGGATCGCCTTCGCAACGGCAGACACCGCTTCAGTCTGTCCGATGACGCGTTTATGCAGCGTCTCCTCGAGACGCATGAGGCGTTCTGCCTCACCCTCCGTGAGCCTCTCTACCGGGATACGGGTCCACTCGGAGACCACACGCGCGATGTCGGCCTCGGTGACGTGAAGTTTATGCTCCTCCTTCTCCGACTGCCAGCTCTGTAGTGCACGCTCCAGCTTTGCCTTCTCCCGCTGCTGCTTCTTCTTGATCTGGGAAGCCGCTTCGAAATCCTCACGGCGGATACAGTCTTCCTTCTCCGCATCCATCGCGTCGATCTTCGCACGGAGCTTCTTTATGTTCTCCGGTTCGCCGGAGTGAAGGATCCGGATTTTCGACGCTGCCTCATCGATGAGGTCGATGGCCTTATCCGGCAGATAACGGTCATTGATATAGCGGACCGAAAGGGTGACGGCTGCCTTCAGCGCTGCTTCGTCGATCAGCACCTGATGGTGCTCCTCGTACTTCGATACGATGCCCTGCAGGATCGCATAGCTCTCCTCTTCACTCGGTTCATCGATCGTCACCGGCTGGAAACGACGTTCGAGCGCTGCATCCTTTTCGATGTGCCTCCGGTACTCATCGAGGGTCGTCGCACCGATGATCTGGAGCTCACCACGGGCCAGGGCCGGCTTCAGGATATTCGCCGCATCGAGTGCACCCTCAGCACCGCCAGCACCGATGATGGTATGCAGCTCATCGATAAAGAGCAGAACCTGTCCGTTCTTCACGGTTTCAGCGATGACGCGCTTGATGCGCTCCTCAAACTCACCGCGGTACTTCGAGCCCGCGACCATGCTGGAGATATCGAGAGACATGACACGCTTCTGCAGGATGGTATCCGGGACATCACCGGCGACGATACGCTCCGCCAGTCCCTCAACCACGGCGGTCTTGCCGACACCCGGCTCACCGATCAGACATGGATTGTTTTTCGTGCGTCTGGACAGGATCTGGACGACACGCATGATCTCCCGCTCCCGACCGATCACCGGGTCGAGCCTTCCTTCCGCTGCCATCGCCGTGAGATCCCGCGCATACTGATCCAGCGTCGGTGTATCCGATACCGGCTGCTGTGCTGCCTGCGGGCGGCTCTGATCATCGATCACGACATCGTCCCCGATGACCGCCATGATCTGCTGGTACATACGCTGCGCGTTCGCGCCGAGTGTCGCGATGATACGTGAAGCGACGCAGTTTGTATCCTTCAGCATCGCGATCAGGATGTGCTCTGTCCCGACGAGACGGGCCCCGGCGCGCAGCGATTCCTGCATCGCATTCTGCATGAGACGCTTCGCCGATGGCGTATAGCCTGCACGCTCACGGATCGTCACCTTCGTATCCGAAGAGATAAACTTCGCGATCATATCGAGGATCTTCTGATCATCGATGCCATTGGACTGCAGGACCTTCGCGGCCACCGCCGTGCCCTCACGACGAAGACCGAGAAGGATGTGTTCGGTTCCTATGTACTGATGGCCCAGCTCCTCTGCCGCTTCGATCGCGAGCTGCAGCGCACGCTGTGCCTGTATCGTAAACTGATTCATGCTTTACCACCTTTCATGAAGGATATTCTAGTGCATTTCAGGATTTGAATCAATCTTGATTTAAGAAGGAGAGCCTGCAGCTTCAGCTGCAGGCTCTCCTTCTGCTCTTATGATTTAAAGATCCTCGATATCCAGTCCGGGATCCTTCGGCATCTGGAAGGCTCTTGTGTGCTCGAGATCCTCCTTCTCCTCCTCCGGCTCCGTCGGTGCGTGCTGCACGCCACCGAGATCATGGAGTGCGATCGTCGGCTCATCGACGTCGTCGAGGTCCTCGATATCGAGGCCATGCGTGCGCTCGGAAGCATCGCTGCCCGAGATCGCAGCACGGTCTTCCTGCTTCAGGACGCGTGTTGCATCGAGCTCGCTTTCCTCCGTATCACGGTCGTCCGGAAGGTCTGTGCTTCGCTTCGGAAGCTCTCCGAGCTTATGAAGCGGGATCGTCTCCTCCAGTGAGGTAGTCTCAGCTCCGACGGCATCCATACCCTCATCCTCGATGGAGACCGGCTTCACACGGTTCTTTTCAGACGCATTCATGCGTCGAACCGTGCTGCTTCCCTGACCATCATGACGTCTGGTGACGAGTACAATCACAAATACCAGCAGGCCCAGGACAGCCACCGCCAGGATACAGGTCAGGATGAACATATGATTATACTGACGAACCAGTGCGTCATAGCGGGATACCAGCTCAGGGTACTGTTCTGCATCCGCCTTCAGCTGCTGCTCGACCGGATCCTCGAAATAGCGCTGGATGGTCTTCTCCGTCAGGTCATAGCGGTAGAAATTCAGCTCGCCCGCCTCGTTCATGCCATACACGATGCAGTACTGGTGATCGGTATCGAGCTTCCATACCCAGCCCTTCACCTGATGCCCGTCGATGTCGATCGTGCTTTCTGCGAAGCCCTCCGGAATCTCGACATCGGAGCCCGGATTCATGATGGTGATGGTCTTATCCTTTGCGCTGAGCTTTACACCCTCGTTCGTCGTTGCGGTCGTCGTATCACCGACATTCGGTCCACCCTCCTGCTTCGTAACGTCCAGTGTATAAACCGCCTGGCTCGTACCATCGGCGGCCGTCACTGTGATCGTCACGGTATTCTCGCCCATGCTTAACTGCTCATTGCCACTCACCTGAACGGAGGCGGTGCTGTCTGCGGCGATCGCATTGATTGCCAGGGTATCAACCTCTGTACCGACGATCAGTGAATAGCTGGTCGTATCGGCTGAAAATGCCGGGCTCAGGGTGCCTGGTGAAACCACGAGCGACGACAGCTGTGTATTCGTCGATGCGGCGGCTGCCGAGCTGATCGTCACGGTGGACGAGCCCTGGTGCTCGAGCTCTGCGAAGCTCTCATCGGCATCGTAGATGTTGTAATTCTGAATCGTCAGGGTAGCGGTGCCGGCAGACAGGGTATGGAACTTCAGATTATACTCGAGGGTTCCGGTGCCGCTGCCATTGGTGCCGCCATTGATACGTACGGTGCCGGCGCCTCCCGATGCGTCTGTACCACTGACAAACTCAAGCAGATTCGCATCATAGGCGAGGGTCACGTCGGCACGGGCCAGCGTCGTCTCGCCACTCGACACCTTCATCGTGACATTGACATCCGACCCGACCGTGACGCTCGGGTCCGAGAAGGTGATGGCCGCGCTCGACGCAAGTGCCTGCATCGACAAAAGCAGTGTGAAAAGAACGGTTGTTATGAAATATGAAAAACGTTTCATGCGTACCTCTATCTTAAGTGGATTATCATCGTAGATCATGCCGCCTTCACAGCGGCGGACGGAACATATGGCGAAGCCGGGCAGCATCCTCCGCTGCCCAGCTGTTTACCACATGCTTTTATTTTACATCGGGCCGTTTGTTCCCGCAACCACATCCGTCACGACGGTTCCGGTCGGGCTCACGCCGACCGCCGGTGTCTGTGCACCCGTTACGGTCGTCGTCATCCCCGGCATCGACGTACCCGTCTGGAGGCTGACATCGCTGCTGCCGGTCATGCCCATCTGCAGCGTATTTCCAAGCTGTCCGCCTGCGGACTGGCTGATCGTGATCTGATAGTTCCGCTGATCCCCGTTCTGTGCGGTCACGGTGATCGTCACGACCTTCGTCGGCGTATCCAGCAGGATCTGTCCGGCACCGCTGATCTGTGCAGCGCTGTGATAAGCCACGGCAGAGACATTGACCATCTGCACGGACGGATCGACGACGAGCGTATAGGATGTCGTATCGAGGTTGAAGCTCGGGGTCAGGGTGAAGCCATCGACCGAGAGATACTGCAGCTTGTTGTTCGGGTTGCCATCCTTCGTCGGCATCGGACACGGAGTCTCCGGCATGCCGTTATAAACCGGGATGTTGAAAACGAGAATCCCGGCACGCATCGTGTCGGTGTAGGCCTTCCCGAGGTTCTTGCCCTCCTCAGCGGCTCCGGCGGTGTTCGTCATGTACTGATGCTTGAACATATTGGAGCCCTGGACGTTGAAGCGCTTGAGATACAGCGTATTCTGTCCGGCTGAGAGGTAGTTCTGTGCATAGAAGAGCGCACCACCCACGATGGCCTTCTCCGGTGTATTCCATGGACGGTTATAGCTGCCGGACTGCGCAGCATACCAGAGGCCGCGCTCGACCGCGGTCATACCGTTCGCCGCATAGGCACCGACATTGAAATAATTATAGTAGCCGGTCGCTCCGGAGATCGAGCCGGATGTACCCTTACTGCCCTGCTCCTGGAGGATCATCGCTGCGAGCATGTACGGGCTCACCTTCGACTGCTCCGCTGCCTCCATGAGGATGTCGGCATACGAAACGGTCACGGTGCCGCCCATCATGTTCGTTGCGTTCGTCGTCCCCATCGCGGCGTTCCCCATGCCCGGACCGCTGGTGCCTGGCATCACGCTCGTCGACATCGAATCCGTGCCCTCGAGCACATTCGTGGCGGTAATGGCTGTTGTCCCGGCTGGCGCCTGTGTATCGCTGGAGGCATTGGCCGCGCTCTTGGCCCCCGGTCCTTCATAGCCGAGCAGGGACTCTCCGCTGCCCGTCTGTGTCGTTGTGCCACTGCCGGCGTCCGTCACCGTCTGACCACCCACCGCGTTCGTGGACGCACTCAGTCCCTGTGCTGCGACCGCCGCCGCATAGAGAGGACTCGAAGCATCGATCGCGACCTGCCCACTGAGGAAGGTACCCTGCAGCATGGATCGGAGTCCATCGATCGTCTGAAGCTCTGCATTGTAATCATGCACCGCGAACTGGAAGACATAGCTGTCATCCAGGAAATTACGTGGATCCATAAAATAGGCGACGATTTCCCGCGATGCGCCGACCCAGGTCGCGCCATCGAAGCCAGGCCAGGTCGAGCTCGTCCAGTCAAACTTCCCGGCGTCGGTCGACTTCCAGGAGGATTTCGATCCGGTTTCGACCAGACTCGAGGTACCCTGCAGCTCGGAAGCGACGGCGGTATTCCAGTCGAGACCGGTCTGTACGGCATTAAAGATCCAGGTCGGATGCTGTGCATGCAGCGTCCGAAGTCCAGCCTTGTAGCTTTCCGGGAAGCCCTGCTGTGCGAGGTACGCCTCGAAATTTGCATCCGTGGTATAGGCCACGCTCTGCGTAGACACGAGATCCGAACGAACGTAACCGGTCACTCCGCCGGCTGAAATCTGATACCAGACCTTGCCATCACTGCCCGTCGTCTGATTCAGAATCGAGACCGTTGTGTTGTTTCCGAGGGAGGTCAGCAGCTGGCTCGAGGTACTGGCGGACGCACGGACATTGACGTTCGTCCCGCGGATGACCGCCGCCTGTGCCGCATAGGCAGAAGGAAGTGCATTCAGCGCAGTGCCGGCCGGTGTCAGCAGAAGGCAGAGCGAAAGCAGTGCCGTACCGACGCTGTGCTGAAGGGATTTCGTTTTATGTTTTTTCATGAATATATGCTCCATTACTATAGATTACGTAAAAAGAAGTGCTAGGCGGATGTTCTTCTGTCCGCACGTAGGCATCACTTCCAGGCTTTTCGATCCAGTCTCGTACTTCGAGGCGTTCGAAAAAAGACGAAAACGCGCAAAATCACCTCTACAGTATATCGATTTCTGCAGCATGCTTCAATCGCAAAACGAATTATTAATATAAGCGATCAGTTTTTGTAAAGAATTTGTCAGGAAATCCGGACCCCTACGCCAGAATGATAGACAAAAGAAGCCCCGGACCTTTCGGTCCGGGGCTTCGATATGGAAAGGATAAATCAGTTCAGATTAAACTGGATACGCCTTGTTCTCCTTGTCACCAGCGGTTGCGGCGAAGCCGGTCTGCTGTGCGTCACGGTAAGCAAAGAAATCCTTCGCTACAGCCGGGAACAGAGCATAATCAAGTACGTCCTCCGGTGTCGGGTTCTTCACGAGCTTCTTGGTCTCCTCGGTGAACTGAGCCATCTGCGGAGCGATATGATCTGCAGGACGGTCGGTCATCTGGGTCTCACCTGGCTTCAGAACCTTCTTCATCATCTCCGGATCCATCGGCTTTACGGTACGGCCGAACTCACCGGCAACGAGCTTATGAGACTCCTTCGGAACCATCTTATAGCGCTCGCCGGTCAGGACGTTCATCACCGCCTGTGTACCCACGATCTGAGAAGACGGGGTTACGAGAGGTGGCTCACCGAAGTCCTTACGAACTCTCGGAACTTCCTCGAGAACGGCGTTCAGCTTATCGATCTGGCCAGCCTTGTCAAGCTGAGAGATGAGGTTACTGAGCATACCGCCCGGAACCTGATAACGAAGGGTGTTGACATTAACGCCAAGCACCTTCGTGGACATAAGCCCAGACTTCAGGCACTCCTCACGATACGGCTCGAAGTACTTGGAAACCTCGATGAGCTTGTTTACATCGATACCAGTATCGTACTCTGTACCCTCAAACGCCTTTACCATAACGTCGGTAGAAGGCTGAGAAGTACCAAGAGCGAACGGAGTGGAAGCGGTATCGATGATATCTGCACCCGCCTCTACGCACTTGAGGTAAGTCATGGAAGCCATACCGGAGGTGTAATGGGTGTGGATCTCGATCGGAAGGGAGGTTCCCTTCTTGAGTGCCTTCACGAGGTCATAGCCTGCCTGCGGAAGCAGAAGGCCTGCCATATCCTTGATACAGAGGGAATCTGCGCCGAGAGACTCAACATCACGTGCGAGGTTCTCCCAGTACTCGAGGGTATACGCATCACCCAGTGTATAGCAGAGTGCGATCTGCGCGTGACCGCCCTCCTTCTTGGTTGCCTTTACAGCCGTCTCGAGGTTACGAATATCGTTTAAGCAGTCGAAGATACGGATGATATCGATACCGTTTGCGATGGAACGCTCTACGAAGTTCTCTACGACATCATCTGCATAGTGATTGTAGCCGAGGATGTTCTGACCTCTGAAGAGCATCTGAAGCTTCGTGTTCTTGAAGTGCTTACGAAGCATACGAAGTCTCTCCCATGGATCCTCCTTCAGGAAACGAAGGCAGGAATCGAAGGTCGCACCGCCCCAGCACTCTACGGCGTTGTAACCGATCTGATCCATGGTGTCCAGAATCGGCTCCATCTCGGAGCTCGGCATACGGGTTGCAATTAATGACTGATGTGCATCACGCAGCACAGTCTCAGTGATTTTTACTTTAGCCATTTTATCTCCTCTTTCATTACTTCACGCCGTAAACAGCCATGAAGGTACCGGCTGCTACAGCAGTACCGATAACACCTGCTACGTTCGGGCCCATGGCCTGCATAAGCAGGAAGTTTGTAGGATCCGCCTCAGAAGCCACCTTCTGGGATACACGCGCTGCCATCGGGACGGCAGATACACCGGCAGAACCGATGAGCGGGTTGATCTTATGACCGGAAACGACATACATGATCTTACCGAGCACAACACCGGCAGCGGTACCGAATGCGAAGGCAATCAGTCCGAGTGCAACGATCTTCAGGGTATCCAGGTTCAGGAAGGCCTCCGCAGAAGTTGCACCGCCGACAGACGTACCGAGCATGATAACGACGATATACATCATCGCGTTCGATGCGGTCTCTGTAAGCTGCTTTACGACACCGGACTCCTTGAACAGGTTACCGAGCATCAGCATACCTACGAGCGGAGCCGTGGTCGGAAGAAGGATACATACGATGGTCGTAACGATGATCGGGAAGAGAATACGCTCGAGCTTCGATACCGGACGAAGCTGTGGCATTCTGGTCTTTCTCTCCTCCTCGGTGGTCAGCGCCTTCATGATCGGCGGCTGAATGATCGGAACGAGGGACATATAGGAATATGCCGCTACGGCGATCGGTCCGAGCAGAGAGGTCTGTCCGAGCTTGTTGCACAGGAAGATGGAGGTAGGTCCATCGGCTCCACCGATGATGGAGATGGCTGCCGCAGCGGCTCCGTTGAAGCCCATGAAAATCGCCATGAAATAAGCGGCATAAATACCAAACTGAGCAGCAGCACCGAGCAGGAAGGTGATCGGGTTTGCAATCAGCGGGGAGAAGTCGGTCTGTGCGCCTACACCCATGAAGATCAGGGACGGAAGAATCGTCCACTCATCCAGATGGAAGAAGTACCAAAGCAGTCCGCCTGTTCCATTGATCGAATCCTCCGGGCTCAGCATGATGTCCGGATAGATATTGACGAGCAGCATACCGAAGGCGATCGGAACCAGAAGAAGTGGCTCGAAGCCCTTAGCGATGGCAAGATACAGGAAGACGAATGCGACGATGATCATCAGCACATTTCCCCATGTCATGCTTACGAATGCTGTCTGCTGGAGCAGGTTTGTTAAGGTTTCTAATATATTCATATGTTTTTATAACCTCCAGTACAGCAAAATCAAATCAACACTTGACACGATCTGATCAAAGATCAGTTCAGAGTTGCAAGGGTTGCACCTGACTCTACTGAATCACCAACAGAAACGTTGATGGAAGCTACGGTGCCATCCTGAGGTGCTACGATATCGTTCTCCATCTTCATCGCCTCAAGAACGAGGATCACATCACCGCTCTTTACAACATCGCCGACGTTCTTCTTAACTGCGAGGATCTTACCTGGCATCGGGGACTCTACCTTTACGGATCCCTGTGCGCCTGCAGGTGCTGCGGCTGGAGCCGGAGCGGCTGCTGGTGCTGCTGGAGCAGTTGCCTTCGGTGCAGATGCTACGCTGCCACCCTCTTCTACGGTTACGTCATAAGCGACGCCATTTACGGTAATAGTATATTTCTTCATCTTAATACCTCTCGAATTCTAAAGGGCTATCGCCCATCTCAGTTTAATGTTGCAAGTGTTGCGCCGGACTCTACGGAATCACCGACGGAAACATTGATCGATGCTACGGTACCATCCTGTGGAGCCACGATCTCGTTCTCCATCTTCATCGCCTCAAGGATGAGGATGACGTCACCGCTCTTCACCGTGTCGCCGACACTCTTCTTTACTGCGAGGATCTTACCTGGCATCGGGGACTCCACCTTTACGGATCCCTGTGCGCCTGCAGGTGCTGCGGCCGGAGCCGGAGCGGCAGCTGCGACTGGTGCAGCCACTGGAGCCACGGAAGTGACAACCGGTGCGGAAGCTACGGCTTCGGAAGCGGCTGGTGCGAAGCTGCGTGAACGAAGCGGACGTACGAAGAGACCATTCTGAAGTGTCGGTCCTGGTACGAAGCCGTTCTCACTCTGCGCGCCGGCGGTATCTGCCTCATAAGCGGCGATCGCTGCGGCGATAACCGCCTGCATCACATCGTCCTGCTTTGCAGCCGGAGCTGGAGCTGCGGCCTTCGGTGCCGGTGCGGCAGCCTTTGGTGCCTCTGCCGGTGCCTTCTTGCCCTTCATCTTCTTCTCAAATACACTGATGTACTTGAACATGGAGATCACCCAGGCGATGAAAATGAGAACTACGAAGACGGTACCCATACCTACCGCAAGGTTCGCGCCTGCATCCTCCATCTGCTCAGCGAGTGAGTAGTACGGCTCGAAGGTCATCTCCGTCGTCTTACCGGTCAGCTCGTTGAGACCGAGGGTAAGCTTCAGGGTTCTCTTCTCAAAAGTTGAATTAATTACGATGGAATAGCCATCTTCTGTCTTGGATGCAACTGCATCGTCTACACTGACGAAAGCACCGAGACGATCCTTATCATTCAGATAATTGGTAAGGCCGTTATAGGTGATTTCATCCTTTGTCTTGTATGCAGACTTGATCTGAGACTCGATCTCAGCATCGCTCAGAGCATAGATGCTCTGCTCCGCATACTGCTTTGCCTGCTCCTCAAGTGCGGACTTTACGGATGGCTCGATCGGCTCAACCGTGTCCTTCGATGAGTTTCCGCAAGCTGCCAGTGTAAGAACGGAAAGTGCAAGAGCAAAACAGAGAGCAGCTTTTCTAAACCACTGTTTCATTCTGTCTCCTCTCATTAAACGGTGCCACTCTTCTTGTCAGGTCTGTATACACTCTTATAGCCGAGCATCTGAAGAGCAGCTGCGATTCTCTGTCTGGTCTCCTCCGGAGCGATGATCTCATCGACATAACCACGCTTTGCAGCAGCGAGTGCCGTATTCTCAGAGGCGAACTTCTTCTCTGCCTCTGCATCGCCGTCAGCGACTACCTTTGCAGCCTGTGCAGCGTCCATAACACCGATCTTTGAGCTGTTAAATGCATAAACCACGTCCGCGCCGAGTGCCTTTGCACCGAAGCTGAGGCCTGCTGTACCGAGTGCGTTCTTTACAACGGTGATCATCGGAACATCTGCATTTGCATATGCATATGCAAGCTTGGCAGCAGAGGTCGGCATATGGCTCTCTGTGCACTCTGTATTCTTATAGGAAGTCACGTCAACGACCGTGATGACCGGAAGGTCATAAGCATTGGCGAAAGTAACCAGCTTGGCTGCCTTCTCTGCGCCCTTCCATGTAAGTGCCTTCTCCTTGTTTGCAACGATCGCAACGGTCTCGCCACCGATCTGTGCAAAGCCGGTTACGACATCATGGGAATAGCCCTTCTTGGTCTCGATAAATACACCGTTATCTGCGAGCTGCTGTACAGCCTCGTCTGCAGACAGGGTATCGAAGCCGGTTACGGCACGGTTCAGATCATCGGTGCACTCGTCGAGTACGCCGCCGTCCTCACAGTTGCCCGGAAGTACGGAAACGACCTTACGGATCTGAGCGAATACCTCATCCTCTGTGCCATCGAAGTCTACGAGACCATACTCCTCGCGCTTTGCAGCCTGTGCGATCGCGTCGTCCTTGTTACCAAGAACGGCATCCGGAGCATTGACATATGCCTTTGCGCCCTCTGCCATCAGTACGTAATCGGAAAGACCAGCGAGAACCGTAAGTCCGCCACCACAGTTTCCGAAGATGGCTGTGATCTGTGGGATCTGACCACTGGCGAGCGTCTGCTTCTTGTAGATACGGCCGAGACCGAAAAGTGCGTCGTTTGCCTCCTCGAGCCGTACGCCGGTGCAATCGAGAAGAGCGATGACCGGAGCCTGATTCTTCATGGCCATAGAATAGATGCTGGCGATCTTTCTCGCATGCATCTCACCGATCGAACCACCCAGAACTGCAGCGTCCTGTGCATATACATACACGAGGTTGCCGTCGATGGTTCCATAGCCGGTAACAACACCGTCAGATGGTGCCTTCTTCTCAGCCATGTTAAAGTCTGTTGATCTTGCTTCTACAAGACGGCCAACTTCAACGAAGCTGAATTCATCGAGCAGTGACTGAATTCTCGTCAGAGCGGATGATGTTGACTGATTATCCATTTTTTATCCTCCATTTCGTATCTAAACAAGGGGAAAAATCCCCGGTTTATGACGTTTATATTGTATATGAAGCACATTTATAATTCAACCCGAAATGGGTGCTTTTTTCAAACTTCGTGAAAGTAATATCAGGTATAATGCTGACATTATAAGCCCGAGAATATAGGGTTTATAAGGATTTCCTTATACAATTATGGCTTTTCGCAAAACACAGGCACATATTTTTGACGTTTTGAAATGGAATTTATTTTCATTTTCAGCGGCTTTTACCGTTCTATTTTTTATCCTGAATCCCAGGCAGAAAGGAAGCAGCAAGATGCCGCTTCCTTTCTGCCCGCTGTGTCTTTTTATACGAAGCGCAGTCCCTTCGGGAAATGATTCTTCACCTGTCCGTTCACCAGCTTCCCGAGTCCGAGGGCAACGCCGTCTGCACAGACGATGCACCAGCCCTTTCCGTCGACGCCCTCCGGTGCCGTGATCTGCAGTCCGCGAAGATACTGGTCGATGCGCGGATCGGTCGCCGGATAGCTGCAACGCTCGAGATCAAACTGCCGAAGCCCGGCGACATCCGCCGGATTCAGCACATGGCTCAGCGCATGCGCCGGCTCTGTTCGGTTTTTCAGACTCATTTCCGACTGGATGCCGGCACGGAGACAGCGCAGGCCACGAAGCTCCGGCAGCATCGATGGTACGAGGTACCCCTGATCCTTCACCTGCTGCCTTCGGTAGTCCTTCTCCTCGAATGCTCGATCCGGTCCCGAAATGCACGTACCATACGTCTTCTCCAGTGCGGCCAGCGGATCGCTGCCGGACTTACGGAAGATCGCCATATAGTGTCCCTCCCCAGGCTCACGGTGCGGCCACACACGCTTCTCGTAGAGAAGGCTCAACTCCGGGAAGGAGCTGAGGAGGTAATCCCGTATATCCTCATCCTCTTCCTTTTCGAAGGTACAGGTACTGTAGGCGAGGATACCGCCCGGTGCCAGCATGCGATATGCATTAGCCGTGATCTCCCGCTGACGCTCTGCACACATGTGGACATTCTCCGGTGACCACTCTGTGATCGCCGTATCATCCTTTCGGAACATACCTTCTCCGGAGCACGGCGCATCCACGAGCACCCTCGTGAAAAACTCAGGAAAATGATCTGCAATTTTCCCTGTATCCTCGTTCAGTACGGCCGCATTGCGTATACCCATACGTTCGATGTTTGAGCTCAGTGTCCGGGCGCGCAGGGCGACGTATTCGTTGGAAATCAGGAAGCCACCGGCATCACCCGACAGCAGATCCGCAGCCTGGGTTGATTTTCCGCCAGGGCTCGCACAGAGGTCAATCACCCGGTCGAAGGGACGGATCTGCATATGCTGTACGACCTGCATCGCCTCCGGTCCCTGGATATAGTAGAGTCCGGCCTCATGATAGGGATGCTTTCCCGGACGGATACCGATGGACTCGAGATAATGGTCGTCGAGATAGAAGGACGCATACATCGTCTGTCCACGGAAGGAGATACTGCTGCTCTCCGGCATGGGCTCGAGATGCCAGTCCGCGACGAGCTTCGCGTAGCGGATCGCCTCCGGATTCCCGCTCTCCTCGAGCTCCATCAGCTTATGAAGATTGAGCCTCAGCCCGCGGACGGCCGGCTTTTCGAAGCTCTCGAGAAATGCGTCATATTCCCCTTCGGAAAGAAGGGCTTTCATGCGGGTACAGAACTCCGCCGGTAATTGCTTCATATTCACCTCTCACTCATGATTCGTTCCTGTGATCACAGCCTGTTGCAACGCTCGTATTTTATCAGATAACGGCATCCTGTGTATATAAAAAAGAACGATTCACCCTTCGATGAATCGTTCTCTATGATCGAAATGCTGAATTACAGGTTTACTCTGTACTCCGGCTTACCCTCACCATCGACGGTGAAGTATGCAGCCTGATCGTTTACATTGATGTAGATATGTACATCCTTGACATCCTTCTTGATCTTCTCAGCCGCCTTCTGTGCGTCTGCAACGATCTTTGCAGGATCGAAATCTCTGCCATCGATCTGTAATGTAACAGCTGTCTTCACTTCTGCCTTCGCCGGAGCGGTCTTCTCTGCCGGCTTCTTCTCTTCTGTCTTCTTTGCTGGAGCTGTCTTCTTCACTGGAGCGGTCTTCTTCGGAGCGGCTTCCTTCTTCGGAGCCTCTTCCTTAACTGCTTCCTTTGCAGGAGCGGCCTTCTTCTCAGCAGCCTTCGCAGTCTCTGCTACAGCCTTCTTGATCTCAGTG
This sequence comes from Oribacterium sp., assembly GCA_004554245.1. Lineage (GTDB taxonomy): Bacteria > Bacillota > Clostridia > Lachnospirales > Lachnospiraceae > Oribacterium. The sequence goes on along the minus strand of SFND01000002.1, from coordinate 149,785 downwards.
AAAGACTCCTTCAGAGCTGCGTCCTTCTTTGCTTCTGTAGCCTTTGTCTTCTTCTCCATTTGATTATCTCCTTCTAAAATAACTATAAAAAAATATTTAATTTTTAAGAATTATATTTCGTACCATCTGATTTGTCAATGTATTCGCCGGGAAGCGTGTATGAATCCCGCGATCTGCCTGTAAAACTTCTCTCACGTTTTCCATGAATAAATCACTGCACACGGATACCCGGAGATGCGTTTACAGGAAGGAGATCAGGTCCCGATAGAGTGCCTGGATCGAGGCCGTCATCTTCTTAAAGGCGCCATAGCGGTAAAAGCACATCACGAGCATACCGACCGGAACCGCGAAAATCAGCCCGACGAAGCCATAGAAGCGGTAACCGAGGTACATGAACAGAATCGTCAGGAACGGGGAGAGCCCCATCGTATCACCCATGATCTTCGGCTGCATGAACTGGCGCACGATCTGGGTCGCGACATAGATCACGACGAGCCAGAGCGCCTGCACCAGATTCCCGCTGAAGAGGTCGAGCACGATCCATGGCCACAAGATGAAGCCGACCCCAAGCATCGGCAGGAAGTCCAGAAAAGCGGTCAATGCAGCAAGCGGAAGTGCATAGCGCACACGCAGCAGGAGGAAGCCGATCGTCAGCACGAGGAAGACGACAAACATGATCTTAAACTGTGCCAGCAGCCAGCCCTGGATGATCCTCCGTATATCTGCCTTCAGCAGCTCATAGTAACGGAACAGCTCCTTCGGAATCCACGCCTTCACCCGCTCGACATAGTGTTCGCCATCCTTACAGAAGCAGTACGCAGAAAAAATCGTTACGACCGAATATACAAGGACATTCGGAATCGAGCGAACCGCACCGATGGAGACATTGGCGATCGGCGCAGAGATATTCGTTACGAAGCCGAGCAGCGATTCCTCGATGCTGCTGTTCAGCTTATTGAGATCCAGTATAACCGCAGCGCCATCCGCTCCCGTCCCCGGCAGATTCAGCGACAGGTGCTGCAGCAGACTCTGGTGCGAAAGCAGAAACTCCCTGAGAAGCTGTGCGAGGTCCCGCACCATATCCGGCAGATCCTTTGCGAAGCCGACGCAGAAACGGACAGCTACGCTGAGGACGAGATACAGGATCGCGCCGATCAGTACGAGCATGAAGATGATGATGACAACCGACGCATGCTGCCGTTCCATCAGCTTCGTTTTCGTATTCAGAAAACGAATCAGCGGATTGGCGATCCATGCGATGACGGCCCCGATGATAAACGGGATAAAAAAGATGATCAGCTTCGGAACGAAGATGACGACCGCCGCCATCATCAGGATCGGTACCAGGATATTTAAGATCAGCTGCGTATAACGCTTCATTCTCTTCTCCTTTTTCGCACAGTACATGCATACGCGAGGTACAGCAGGAAACTGATGCCCAGATAAAACCAGGTGGCCGGGTTACTGAACCAGGTGGTAAAAAACGAAACCAGATAATAGAAAGCGAGCTGTGCATACAGAAGCACGGAGAACGGGTTCTGATCCTTTCGACAGGTACGTGTGACCCGCCCTGAAACGAGGCCGAGCACGAGTGCGAACACAGCGATCCCGCTGAGACCGAAGTCATACCATGCGTCATAGAGCATCGTGACGGTCGTGAGCTCTTCCTTCGTCACGAAGAGCGGAAAGCCCTGCGCCAGTGACGGGACGAAGAACTTGATCCCGCTCAGCGTCACAAACGGATAGAGCATGCGGAGTCCATGCGCGTGGACCGTCAGCTCACGGGTCATGACATTAAAATTATCATAGTTGTTTGCGATGTACATGTACGGCTGGGTGATAAAGATCGGGGTCGACGGATCCTTCATCTCGAAGATGCCGTTCAGGTACTCGACGGAATGCGCACGCTCGATCGTGATGAAGACATAGGCAGCGATCATCAGCGCGAGGAGCAGCAGAAGCTGCCACAGCTTATAACGGCGGCCTGAAAGCAAGGCCACGAAAACAGCCAGAATCACCGAAATCATAAACTGAAAACGGGACACCATCAGGATCGTCAGGATGATCGGAAGCAGCAGTCCGAGGAGTGTCAGCACATCCGGGCGAAGTCCGTGTTTCCGCCGCGCACCGAGATACAGCATCGAGACCGCCGGAGTAAGCACAGCCAGCGTCGTAAAGTAGTGCACACCCTTTACATGGAAGTAGCTGTAGGCATGTGGCGTATCGACCGTAAAGAGCGGTACGAAGCCGAGCCGCCGCGCCTCAAAAAGAAACGCCGCCCAGGAAATACCGAGCAGACCGAGGATCGCATACCGAAAGAAACGAAGATCCGGTCCTGCGCTCTCTCCTGTCGCCAAGCGACCGGGCACCCCACCGACATCCCGGACATCTATAGAAGCTGTGGACGCCAGCGGATCCGGTACCACGCTGCAGGATGCACTACGATCCGCATCGTCTCCAGATCGGGCGGATCGGATGGCTCCTGCATGATCGGCGTGCTGTGCCGAAAGATCAAAAATCAGATAAAAAAGATAGAACGAAAGCCAGGTTTCCAGCGTCCAGTCGGTGCTCAGCCGGCTCAGCTGAAAACGGGCGATGCCTTCCCCGCCGAGGAGACCGAGGGCGAGCAGGCCCCGAAGATTCAGCAGATACGCCGTTCTCCGGTACTCTGAAAGATATAAAAAAGCAGCAGCGAAGATCAGGCACAGACCGGAAGGGGCGGAAAGACCCGCCTCTCCCAGCACGAAGCTCATGACATACGCTGCTGTATAGATACCAAGTTTAAACCATTCTGTTTTCATGAAATTTATGCATTCTCCGATCAGTGTCCGGACTGGCTGAGCAGTGTTTCTTCATGTGTACTGCCCGACTCATGCGAAGCGCCCGTCACCTCCGGCTCGGTATCTCCGTCCTGGGCACTGCTCTCCGGCAGCTTCGCTTCTGCCGCCGTAGTCTCACTGGTATGCGCACTCTGTGATCCGGAGATGAGTGCCGTCGTCGCAGCGGTCTCGTCGCTGTCGGTCGACGTCTCCTCTGTCTCCGGTATCTTTTCGATGCGGACCGTCACATTGACCTCGGCGTCCTGATCCTCCGCCAGCATAACACCGGCCGGGAGATAGTCTGCCAGATTAAAGGTGATGGTCTTCGTTCCGCTGGCACCGCTGATATCGATCTTCGGAAGCTCGAACACCGTCATGCCATCAATGATGTAGGTCGACGCCGCCAGATTCACGGTCGCTGGTGAAACCGCGGTCGACTCATACTGATACCCCGCGGCCGGTGTGCCTCTGACACTGGATAGAAGGTTGATGGACTTCTCCTTATACAGGGTCACGGCATAGTGGATCGAGCTCGTCGACGCACTGACGTTCTTCAGGTCAAAGAGCTGATTTCCATTTGCATCATAGTATACGAGCTCAGCAACCCCATCCTCGTTCTGTGCGATGCCTTCTACATTCACATCGATTCCGACACTGGACACGCGGCCGATTTCAGATTGCGGACCACTCAGATAGACATGTTCCGGACTGACGATCACATTCGCGACCTTGTAGCCGCTCTTCGGTGTACCATGCACGGTATTTTTGATTTCAAATTTCTTTTCCTGGATATCCTCGATGATGACCCGGGTGACCGTTGGACGGACCGTCACATCTCCGATCAGCTCGTCCTTGTCATTCAGTACATCCACATAGATCGGGACGGCTCCGGTGATGCTGTAATCCTTCAGATCCACGTAGGCATGAAAATCCGACGCACTGATGAGGGAGCGGCTGTTCGTGCGGACACTGTAGCTGATGGTCACACTCGTGCGATCGATTTCCCAGGATTTATTCTGCGCCGCAAAGGTCGACTGATTCTCGACCTCGAGCGGCACCGTTTTCATATCCGTGACCTCCGGATGCGAGACATTGACCACCAGCAGCCAGAGGAGCAGCGCGATCAGGAGACTCAGCACCTTGAGCGGCAGATTTTCCGTAAAGAAATGTTTCATCATGCTTTGCCTTCCTTTCGTGTATTACGGAAGATACGGAAGCGTGTATTCTTATCCATCTCCTTCTGCTCTCTCGTCGGAAGCATCGAGCGCAGAGCTTCAGCATCCTGTGCACGGCAGAGCTTCCCGTTTGCAGCGACTGACACACGACCGGTCTCCTCCGAGACCACGATCGTAACGGCATCACTCGTCTCAGACATGCCGAGCGCAGCACGATGACGTGTACCGAAGTCCTTCGAGATATCGGTATCGGACAGCGGCAGATAGCAGGTCGCGGCCGTAACCTTATCACCGACGATCGTGACAGCACCGTCATGCAGCGGTGTGTTCTTCTCGAAGATGTTGATCAGCAGTGCCGACGACACGATACCGTTGATACGGATACCGGTCTCTTCGATTTCCTTCAGTGGCTGATTCTGCTGGATCACGATGAGTGCTCCAGTCTTCTTCTTCGCCATCTCGAAGGTCGCACGGATGATTTCGTTGATCGTCGTCACACTGGCGTCATCGATCCCGTCATCCGGAATCAGATTGGCGATGAAGTTCCGGCTGCCGAGCTGTTCCAGCGCTTTTCGGAGCTCCGGCTGGAAGATGACGACGGTCGCGATGATGGCCACCGTTGAGATCCGTTCGATCAGCCACATGATGGTCGTGAGATGAAGGATCGCCGCTGCAGTGATGAAGGCGGCGATGACCAGCAGACCCTTGAGCAGCTCCCAGGCTCTCGTATTTTTGATCCAGAGAAGGATCTCATATACGAGCACCGCGAGGATGATGATCTCGAGGATGTTGGTATAGCCGATAGGTGGCAGGAGGCTCACCCAGCTTTTCATTTTTTCAATCATTCCTGTCATTCGATTTATGCCTCATTTCCTGATTTCAGCTTCGGAATCGCCTTTACAAAATAGAAATAGTCATCATCTTCGAAACGTAAGCGCTCCGTCCCCTTATAGTCTGCACCATGGAAGGCCAGTGCATACAGAAGGGCGAGGATGCCGGAAAGTATCACGCCGATCAGTGCCGTGCTGAAAGAGAAGGTGGCTCCGAGCCGCGCGGATCCGATGGCAGAAACCACCAGGATCGAGAGGAGTCCGACGATGACCGCGACTCCCCAGTTATACGAAAACACCATCTGATGAAGGATAAACACCAGCACGATGCAGATGGCGAAGGCCATGATGGACACGATCATCGTGCGGTTCTGAAAGTAGCCCTGAAAGATGCTGGCATACTGGCTCGCCATCTCCATCGGATCCTTCGTCGATACACTGAGCTTAGATGCGTTCTCCGAGATATACTCGATAAAATAATACATCATCACACCGATGGATACCGGTACGATGGACATCAGTCCGAGGCTGAGCCCTGCGATGACCGGGAGTACATAGGGTACATGCAGATAAAACAGCAGGGGAACCAGGACGATCAGAATCGCATTTCCTGCACGGAAGGCCGACTGTGCGAGCGCCATCAGCAGGAGGATGAAGGCCGCCAGAAGGGCGAGCTCCATCGACGTGCCATAGGCATTGCCCAGAACGAAAACCGCCGACATGACCGTCACGGCCGTCCACGGAAGGAACGAGCACAGCGCAGCAGCGGCGATCGCGATCAGCAGACTGCCGAACATGCTGTCGGAGCCTATGCGAATCCGGATCATGAAAAAGCACAGGAACGCGGTCAGCGCCTTCAGTACAGGTGTGAGCCAGTATTCATTTTTGATGTAAAACTTCTGTAATTCATCCTTCATATCGACCAGCTGTGTCATCTTTATCTTCCTTCGTGATGTTTTCTGAAATCCATGAGCTGTATGCCATCCATAGAGGCTCTGCCCGTGTCACTATGCGGCTTCGGATCGACCGGATCGTCCAGCCAGTCACCATCGTCGCCTGTGGTTACTGTATCGTTTCCGTCGTCCAGCCAGCCGTCTTCCGGTTCAACCGGATCATCCAGCCAGCCGTTCTCTGGCTCGATCGGATCATCGAGCCACGCCTCTTCCTGCCGGTCCGTGTCCTGCACCGCACTCTTTCGCTTCACAGGCTGTGCTTCTACCTGTTTCGGAGCCGCGCTCGCGCTGCCCCTTCTGTCCGGCGCTGTCTTCGAACACTTCGTCTGCCGCAGAGGCGCATCCTCCATGACGCGGATCTTCCCGCCCTTCTCCTTATAAAACTCGGAGCCGGCGCTCTCGATGTCAAGTTTCGTATCCGGTGCCTCCTCGATCTGCAGAAGCTTGTCGAGCTTCGCCATATAATAGAGACTCTTACGGTGAAGATCATCGTAGGCCCGTGCATAGCGCACATAGGAAAAGGCCATCATCCCGACGAAGCCGAGCACATAAATGAAAAGAAGGACCCGGACCGCTGCCACGATAAACGGGATGTTCAGATGCATCAGAAGCTCTTCGATATTGATCAGCATCAGCAGCATAGACACCAGAATAAAGCACAGTGTATAGTGCACGAGTGCCATGAACATCCTCCGGGAGAGATAGTCTCCCTTGAAATATCTGCTTACATCCCGTATCGCCTTCCCCTCTTTCCTGTCATAAATCGAAAGCTGGGTCATCAGGCGGATCTTCTCAACATTCAGCATGGATCAGTACCCTCTTGCCTGTCTCGCGCGCTCGGCATAATTTGAATCCGGGTGTGCGCCGATGATTTTATCAAACAGTGTATTTGCTTCCTCCGTTCGTCCCATACTCTGGTAGAGACGTCCGAGGAGATACATATTTTCCGGTTCCTCGCGGATCGCCAGGCTCAGATTATACAGCTCGGCTGCCTGATCCTGGTTTCCGCTGTTCCAGGCGTTGGTCGCCTGGTCGGCGAGCTCCTGATAGATCGAGCCCTCCATCTCCACCTTGATGCTCTGAAGCTGCTGTAGCATCGTCGCATCACTGATCTGCGTCTGATCGAGGTCCGTATAGAGCTTCGCCGCCTGAAGGACATCGCCATTTGCAAGCGCTGTCCGGATCTCGTTCAGTGCCTGGTACTGCCCCATGAAGGAGGCATTGGCATTCTCAAACTGTGAAACCTGCTGAGCTGCCTCGGCGTACTGCGACTCCAGCGTATCATATGAGTCCTTCAGCTCTGCATATTCACGGTTCGAGGCATCGAGTTTCTCGGTATAGGAAATCAGCTCACGGTTGTTCTCCGCATTGAGCGCCTTCGTCTTCGCCGGCATGATCAGCAGATAAAATGCGAAGAGTGCCAGGATGACGCCGACGAAGATGTAGCCGACGACCATCCACGGTGACACCTGCTTCACCTCCTGGGGAATCAGCACATCATCATCCGTCATCTTGCGGTGGGAAAATGCATTCTTCAGGCGGCTCTGCTCGACCTCCTTCCGGCCGGTGTTATGCTTGACCTCATCCATCAGCACGAGGGCCTTCGGGTTGTTGCGATCGATTTTCAGCACGAGGTAGAGGCTGCGTCCCGCCTTCACCCAGTCCTCTCTCTTCATATATAAAAGAGCGAGCAGGATGTGTGCCTTGATATAGTTCGGACTGTCCTCGATGACCTGATTAAGCTGCATGATGGCGAGGTCCTCGTTGTTGTTCTGCGCGTAGTCCAGCGCCTGATTGTAGCGCTTGACATTGTCCGAACAGATTCGGAGGATCGCCGGCTTGCGCTGGACCTCATCGAGATAATGATCCGCGATGTTATCCTGTGGGAGCAGGTTCATACTGATGACCCACTGCACGAGCGCATCCGCGGTCTCACCACACTCGAAAAAGATCAGCCCCAGCAGATTTCGCGCATCCTTCTGATACTTATCGAAGGTCAGCGACTTCTTCAGCAGCTCGGCGGCGCCACTCAGATCGCGCAGACGTGCACGCTCGAGTCCCAGATTATAGTAGCAGTTTGCGATCTGCTCCAGCATTACGTCATACTTCATTTAACGCTCTCATCCTTTTTATGCTTGATGGCCTCCTCGATGAGACTGGTCATGATGTCGTTCATATCGGTGAGATCCACCTTCGCGATCGCATCCTCGATCTGATCGACATCGAGACTCGGCTTAAAACGTTTGATTTCTTCTTCGTAACTGATCATACTATTCTTTCTACAGCTGTTCGGGGACCTGTGGTACCGCGTCAACGCCCGTGATTCCCGGATGGCAGACATCGGTTAGACCGTCTCCCGGCTTACATTTCCTTGTTTCAGTGAGCTGAAATCTGCGCATAGCTTGACACTGTGGGACGCAGTCGATAGAATCGGCATTGTGCCTTTTATGGCGTCGGACAATGCAGGCGACCAGAACTGCCAGCACGCCGCGGGAGACCTCGTTATCTTCCAGATGACGTGTGCGCGCACTTTCAAATCATCTGTTTAGTCTATCACATTCCATAGGGGCATTCAAGAAAACTGAATTACGATATTATTAGGAAATTGAGGTCAAAAATGGAAGCACTTGTAAGCTTTGTCACTACTCACCTGACGGGACTCCTCTCGAAGGACGCCATCGTCTTCATCATTTCCTTGATGCCGATCCTGGAGCTCCGTGGCGGACTCCTCGCATCCTCGCTGCTGGGCGTGCCGTATCTGCGTGCACTGATCCTCTGCATCGTTGGAAATCTCCTGCCGATCCCGCTGATCCTTCTCTTCATCGAGAAGATCGTACTGGCCTGTGAGCATTTCGGACCGACACAGGGGATCGCGCGAAAGCTCCGTGAGAAGGTCGAGAAGAACCAGGCATCGATTCAGAAGTATGATTTCTGGAGCCTCGTGCTCTTCGTCGGCATCCCGCTCCCGGGCACCGGCGCATGGACCGGCTCCCTCGTCGCAGGCCTCCTGCACATGCCGCGGAAGAAGTCCTTCCTCGCCATCATCGTCGGCGTACTGCTCGCCTCCGCCATCATGTCGATCGTCTCCTACGGCGTGCTCGGCGCGTTCCTCCACTGAATTCAAATGTGGTGGCCCGGCAGTGGACTCCGTGACCGATCCCACCGCAAAGTCCAATCAAAAAAAGTGAAAATTAGTTGTTGACGAACCCATCTCACCATGCTATTATATACGAGTTCGCGGAAGTGGCGGAACGGCAGACGCGCACGGTTCAGGTCCGTGTGAGGTTACACTCTTGAGGGTTCAAATCCCTTCTTCCGCATCAAAGAATCGATTCATAAGAATCGGTTCTTTTTTTATGTGTTTTTCCGAGTTAGATATTTGATTTTTCATCGGGAAACGGAAATCGGCCAGTGCCCATGAGGACCGGCAACAGAAGCCATACGTAGAGGACGTGTAAAATCAAGCCAGGTCCCCTTAGCGGCACTTGGTGCTATCTCTCCTTGGAACCCTCTGCAACGCTGAGTTTTCCTCAAGAAAACTCAGTGATTGCAGAGGGCCTAGTGCCGCTTAGGGTCCGTGGCTTAGAGTTTACCGGCCTCGGAGTACTGTGCTTCTGTTGCCGGCCCTCCTGGGTGCTGGCCGGATTGTCATCGAAATGCGTGTTCGGCCACAGAGTCCATCGCCGGCCTCTTCACGTCCGCACGGCAAACGAGCATTAAAAAACCGACAGGACGAATCCTGTCGGTCGAACATTACTTTGCGAGGTTAGCCTTTGCAGTCTCAGCGAGCTTTGCAAATCCCTCCGGATCAGCGATTGCGATCTCGGAAAGCATCTTACGGTTCATATCGATGCCGGCATTCTTGAGGCCGAACATGAACTTGCTGTAAGAAAGACCATTCAGTCTTGCAGCTGCGTTGATACGAGCGATCCAGAGCTGTCTGAACTGTCTCTTTCTCTCCTTACGGCCTCTGTAGGACTCCGTAAGTGCTCTCATTACGCTCTGCTTCGCTACTCTGTAGTGCTTGGAGCGAGATCCTCTGTAGCCTTTAGCAAGCTTGAGTACTCTATTATGCTTCTTCTTAGCGTTTAATCCGCCCTTAATTCTCATTTTAATTTCCTCCTCTAAAGTCTACAAATCAAAGGTATGGAAGAATCTTCTTCATCGTCTTAACGTTGGTCTGATCAAGGACAGTATCCTTGCGCAGGCCTCTCTTACGCTTCGTTGTCTTCTTGGTGAGAATGTGAGACTTGTAAGCCTTATTTCTTACAAGCTTTCCTGTGCCAGTAACTTTAAAGCGCTTAGCAGCAGCTCTCTTTGTCTTCAGCTTTAACTTTGCCATAACAGCCTCCTGTGATTTTACTTTTTCGGGCTTATTACAATCGCCATGTTTCTGCCTTCTACCTTCGCCGGCTTATCGAGGACAGCGATGTCCTTCAGCTGCTCGGCGAACTCGTCAAGGATGTACTTGGACTGATTCATACGAGACATCTCACGGCCTCTGAATCGAAGAGCGACCTTGACCTTATTGCCCTTCTCGAGGAACTTACGTGCAGCGGATAACTTTGTGTTGAGATCGTTCTGATCGATGTTCGGTGTCATACGGATCTCCTTCAGCTCAGTTACGCGCTGATTACGCTTGGCTTCCTTTTCCTTACGCATCATCTCGTAACGATACTTACCGAAGTCGGCGATCTTTACAACAGGCGGCGTTGCAGTCGGCGCGATCTTAATAAGATCCAGGTCCTTCTCCTTCGCCATCATATAAGCGTCCTTGGAAGACATGATACCGAGCTGCTCGCCCTCTGCACCAATGACTCTTACCTCTCTGTCACGGATCTGCTCGTTAATTTCGATGCTTGCGTTTTTCTTAATAGCCATAAACTCCTCTCCACATACACTGGTCGAATGCAAAAAAATGGCGGATTGTAAGCCAATCCACCATAATGAAAATACACGAAGTAATAATCAAATATGAACCCGGGTCAGCTACAACTGCCAAGGTGAGGTGGATACCTACTTTCCTTTGTCTTTACGACCTTTATAGACTAGCACCAGTCTGCACCGATGTCAAGCCCGTTTTCGGAATTTTGCAATTCCCGGTTTACATCAGATGTAACAGTTCAGACAGGTAAGGGGCCCGGAGGGTCCACTACCTGAGCCCTTACTACATCCAGGCTCACGCCTGTGTCTCTGGAGTTTCCGGGGCATCCATAATCTCGTCGATGATCGCATAGATGCTCTCGAGTCCCTGCTTTGATTGGGAGGAGAACGGGATCATCGTACAGTTTTCCGTCGCGTGCAGAGCCTTGCGGATCGCAGCGGTCTGCTTTTTGATCTGTGAGCGATTGATCTTATCCATCTTCGTCAGGATGACGATCGGCTCGAAGCCGGTGACCTGGGTCACGTAGTCGAACATCTGGATGTCGAGCTTCGATGGATCGTGGCGGATGTCTACGAAGAGGATCACCTCCTCGATGTCGTCCGAGGTTTCGAGATAGCGGTTGATCATCCGACCCCACTTCTCCTGCTCGACCGCACCGGTGGATGCATAGCCGTAGCCAGGGAGGTCGACGAGATAAAACCGTTCGTTGATGTTATAAAAGTTGATCGTGCGCGTCTTACCCGGTGTCGAGCTCGTACGGGCGAAGTTCTTTCGATTGACGAAGGCATTGATAAAGGAGGACTTTCCGACATTGGATCGTCCCGCCATGACAAATTCAGGTTTTCCGGTCTTCGGAAGCTCGGATTTTACGCCCAGCACTCTCTCCAGCTCTACAGAAGTGATCTTCATGGAATCTCCTTTTCTTAGTGATGATTGATACCTGACGGATCCAGCTGGTTCAGGATCAGGAAACCCGGTCGGCACATAACCGATCGGGTTTCGTCAAACTCATACAGCCGTATCTGCTGCATCTGCACGAGGGGCTGTTTTCTTCTCTTTACGGGTGATGATCGGTTCGCCCGTGCCCTTCACCACATCCTCTGTGATCTCCACGCTCTGGATGTCCGGCTCGGACGGAATCTCATACATGATGTCCATCATCATATCTTCCATGATGGAGCGGAGTCCTCTGGCACCGGTCTTGCGCTCGGCTGCCTTCTCGGCGATGGCGCTGACTGCCTCATCCGTAAATCGGAGCTCGACACCGTCGATCTCAAACAGCTTCTGATACTGCTTCACGAGCGCGTTCTTCGGGGTCGTCAGAATACGCTTCAGGGTCGCCGCATCATGTGACTGCAGGGTGACATCAACCGGTACTCGTCCGATAAACTCCGGGATCAGACCGAAGCGTACGAGATCCTCCGGCTGTACCTGACGAAGGATGTCATCGTAGTTGTCGCGATTCTTCTCGACGATGTCCGCACCGAAGCCCATCGATCCGGAAGCGACACGCTTCTCGATGATGTGCTCGAGGCCGTCAAATGCACCGCCGCAGATGAACAGGATATTCGTCGTATCGATCTGGATGAGCTCCTGCTGCGGATGCTTCCGTCCGCCCTGAGGTGGTACGGAAGCGACGGTCCCCTCGAGGATCTTCAGCAGTGCCTGCTGAACGCCCTCGCCGGAGACATCACGGGTGATGGAGACATTCTCCGACTTCTTCGTGATCTTATCGATCTCATCGATATAGATGATACCGATCTCCGCACGCTTGATATCATAGTCTGCCGCCTGAATCAGCTTCAGGAGGATGTTCTCGACATCCTCGCCGACATAGCCGGCTTCGGTGAGCGCCGTAGCATCTGCGATTGCGAACGGAACGCCGAGGATGCGGGCCAGGGTCTGTGCCAGGTAGGTCTTACCGGTACCGGTCGGTCCGATCATCAGGATGTTCGACTTCTGAACGTCGATGTCCTTGATTTTCGAGGTGATGCGCTTGTAGTGGTTATAAACCGCTACAGACAGCACCTTCTTCGCCTCATCCTGTCCGATGACATACTCATCGAGGAAATCATGGATCTCCTTCGGCTTCAGAAGATGGATGTCTGAGGTGTCGCTGTCCTCTCTGAAATCACCATCCTGCTCGTTCAGGATCTCCTCGCAGAGCTCGACACACTCGTCACAGATATAATTATTATTTAAACCGGCGATGAGCTTATGTACCTGCTTCGCCGATTTACCGCAGAAAGAACAGCGGATTTTATCGTCTGGTTTCATTTGCATGAATGCAGTCCTCTCGTTCTGGTTAGTCTGATGATGCTGCTACCGGTACTCAGTTCCGTACCTCAGCTGCTTCGCGTGATTCGAAGATATGATCGACGATGCCGTACTCCAGCGCCTGCTGTGCCGTCATCCAGTGATCACGCTCCGTATCCTCCATCACCTTCTCCACCGGCTGTCCGCAGTTCGCTGCGAGGATCTCCGCCATGTGCTTCTTCGTACGAAGGATCCACTCTGCCGTGATCTGGATCTCCGTGGCCTGGCCCTGTGCACCGCCCGACGGCTGGTGAATCATGACCTCAGCATTCGGAAGGATCATACGCTTGCCCTTCGTACCGCCGGCCAGGAGGAAGGCACCCATCGATGCAGCCATGCCGACACAGATGGTGGATACATCGCACTTGATGTAACGCATGGTATCGTAGATCGCCATACCGTCCGTGATCACGCCACCCGGGCTGTTGATGTACAGGCTGATGTCCTTATCCGGATCCTCGGACTCGAGGTACAGAAGCTGTGCGACGACGAGGGAAGCGGTATCATGATTCACTTCATCTCCGAGGAAGATGATACGCTCATTCAGAAGACGGGAGAAGATGTCATAGGAACGCTCTCCTCTGGATGTCGACTGAATAACATACGGAATCGTTGTAATATCTCTAGGTGTTAAATTCATAATGAAACCTCCCTATGAATCTTAAAAAAAGGCGGTGCAGTTACCTGCACCGCTAAAAATCTTTAAATCTTCGATGAAGCGATACAGGAATTACTCCTCAGTCTTCTCCTCGTCCTCAGCAGCCTTCTTGGACTTCTTCTCTGCCTTTACAAGGTTCGCCTCAGCTACGAGCATATCGATGGTCTCCTGGAAAGCGATCTCTCTCTTCATGCTCTCCTTCTGCTCCTCGGAAACCGTCTTCTTGAGGTCATCATACTCCATCTTGTACTGCTCTGCGATCTTCTTGAACTCCTCATCTACACGCTCTTCAGCGACGGTGATGTTCTCCTTCTCCATGATGGCTTCGATCACAAGGGACGTCTTGAGATTCTTCTCAGCGCTCTCCTTCATCTGGTCCTTGATCTGCTCTACAGTCTGGCCGGTGATCTTGAGATACTGATCCATCGGGATGCCCTGCTGAGCAAGTCTGGTCTGGTAATCATAGAGCATGTTGTCCAGCTGTGCCTCAAGCATCGGTGCCGGGATCTCTACGGAAGCGTTCTCAACGACCTTTGCGATGACATTTCTCTCATTGGTCGTGGTTGCAGCCTTCTCCTTCTCCTCCTTCAGGGTCTTCTTCAGATCCTTCTTATACTCATCGAGGGTGTCGAACTCAGAAACCTCGGATGCGAACTCGTCGTCAGCAGCCGGAACCTGCTTCTCCTTAACCGTCTTGATGGTGGTTACGAAAAGTGCTTCCTTACCTGCGAGATCCTTTGCGCCGTAGTTCTCCGGGAAGGTGACCTTTACATCGACGGTCTCACCAGCCTTGTGGCCGATCAGCTGATCCTCGAAGCCCGGGATGAAGGTGCCAGAGCCGATGGTCAGCGGGTAATCCTCGCCCTTGCCACCTTCGAACTCAACACCGTCTACGGAGCCCACGAAATCGATGTTTGCGATATCATCCTTCTTGATCTCACGATCAACCTCAACGACACGTGCATTCTTCTCAAGCTCAGCAGCCAGCTTCTCGTTGACTTCCTTTGCGCTTACCGTGGTCTCTGCCTTCTCTACCGTAACGCCCTTATACTCACCGAGGGTAACCTCCGGCTTTACAGCAACGGTTGCTGTGTAGATCACGTTCTGATCCATACCGATCTGCTCTACGCCGATCTCCGGTCTGGAAACGATCTCGAGGCCGGACTCCTTCGCAGCCTCCGGATAGGTCTTATCAAGAATCTCATTGAGCGCATCCTCGAAGAATACCTGTGGTCCGTACATCTTCATGATCATCTCCTTCGGTGCCTTGCCCTTACGGAAACCAGGAAGATTGAACTTGTTACGGTTCTTCTTGTATGCTACATCGATGGCCTTTAAAAACTCAGCATTGTCCACCTCAACGGTCAGCTTAGCCATATTCTTCTCAAGATTTTCAACTTTAACGCTCATTAAGAGTACCTCCGAAACTTTCGTTTTATATATTATGCAAACGCACAGGGGAAATGCGCATACTTCTCCCATGAGTCAACATATCCGAGTCAAGAGTATAGCACGTAAAAAAGTCCCACGCAAGGATTTTAAAAAAAGAGAGCCGGACATTTCTGTCCGACCCTCTGTCTATGCGGATTACTCCTCGTCTACGCGCTCAGCCTCAGCCTTGCCTACAGCCTCGATGTCAACGTCTGCAACATCGAGATCCTCCTTGCGCTCCGGCTCAGAAAGAGCCTTCATGCTCAGGGAAATCTTGTGACTGTCTACGTCGAGATCGACGATCTTCGCCTCGATCTCCTGGCCAACCTCGAGAACGTCTGACGGCTTGTTCACATGCTCTCTGGAAATCTGAGATACGTGAAGAAGTGCATCGATGCCCTTCTCAAGCTCTACGAATGCGCCAAAGTCGGTCATACGTGCAACCTTGCCGCTTACAACCGTACCAACAGCGAACTTGGTCTCTGCATCCTTCCACGGGTTCTCATCCGGGAACTTACGTGTAAGAGCGATTCTCTCACCGTTGATCTCCTTAACAAGTACCTTAACCTCCTGGCCGGACTTGAAAAGCTTCTTCGGGTTCTCGATACGGCCCCAGGACATCTCGGAGATATGAAGGAGACCATCAGCGCCACCGAGATCGATGAATGCACCGAAATCAGTAAGGTTCTTAACAACACCGGTACGAACATCGCCGACCTGAAGTTCACTGAAGAGCTTGTCGTGCTGCTCCTTCTTCGTAGCTGCCATAAGCTGCTTACGATCACCGATGACTCTGCGCTTCATCGGATTGAACTCAGTGATCACAAACTGGATATCCTGACCCTGATACTTGGTGAGATCTCTCTCGAAGGTATCAGATACGAGGGATGCAGGGATAAATACACGTGCACCATTTACCTCAACATTCAGGCCGCCCTTGACAACCTGAACAACCTTGCCGGTAAGAACGGTCTGGTTCTCAAATGCATCCTTGAGCTCCTCGGAAGCCTTGGAAGCAAGAGCCTCTCTGTGAGAAAGAACAACCTGTCCCTCTCCATCGTTTACCTTCTTTACCTTGCACTCGATTTCATCGCCGACATTGACTACTGTGGTGAGGTCTACAGTGTTATCTGCGCTGTAATCACTTCTGGTCATGATACCATCGGACTTGTACCCAATGTTGAGTGCAATCTCGTCAGGCTTTACACTAATAACCTTACCAGTAACAATCTCCCCTGCATGAATAGACTTTAATGATGCGTCAAGCATCTGTTCAAAACTCATCTCTGACATAATTTTGAACCTCCTCAATAATTTCTTTCGGGGTGCTTGCCCCAGCTGTAATACCTACGTTTTGAACCGCTTCATCCTGAACGAAGTTAAGATCTCCAACCGTTTGTATCAACTGGGTGTTACGACACTGGTCTTTACAAATCTCAAAAAGTTTCTTCGTGTTGGAGGAACTGCGTCCCCCAATGACAATCATGGCGTCGGACTGTTTCGCCAGTTCCTTCGCCTCCGACTGTCGCTCAAACGTTGCGTTGCAAATCGTATTAATAGCATTAACATAATAATGCTTTTTTTTCAAAATATCAATAATCAGTTTGAATTTATCGATATTAAACGTGGTTTGTGACACAACAACCACGCTTCTGCCCTCTCCGTTTGGTAATTTTTCAGCGGTTTCGATGTCCGGAATCGCAGAAATGCCGCCTTCCGCCCAGCCCATGATGCCGATCACCTCCGGATGCTCCGGGTTTCCGGTCACGAAGACCTCTTCACCGGCTGCTGTGTGCTGCTGCACGAGGCGCTGGATCTTCTGGACGAAGGGGCACGAAGCATCGACGGCTTCGACCCTCTGCTTTTCAAGCAGCTCATAGATGTGCTTCGGCACCCCATGTGCACGGATGATGACGATGCCGTCGTGAAGCGTCGCAAGCTCCTCCTCGGATTCGAGTACCTCCACGCCCTCTGCGGCGAGCTTCTGAATCACGGTTTCATTATGCACGATCGGTCCGTACGTATAGATCGAACGCTGTTCATCGAGCGGTTTTTCATGCTCCTCCTCGAGTACGCGGTACACGGTATCAACCGCGCGCTGCACGCCGAAGCAGAAGCCGGCGGTTTTTGCAAGTGTTACCTTCATATCGCGCCGACCTCAATGCTGCATACAGATCTCGAGGATACGGTCGATCGTCTCATCGATGGTCAGTGTCGAGCTGTCGACGAGCACCGCCTCCGGCACCTGGATGAGTGGGGAATGCTGACGATGCATATCGCGGTCATCCCGCGCACGGATCTCCGCCTCAACCTCTGCGATGTCACAGGTCTCTCCCTTTTCACGCAGTTCGTTCGCACGACGATGTGCGCGTTCCTCGACGGATGCAGTGAGATAGATCTTCGTATCCGCATGCGGAAGCACCTTCGATGCGATATCCCGGCCATCCATCACGACCGAGGTATGCTCCGCGAGGCTCTGCTGCAGCTTCACCATCTTCTCCCGCACGGCCGGATACTGGGACACCGTGGATGCGGCATCACCGACCTGCTGGGTACGAATCCGGGTGGAGACATTGGCGCCGTTCAGGAAGACCTGCTGAGCTCCTTCCTCATCATAGGCGATCGTGATGTCGATGTCGCGCACCGCCTCCGACACGCGCGCCTCATCCGTGAGGGCGATAGCCTGATCGAGACAGAACAGACCGACGGCACGATACATGGCACCGGTATCGATATAAACATAGCCGAGTTCTCGCGCTACGGCCTTCGCAATCGTCGACTTGCCGGCACCCGCCGGCCCATCGATGGCAATACTATATGGCATAACAGCCTCCTTCATATTTCACATTGTTACAATTCAGGTCAGTGCTCGCAGGGGCGGTGACCTGAATTGTTCCATTTATCTAATATTTATAATTGAGTGCTTCAGCGGCAGACTTACCGGCGAGGTGGCCGGTGGAGAAGGCCATCTGCATATTGAAGCCGCCGGTATAGCCGTCGACGTCGATGACCTCGCCGGCGAAGTACAGTCCCTTCACCTTCTTCGCTTCCATCGTTTTCGGATTCAGCTCCTTCACAGCGACGCCACCCTGGGTGACGATGGCCTCCTTGAAGCTGCCGGTACCGCGGATCGTGAAGCTGAAATCCCGGATGAGGCCCGCGATCTTCTTCCGTGTCTCGCGATCGACCTCGGTGACCTTTCGATTGATATCGACCCCCTGCGCGGCGAGTCGTGCCGTGAAGACCGGAATCAGCTGCGATGGGAGGAGCTCGGAAAACGCATTGCGGAGCTCCTTATTCCGATAGGTATCAAAATCACGGAGCAGGCGACGGTCGAGCTCTGCATCCTCCAGCGCCGGCTTCAGGTCGATGTGCACGGTGAGGAGCTTCCACTTTTTATGGTCGGAAGCATTGACGAGCTTCGTTACGACCGCCGATGCCGAGATGATCACCGGGCCACGCAGTCCGCTCTCCATAAACTCGAGCTCACCGAAGTCCCGGTAGTAGCTTTTTCCATCCTCGTCCCGGATATCGATCGCGATGTTTCGGAGGCTTAAGCCCTTCAGACGGTAGGCATCCGGTTCATGCACCTCGAGGGCGACGAGGGACGGATAGGTTTCCGTCACCTGGAGGCCAGCCTCCTCGGCGAAGCGATAGCCATCACCGGTAGAGCCGGTCGACGGATAGCTGCGGCCGCCGGTCGCGACGATCACCGCATCCGCCGGCAGGAAGCCACGATCCGTCACCACACCACGGACCTGCCCGTCCCGAAGCTCGATCTTCTTCACCTCGGTCTTATAGCGGATCTCGACGCCCAGCTTCTTGATAGAGTGCTTAAGTGCATCCGTGATACTGTAGGCATGATCCGATACCGGGAAGACTCGGTCGCCACGCTCAACCTTCGTCCGGCAGCCGTGCGCCTCCAGCAGCTCGATCGTATCCTGATTCGTGAAGTCATACAGTGCCGAGTACAGAAAACGCGGATTCGTCACATACTGCGGAAAGAAATCCTCGATGGCCACCGCATTCGTCAGATTGCCGCGCCCCTTTCCCGTGATGAAGATCTTTTTTCCGAGTTTATCATTCTTTTCTATTAAAACCACATCGGCGTCCGCCGCGGTTTCCTTCGCCGCGATCGCCGCCATCAGTCCGGCAGCTCCGCCGCCGATCACAATTATTCTCATCGTTTTATCCTCGCTTCGCGCATTATATCATATGTCCGGGCATGATAAAAGTCCCGGGGCGGCCATTGAAAGCCTGCCCCCGGGACTTATGTCAAACATTCATATTATTTAGCGCTCATGACGAACATCTTGTAGATGGCACGGATGGCTTTTTCGAAATCCTCGTTCCGTACACCGATGATGATGTTGTACTCGCTGGAGCCCTGGTCGATCATCTTGATGTTGATGTACTCATGGGCGAGTGCAGAGAATACACGACCGGCCACACCACGGGATGACTTCATGCCACGTCCGACGACCGCGATCAGAGCGATGTCCGACTCGAGCTCGATGAGGTCCGGATTCACGGCACGCTGGATGCCGTTCAGGATCTTCTGCTCACAGTGCTCGAGCTCCTCCTGATGGATGACGAGGGTCATCGTATCGATACCGGACGGGATGTGCTCGAAGGAGATGTTGTTGTCCTCGAGGACGGAAAGAAGCTTCCGGGCGAAGCCGATCTCCGAGTTCATCATCGCCTTTTCGATGTTGATCGCACAGAAATCCTTCTTTCCGCTGACACCGGTGATGATGAAACGCGGCTTCTTCAACGTATTCTGCACGATGAGGGTACCATGATCCTCCGGACGGTTCGTGTTCTTGATCTGGATCGGGATACCCTCACGGCGTACCGGGAAGATCGCGTCCTCATGCAGTACACCGGCACCCATGTAACTCAGCTCACGAAGCTCACGGTAGGTGATGTAATCGATGACCTCCGGATTCGGCACGATGCGTGGATCCGCAACGAGGAAGCCGGATACATCCGTCCAGTTCTCATAGAGATCGACATGCTCCGCCGCTGCGATCAGGGAGCCGGTCACGTCTGAGCCGCCACGGCTGAAGGTAACGACCTCACCCTTCTCGTTCGCACCATAGAAGCCCGGGAATACCGCATAATCGATATCCTTCAGTGCTGCGCGGATGCCCTCTTCCGTCTTCTGGTAATCACAGCTCCGGTCCTCCTTGAAGACAAAGCAGCTTGCAGAATCGATGAAGCTGAAGCCGAGATAGGCCGCCATCAGCTTCGCATTCAGAAACTCACCGCGGGAAGCCGCATAATCACGATCTGCACCAGCCTTGAGATCCTGCTCGATCCGATCGAAGTCCGCTGCCAGACTGAAATCGAGCCCGAGGCCGTCAATGATCTCCTGATAACGATCCTTGATCGTCTGAAGCGTCTCCTGGAACTTCTTCTCATCTTCGACTGCATCCTGGAGACGATAGAGAAGATCGGTCACCTTCGTATCGCCGGAAGCCCGCTTACCTGGTGCCGAAACCACGATATAGTGTCTCGACTTATCAGAAAGAACGATGTCCTTTACTTTTCTGAACTGTTCCGCGGAGGCGCAGGAGCTTCCGCCAAATTTTGCAACCTTGATCATTTCGTACTCCCTCCAAATTTGGCATTTTGCCGCATTATATCATCGTGCTTCAAAATACTCAATATAATTAATAATCATGAGAAGTATAGAAGGGCGTCGGAAGACCGGCTATAGAATCATTCATTTCGGATCGCTGCCAGCGGACTCAGCTTCATCGCACGCGCCGCCGGAACATAGCCGGCGATCGTGCCGACCGCGATGGCGAAGCCGATCGCGAAGGCCGCGAGCCAGAGCGGAATGCTGGACAGCCCGCCCGTCGAGCCGGAGCCGAACATCATCGAACCGGCATTTTTCGTAAAGGAATTGATGATATAGGAAATCAGATAGCTGACAGCGAGTCCCGCGATACCACCCATGAGCCCGATCATACCGGATTCACAGAGGAACATGTTCCGGATATCCGGCATCGCACAGCCCAGCACCTTCATAACACCGATTTCCTTCGTCCGCTCATAGATCGACATCATCATGGTATTCATGATACCGATCGCCGCGACGAGAAGCGATACACCGCCGATACCGCCGAGCACGAGCTGCACCATATTGAGCTGCTGCTGCGCCTGCTTCAGCCACTCCATACTGGAACTCACACTGAAGCCCATGTCCGAGATCTGCTTCTGTACTGCACTGACGTTATCCATGTCATCGACGAAAACATAGACATTATTGTATACATAGTACGGATACGGCTTCCCGTTTTTATTCGTCCTCGGATTCGGCACCAGCGCCTTCTTATAGATTTTCTTCAGAAAACGCTTCAGACTGTCGATGTCCGTGTAGACATTATACGAGCCATCCGACCAGTCCTCAGCGCCGCCCTTCATGATCCCGGCCACCGGGAAGATGTACTTCTTCTGCTTCGGCTCCTGCGTACTGCCCTCACTGCTTTGTGTTCCCTGCGAGGTGCTCGGCTGCGGGAAGGTGATGAATACCGTATCCTTCTCCGGGTCGATCTCGACATTCTCCCAGGTTTTCTGCTTATAGAAGCTGCTGTACAGAATCTGATTACCATACAGGAGCTCCAGCGTATCCGAGTTCGCCGCCGGCAGATGTCCGCCGTCCCGGAGCTCAAGCTGCTGAAGATAATCCTGGGTGACACCCACAATGCTGAAGGAGCCGCTGACGCCCTTGCACTTCGCCTCGATATTCACCTCGATGGACGGACTCACGCCGGTCACATGGGGGATATGCTTAAAGCTCTCCACGGTCTCGTCGGTCAGCATCATGGACTGATCGCCATTCGTGCCGCCGCCATAACCACCCTCGTATACGTCGATCCGGGTCAGCGAGCCCATGCTCTGGTAGGACTTCAGCATCATCGCACTCATCCCGATGCCGAGACTCACCATGACCACGATGGACGCCGTACCGATAGCGACACCGAGGACCGTAAGTACGGTTCGCATCTTTCGTCGCTTCAGGTTACTCGTTGCGAGCTTGATAAGATCAAATAGTCTCATCGTTTTCCTTTTCCTGCTTCTTCTTATCCTTATGCTTCTTCACGAAAACCGCAGCTGCCGCCAGCAGAACGACGCCCCCACCGATGATCGGGAGTCGGAAGCGCTGGAAAAATCCAGGCGTTTCTTCCGGCATCATATCCATGCCGTTCATGTCATCCGTGCTTTCCATCGGCTCGTTCACCATGAGGTTCACCGTCTGCTCGGAGGTATGCACCTCTCCGTTCACATCCTCGTAGCTGATGATGACCTGGATCGTACCATCATCCATGGTCGGAGCCGCACCCGTGATCATCGCATCCACGGAGCCCGACTCACCCGGCTTGATGTTGCCGATGTAGCTGCTGGTATCATTGATGGAATCCGCCTTAAACTCCGCAGTGACATTATAGAGAATCACCTTGCCGGTGTTGTTGATATTGAACATCACGTTAGATTCACTGCCGACGTCAATGCTTTCGGGCATCACATCGTAGTTGGAAACCGAAAGTCGTGCCTCCTGATTGACCATGATATTCAGCGTCACCTTCTCCTCGGCATTTTTGAAATCCGGGGAGTCATACTTTTCATTGATGGTCAGCGCATAGGACCGCGGGTCGACCCCCGGTTCCGCCACCATATTCCAGGCGATTTCCTTCGTCTCCCCGGCCGCGAGGCTGTTGATGACATAGGAGTTCGCGCCGTTCTCCGTCGACAGTGCCGAGGACTCATTCACCTTTTCCGACTCGAGGGAAAGCAGGATGTTGCTGGCACTGATGCCGGTACTTGCGTTCTGCATCTGCACCACCAGCTTAAACGGCTGACCGGCAAACACCTTCTCCGGTTCGGTATGATAGCCCGCCACGACGAGTCGTGCCTTCGAACGGTCGTTAGCATTGAAATCACGCTGACTGTCGGTTTCATCCGTGGTCGGGTTGCTGATATGTACGTAGTAGGTATACTGCTCTGTCTTCGTGATGGTCGCGTTCGGCGTCTCCTTATAGCTCACCGTGAAGCCGATGGCATGGTCACCGCTCTTCGAATCCTTCGCGATGGCCATCGAGTACGGAGCCGAGATCGTCTGATCCGCCTCGACACTGGCGAAGCTGCGGTCATAGTTCTCCTCCGTCACACGGAACGGGAAGCTGCTGTAGTCGACCTTTCCAGCGGCCGCCGTCGAAGACGAATCACCCGAGGCTGCACCACCGTTTCCCTTATTCATCTTCACGACGACATCATAGAGGGCCCGTCCCTTCTTATTCCGAAGGTTCACGGCGAACTGTACGGTTCCCGGATAGGTACCGCTCGGTGTCGACTGTCCCTCGCCGAGCACGAAGGCCTGATCCTTCGTCGCGCTGGTCGGATTCGAAATCGTTCCGAGGTCCTGCACATAGATATTGATGAACTCGGCGCGGCTGAGACTGCCGTACTGCCCCGTCGAGTTGTACGGCACATCATAGTTCATCGAAATCGGGATCGCATAGTAGCCTTCCTTGATATCGTTCCGGATCTTTACATTGAAGGTCACCTCCTTGTACTCGCCCTTCTGCAGCGAGCCAAGGTTCTTCTCCTGGTTCATCGTCGATGTGCCGATCTCGAGCGGATAGGTACCACCGTCCACCGGATAGGTGAGGCCCAGCGACGCATTATAGGCACGCTGCGCCCCCGCCTGGTAGCCTTCATTGTACGCATCATGCTGCAGGGACTCCTGCTCGTTGTCCGAGTCTTCATCATACGGATTCGACTTTTTTGAATTCGGCACGATGCCCTTCGTATTTAAGAGATTCTGGTCCTGACTCAGGCGCACGCGCACGTTGTTGATGACGTCACCGGTCGGATTATAGAGACCGTTCACGCCGTTGAAGCCGACCTTCACGGTCAGCTGGAAATCCTGCCCGATCCCCGCAACCGGTGTGTCTGCCGCATCATGGATGAAGGTGTTCATATTCGTATCGACGTAGGACGCCTGGGCCTCCATCGGCTGTACGAAGGTCAATGCCGGCGACAGGAGCGCGAGCACCATCGCGCCGCACAGAAAACGCCGAAGGATCGTATGCTTTTGTGTGTGAAAATGATTCATGATTTTATACCCCTCTATATACACCGTACTCAGCCGAGTGGCATCACCTGCGCAAAAGGCGGATTTCCGGTTTCTGTTTCTATTTTCTGTTCGATCGGGCTATCCGGACGGATCACGGTCTCGACGATCTTTCCATCGACGACACGCAGCTGCCGATCCGCCCAGGAAGCGATGTGTGCATCATGGGTGACCATGATCAGCGTGCGGTCCTCCTCACGTACGATTTTCCGAAGAAGGCTCAGCACATCCTCCGTCGTATGTGAATCAAGATTACCCGTCGGCTCATCGGCGAAGATGATCTTCGGGTCGATGACGAGCGCACGAGCGATCCCGACACGCTGCTGCTGTCCACCGGACATCTGGTTCGGCATATGCTCTCCCTGATCCCCGATGCCGATCAGCTTCATATACTTCTCTGCTTCCCGGATACGCTTCTCATACGGCACCCCGCGGAACATCAGCGGCATCGCGACATTCTCGACCGCATTCATCGAGCCGATCAGATTATAGCTCTGAAAGATGAAGCCGACATTCTGACGCCGGAAGCTGACGAGCTCCGCTTCGCTCATCCTATCGATGCGCTTCCCCGCGATCTGAATCGCCCCTCGACTCGGCGCTTCCAGACCGGCCAGCATATTGAGACAGGTCGATTTACCGGAGCCGGAGGTGCCGACGATCGCGACAAACTCCCCCTGGTAGACATCGAAGGACACACCATTCAGCGCGTAGACCTTATTGTCTCCGATTTTGAAAATCTTATATAAATCCCGCACCTTGATGATCGGTTCCACTACATCTCTCCCACAACTTGTTAAATCATAAACTGGCTTCATGGCCTTCATTATATGATAGCTGCCATCTATAAACAATAAACGAATTCATTAACAACTTCGTCAATAATATTAAGACTTTCAGCTCGGGCAGTGACCGCGGAGTACTGTCCTCCATTGCCACCCCTCCGCGGCCCCTGCCTGAATGTACATAAAAAGACCTGTGCTACTGCACAGGTCTTCGATCATCAAGCGTTTGCCGGCTTGCCTTCGATGGAGTTCCACTTCGGGATGAGCACCTTGGTACCACCCATGTATGGCTGAAGCACCTCCGGGATGGTGATGCTGCCATCGGCCTGAAGACGATTTTCGAGGAACGCGATCAGCATACGAGGTGGAGCGACACAGGTGTTGTTCAGGGTGTTTGCGAGATGGATCTTTCCATCCTTGCCCTTGATACGGATGTGCAGACGTCTCGCCTGTGCATCGCCGAGGTTCGAGCAGGAGCCGACCTCGAAGTACTTCTTCTGACGTGGTGACCACGCCTCGACATCGCAGGACTTCACCTTGAGGTCTGCGAGATCACCGGAGCAGCACTCCAGTGTTCTGACCGGGATTTCCATCGAACGGAAGAAATCAACGGTGTTCTTCCAGAGCTTCTCGTACCAGTCCATGGCATCCTCCGGCTCACAGACGACGATCATCTCCTGCTTCTCGAACTGGTGGATACGGTACACGCCTCTCTCCTCGATACCGTGTGCACCCTTCTCCTTACGGAAGCAAGGAGAATAGGAAGTAAGGGTAAGCGGAAGGGTATCTGCCGGAAGGATCTCATCGATGAAGCGACCGATCATCGAGTGCTCCGAGGTACCGATGAGGTAGAGGTCCTCGCCCTCGATCTTATACATCATGGCATCCATCTCTGCGAAGGACATAACACCATCTACAACCTTGGAACGAATCATATATGGCGGAATCACATAGGTAAAACCACGGTTGATCATGAAATCGCGCGCATAGCTGAGCACCGCAGAGTGCAGTCTCGCGATGTCGCCGATCAGGTAGTAGAAGCCGTTACCTGCGACACGTCCGGCTGCATCGAGATCGATACCGCCGAAGGACTCCATGATATCGGTATGATACGGTACCTCAAATGCCGGAACGACCGGCTCACCGAAGCGCTCATTCTCGACGTTGTGAGAATCATCCGGACCGATCGGAACGGATGCATCGATCATGTTCGGGATGATCATCATGCGCTTCGTCACCTCCGCCTGAAGCTTCGGCTCCTGCTCCTCGAGCTCCTTGAGACGTGCGGTAAATGCGCCGACCTCGGCCTTGACCTCTTCGGCCTCCGCCTTCTTCCCCTGCGCCATCAGCGCACCGATCTGCTTCGAAACCGCATTCTTCTTCGCACGAAGCTCATCGGCCTCCTGCTGGCACTTTCTCGCCTCGAGATCATACTTGATGACCTCATCGACTAACGGAAGCTTCTCATCCTGAAACTTTTTCTTGATGTTTTCCTTGACAAGCTCCGGGTTTTCTCTGACAAATTTAATATCTAACATAGGATCCTCTCCACTTCTGCGAAATCTTTCTGGCGATAAACCACCATTTACTATAGCCTTATTTACGTCTGTTTTCAAGTCATTCCGTCACAGTTGACGGACGGGTCGCAACCGATCAGACAGGTGGGGACCCGGAGGGACAGTTGCGTCCGAACATCTACAGCGCTCCGAGGACATCCTCAAACTGTACGCCGTAAACGATCGGGACCTTCTCCTCCTCGCTGTGTCGGATGCAGAGCGCGACGAAGTCGGCGGCGCGACGCGTGGCGTTCTCGAGCTCCTCACCGCGAAGACAGAGACTCGCGACGATGGCACTGAAGAGGTCGCCGGTCCCCGGACGGGCATCGCCGGACCGGGCATGCTCGACGAAACGGAGATCGCCATCCGCTTCCGAGACGACATTGATCAGGGCTTCCGGCGTCGTGGCTCTATCCTCCGCTGTCTCCGGATAGGCCTCGACACCAGTCACGACGATCTGTCCCTCCGTCAGATGATGCAGCTCCGAAAGCAGAGCGTGCATCACCATCCCGCGTGTCGCAGCGCTCGTACAGCGGTCGAGTGTCTCCTTCAGTCCCGCATAATCGAAGTCGGCGAGGAAGGCCGCTTCCGTCAGGTTCGGGCAGATGAGATCCGCCTTCCGACAGAGGGCCCGCATCGCCTCGATATGCTCCTCCGTCATCCCGCGATACAGACGGCCATGATCCGCCATCGCCGGATCGAGGAAGATGCGCAGCGCCGGATTCCGCAGCTTCTCCGCCTCGAGATACGCGTCGAGGGCCCGGAGATCCGTACAGTCACCGAGGTAGCCGATCAGGATCCCATCGAAATGGATGTCATTTTCGCTCAATGTCTCGAGCCGCTCTTCCATCACCGCCCCAAGTCCTGTGCTGGATACGTGCGGGAAGGCCGTATGGTTGCTGAGCACCGCGGTCGGAATCGGGCAGGCGCTGAGCTGAAGTGCTGTAACCACTGGAATCTGGATGGAAAGTGAGCAGCGTCCGACGCTGCATAAATCATTGATGAGCGCAAGTTTCTTTATCACGGAAAACTCCTTTATGCGTGCAGGATGGCGTTAAATGCCTTCACATTCTCCACCATACGCTCACGTGGCTTGAAGACGGCAGAGCCGGCGATGAAGAAGTTCGCACCGGCATCCTTGATTTCCTGCACGTTGTCGAGGGTAACACCACCATCGATGCCGATATTCAGCTCGAGGCCGAGCGCGTCCGTCTGCTTCCGCAGGGCACGGATCTTCTCGATCGTATACGGGATCAGCTTCTGCCCACCGAAGCCCGGGTTGACCGACATGATGAGCACCAGGTCCAGCATCGGAAGGACACAGTCCAGGGTGCTGATCGGGGTTGCCGGATTCAGGGCTACACCGGCCTTGAGGCCACGCTCCCGAATCTGCTGAAGGGTACGGTCGAGATGTGTGCAGGCCTCCTGGTGTACGGTGATGCCGTCCGCACCGGCATCGGCGACTGCGTCGATGTAGCGGCCCGGCTCAGTTACCATCATATGGACATCGAAGAAGCAGTGGTTATCCTTACGTACCGACTGGATCACCGGCATGCCGAAGGAAATATTCGGCACAAAATCGCCATCCATCATATCGAAATGCAGGTACTTCGTGCCCGCCTCCTCGAGTACACGGAGGTCGTCACGCAGGGTTCCGAAATCAGCGGATAAAATCGATGGGGACAGATCATAATTCATAGTAGTATTCTCCTCTGCCGTCTTAAGACGACGTTTCATAATCAGTATCGCTTCTGCTCCTTCAGCTCCTGATAGAGCATGACATAGCTTTCATAGCGCTCGCGAGCGATCTTTCCTTCCGCGACGGCACGCTTCACCGCACAGTCCTTTTCACCGACGTGCACGCAGGTGTTGAAGCGGCACGCGCTGCGGTAGTCCTCAAACTCCGGGAAGTAGTACATCAGCCGCTCCGGTTCGATATCCGTCACATAGAGCGAGGTGAAGCCCGGTGTATCGAGCACATAGGTCTCGTCATCGATATAAAAGAACTCCGAGTGACGGGTCGTATTCTTCCCACGCTCGATCTTCTTACTGAGCTCCCCGGTTTCCATGTTTGCAGCCGGATGGATGAGGTTCGTGAGCGAAGACTTGCCGACCCCGCTCGGCCCGGAAAGAACGGTGGTCTTTCCGCGCAGTACCTCCATGATCTTCGGCAGACTGTCCTCGTTCCGGGTGCTGATTTCGAGCACCGGATAGCCCGCCGCGCGGTAGATCTCCGGAATCATCTCCGGGTGCTCCGCATGGATCTCCGGGATCGTTTTCGCCCGTGACTTTTTCTTCTTCCAGGCATCGCGCTCCTCCGGCATCGTTTCTTCTTCCTCTGTCGGATCCTCGCCTGGCTGCACGAGGTCCACCTTATTAAAGAAGATCACCACCGGGATCTCCCGCTGCTCCATATGGATGAGGAAGCGGTCGAGCAGGTTCAGATTCGGATCCGGATGGCGGAGTGCGAAGATGACGACCGCCTGGTCGACGTTCGCGACGGCCGGCCGGATCAGCTGATTTTTCCGCGGAAGGATGCGGATGACGGAGCCCTCATGCTCCTTCTCTGAATCCTGTACCGCTTCGATCTCCGCATCATCACCGACGAGCGGCTTCTCGTTCCGGTTTCGGAAGATACCCTTCGCGCGGCACTCATAGTCGCCCTCCGGGGTATGGACATAGTAGAAGCCACCGATGCCCTTGTAAATTTTACCTTTTAAAGCCATGCATTACCTCTCTAGGTACGTGGTGCGAAATTCACAGTATAGGATGCGATGACGGTATCGTTCGATGCATCGACGATTTCGACGGTGCCCTTTCCGATGCCGGCTGCACCCCGGATGTTCGGGATCACGACCTGAAGCTCGGTGCCGGCTTCATAGCTTCGCGCTTCCTGAAGCGTCGTATAGCGCTCCGCACCATCGATTTCCTGACAGAGACGGATCAGGATGATCCGCCGTGTATCTGCCGCCGGACTGGTCTCACCGCCGATCTTTACGGCCGTGTTGATCGAGCCGTACCAGTCACCCTGACCGTCGGTCGTGGTGCTCTTCTGACTCGTCTCTCCGTCGGAGCCGGAGGAAACCGTGAGCGAGATCGTCGTCCCCTTCAGGACCACGGATCCAGGTGTCAGACTCTGGTCGATGACCGTATTCTCCTCATGCTCAGCATCCGGCACAGAGTCGATGCCCTCAAGTGTGAGTCCTGCATCCTCCAGCGTGCTCAGCGCATCGTCCTCACTAAGCGTACGCAGCTCCGGGACCAGCGCCATGCCATTCTCGCTCGCAGACCCGGCGGAACGCGTGATGATCAGCATCGATGTTCCGCTGGTATCCGGCTTGTTCGTGCTGATGACATAGCCCAGCGGCACCGTGTCGGAGAACGCGTCCTGGATCTTATAATTGATTTTTCGTTTTTCCAGCGCCTCGACCAGGGTGTCACACTTCACGGCATGAAGTGCATCCAGTTTATCCGGCGTTGCCGGATCATAGAAGCGGATGGTCTCTGCGCCCTTCGACACGGTCACATCGAGGGTGCTGCCGTTCTGGATCTTCTTCTGGTAAGCGATGATCGTGCCCTCCGTCGGATACTGATCCGAGAAGCTTTCCTTCGCGCTCCGGAGATGGATATGATAGTCTCCGAGATAGTCCTCCGCCTCCGCCACCGTCTTTCCGAGGATGTTCGGAAGCAGGTTATCGAGCGCGGAGATCGTGATATTGATCGTCGCCACCTCCGTCGTTTCGGTGGAGGCCTCGATCGGCTGACTCGTTTCCAGCGCCGTCCGGCTGTCCCGGAAGAAGGAGAACATATTGCGGCCGATGATCAGCACGAGCACGATGATCAGCAGGATACAGACACCGACGATCACACGGTAGATCTTCGTCATGTGGAAGCTGGTTTCATCTTCCTCCGTATCATCGAGCGGAAGTGCATCCGTATCATCGAGATGTGCGAGCTTCCTCCGAAGCTTCTGCCGGTGCTTTAGCTGATTCAGCTCCCGCGGAGAGAGCACCCGGGTCTCACTGAGGTCCTCCGGCATCTCCCCGGACATGAAGGAACCGCTCGGATCCTTCAGTGCCTTCCGGAGGTCCTCCATCAGCTCGCCGATGTGCTGGTAGCGAAGCTTTCCCTTCTTCTGCATGCACTTGTACACCGCCATATCGAGGGCAGGGTACACATCCGGCACCAGCTCCTTCACGTGCGGGATCGGATTCTCGAGGTGTGCGAAGACGACGGACACCGAGGTGTCGCCATCATACGGCACCTTGCCCGTCAGCATCTCATACATCGTACAGCCGAAGCTGTAGATATCCGAACGCTCATCCGACTGCCCAGAGCGGGCCTGTTCCGGCGAAATATAGTGGACAGAGCCCATGACGGTCGCATTGACCGTCTGCTGCGTCGCGGCACGGGCGATCCCGAAATCCGCCACCTTCACATTTCCCTCACTGTCGACGATGATGTTCTGCGGCTTGATATCCCGGTGCACGATGCCCATCTTATGCGCGAGCTCGATACCGGCCGCCGCCTGCAGCGCGATGGCGATGGTCTCCTGCGAGTCCATGCGTCCCGCACGCTTGATATAGTTTTTCAGTGTGATACCCTCGACGAGCTCCATCACGATATAGTGCAGCTTCGTCTCCGGATTATCGACGATGTCATACACCGCGACGATGTTCGGATGATTCAGCTTCGCCGCTGCCTGGGCCTCATTCTGAAACTTCCGGATGAAATCCTCATCCTCGCAGTACTCCTCCTTCAGGACCTTGATCGCGACCACACGCCCCATCTTCCGGTCGTTGGCACGATAGACATAGCTCATGCCACCCTGTCCGATCAGCGTATCGATCTCATAACGTTCGTCGAGCACCTGTCCCTGCTCCAGCATCATATCGTCGCCTCCTCTCGGTAAGGGCCGGTCAGAACGATGCCGATATTGTCCTTCCCGCCGTTGATGTTTGCCATATCGATGAGCGCCTGTACCTTTTCCTGTACCGTGCTGTGCTCACGAATGATGTTTCGGATGCTTTCATTGTCCACCATGTTGGAGAGACCGTCCGAGCAGAGCAGCAGATAATCGCCCTCACTGAGCTCGATCTCGAAGAAATCAGCCTCCACCTGCGGCTCGATGCCCACGGCCCGCGTGATGATATTGCGGGACGCCATATACTCCTTCGAGCCACGCCGCATGAGACCACGCCGTACCATCTCCTCGACATAGGAGTGGTCCCGTGTGATCTGTCGGATGCTGTTCCCATGGATGAGGTATGCCCGGGAATCGCCGATATTACCGACGGTCAGATTCGGCCCCTCGATCAGCGCGATCACGAGCGTCGTGCCCATCCCGCTCAGATTCGGATTCTGCTGCGCCAGGCGGTAGAGCCGCTGGTTCACGTCACGTATTCCCTCCTGCAGCAGGCGGATCTCCGGCTGTGGCTGCGCAGCCTTCTCGATATAACGCCGGAGCTCATCGACCGCATAGCGGGAGGCATAGTCCCCCGCCTTATGTCCGCCCATCCCGTCTGCGAGCAGGAAAAGATTCGGTAGTGTTCCCACCGGCTGATCGCTCGCGAAGACGTAATCCTGGTTCATACGCCGCCGCTGTCCCTTATCGGTTTTCGCAAAAAAGTCCATCATGCTTCACCTGTCACTTCGTCACTTCATCATCGTGGTTCAATGCTGACGTCCTCGACATCCTCACTTCGCAGTCCCTCGTGGCCTCCACGGCGATACGAAGCTTCGCGCATCCTCCAGCGCCTCGTTTCACTCCCTACGCCTTCGAATCGATGCCCTCCGTCTCGAGGTAATCCCGGCGGAGCTGACCGCAGGAGCCCGAGATGTCGGAGCCCATCTCCCGGCGGATCGTCGCCGCGATGCCGTTCCTCTCCAGAATATGCTGGAAGGCCTCGACCTTCGAGCGATCCGGTCGCTTCCAGTCCCGCTCCTTGATCGGATTCACCGGAATCAGGTTCACGTGGCACTGGAGCTTCCCGCCGTTCTTCATGCTGCGGATGAGCTTCACAAGCTCCATCGCTTCCGCCTTATTATCGTTGACACCCTCGACGACGGAATACTCGAAGGTCACCCGTCGACCGGTCTTCTCGAAGTAGTACTCGATGGCCGGCATGATCTCCGAGAGCGAATATTTGTTTGCGATCGGCATCAGGGTCTTCCGTGTCTCGTCGTTCGGCGCATGCAGGCTGAGTGCCAGCGTGATCCCGTAATTTTCATCCGCCAGCTGCCGGATCTTCGGCACCAGACCGCAGGTCGAGATCGTGATGTTCCGTCGCGAGATATGGAGTCCGTTTTCATCCGAGATCATGCGGATGAAACGGGTGAACTCATCGTAGTTGTCAAGCGGTTCGCCGGAGCCCATGATGACGATGTTATCGACCCGGGCACCGGTCGTACGCTGGATCTGGTAGATCTGTCCGAGCATCTCTCCGCTCGTCAGATTCCGTGCGAGGCCGTCGAGCGTCGATGCACAGAACTTGCAGCCCATGCGGCAGCCGACCTGGGAGGAGATACAGACACTGTGCCCGTGCTGGTACTCCATCCAGACGGACTCGATGACATGTCCGTCCTGCATACGGAAGATAAATTTCTTCGTACCATCGATCTTTGAGGTAAGCACCTCCACCGTTTCCGGCAGGGCCACACTGTACTCCGCACTCAGCCGATCGCGGAGTCCCTTCGAGATGTTCGTCATCTCGTCGTAGTGCTCCACCAGATTCTGGTGCAGCCAGGTATAGATCTGCTTCGCACGGAATGGCTTCTCGCCCATCTCCTCAAGCAGCTTTTTCAAATCGTTAATTTCTAAATCGCGTAAATTCTTCATTCTTTTCGAAATACCGTAAGATAAAACCCGTCGGATGGCGCACCCGGCAGGAACTTCCGCTCCTTCAGGAGGGTGAAGCCGCCCTTCGCGAGGATATACTCCCGGTTGTCTTCATTTTCTTCCTTCGTCAGTGTGCAGGTGGAGTACAGTAGCTTTCCGCCCGGCTTCACATAGGTACATACCGTATCGAGGATCTCGCGCTGCAGCTTCTGCAGCTCCCGGATGCCCTCACGGCTCGCGTTGAAGCGGATATCCGGCTTCTTCCCGAGGATACCGAGACCGGAGCACGGGAGATCGGCGATGACGATATCTGCCGTTCCCTGTCCGGCGTCATCCAGCAGCGTCGGGTCCGGCGTGCGTGCATCGTGCACCTGCGCCGTGATATTCGTAAGCTGCTGCCGTGCGATGTTCTGCTCGATGAGCGCCACCTTCGCTTCCGTGAGGTCCCGCGCATCGACATGGCCCGTTCCCTCGAGGAGGGCCGCGATATGGCAGCTCTTGCCGCCCGGTGCCGCGCAGACATCGACGACCTGGTCGCCCGGCTGCGGATCGGCTTCGATGCCGACCTGCTGTGATGCGTAGTCCTGAATCGTGATCTCACCGCGCTGGAAGGCCTCGCTGTGCACGATGTCGCCCTCCATCTCCTCACAGTGTCCATCCTGGAAGCGGACGAAGTTCTTCTTTTCACCCTCGAGGAACCAGGCAAGCATGCGCTCCGTCTCCTCCCGTCCATAGACCTTCTTCAGTGCATCGTACATCCAGAGCGGCACACTGTAGCGGATATAGGCCGGTGTCTTTCCGGTATGGGCGAGGTTCTGGAAGATGATTTCCTTATCCCGGGAAACACTCCGAAGAACGCCATTCACGAAGCCGCTCAGGAAAAAGGCCTTGTCCTCCTGGCTCTTCACGAGCTCGACCGCCTCGTTGATGGCCGCACTGTCCGGCACCTTATCCATGTAGAGAATCTGGTAGCTGCCCATGCGGAGCACCGTCCGAACCAGGGGCTCCATGTTTTTCGTATGGGTCTTACTGATCTGGTTCAGGATGAAGTCGATCTGGATCGTATACTCGAGGGTTCCCTCGACGAGTCGTGTCACGAAGGCACGGTCGCGCGGCGTCCAGTCCGGATACGCCGACAGTGCATCACGCAGCACGATATGCGAGAGCTTCTTCTCCTCAAGGATCTTCATAAGGCTAAGTACAGCAATAGACCGCGGCGTCGCTGCGGTCTTTTCTCTCGAAATCTCTGATATTTTTTTCTTTCCGGCATGCATAAATTTATGCAGCGGGCCCTCTGCCCGGGTCGTTTTTTTTCGCTGATTCTTATTCACCATAAATGATTCTTTGCAGTTTCC
Organism: Oribacterium sp.; assembly: GCA_004554245.1. Taxonomy (GTDB): domain Bacteria; phylum Bacillota; class Clostridia; order Lachnospirales; family Lachnospiraceae; genus Oribacterium. Next base: position 115,045 of record SFND01000002.1, on the reverse strand, counting down.
TCTCTTTAATATGCCGTGTAGCGTCAGTCGTCACTTCGCCGGCTGCCCCTCGTCAGGATCAGCAGTCGAAGGAACTGCAGCAGAGACGATGCCGCCGCGGCGACATAGGTAAGTGCGGCGGCTGTCAGAACCGCCTTCACGCCGTCAAGCTCCTCTTCGGTCAGCACCTGATTCTCGCGCAGCGTCTTCACCGCGCGGCGGGATGCGTCGAACTCGACCGGAAGGGTCAGCAGCTGGATCGAGATCGCCACGATAAAGGCGATGATGCCGATTTTGATGAGCGGCGACCAGCTGATGAGGATCCCGAAAAAGATCAACGGAATCGAGATCTTCGAAGCGACGGCACAGGCCGGCGTGATCGTGCGCGTCAGCACCAGCGGCCCGTAGCAGACGTGATCCTGGATCGCATGCCCGCACTCATGGGCCGCGACACCGATGGCTGCGATCGAGTGGCTGTTGATGGTTGATTCACTCAGGTTCAGAACTTTCTTACTCGGCACATAATTATCCGTCAGATTTCCGGCGATCCCCTGCACACGGACATTCGTGATGTCGTTCCGGCTCAGGATCAGGCGTGCGGCATCCGCACCGGTAATGCCGGCGCGTGCGCCGATCTTCGCATATTTCTGAAAGGTCCGGTTGACATTGGCACTTGCCAGCATCGAGACGATGACGCCGATCAGTACCAGTACATAGGTCGGATCATAAAACATCGGATATCCATAGTAACCGTACATAGTATTTCCTCCTGCCATAAATATCACGGGGGAGTGCCGCCCGTAGGGCGCGGGGGTCCCCGTGATGCCTTAGTGGCGAACGTATTCAAAGCTGTGCCCTACAGTGTACGACATATTCGTGATCAGTGTATGTAAAAAGTCTAAACTTTATCTGAAGAATCAGAAACGATGTCCGCGCAGGAAATCCTCAGCCTTCATGCGCTTCTTGCCTTCGAGCTGCAGCTCCCGGATAAGAAGTGCACCCCGACCACAGCGCACCACCAGCATCTTCTGGTCGGCATATACATGCCCTGCCTTCGTTCCCTCCGGCATCGTTCTGTCCTGCTCCGGCATCATCACGGCCACCTCCGGCAGCGGATACTGCTTACACTCCGCGTCCGTCAGTACGTCGGCATCCCAGAGCTTCAGCTGCTTCCCGCCAAGGAAGCTGTAGGCGGATGGCCATGGATTCAGACCGCGGATCTTCCGCTCGATGACCACCGCATCCTCCGTCCAGTCGATGCGACCGGAGGTCTTCGTGAAAAGACCGACCTTCGTTGCCTGGGATGCATCCTGTGGCACCGGCGTGATGCTGCCGGCCTCGAGACCCTCGAGGGTCTCCACGATCAGCTCCCCGCCGAGCTTCGCCAGCTTATCGAAGAGCGTGCCGCCGGTTTCCTTCGCCTCAAGCGGAATCCGCTTCATCATCAGGATATCACCGGTATCGAGGCCCTCATCCATCTGCATGGTCGTGACGCCCGACTCGGCATCGCCGTTCAGCACGGCCCACTGCACCGGCGCCGCGCCACGGTACTTCGGTAGCAGCGAGGCATGCACATTGACACAGCCATACTTCGGTATCTCAAGGATATCCTTCGGCAGGATCTGTCCGAATGCCGTCACGACGATCACATCCGGTGCGAGCGCACGCATCTCTGCCTTCAGCGCCTCATCCTTCCGGATCCGCTCCGGCGTCGCTACACGGATTCCGTAGCCCTCCGCCGCGATACGCACATCACTCTTCTGTGCCTCACCATGCCGTCCCTTCGGACGATCCGGCTGTGTAATCACGAGCGGGATCTCATAGCCCGCCTTCACCAGTGCATCGAGCGTCGCCACCGCAAAATCCGGTGTTCCCATGAAAATAACCTTCACCTCTTACCTCCATCCAAGGGCATTTACAACATCATAAGTGTACAAAATCCGTCAGGGGTTCCCGGAGGACCGTCAACAGAAGCCATACGAAGGGACCGTGTGAAATCAATCCAGGTCCCCTTAGCGGCACTTGGTGTCATCTCTCCCTGGAACCCTCTGCAACGCTGAGTTTTCATAAAGAAAACTCAGTGATTGCAGAGGGCCTAGTGCCGCTTAGGGTCCCTGGGTTAGATTTCACCGGTCTCGTAGTACTGTGCTTCTGTTGAAGGCCCTCCGGGGTCCTGGCTGATCACTCGAAGTCCTCGAACTCCTCCTCGTCGAGGTTCTCGTAGTTCACGTCCTCGAGCTCTCCCTCGACCTTCGAGGTGTAGAGGATGCCGTGCAGGTGGTCGTTCTCATGCGCCATCGCACGTGCGAGCAGACCCTCACAGTCGAAGGCATACGGCTGCATGTTCGCATCGAGTGCCTCGACATGCACCTTCATCGCTCTCGTCACCACGCCCTGCTTGCCCGGTACGGACAGACAGCCCTCGTCACCGGTCTGGGTCTCGTCGCCAATCGGGGTCACCGTCGGATTGATGCAGATATAGCGCTGGCCATCACCGATGTCGATGACGAACAGCTGGCGAAGGATGCCGACCTGCGGTGCAGCGAGTCCGACACCGTTCGCCGCATACATGGTTTCAAACATGTCGTTGATGAGGTCGATGGTACGATCCGACACCGCCTTCAGCGGCTTGCACTCCTTCTCCAGAATCGGGTCTCCAATTTCACGAATGGTTCTTAATGCCATAATACTCTCCTAACTACTGTAAATCAAAATTCAACAGCACGAGGCCGCGACGGTCGTGCTGACGTACACGTTCGGTAAAACGATCCCGTAACCTGATGATTATATCATGGGACGGGTGTTTGATATAGACGATTTTTCGATAGACGTCGTTGATCCGGTAGACCGAGGCCTCGAGCGGTCCGATCAGCTCGGCACCCTCGGCACTGCAGTCGAGCTGGAAGCCCTCCGCCGCAGCGGAACTCACCATGGAGAGAAAATCCTCATCCTTGCTGGCGAGCTGGATCGTCATGAGGCGCTCCGTCGGCGGATACCCCATCAGCTTCCGGAAGCGGAACTCCTTTTCATAGAAGGCCCTGTAGTCCTGCCGCTTCGACAGCACGATCGCATAGTGATCCGGCTGATAGGTCTGGATGATGACCGTACCGGCCTGCGCACCACGACCTGCCCGCCCGGCTGCCTGGGTCAGCAGCTGGAAGGTGCGCTCCGAGGCCTTGAAGTCTGGTGCCGAGAGATTGAGGTCCGCCGCGATGAGCCCGACGAGGGTCACATCCGGGAAGTCATGTCCCTTCACGATCATCTGGGTACCGATCAGGATGTCCGCCTGGTGCTTTCGGAACTTCTCAAGGATACGCTCGTGGTCCCCCTTCCGCTTCGTCGTATCCGCATCCATACGGAGCACCGACGCCGTCGGGAAGACCTTCTTCACATAGCTCTCAAGCTTCTCCGTACCGAAGCCGAAGGGCGCGAGGTAAGGGCTTCCGCAGCTCGGGCAGAGCTTCATGAGCCGTGTCTGGTAGCCGCAGTAGTGACAGCGCAGAGAACCATCCCGGTGCAGGGTCAGGGTGATGTCGCAGTGCGGGCACTTCAGCGCCTCACCGCAGCTCCGGCAGGACACGAAATTCGAGTAGCCGCGCCGGTTCATGAAGAGCATGATCTGCTCCTTCTTCTCGAGCTTCTCCTGCATGAGCGTATAGAGCCGCTCCGAGAGGATGCTCCGGTTTCCCTTCGCCAGCTCCTCCCGCAGGTCGATGATCTCGGTCTCCGCGAGCTTCGCACCGGCGTGGGCCCGCTCCAGCAGCTCGAGCAGCTGCACCTCGCCCCGGAGAGCGGCGCTGTAGATCGTGAGGGACGGCGTCGCTGATCCATAGAGCACCGGACAGCCTGCAAGACGCGCCCGCTCATACGCGACATCCCGCGTCTCGTAGCGGGGTGCCGTCTCCGACTTGTACGCCGACTCATGCTCCTCATCCATGATGATGAGGCCGAGCCGCTCGAACGGCGCAAATACGGCTGAACGTGGGCCGATGAGGACATTGACCTCGCCGCGCTCACACTTCGTATACTGCTCGAAGCGCTCGCCGATGCTCATCCGGGAATTCAGGATCGCGACCCGGCCCTGAAAGCGGGTCGATACGCGGCGCACCGTCTGGTAGGTGAGCGAGATCTCTGGAATCAGCAGGATCACCTGATCCCCGCGCCGGATCACCTCCTCCATGATGTGGAGGTAGACCTCGGTCTTTCCAGAGCCCGTGATCCCGTGCAGCAGATAGCGCGGCACAGGATGTCCATCCGCCGGAGCTGCTTCGCCCGCTGCCTTCGCTTCGGCCAATGCAGACGTCCCGGTGCTCTCCGGTTCCGCGGTTTCCGTATCTCCCGGCACACTCGTGACCGGCGAAGCCGTGCGCTTCGCCACACAGGCCTGGTACCCCGCGATGACGGCAGCGGCCGCCTGGGCCTGTGCTGGATTCAGATCGTGGTACTCATCCTGCTCGTTCTGATACATGCGGATCGGATCGATGCGGCGGGCATTCTTTCGCACGGTCCGGCGCACCGGCAGGACCGTCTTCAGGCACTGGTTCATCGTCGTCCCGTATTCGGTCGACATCCAGGCGGCGAGGTGGATGAGCTGCTCCTGTACGGAGATGGCATCCGGGATCACCGCGACGATGTCCTTCACCTTCGACGGATCATAGTCGAAGTTTTCTCGAAGACCGACGACATAGCCGGTTTTCTCTGCATTGGACGCACCAAAGGGGATCGTGACACGATCCCCTACGTGAAGGTCCATGCCCTCCGGAATGTGATAGGTATAGGCACGGTCCAGTGCTTCATTTGTGATGTCAATGATGATTTCTGCGTACATCAGCACTGTTCCTGTCTGAAGTCACGCACGATTTCGGACAGCTTCATGCTGTTCGAGCCCTTGAAGAGGAGGACATCCCCGCTGCAGGCGATGGCGTGAAGGGTGTTGCGGAGCTCCTCGAGATCCGTGAAGTATTCGATCGTCGGCACGCGGCGTGCGGCCTCGTCCCCGATCGGCTTGTGCGGCTCGGCGACCGCGTTCTGTATTCCCTCGCCGATGGCAGCGGCCCGCTCTCCGTACAGGAAGACCGCATCGATCGGCAGGGTCGCGAGGTAGCTTCCCACCTCGCGGTGGTAATCCAGCGTCTTCTCACCGAGCTCGAGCATATCGGCGAGAACCGCGATGTGACGTTTTCCCTCGAGGGCGGCGAGGGCCTCCAGCCCTGCCTTCATGGACGCCGGTGATGCGTTATAGGCATCATCGATGACGAGGACCCCCTCCTTCGTACGGAAGGTCTCTCCACGGCCGGCGAGCCCGGAGAAGTTCTCGAGCGCATGCTGCGCCGACGCTTCATCGACACCGAGCGCCGTCGCGATATGCATCGCGGCCGACGCATTCTGAAGCATGTGGCTGCCCTTCACCATGAGGTGAAGATCATAATCTTTCATTTCATACGACCGGAGCTCGATCGTCTGCTCCGTCGCGATCCCGAAGGCATGGATCTCCTCGAGCGTCAGCTTCGAAAGGATCGCGTCGTCCATGTTCAGGTAGAGTGCGCCACCCTCCCGCATGCCGTCGAGGATGTGCAGTTTCTCCCGGAGGATGTTTTCCTGGGTCTTCAGCTGCTCGATGTGGGCGATGCCGATGTTCGTCATCACCGCCATATCGACACAGGCGATCTGCGCGATCCGGGTCATCTCTCCCGGCTCCGACATGCCGAGCTCGATCACCGCCGCCTCCGCACCGGAGCGGGCCATCTGAAACATGGTGATCGGAACACCCACCTGGGAGTTCGCATTGCCCGCCGTCTGAAAGACCTTCTTTCCTGCCGCGATCGCGGTCGCGATCATGCTGCGGGTCGTGGTCTTCCCGACCGAGCCGGTGACACCGATGACGGTGCCGTGGAACTTCTTCCGCTCCATGTAGCCGATCTCCTGCAGCGCCTTCGTCGTGTCCGTAACCTGATAGAAGCGGACCGCCGGATGCTTCGCCTGCAGCGCTTCGATCGGACGGGAGCTGAGCACGGCGACCGCGCCGTTCGCGATGGCCATATCGATATAATCATGTCCATCGCTGTGCTCACCGATGATCGGCACGAAGAGGGCATGCTGCATTTTCTTCCGCGAGTCGAGCACGATCTCCTCGATGCCCTCGTCACTGAATCCGAAACTGATATCCGCTGTATTCATACTGTTCTCCATCAAAGCTTATACTTCGCTGCTGTCTCGAGGATGACCTCCCGGTCGAGGAAGTGGGTACGCACGCCCTTCACCTCCTGGTAGTCCTCATGTCCCTTTCCGATCACGGCGATCATGTCGCCCTTCTCGGCGTGGGTCATCGCATATTCGATGGCCTCACGGCGATCCGGAATCTCGACATACTGTCCGCCGGCCGGCACGAGAGTGGACTTGATATCCGCGATGATGTCCGTCGTCTCCTCATCACGGGAATTATCCGCCGTGAGAATGCTGAAATCCGCGAACGCGGCCGCCGCCTTGCCCATGCCGTAGCGACGGTCCTTCGCACGGTTGCCGCCGCAGCCGAAGACAACGACGAGACGCTTCGGATGAAGCTCCCGTAAGGTACTGAGCAGATTTTCCATCGCCATCTCGTTGTGCGCATAGTCGACGAGCACCGACATCGTGTCGTTTTTAAAGACGATCTGCGTACGTCCGTCGACGTGCACACGCCGGAAGGCGCTCATGATCGCGCGATGCGGGATCCCGATCAGCGACAGTACGGAAATCGCGGCCATCGCATTGTAGACATTGTACTTCCCCGGCATATCCATCTGGATCTCGAGCTCCGTGTGGCCACTCACATCGAAGCGGATCCCGACGAAGTCCGGACGGTTCACGTGTTCGATGTTGTCGGCCATAAAGTCGGCCGTACGGTCGATCGCATAGGTAAACATCTTGCACGGCGCACCGGCAAGGAGCTCATCCGCATAATCCGCATCGAGGTTGATGATGCCGACACGGGACTGTTTGAAGATGCAGCTCTTATAGTACTTGTACTCCTCAAAATCCGCATGCTCGTTCGGTCCGATGTGATCCGGCTCGATGTTCGTGAAGATGCCGTAGTCGAAGGTGATAGCGTCGACACGGTGGAGCTTGAAGGCCTGGCTGGAGGCCTCCATCACAACATAATCACAGCCCTCATCCCGCATCATACGGAAGTAGTGCTGGAGGTCATAGGACTCCGGGGTCGTGTTCTTCGTCGGAAGGTGATGCCCGCAATACTCGACACCGGTCGTACCGATGCAGCCGACCTTCTCGCCGGCGTCCTCGAGGATCTGCTGGATCATGTGGGCGGTGGTCGTCTTGCCCTTCGTTCCGGTGATAGCGATGACCGTCATCTCCCGGCTCGGATGATCGAAGCGTGCCGCACTGAGCGCCGCGAGGGACGCCCGCGCATTCTCCACACGGATGATCGCAACCTCCGCCGGCACGGTCTCAAGCGCGAGACCAAACGCAGAAGGATCCTCCTCGATCACGATCGCCTGACAGCCCTGCGCGATGACCGCCGGGATGAAGCGATGCGCATCGACATTGGCACCCTTCATCGCATTAAAGACGGTTCCCTGCACTGCTTTTCTCGAATCAAACACGACCTCCCGGACATCCGGCACCGAAGTGTCACCATGGACGGTCTCATACTGTATGTCATTCAGCCAGTCTGCAAATTTTGCCATAATCTTTCTCTTTTCGTCTTAAAAGTAGATCGGCCCTCCAGGGATACCAGAGGGCCGCAACAGAGATCATCAGAAGAGTCCGGTGATCTTTCCGTCCTTTACATCGATGCCGAACGCCGCCGGCTTCTTCGGGAGACCCGGCATGGTCATGATGTCACCGGTGAGGCAGACCACGAAGCCGGCACCCGCCGATACATAGGCATCACGAACCGTGATACGGAAGCCGGTCGGACGGCCGAGCTTCTTCGCATCATCGCTCAGACTGTACTGCGTCTTCGCCATGCAGACCGGAACCTGACCGAAGCCGAGCTCGGTGAGCTTATCGAGGGCCTTCCGTGCCTTCGGCTCGTAGTTTACACCATCCGCACCGTAAATCTTCGTCGCCACGGCCTCGATCTTCTGATAGAGATTATCCTCAAGCTTCTGTACCGGCGTGAAGTGCGCCTCCTTCTTCTCGAGGGTCTCCAGCAGGGTCTTTGCCAGCTCGACGCCGCCCTTGCCGCCTTCCCCATGTACCTTGGAGAGTGCGAACTCTGCACCACGCTCACGGCAGAAGTTCTCGACGAACTGAAGCTCCGCCTCGGTATCCGTCGCGAACTGATTGATGGCTACCACAACCGGGATACCATAGCTCTGCAGGTTCTCGATGTGCTTCTCGAGGTTCACGATGCCCTTTGCGAGTGCATCGAGGTTTTCCCCGGCAAGCTCTGTCTTCGGCACACCGCCGTTGTACTTCAGTGCGCGTACGGTGGCAACCAGTACCGCTGCATCCGGCTGGAAGCCGGCCATCTGGCACTTGATGTCGAAGAACTTCTCAGCACCGAGATCGGCACCGAAGCCGGCCTCCGTCACCGCGATCTCACCGAGCTTCAGTGCGAAGCGGGTCGCCTGGACGGAGTTGCAGCCATGCGCGATGTTCGCGAACGGGCCGCCATGCACGAGGGCCATGTTGTGTTCGAGGGTCTGGATGATGTTCGGCTTGATGGCATCCTTCAGCAGTGCAGCCATGGAGCCGACCGCCTGCAGATCCGCTGCGGTGACCGGTTTCCCATCGACATCGTAGGCCACGATGATGCGGGCGAGACGCTTCTTGAGATCCTCCATATCGTCTGCGAGGCAGAGGATTGCCATGATTTCGGACGCCACGGTGATGACGAAATGATCCTCACGTACGACGCCGTCGGCCTTTCCGCCGAGTCCGATCACGATGTTTCGGAGCTGACGATCGTTCATATCGACGCAGCGCTTCCAGTTGATGGCCTTCAGGTCGATGCGAAGCTCGTTGCCCTGCTTGATATGATTATCGAGGAGTGCGGCGAGCAGGTTGTTTGCGCTCGTGATGGCATGGAAGTCACCGGTGAAATGAAGGTTCAGATCCTCCATCGGAACGACCTGCGCATATCCGCCGCCGGCCGCGCCACCCTTGATGCCGAAGCACGGTCCGAGGGACGGCTCACGCAGTGCGACCACGGTCTTCTTTCCGAGCAGATTCAGTGCGTCGGCGAGACCGATCGATGTGGTGGTCTTCCCCTCCCCGGCCGGTGTCGGATTAATCGCGGTGACCAGAACGAGCTTTCCGTTCGGACGATCCTTGATCTTATCCCAGAGATCGTCGCTCAGCTTCGCCTTGTACTTTCCGTACTGCTCGAGTTCATCCGCCTCGATACCATACGCAGCCGCTACGTCTGTGATGCGATTCATCGTAGATTCCTGTGCAATCTCAATATCAGACTTCATCTCTTACCTCTTTCTCTCATAGCTTCTAAGTGTTGTATTTTCAGGGACGCGCCCTCGAAAACTGTGGCAAAGCGGTCATTTACGCCTCCGGTGCTTCTTCAGGAGAACAATGTATCCGACGGCGCATCGTCACATCCCAACCGGAGCACGAACGACCTGTGACGTCAACCGTTCGAGATCAGTTCGTCGAACTCGGCGAGCGTCATGATGATCTTCCGTGGCTTCGTGCCCTCCTCCGGACCGACCACGCCGGCCTCGGCGAGCTGGTCCATGATGCGGGCTGCACGGTTAAAGCCGATGCGGAACTTTCGCTGGAGCATACCGATCGAGGCCTTCTCGGTCTCGATGATCAGCTGGCCGGCCTCGACGAAAAGCTCGTCCTGGTTTCCGGCACCGCCGAGACTGCCCTCGCCGCCACCACCGGCCTGTACCTGCTGCTGTATGCGTTCACTGTACTCGACCTCGCCCATCTCCTGCTTGATGAAATCGACGACATCGGATACCTCCTGATCGGAGACGAAGGCACCCTGCACACGCACCGGCTTCGGGATGCCCTGCGGGAAGAAGAGCATATCGCCCTTTCCGAGCAGCTTCTCGGCACCGTTCATGTCGATGATGGTACGGCTGTCGGTACCGGACGAGACGGCGAAGGCGATACGGCTCGGAACATTGGCCTTAATCAGACCCGTGATGACATCCACCGTCGGACGCTGGGTCGCGATGACGAGGTGCATGCCGGCGGCACGTGCAAGCTGCGCGATACGGCAGATGGCGTCCTCTACCTCCTGGCTCGACACCATCATAAGGTCGGCGAGCTCATCGATGATGATGACGATCTGCGGCAGCTTCTCCGGCTTCTGATCCTCTGGGATCTCCGGATCATTCCGCACGGCCATGATTTTCTCGTTGTATCCCTTGAGATCACGGGAGCCGCTCTCAGCGAACTTCTTATATCGATCCGTCATCTCGGCGACCGCCCAGTTCAGCGCGGAGGCTGCCTTCTTCGGATCGGTCACGACCGGAATCAGCAGGTGCGGGATGCCGTTGTAGACGGAGAGCTCCACGACCTTCGGATCAACCATGATCATGCGGACATCCTCCGGCTTATACTTGAAGAGGAGGGACATGATCAGGGTGTTGATGCAGACCGACTTACCGGAGCCGGTGGCACCTGCGATGAGCAGATGCGGCATCTTCGCGATGTCGGTGACGATGGTCTTACCGGCGATGTCCTTACCGACACCGAACGCGAGCTTCGCCTTCGCTCCCTGGAACTCACTGCTGCCGAGCACATCCCCGAGGTAGACGGTCGCACCGTGCTTGTTCGGCACCTCGATGCCGACTGCCGACTTGCCCGGGATCGGCGCCTCGATACGGATATCCGCCGCGGCGAGACGCATCTTGATATCGTTTGTGAGCGACACGATCTTCGACACCTTCACACCGATCTCCGGCTGCAGCTCATACCGCGTGACGGCCGGGCCGATCGAGATGTTCGTGATCGTGACATTGACACCGAAGCTCTTCAGGGTTTCCTGGAGGGTCAGCGCGTTCTGGCGGATTTCCTCTCTCGTATCGAAGTCCTGACGTGCCGGCTTCTGCAGGAGGCTGAGCGGCGGGATCACGTAAGGCTTCTTAGGCTTCTTTTTCTCGAGAATCTCCTGCTGGACCTTCGCGTTATCCGCATCCGTCGGTGTATTTTCCTTCTTCTCACGGTCGAGCTGTGACTCGATTTTCTTTTTGATCGGCTCAACATCCGCGTCAATCACCTGACCGTTCGAGGCCACGATGCGCCGTGTTCCCTGCTCCATATCACCGCGGCCGATGGTGGCCACGCCGTTGCGAGCGACGCTTACCTCATCATCACCCGCATAGGCCGCGGCCGACTCTGTATCATCGCTGTCCGCGAGCGGGTGCAGCTCTGCATCCATCGCGTCCTCAGCTTCGGAATGCAACTCATCATCCACCTGCACCACGTCCGCCTCATCGTCCATGTAGCTGTCCATGAGGTTCTGGTCATCCCAGATGTCCGGACTGCCCGGCATCGTCGCGCGGTCGTCCCGTGTCACCGGGGTATGACGGACGTTCAGCGGCAGCTCAACACTGTTCGCTGCATTTTCATCCGGACCGAGGATCGCACCCATGCCGGTGATCGTCGGCTCGGCGTTCAGCTTCGGCTCAACCGAGACAGGCTGCTTCACATCAGCACCCGCCCCGAGGGCTGCCTCATAGGCGGTCGTGTCGTCGAGTGCCGGGATCGTAAACGGATCCTCCGGCACCGCTGTCTGCCGGGCGGTGGTCTGATCGGCAGCATTGGCCTCCGCAGACACCGTCGCCCCTGCACTCATCTCGGAGAGGGACTGATGTGCAGAAAGATCGATCGCCTGCATATCAACACCGGCCCGACGTGCACGCAGCTCCTCCTCCCGGGCGAGACGACGCTCCTCCCGGTGGAGACGTGCAGACTCCGCCACCTGTGAGAAGTCCTCCCGCGCACGATCACGGGCATGGGAAGCGGCACGTGCGGAATGCTTCGCGATGATACGTGCGAGTGGCTTTCCGGTGGTATAGATGAGGCACACGAAGCTGGCCACGATGAGGATCAGGGCCGCGCCGACCGTACCGGCGATCGTATGCAGCACCATCGCGAGGGCACCGCCGACGATACCGCCGCCGATGCCGAGCTCCGCGCCCTCACTGTAAAAATCCATCAGGCTCATGTCCTGCACGCCACCTGCGGTAAACAGCTGGAAAAGCGCCGACAGGAACACCAGCATGAACAGCGCCGAGCTCATACGGAGCGTTGCGTGCGGGTTATCGATGTTCGAGAGGATGAAGGCCACCACGAAGCTCAGCACGATCGGAAAGAGATAGCCGACCACGCCGAAAAGTCCGAGCTGCACAGCCTTCAGTGCTGCGCCGATCGGACCACAGAGACCCAGATTCGACAGAAACAGAAAAAGCGAGACGGCGAAGGTGATGATGATCGCGGCCTCGTCCCCCATCAAGGGTGCATCATACTCCTGTGCCTTACTGCTGGAGCGCGCCCTGGTATTTGCTGTCGTCTTCGGTTTATTCTTGCTGCCCTTCGGTCTACCCATATCACCTCACCTGGTCGTAATATCTGAATGTAACTTTAGTATTATACTCCAAAACTCCAGCAAAATCTATATCTAAAACAGGCGTTTGCGTCTATATCGATACTTGTGCGTGCTCGTTCAGAGCAGCGCTTCCTTGAACGCAGACGGATTAAAGTGATAATAATGCGACGGTCGACCCTGACGCGGCGTTTTGGTATCCGGAGCGGTATCACGGAAGCGGATCATATCGAGATCGTAGAGCTTCGCGAGGATACGGCTCGCGGAACGCATCGTGATGCCAAGCTTCTCGGAGAGCGCATGGGAGCTGATCAGCTGCGCCTCATTCTGCTCGAAGATGCTGATCAGCTTCAGGATATTGGTCTCGTTGATCCCGTTCTCTCTTGCAAACGCAAGTGCCTTTTCATTCGAGTAGTTGTACATCAGCTGATTATCCGCACTGAGCGGTCCGGTGATCTTATCCTCTTCGTCCATGAAGAAGGCATCATTGCGGCCATAGCGATCCGCCTCCATGAGGGCGTGCTCCGCGAAGTAACGTGAGCGCTCATAGGACGGACTGACACCGGCACCGATGCGGAACGGGAAGTTCAGCTCCTTCTTCAGGATCAGCAGCAGTGTACGGATCGTATCGAGCTGTGGCGCACCGGACGGGACCTGCACATGGATCTCGAACTGGTTGAAGCCCTGGGAGATACGGAAGTGCAGATGATTCGCCTTCCGGTAGTCCGCCAGCAGCTTGTAGACCGTCGCCTCACGGTACTCCTGCTCCTCCTGCTCGACATCCTCGTCAAACGGCAGACGCATCAGGATGCTGAGCTCATCCTTCAGATTGATCGAGTCCAGACGGAGCTCGTTCAGTGCGGAGCGGATCGACTTCACGATCATATCCTCCGAAGGGAACACGGCAACATACGGGATATGCAGCTCATCGAGGCGGGTCAGGTTATTGATGGACCGGGACAGGATCAGATCGATCTTTCCTTCATCCCAGAGCTTCTTCGCATACGCGGTGATATGCCGGTAGTCGTAGTGCGTGTCCTCGAAAAAGTACGGACAGTTCTCCTTCTTTACATACTGCGGCACTTCCATATAGTTGTTTGTCGTCGTCAGGAAATCACAGAAAACACGATTCAGCTTCGTCTCCGGATGGTCGATCTGAAACTGCAGCAGGATCGACAGCACATCGATCGGCTCATATGCCGTGAAGGTACATGGGATGCGGTTATCCGGAAACTTGTTCTTGATATAGTGATAGCCCAGCTCGCCAGAGAAGAAAATGACATCGCACTTTCCCTTCACATCCTGGTAGATGGCATCGATGTCACTCATCTTTCGATAGATATACTGAAAAAACTGACAGCCGAAATCATGCTCTGCGATGACCTTCTCTACAGGCTCCAGCGAATGATCCGGGCTTACAATTGCAACATTAATCATAGATCTGCTCCATACTCTTCGACCGCGCGAACATCAGATGCATCCTTCATGACACAGATGCCTTTGACCGCTCAGTGGATGCTTCAACGGATGCATACGCTGGGCTTCGTTCTGCGCGATACTGTAAATTACGACTTGCGTCTTTTATGCGGAGATTAGCACTGCACATCGCGAAAGTCAATCAAAAAGAGGGCTGCGCACAGGCAGTCCCCTTATGTCGTAAGCGTTCAGCCAGGGGCTCCTGGCTGAACACTTACGATCTCATCGTATATTTCGTTTTATTCAGTTCGTTCTTTTCCGAAGAAGAACACCGTCAGGGTTCCAGGGCCGGTATGACATCCAATGGTCGGGCCGATCGGATAGATTCGGATTTTCCCCTTCAGGTGCTCGAAACGGGACTCGATCATCTCCCGCAGCTTCTCGGCATCCTCCTCGCACTCGGAATTTCCGACGAAGCAGGTATCGCTGTACTGAAGTCCGTTCTCCGCAAGCTCCTCCATCTTCTCTTCGAGCCGTGCGATGGCCTTCCGCTTACCACGAAGCTTTTCCTCCACCTTGAGGGTTCCATCCTTCACGAGCTCGATCATCGGACAGATATTGAGGATCGTACCGATCGCACCGGAGGCCTTCGATACACGACCACCCATGATGAGAAACTTAAGGTTCGTCGTCAGTACCAGGTGCTGCACCTTATGCTTCTCCGTCTCTGCGTAGTCACGAAGTGCGTCGATGTCCATCCCCTCATCCCGTAAATCGCAGAGCTTATCCATAAGCAGTCCGTAGCCAGAGGATGCGCAGAGGGAATCCACGATGTAGATTTTCCGCTCCGGGAAGGCTTCCTGCAGATCCTCGGCTGCGATCCGTGCAGAGTTGAGGGTACCGGAAATACCGCTCGAAAGCGTGACATGCAGGATATCCTTTCCTGCCTCGAGGTATGGGCGGAAACGCTCGACGTACTCCTCGACATTGACCTGTGAGGTCTGCGAACGTTCACCGGCCAGCATACGACGATATACCTCGGACGAGGAAATCGAGTGTCCGAAATCGTCGAGGTACTCATCGTCTCCGACACGAAGGTGGAAGTAGCAGACATTGACCTCGCGCTCCTGGTACCAGGACTCCGGCATATCCGCCGTTGAGCAACAGCTGAGTATATAAGAATGCATAGTATGATCACTCCTTTTGAAACATTGAGCCTATCATACACCCGCATGCACATAGTTTCAATAACTACTTGTAAAATTCTCCATAACCCCGTTGCATGTTCGTTAAAACAATTTGTTTCGATTAAAGTGAGGCCCAGGAGGGCATCATTGTTTCAGCGAATCCACTTCTTTGAGAAATGGGTATCAAAGAAGCTGATGAAGGGGCCGAGGCCGAAGGCGCAGATCAGGGTACCGAGGCCGATAAGTCCGCCGAGCAGGAAGGTGATGAGCGCGGTCAGGGCGTCCGTGAAGACGCGGCAGCCGAAGTATGGAAATGGGGTATGGTCGGCGAGACCGATGGCGAGATAATCGTACGGGGCGATGCCGAGGTTCGCGGTCTGGTACATTGAAACACCGACGGAGGTGATCACGACACCGAGAATCACGAAGATCAGCTGTACCGGAAAGGACGACGCCACGCCGAAGATCTGTTCGATGTGCTGATAAAAGAAGGTCACGATGTAGCCGATGGTCACCCAGTTAAAGAAGGTGCCGAGACCGATGTATTTCCGGCCCCAGAGGATCTCGACGATGAAAAAGAGCGTGTTCGCCATCAGATTCATGGTGCCGAGGGAGATCCCGAGGAGCTCCGATGTCCGGAGGTTAAGCGCCGTGATGGAGTCATTGCCCAGCCCGGACTGCTTGAAGAAGGCGATGCCGAGGGAAATCACGACACAGCCGAGGAGCATACCGGCGATGCGGCTTGCACTGATCTTGTTATTCTGCATAGATGTTTCTTCTCCTCTAAAAGTTTATAAAAATTTAATGGGGTCAGACCCCATTAAGTCTGGCGCGGTGGGTCAGTCGCCGATGACGTTTCGGATGGCCACCGGGGTCCGGTAGTTCCAGCGGTAGATGCGGATACCGGAGCGGGTGGAAGCGGCGTTGACCACCTGGCCATTTCCGATGTACATACCGACGTGGTTGATCGTACCACTGCGGTTTGCGTAGAAAATGAGGTCGCCCGGGCGCATATTCGCACTCGTCACCTTCGATCCGCTCCGCGCCTGATCACGGGATACACGTGGGACAGAGATGCCGAAGTTCTTCAGTACTGACTGCGTGAAGCCGGAGCAGTCACAGCCATTGGTGAGCGAGGTGCCGCCCCAGACATAGCGATTACCGACGAACTGACAGGCGAAGTTGACGATCTTGTTTCGGAAGGCCATGGCCGCGTTCGCAGCCTCGACCGCCGGATAGTACTCGATGGCCTCCTGCAGTGCATACTGCACGGTGACGTTGCTGTCACGCGTCGAGACGAACGCGCCCTGATCTTCACCGTCATCATCACCCGCGTCCAGCTCGAGCTGTACCCAGCCGTCCAGCTGATTCAGTACATTATAACGCTGACCGGAGGTGACCGCCGTCCAGGCCTTCGAATCGGTCGAGGCCTCTGAGCGGACGTTCAGAGACTCCGTGTTTACGATCGCCATGACCTGCGCGTGCTGCACGGCGAGATTCTGCGCCGTATCGCCCGTCGCGATCAGGTCCTTCCGCACATAGCCGGTGACCGGACCGGACTGGATCTTATACCAGCCGTCCTCCTCGCCGAGGATATTGCAGCCGGCATAGCCTGGGAACTTACCGACGATATTATTGATTCCGTCCTCCTTCGGTGAGGAGCGCACGTTGATGTAGTCGCTTGCGAGGGACACACCGAGATGATCGTACATATTGAGCACCTTCGCCTTCAGGTTCAGGGTGCGCGCCTCGTCGAGGCCGTAGTCGATCGTCACATACTGAGGATCCGCCGACATATAGCAGGTGTCGATGGTATCGATGTTATCCGGCGCGATCTTGATCCAGCTCTGACCGGCACGCTCGAGTACCTCATACTTCTCGCCCTTCGCCGCGGAGCCGACCGTATTGCCGTCCTCGATGACCGGTCCCGAACGCATCCGGAGATGTTCGGTGATGACGGTCGCACGCACGCGGATCAGCTCCGGCACCATCGCGATCGCCTCCTCGCCGGTCACGAGATAGCGCTTCGACATATAGCCATCCATCCCGCCGGACTGCACATGCACCCAGCCCTCGGCCCCCTCCGGATCCATCTCGAGGATGTTCACGGCCGCACCGTTCGTAAGCTCACCCATGATGTTCGTGAGATCGTTCTGGTTCGGTGCCGAACGGAAGTTGATGTAGCTGTCACACTTCACGATGCCGAGCGTCGCATACTGCTGCAGCACCCGCTGCAACGTATCCGCCTGTATCTGATCGGTGAGACGCCGAATCTGCGATTCCGTCGAAATCGTTTCCGGGACCGCCGTACACTCACTTTCCGAGCTCAGCTGCTGCTCTTCCACGACGGCCTCCTGCTTCCCGCCGCGCACCAGTACGCGGATCATGAGGCCCATAATCAGGACGCAGAAAACGAGCGCCGAAATCAGAAGAATCCTTTGCTTCGCCTCACTTCCCATACCCTGTTTTTTTCTGCTTCTTCCAGGCTTTCCCATAAAAATGCCCCTATCCTATAAACTCAAAATCACGAGCATTATAGCATAGGGGTCCTGTATTTACATTATTTTTTTCAGAAGCGCACGGCACAGCCGCCTGCGTTCCAGTCGCCTGCATTGCCCTGCGCCAATGCTTCCGTCCGTCACATCATCGCGCGAGCATCATACGGTCGTTCGCGAAGGTTCCGCCGGAGGCCTCCTCGAACTTCTGAAGCAGATCCTCGACGGTGAGCTTTTTCTTCTCTTCCCCGGCGACATCATAGATGATCTTTCCGTTATCCATCATGATGAGGCGGTTTCCGATGCGGATCGCGTCGTTCATGTTGTGGGTAACCATGAGGGCCGTCAGATGGTTCTCCCCGACGATTTCCTCGGTGAGAGCCAGGACCTTCGAGGCGGTCTTCGGATCGAGGGCCGCGGTATGCTCGTCAAGCAGGAGCAGATGCGGACGCTTGAGCGTCGCCATCAGCAGGGTCAGGGCCTGGCGCTGACCACCGGACAGGAGTCCGACCTTACTGGTCATACGGCTCTGCAGACCGAGGCCGAGACGCTCGAGCGCATCCTTATAGAACTCACGCTCCTTCTGGGTAACCGCCCAGCGGAGACGTCTGCGCTCTCCTCTTCGGAAGGCGAGCGCCATATTCTCCTCGATCTGCATGTCGGCAGCCGTGCCCTTCATCGGATCCTGGAATACACGTCCGATGTACTTCGCGCGCTTGCACTCCGGCTGCTTCGTGATGTTCTCACCATCGATCTCGATGATGCCGGAATCGACCGGATAGGCACCGGCGATCATATTGAGAAGGGTCGACTTGCCGGCACCGTTACCGCCGATGATGGTCACGAAATCACCATCGTTCAGGGTCAGGTTGATGCCACGCAGTGCCTTCTTTTCATTGACGGTTCCCTTGTTAAAGGTCTTTCGTACGTTCTTGATCACTAACATCGCTTATGCCTCCTTCTGCTCGAGTGCATCCGTCGCTTCCTCATCCTCGGATACACGCTCACGATAGCTCTTCGCTGCACGATACTTCTGCATCGCTACCGGGATACAGAGCGCGAGGGCGACGATGACCGCCGACAGAAGCTTCATGTCGTTCGCCTTCATACCGAGACGGAGCACGACGGCACGGATAACGAAGTAAATGACACAGCCGATGACCGCCGAGCTTAAACGCATTGCGAAATTACGTGCATGGGCGAAAATGACTTCACCGATGACGATGGACGCGAGGCCGATGACGATCGCACCGGTACCCATACCGACATCCGCATACTTCGTGGACTGGCAGACGAGGGCGCCGGACAGGCCGCAGAGGACGTTCGCGATGACGAGGCCGAGCAGCTTCGCATGGTTCGTATCTACGCCGAGGGCCCGGATCATATCCTCGTTGTTACCCGTTGCACGCAGTGCCGCACCGAGTTCGGTACCGAAAAACCAGTAGAGAATGGCGATCAGTGCGATCGCGACGATGAGTCCGACGATCAGCGTCGCCTGCGACTGGGTGATGCCGAGCTTATCCACCCAGAAGGTGATGTCGGACGCAATCTTATTCACCGACTGATTCGACTTATCCGACATGATCCGGAGATTGATGGACCAGAGTGAGATCTGGGTCAGGATTCCAGCGAGGATCGCCGGAATACCGAAGAAGGTATGTAAAACACCGGTCACCGCACCTGCCACGCCACCTGCCAGTGAACCGCAGATCAGTGCGAGGGTCGGATCGAGTCCCGCGAGCATCATCGTCGCGCACACACAGCCGCCCAGTGCGAAGGCACCGTCCGTCGTCATATCGGCGATATTTAAAAGCTTAAAGGTGATATAGACGCCGAGCACCATCATCGACCAGATGAGTCCCTGTGAAACCGCGCCCAGCATGGATGCAAGTAAACCGTTCATGAGGTTTCCTCCTGTAATAAAAAATAAGGTTGTATCCTGCGCAAGAAAGCATCCTCCCAAGCGGTCTACACATTCTGTCACATAGACGCTTTAAAGCGCTGATACAACTTTCATAATCATAGGACTTTAGTACTTTAAAGTCAACAAGGAATATAAAAAGGGCGAAGCCTCTGCTCCGCCCTCGGTTCTGAAAAATAAATTTCGTTTTCATCCTCATCCGTGACGCCCCTGCGATGATGCGAAGAACGAAGTCTTTATATCCACCGCCCGGCACAGAAGGCTGAAAAGCGACTTACTTCTTGACAGAAGAAACATCGATGCCGAGTGTATCAGCGGTTTCCTGATTGACAGCGATCGTGCACTTATCCGCACTGAGGTAGCCGATCGGGATATCTGCAGGATTCTTGCCATCCTTCAGGATCTCCACAGCCTGCTCACCTGCCATGTAGCCGAGCTGGTAGTAGTCGATGCCATAGGTTGCGAGGCCGCCTTCATTGACCATGTTCTCCTCACCACAGATGATCGGGATCTTGTTGTCGGTTGCGACAGAAGCGACGGTCGCCATGCCGGCTGCGATGGTGTTATCGGTCGGTGCGTAGATGACGTCAACCTTACCGATCATAGACTCCACGACGGTCTGGATCTCGTTCGAGCTGGAAACGGTGTAATCCGCATGTGCGAGGCCGGCCTTATCGCAGGCGTCTCTCGCCATCTGTGCCTGAATCTCGGAGTTCGACTCCGCGGTACAGAAAAGGATACCGACGGTCTTCGCATCCGGAAGAAGCTGCTTCAGAAGATCGATCTGCTCCGCTACCGGGGTCAGATCAGAGGTACCGGTGACATTTCCGCCAGGCGCGTCGTTGGAAGCTACAAGGCCGGACTCTGCCGGATCGGTTACCGCGGAAAGAACGATCGGGATGGTGGTCGTCGCCGCGGAAGCGGCCTGTGCTGCCGGCGTCGCGATCGCATAGATAAGGTCATCTCCATCATTTACGAACTTCTCAGCGATGGTCTGGCAGGCAGACTGCTCACCGGACGCGTTCTGCTGATCGATTTCATAGGAAATACCCGAATCATCGAGAGCCTTTACGAAGCCCTCGTTTGCCTTATCGAGCGCCGCATGCTGTACGAGCTGGAGTACGCCGATCTTATAGGTCTTACCGTCGGTCGCCTCGGCTGCCGCTGCGGTCGTCGCATCGGTCTCTGCTGCGGCTGCCGTCGTCTCTGCTGCTGCCGCGGTCGTCGCGGTCGGTGTGGAGCTGGAGCCACAGGCACTTAAGGAAGCCACAGCCATCATCGCGGCCATGGAAATCGCTGTAAATCTGTTCATCTTTTTCATAATGCATCTCCTCTTTCTCATCCGCTTTTATTCTTTAAAGTCTTAGAAGCTTTAACACTTTAAAGTGGATTAGTTATGAATGTATTATAGCGCGTATTTTTTCAAATGCAAGGATGAATTATAGAAAAGGCGCAGGCAATCACCTGTGTTTATATCTTCTATAGCTCTGATCGTTTAACCGACCGGCTCAAAACATAAATAAAAGCCGCAGCATCTGCCACGGCTTTCGTTTTAAACTCACTCCTGATTTCAGAAGTTTTCGTTTCAGAATCTTTATTAGAATGTGACGACATCATCGATCGGACCGGTCCGAACGATCGACTCGAGCTCCAGCACAGGGCCCTCGCCGCTGTACTCCTCCCGCTCTTCCATCGAAACAGTCGCCGTGAGCTTCGCCCAGTCTCTCGTGTTATACGGCGCGATCACGGCCGGATCGCCCTTCGTTACGAAGCCGAGGAAGGTCATATCCTGTGCGCAGCAGGTCATCGCCATACGGCCTGGGATGAACTCGTTCGACGGCATACCGCGGCGCTTCAGAACCATACCGGTGAACGTGATCTTCTTTCCGATATAGCGCTCCGGGTTATCCATGCAGTCGACGAACCAGATGCCGTAGTCCTCCGGCTTCAGGTCAATGCTGTCGGCCGCGAGGTCATATGGCAGATCCTCCGGGAGCATGTCCTGCTGGATCTCGCCATTCTTGTCCTCGAGGATCAGCATTGCCCCCTGTCCCATCGCACGGATCTTACGACGGAAGTCCACCAGCTGATCGCTGGAAACGTCATCACAGCGGTTCACGATCGCGAGCTCCGCCTCCCGGAGCATCTGTCCGAGGAAGCTGCGCATATTGTTGTTATTGATGTAGATGCCGAGGGTGGATCCATCCATGATGGTGATGACCTGGTAAATCACCCAGCTCTCCGGCATCGACAGCGCGTAGTTCGCCGGACGTCCCTGATCCTTCGCAAGCTCCTGCTCGGACATCGGACCGTCGTAGAGATCATCCTGGTTCCACATACCGTTCCACTCGATGATGATACGCTCCGGTTTATACTCTGCCTGCAGCTTCGAGAGGTACGCCTCGTTGAAGTCGGTCTCCTTCTCCATGCGGATCGCGACCGTATGGTACTTCAGGAGCTCTGCCTCCTCGTACTCGGACTCACCCTCCTCGCAGAGGAGAAGCAGGGTCGTGCCCTCGGTCTGGAAATAATCCTGGGCCATGGTGTACTTGATGAACTCGGTCTTGCCGGCCTCGAGGAAGCCGTTGATCAGGAATACAGGAATCTGATCATCCTGTAACTCGTAATTATCACTTGTTGCCATAAAAACTCCTATTTATTCGCAGAATGCGTGCTTCAGTGCTTCTTCATCGAGATGAGCGCCGATCACGACGACCTTACCGGTGAACTCCGGAGAGCCCTCCCGTACATCGGTCTGACCCGGTACGAGGTCAAAGTACATCCAGTGACCACGGTTCTCCGCATCCTCGAGCATACCCTTGCAGCGGATGACGGTGCCGTAGGTCTCACCCTCGGCCATCTCGTGAAGGATGGACTCGAGCTTCGACTTACTAAACGGATGCGGGGTTTCCATGCCCCAGTTCGTGAATACTTCGTCCGCGTCATGGTCATGGCAGCAGCAGTGGCCGTGCTCGTCATGCTCGTGGTGATGGTGCTCGTGCTCCTCGTGATCATGGTCCTCATCCTCGTGATCGTGGTGGCAGCAGCAGTGCTCGTCCTCATCATGATCGTGGTGATAGTGCTCGTGCTCCTCATGATCATGGTCCTCATCGTCATGGCCGTGGTGGCAGCAGTGCTCGTCCTCGTCATGCTCATGCTCGTGATCGTGATCATGGTGATGGTGATGATGGTGATGGTGATCGTGATGATGGTGGATGGTGATGCCATTATCGAGGGTCTCGATCACATCGTGATCATCGTCGTCCTCTTCCTCACCCTCATGTGCATGGACTCTCTCCATGACTTCCTTCATCATGGACTCCTCGAGATCATCCTTACCGGAGATGATACGGATGAGCTGCTCACCGCTGAGCTGTGCCTCCGGGGTCGTCACGACCTGTGCCTTCGGATTGATCTCCTTCACGATCTTCACCGCAGTATCGACCTTCTCCTCGGCTGCAATATCGGTTCTCGACAGCACGACGGTACCTGCATAGAGAATCTGGTTGTTAAAGAACTCGCCGAAGTTCTTCGAGTAGAGCTTCGCCTTCTGTGCATCCACGATGGTCACCGCCGCATCCAGCTCGACATCGAGGTTAGCGGAAACCGCCTTCACCGCACCGATGATGTCCGACAGCTTGCCGACACCAGACGGCTCGATGATGATACGATCCGGCTTATATGTCTCCACAACCTCCTGCAGAGACTTCTCAAAATTACCAACCAGTGAGCAGCAGATGCAGCCCTGGTTCATCTCACGGATCTCGATGCCGGCATCCTTCAGGAAACCGCCGTCGATGCCGATCTCACCAAACTCGTTCTCGATCAGCACAACCTTCTCCGTCTTTAAGGCCTCATCCAGCAGGCGCTGAATGAAGGTGGTCTTTCCGGCTCCGAGGAAACCGGATACGATATCTATACGTGTCATATGATTACTCCTTCCAGTCATCATGTCATTTATCAGGACAATGCAAACGACCGTACGGTACATACCCGGCCCATAAGCTCCGGTAGCATAATACAATCGTACCTCACGGTTTATTAGCACTCTCTTTATAACACTGCTAAGTATAGTCAGTGCATTTCCGCTTGTCAATCAAGCAGCTCCGCAATCCGAAGAGTTTCGAAAGATTTAAGAGTTGAGGCCGCCTGCATTGGCCTCTCCTTCGGATGCGGAAGCGATCGTACAGTGGAAGAAAGGGCTCACTCAGAAAGGTAGTCGATCGCCTTCCGAAGGTCTGCGGCCTGCTCGATACAGATCGCTGCGCCACTCTCCTCGAGCTCCTCCTGCGTCCGGAAGCCGTAGATGCAGCCGATGGACGGGATGCCTGCGCGCTTCGCCGTTTCCATATCCGTGTTCGTGTCGCCGACATAGAGGCAGTCCGCTGCAGTCTTTCCGATGTGCGCGAGGGCATCATCGACGACGCCGGTGTCCGGCTTCAGCGGATGGGTGCCGTCATCGCCCGAGATATAATCGAAGTAGCCGGCGCCATAGGCAGTATCGAGGACCTTGATGGCTTCATGCAGCGACTTGTTCGTGATACAGGCGAGCTTCCAGCCCTCCGCCTTCAGTTCATCGAGACAGGCCTTCAGCCCCGGATACGGCTCCGCCTTGTAGGTGCAGTTCTCCTGGAAGAAATCCATGTACAGGTTCCAGGCGTCATCGAAAAGCTCCATCACCTCATCCGCCTTCTGGTCGAGATCGATCGCCCGGTCCTCGTCCTTCTCCTCCCACTTCTCCGCTTCTCTATAGTAACGGTCCGCCGTGGCCGCCAGGGCGCGCTCGACGAACTTCTCACCGCCGTTTCCGACGAACTTCTTCGTCTGCTCGAGCGTGATGCGGTCGAGGCCCAGCTCATCCATGGTTTTATTCATGGTGTCCTGGAGACTGTAGAGCGTGTTCACGAGCGTTCCATCGAGATCCATTAATAGTGCACTGTATTTCTGAGACATAGCAACCTCCTGTGTTTAAAACATGGAAATTATAGCACGAAAGGCGGCACTGCAGTATTAAATTCGTATAAACTGAGTGTTTACGAAAGGGGAGCCGTTACTGTTCACACGTGTACTGATCAAGCAGGGAACCGGAGGGCCTTCGTTTTTTATCTGCAGTTCAAGCGAAACCATGCTAGAATAACGGAATACGAAATCAGAAAATGGAGTTCATCTAAATATGAAGTTTTATTATGCAGTGCAGAAGGGGCGTCATCCGGGTGTTTATGAGAACTGGAGTGACTGCCAGAGAGAGGTGACCGGTGCAGCCGGTGCGGTCTTTAAGAAGTTTAAAACCCGGGCGGAGGCAGAGGCATTTGTGAAGGCAGATGGCTATGATCTGCAATTGCCGTTTGATGTGCCGGAAGTTTCGGATTCGTCGTCTGTTTCCGCTTCTGTCGCTTCCAGAAGTATGAAACCTCAACGTTCTACCGAATCTGCGAAAACGTCCATTTCCAGACGAAGCGCGATCCCATCGTCTGCAGGCGGTGCGAAGGCCTCTTCCAGCCGAACGGCCATCGCTCCGAAGGGCCCGCTCTTCCATTCCGTCTCGGATGTGACGCGGGAGGATGTGATGCAGGAGCTTTCAGCGGTCGAGACCGAGGCGCTCGCGTACGTTGATGGCAGCTTCAATCTCTCGACGGGTGTCTATGGTTATGGCGGGGTGCTGCTGTGTCGGGACGGAAGCATTCGCCCGCTTCAGGGGCACGGACGAGACGAGACCTTACGTACGATGCGGAACGTCGCGGGCGAGATTCATGGCTCGATGGCGGCGATACAGGCGGCAGCCGATGCCGGCATCGCGAGCATCACGATCTTCTATGATTATATGGGCATCGAGATGTGGGCGAACGGCCAGTGGAAAACGAACAAGGAAGGCACACGTGCATACAAGGCCTTCATCGAGGCGATCCGACCACGCATCGAGATCCGTTTCCAGAAGGTTGCGGCACACACCGGCGTCCGCTTCAACGAGCTCGTCGACCAGCTCGCGAAGGCCTCCGTCGGCATCGCCTGACGTCAGTTTATGGGGTCTGACCCCATAAACTTCTGTTTAGATTCTGTTTATAAAAATTTAATGGGGTCAGACCCCCTTACGAAATTCTTAAGCTTATCTGCACTGAAAAAGCTGTCGTCCCACTCCGAAATCCCGGGGCAGAACGGCAGCTTTTTGCTGACGACGTTTTTTCTTCTGATATTATGTATGAATCAGCTCACGCGTAGGCCTGCTTACTTTCGTGACTGCGCTCCGCCACCTCCGTGCCACGCTCGCGAAGCTTCTGCCGATGTACATCGACGAGGATCCGGATCGTGAGGTAGACGATCGGTCCGAGATAGATGAGGAGCACCCAGAGGCTCGTCGCGTTCATCGCCTCGACTCCCTGCTGCATGCTGCCGATCCCATAAATACCGGACATCATGAGGGAAGTGAAATCATAAAAGGCGTGCAGGAAAATCATCGCGAGAACATTCCGCGCACGAGCATAGATGAGACTCAGATAGATGCCAATGACTACATTCTGCACCATCTGGAAAACGACGGCCATCGGATCCGCTGCCCAGCTCATGTTGATGACATGGGCGAGGCCGAAAAGAAGACCGGTCAGATAGGCTGCCTGCAGCCGACCGAGCGCAATCGGCCGGAAGCTGCGGATCAGTGTTTCCTCGATGATGCCCCGGAAGACCGTCTCCTCCAGGAGCCCCACCAGGAAGATAAAGGCGAGGAAAATCAGTATCTGTGTCCATGGCAGGGCGTCATTCTCGATCATCAGGATACGCTCATACTGAAGAAGAAGCGCATCCAGCAGAAGGACGAAACCACCCGCCTTCAGCGTATCCATGAAATTATCCTGCTCCCACGGAATCTCCTGCAGCATACCGAAGCCCGCCAGTACGAGCATGGTGAGAATCAGCGCCGACTCTTCACGAAGAAGCAGTCCGCCATAGCCCGGGATCTCGATTCCCTGTGTAACATGTGCCGTGAAATATAAAATCAGAAGAAAGGAAAGCGCCGTCATGATGGCGTACATGATCGGGTGACGATGCATGAACGCTCTACGCGTTTCCTTCATATAGAACCTCTTTTCAATGTTTACATCATCATGCCTGCCCCACTCGACGGACATGCAGTGCATGATCGTATCGACCGAACCCCTATACATAGACTGGATAAGCCTGTATGTATCGATCATCGTCCGGTACTTTATCGCACGAAATTGAAAAGAGTATTTAATTCAGAAGTCGAACCGAATCCAGAACCGTCAGGATGGACAGCGGTGAACGTGAAGCCCCGTGCTCGAGAAATTCATGACATCGAAAAGCATTCACAGCTTTCAGCGCAAAATCACGACGAAGCAGCGCATCACTACCCTCATCGAAGCGCTGGGCCATACGCGTTCTGCTGCCGCTTTTCTCGATCGTCACATTCAGAAAGTGACGAAGCTCCGCCATATCCGAAAGCTTCCCCTCCTCGATCCGCGCCGTCAGTGAATCCTCCGCAGAAATCTGATGCGTAGCCACACTGCTTTCCCCGTTCACACGAAGTGCAGAGATATTACGAAAAGGCGTGATCAGTAAAAGACAGAGCACAGCCAGCAGCATCCATACCGCACTCAGCTTCTGCATTCTCCTCGTCGCCATCACTCTGCCCTCCTTTCTGAATTGCTTTTCATTCTATTATATCATCGACCGGCATGAGATTTCAAACCTCATTCTGCTATAGACACGGAGGGCCGACAACGGATGCCATACAGAGAGACCGTGTGAAATCAAGACGGGTCCCCTTAGCGGCACTTGGTACATTTTCCTTAGCCCCCTCTGCAACGTCGAGTTTTCATAAAGAAAACTCGGCGATTGCAGAGGGCCTAGTGCCGCTTAGGGTCCCCGGCTTAGAGTTCACCGGTCTCGGAGTACTGTGCATCCGTTGCCGGCCCTCAGGGGTCCATAGCTGAATTATTCAGAAGTAATTACAGAAGGATGATGTTATGCTCGCGGCAGGTATCGATCATCTCCTGCGGCCAGATGCTGGCCTGTACCTCACCGACGTGCGCACGATTCAGCAGAAGCATGCAGAGACGCGACTGACCGATACCACCACCGATGGTGTACGGAAGCTCACCCTCGAGCAGCATCTTATGGTATGGAAGATTTGCACGCTCCTCACAGCCGGCCTTCTTCAGCTGCGCACGCAGCGACATCTCGTCGACACGAATACCCATGGAGCTGATCTCCAGTGCACAGTCGAGCGTCGGATACCAGAACAGGATGTCGCCGTTCAGTGCCCAGTCATCATAGTCCGGTGCACGACCATCGTGCGGCTCCCCGTTTGACAGCTTATCACCGATGCGACTGATGAACACACAGCCATGCTCCTTACAGATTGCGTTCTCGCGCTCCTTCGGCGTCTTATCCGGGTACATCTGAAGCAGTGTCTCGGAATCGATGAAGTAAATATCATCCGGCAGCTTGTTGACCGCATTCGGATACTTGTACCATACCTCATGCTCCATGTGCTTGATGATACGGAAGATCATACGTACCGTACCCTCGAGGGTCGTGGTGTTCCGGTCCTCCTTGTTGATGACCATCTCCCAGTCCCACTGATCGACATAGCAACTGTGCAGATTATCGAGCTCCTCATCGCGACGAATCGCGTTCATGTTGGTATAGAGACCCTCGCCCGGCTTGAAGCCGTATTTCTTCAGTGCCATTCTCTTCCACTTCGCCAGCGAATGCACGACCTCGATCGTCTCATCCGGCCACCATGGAACATCGAAGCTGACCGGACGCTCATAACCGTTCAGATCATCATTGAGACCCGAGCTCTTCGGCACGAAAAGCGGCGCAGAGATACGGCTGAGATTCATCTCCCGACCGAACTCCTTCTGAAATGTATCTCTGATATACTTGATTGCCTCCTGTGTCTCACGCACAGAAAGACGCGGATCATAATCCTTTGGAATGATCAGTCCCATACTTACCCCCTAAATCTGGACATACTGCCAGTGATGCTGACACCGCCCAGTTCATTTCAATAATTAAAAAATGTAGCACGCACGACCTGTATATGCAAGTTCTTTTCGTGACACCTGAAACGTTGCTGTATCGTTCAGGCAGAGGGCCTAGTGCCGCTTAGGGTCCCCGGCTTAGATTGAACCAGTCTCGGAGTACTGTGCCTCCGTCGCCGCCCCTCCGGGGCCTCGCTTTTACGCTTTCATCTCCCGGTCGATCCAGCACATCAGCACCGAAACGATGTAGCGCTGCTCGTCCTCACGGAGCGCCCGATGCGGCGGGATGTGATGCCACTTACTGAGGCAGCCGCGACAGCAGCAGCCGGTGGCATGCTGCGCGATGAAGACCGGGTGCCCCCGCCACGGGGTCTGCTTCCCATCGTTACGCGGTTCTGCCGGTGCCAGACGCTCCCGGATGAAATCCCGCGCATGCTCCTCGATCTTCGCACGCCCCTGCTTCTCGAAGTAGGCGCGCTCCTGCGCCCGAAGATGGAAGCCGGACCGGAATTTACTCTGTGCGAGGCGCTCGAAGAGGCGCGCCATCGCCTGGTCAGGGATGACCTCCATCCTCGGTGAGTCGCAGCGACTCCTGAAGAAACTGCACCTGGGCACCGGATTTCCGCGCCCGCTCACTCTCCTCGAGCTGCCGATGATCCTCGGCACTGGCCCCCTGATAATCATCATCGTCATCCGAGACCTCGATCGTATAGTGCAGATTTTTCACACTCGGATGCTCCGGCGAGCCGAAAAACGTCGGGTCCTCGTCCTCCGGATGCGCATTTTCCTGCGCCGTATCCTCCCCATCCTCGAAAGGATTGAAGCTCACCGGCGCAAAGCCATCCGCATCCGGCAGCGCAACTGCGACACCGGGCATCGATCTTCCACGATCCTGACCACCCGACATCTGATCAAACATCGACGGTGCATGGCCCATTGCTTCCCATCCACCGGTCTGTACGGACCTTCTGCCTGCGTAGCTTCGCTGCGGCTTACGCGTCTCCACGGACGTCGTGTCGATCTTCGCCGCCTTCCCTGCATCCTCTGATAAGTCCTGGGCCAATGCCGGCACCGGTGCGTTCATCGCGAGGCAGATCGGGAAATACTCCAGCTCCGCCTTCGCCGCCTGCGAGGCCTGCAGCTTCGCCGGAATGTGGAACATCCGCCCCTTCATCTGAAAGTTCGCGCCGGTGCCCGCAAAGTGAAACGGCACATCTTCCGCGATGCACTGCTTCCGAAGACCCTGCACGTAAGCAAAATCCAGTACGGCACCATCCTCCGCGGGATCACCCGCCACCTGCACCGCCATGATCAGACCGGTCGACAGCATTGGCCTGAGATCGACCGCCTCCGACAGCCGCTCCGCGTAGAGCAGCACGGAGCGCGGTGCGAGCGTGCTCCGGTCGAGCGTCTGCCAATGCTGATCTGCCGACGCCTGTGTTGAGATTTCAATCGATGGCTGCCGTTCCGGCTCGTAATCCTTCATATGTACATCCTCTCATCGCTGATGCGTATCGCGTGCCGTCCGCGCGGGCGAAAACATCTCCGCTCGCTGCCCGCTTCTGTCAACCATGTCCGCCGCCGGGCCACTTCTATCGATCCTGTCCAGCGCGGCTGCTGGTCTTACCTGCCCTCTGCGATCTTCTTCCGTGTTTCCTCATCGATCACAGCGCGAAGCTTCTGAAGCTTCCTCGAAAACTTCATATTCTCCGCGCCGTACGTGAGCTGCAGCTCGCGCTCGAGCGGGAGCCAGGTGCTGAGCTTCGCCTCATCGTGCTGCACCACCGCCTCGATCTTATCGAAGGCTTTGTAGATGCGCGCCTCGGTCGTCTCAAGCGCCTCCATCTCCTCCCAGAGCGCCGGAAGCTCCGTGTCAAACGGCGCCGGCATCGAGCGGAACCAGTCAAGCAGGATGTCCGACTCCTTCACCGAATCCGCATCCGTCTTGTAAAACGACGGGATATCGCCGGTGAAGGCTTCCCCGAGGTCATGGATGATACACATCCGAAGCACCTTGTCGATGTCGACCTCCGGAAACTCCTTCTTCAGCTCGTAGCTGTACATGAGCACCATGAACGCAAGCCGCCAGCTGTGCTCTGCCACCGACTCATGCCGATCCTGCGAGGTCCAGCTGTGCCGTGTATTATTTTTCAGCATCTCCGCCCGATGCATGATGTCCAGAAATTCGAATTCAGTCATAAAAAATCTCCCATGGAAACTCCGCCGGTGGCGCTGCCGTGAAGGAACACTCCTTCTTCTCCGTCGCATCATAAAACGAAAGCTGACGGCAGAACAGCGCGAGATGCGGACTCCGCACCCGCGAGCCATACTTTCCATCCCCGACGAGCGGCAGCTTCCGCGCCGCGAACTGACAGCGGATCTGATGGAAGCGGCCCGTCTGAAGCTCCACCTCGACGAGCGTGAGCTGCGATGCACCCACTGCCGCAGTATCTTCCTGCTTCGATGACGTGACCGTGGTGTTCATCAGCTTCGTCTCCAGCACATGATAGCGGAGCGACGCCTCCTTCACGCCGGCACGCTTCCGCTTCACCGGAAACATTTTCCTCTTCATCTTATCCTGATAGAGAAGGTCCTGCATCTCCCCACTCGCCGGCGCCGGCACCCCCGGAACGACACAGAGGTAGGTCTTTCGAAGACTGTTCTCCGTCAGCTGGCGGCTCAGCTCCGCCGCCGTCACGCGATTCCGTGCCAGTACCAGAAGCCCCGCCACCGCCTGGTCGAGCCGGTGCACGACATAATAATCCGTCGCCCGATCGCCGTTCTGCTCCGCGAGCATCTCCGGCAGATCATGCTCCGAATCCTCACCGGCCGCCTTGCAGACGACCACATACTCCGCTGTCTGATGAATGATCTTC
Organism: Oribacterium sp.; assembly: GCA_004554245.1. Taxonomy (GTDB): domain Bacteria; phylum Bacillota; class Clostridia; order Lachnospirales; family Lachnospiraceae; genus Oribacterium. Next base: position 83,655 of record SFND01000002.1, on the reverse strand, counting down.
ATGTCCTCGTCTTCTTTTCTCTGTCCTGCTCATCCGGGGACGCCACCCTCGGATAAACGATCTTTACTTCTTTCCCTGTCCCGCTCATCTACGGACGCCGCCGTCGGATAAACGATCTTTACTTCTTCGTCTTCTTTTCCTTGTCCCGCTCATCCGCGAACTTCTCGAGGCTCGTGATATGGTTGCAGTACTCGGACGCCGCGCAGGACGCGCAGCCCTTGTAGCCGGAGCAGCCATCCTTCCCGAGATCCTCCTTCTTCATCGCATGACGGAAGATATAGACCGTCAGCGCCGCGATCCCCACGATCAGTAAAATTGCAATCGGTAAATTCATAATAACACCTCTACTTCAGCATGATAAATACACCATTATTCCCCCGGAGCCCATGCGTATAGCGATGACTGAACAGCAACGCAGGATTACAGTTTGTACAGATATCCGTCACACTGATCTGTGCTGCCGGGACGCCCGCTTCCTCGAGCACGATGCGGTTCGCCGCCCAGAGATCGAGATGAAACTTCTGCTCGCCGGCTGCATTGAGCCCATCGTCACGCAGAATCTCCGCAGCATGTCCCGGAAAGGCCGTTCTGAATTGCTCCGCCACATCCTCCGAGACCTCATAGCAGTCCCGGCAGATGCTCGGCCCGATGGCACAGATGAGATCCGAAGGCACCGACCCGTAGGTCGCCTGCATTGCCCGAATCGTGACCTCGCCCATACGCTTAACCGTGCCGCGCCAGCCGGAGTGACTCGCGCCGATCACGTGGTGCACCGGATCGACGAACAGCAACGGCACACAGTCCGCCGCGAAGATCCCGAGGGCGAGCCCCGGCACATCCGTGATCAGACCATCGACGTCATCGTACGGACGCTCCCGCACGACGCCGTAGCCCGCATCCGCCGCGGTGACGACCCGGACGTTCGTCGTATGCGTCTGCTTCGTGAGCACCATGTGTGCCTCATCAGTCCCCAGCACCGACGCCATCCGGTGAAAGTTCTCGCGCACCCGCGCATCCTCATCGCCATGCCCGAAGCGCAGATTCATCGAGCTAAAGATGCCCTGGCTCGTCCCGCCGATTCGTGTGGAAAACGCATGCTCGACGATCCCCGTCGCCCGGATCGCCGGAATCTGCATATAGAGGAGCGCACTCCCATCCGGGTTTTCCGTTTTTATGATATCCATGACGGGCGCTGCGCCCGTCCGCCTGATCTTCAACATAGAGCATACTTTAGCATAAATGCGCGGGTTAGGGTACAGTTAACATTCCACAGGTCAGATACATATTTTTGAGAAAATTACAAAGTGATCGCGTGACCATCATAAATCTCAACCTCTCACAGTTTTTCACTGATTGCACAGCACCGTTTTTTACAGAAGGTAATGCCATACAGACGGATGTTCTTCCGGTCATCGTTCAATAGATACTCCTGATAACGGCGATCCCTGATCTGATCGATAGCCTTTTGACAAGTCATCTTCATATCGTCAAAGTTTTTCGTATATTTTAGCTCTACGACGATTCCCGCATCCGGATCATCCGTTTCTACGATGATATCTGCAAATCCTTCTCCGGCTTCGACGTTTGACTTCACAAGCCAGTCTGCGTTTCCGGTAAGGATACCAACGAGAAGATTATGATAAGAGATTTCCTTCTCTTCTTTTCTTGCTTTCGTGTCAAAAACACTGATGGAATTACTTAGTATGCGGTTTAAATACTGCTCGATACCTTCTGTATCTCCTTCTTCAAAAGCTTTCCAGAATGCTGTGAGACGTGCCGTGTTACTGAAGATCGACTTTTTAAACCATTCGTTGATTTGAAGTCTGAATACTTCACGCACTTCCCGGTTTGGAATAATCAGCCGATAGGCTCCGCTTTCGTCTCTTCCACTCTGCGTCAAATACCCGGTCGTAAAAAGTACACTCCATAGATTCTCGATGCTCTGATCGATCTCTTCATACGTGAGATCCAGTCGAAGCTCCTTTTCGATGGCTTCGCCATTTATCAGGCGTTCGATCTCACTCTTTGTTGTTTTATTTGCTTTATCGATGAAGCGCTTTACGAGGTCATTTCCGCTCGTGTTGATCCAGTACGCTTCCGGTTTCGCTTCTTTGTCATCCTTCGCGCGGTCCACAAAATTTATTACATCCCACGGACAGTACACGTCTGCATTTCCGAATCTGTATCCATCGTACCACTCCTTCACTTCTTCGAAGCGATCTTCCAGATGATAATCGAAAAGCAGTTTCCGTACTTCCGTATCCGTAAAACCGAACTGCTCATCAAAACGCGTATCCGTGATCGACAGGATCTTAAAATTGTTGAGGCCGGTAAAGATACTTTCCTTTGAAACGCGGAGGCAACCTGTCAATACCGCGAATGCGAGTGCAGAATTGCTTTTCAGCGCCTTCCCGAACATCGTCCTGATAAGCGAAACCATATCCTTATAGTAACCATGCTGGAATGCCTTGTCTAACGGTACATCGTATTCATCAATCAGGATAACCGTCTTTTTATGATAATGTGTCGATAATAGCTCGGAAAGCGTCTGTAATGAGCTAAGCAGTGATTCCTCCGTCATTTGATATCGCCCGTCTGAAAACGTGGTCAGTGCTTCATATGCCTTTTTCGCATTTTCATCCATGGCTTCGCTTTCTCTTAAAGAGCTATGTCGTATAGCTTCCTTCGAGATCAATTCCATCATCTGGTACTTTGCGCTCTCGAAGTCATTGCCTTCGACATTTTTCAGAGAAAGAAAAATGACCGGATACTGTCCCTGATGTTGCTCGCACAGTTCCTTATTCTCAGTAATATAAAGCCCATCAAAAAGCGACGGATCCATTCCGATTTCAAAAAAGCACTTCAGCATACTCATATTAAGCGTCTTTCCGAAACGGCGCGGACGTGTGAATAAATTCACCTCGCCCCAGTTAAAAAATAACTGTTCGATTAATTTTGTTTTGTCGATATAGTAAAAACCGTTACGACGGATCTTCTCGAATCCATCAATTCCTACCGGAAGCTTCAGTTTCTCGTTCTTGACCATACTTCTACCTCCAACAACTCATCGATCGGCCTGGATACTCATAGATCTTTCATCCGACATACGTAATCCTCAAATCCATACGCAAGGGATCCATTTCCTAATTCTCATTAAATTCTATCATATATCCCGGATCTGTTCCCACATTTCTTTTGTGTTAACATTTCTTCTATTTTAGCATTTACGCTATTTACGGAAAACAATCGTGGTCTGGATGATATACCGTCTGTAGATGAGCATCCTTTCCTCGGCGAATCCGGGACCAACTGGAATAAAAATGAGCGAACAAAAAGCTCCAGGAAAACCTGAAGCTCATGAAGTGACGGATCCGGGAATCGAACCCGGGATTCAGCCGTGAGAGGGCTGCGTCTTAGCCTCTTGACCAATCCGCCATGCTATATAAAGTTTTAAGTGACGGATCCGGGAATCGAACCCGGGATTCAGCCGTGAGAGGGCTGCGTCTTAGCCTCTTGACCAATCCGCCATGTGATATAAAGTTTTAAATGACGGATCCGGGAATCGAACCCGGGATTCAGCCGTGAGAGGGCTGCGTCTTAGCCTCTTGACCAATCCGCCATATTTGTGTCGCTCAAGGCGACTCGATTACTATAACAGTCACCCTCCCGAAAGTCAACTACTTTTTTATATTTTTTTCGAGCCCCCGGAGGGGCTCGATGTTCGTCACAGCAGATCCTTCAGGTCGTCGTAGAACGTCGGATATGAAATATTGATGCAGTCCGCGTCGAGGAGCTCGACGGCGGTGCGCTCATCACCGGCGAGGGCGAGGACCGCGAAGGTCATCGCGATGCGGTGGTCCTTATGCGTGTCGATGGTGCCGGAGCCAACACGAAGGTCACTGCCCCGTCCCTCGATGATCATGCCGTCTTCCGTCTCCTCTGCAGAGATACCAAGCGCACGCAGGCCCTCGACCATCACAGCGATGCGGTTTGACTCCTTTACCTTCAGCTCCTGCGCATCACGGAAGACCGTGCGACCGTCCGCACCCGCGGCGACCGCGGCGATGACCGGGAGCTCATCGATGAGACGTGGGATCATCGCACCAGAAATTTCGGTGCCGTGCAGCGAGGCACTGTAGCGGACATGGAGATCTGCGACGTCCTCGAAGCCGGCGAGACGACGATTCTCCAGTGTGATGTCCGCACCCATCGCAGCATAGGCATCGAGGATACCCGCACGCGTGTCGTTGATGCCAACGTTTCGAATGAGCACATCCGAGCCCGGCACGAGCAGCGCCGCCGAGATGAAGTAGGCTGCCGAGGAGATATCACCCGGTACCTCCAGTGTCTCCGGCAGCGCGGTGAGCTTCGCACCCGGCTGCAGCGTGATCTCCGCCCGTCCATCCGGAAGCAGCCGGGTGGAGACATCCGCCCCCAGCGCACGCAGCATGCGCTCACTGTGGTCGCGGGACAGGGCCGGCTCGATCACCGTGGTCGGACGCTCCGCGTAGAGGCCGGCGAACAGGATCGAGGACTTCACCTGGGCACTGGCAACCGGGGAGTTGTAGCGGATCCCGTGCAGCTTCTGCCCGTGGATCGCGAGCGGTGCACAGCCGTTCTCTCGAATCGAGCGGATATCCGCCCCCATCGCCTGAAGCGGGATCATGATGCGCTTCATCGGGCGCTTCTGTATGCTCTCATCTCCCGTCAGCTCGGAATCGAAGTCCTGCGCGGCCAGGATGCCGGAAATAAGTCTCGTCGTGGTACCCGAGTTTCCGCAGTCGAGCATTCTATCCGGCTTCTGTAAACCACGAAGACCGCGGCCGTGAATCACGACCTCGGTCTCACGCTGGTCAAGCTCGATGGCGATACCCATATGTCGGAAGCAGTCAATCGTCGATAGACAGTCCGCACCATTCAGGAAACCGCTCACGTGGGTGTCACCCTCGCTGAGGGCACCCAGCATGACGGCACGATGCGAAATGCTCTTGTCTCCCGGCACCGTCAGGCTCCCCTTCAGGGGATGCTGTGCTGCATGTATGGTTTTCTTCATCAGTCGATAAATCCTCTCATCGTCATGTAGTTCTTCATCAGGACTTCCATCTCGTCGAAGTCGATGCGGCTCGCGTTGATCATCAGATCATAATTATCCGGCTGCATCCAGTCCTCACCGGTGTAGTACTTATGGTAGTCCTTCCGCTCCTTATCGATCTTACGGATGCGGCGGAGAGCCTCCTCTTCGTTGACCTTATCGTAGTCCATGACGCGCTTCGTACGGGTTACGAGATCTGCATAGACGAAGAAATCGACATGGTTCTCCATATCCGCCTCAGTCAGGATGTAATTACTGCAGCGTCCGGCGATGATGCAGCTCTCCTTCGAGGCGATATCACGGATCACCTCTGCCTGGAAGCGAAACAGATTCTCCGGAGAAACGATATTCTCCTGGGTGTTCGGCTTCCCGATGTCCGGCTTCAGACCGTACAGGGCCTTAAACAGGAAGTTCCGTCCTGCCTTCTCGTCTGCCATACGGAAATACTGCTCACCGATCGCGGTCTTCTCCGAGGTGAGCTTCAGAATATCATCATCATAAAAATGAATGCCGAGATCCTCCGCGAGACGCTTACCTACGAGGCGTCCGCCGGAACCATACTGTCTGCCGATCGTAATGACGAATTGCTTCTTAATCATAGTTGCCTCCTGATGTGATTACCTGTTGATACTATAATTATATACCATTTGAAACCCGCGTTACAATATGTATCAGATAGCTTCCTTCGTCGAAAGGAGGATACGGTCGTTGTTCATCTCCTTACCGGCACCCTCGGCGAAACGCTCGAGGAGATCGTTGACACTCATGCTCGCTCTTTCCTCGCCACGTACATCGAAGACAATGTTTCCGCTGTTCATCATCAGTGTCCGGTTCCCGAGCTCCAGCGCCTGGTTCATGTTGTGGGTGACCATGAGGCAGCTGATGTTCCGCTCCTTCACAATCTTCTTCGTGAGCTCCAGCACCTTCTTCGCCGTCGACGGGTCGAGAGCCGCCGTATGCTCATCGAGCATAAGAATCTTCGGCGTGACCATGGTGGCCATCAGCAGGGTCAGCGCCTGGCGCTGACCGCCGGACAGCAGTCCAACCGGCTGGCTCATCCGGTCCTCAAGTCCCATGTCGAGGAGCGACAGCTGCTCCCGGAAGGCTTCGCGGTCCTTCTTCGTCACATAGCTGAAGAGTCCCTTCTTATGCTCGCTGGCCCGAAGATAGGCCACCGAGAGGTTCTCCTCGATCGTCATGTGGGGTGCCGTGCCCATCAGCGGATCCTGAAAGAGGCGTCCGATATAGCGGCTGCGGACATGTTCCGGAACGAAGGTGATGTCCTCCCCGTCGAGTTCGATATAGCCGGAGTCCGTGTAGAAGGTTCCGGCGATGGCATTGAACAGCGTTGACTTGCCGGCGCCGTTCGAACCGACGATGGTGGCGAAATCCCCATCCTCGAGGGTGAGGCACAGATCCGAGATGGCACGCTTTTCATTGACGGTGCCTGCATTGAAGGTCTTAAAGATATGTTCGATTTTCAGCATCTCATCTACCTCCCTGCATGGACTTACGTTCACGGATCGCGTTCAGCTGCTTATGCTTGAATGCGACGAGCTCCTTCGCACGCGGTGCAGCGATCGCCACCGCGACGATCACCGCCGACACCAGCTTGAAGGCCTCAGTCGGAACATTGAGACGCAGCGCGACGGAAATGATGAAGCGGTAGAGGCAGGAGCCCACGACCATACCGAGGATCCGCGCCATCATCTTCCGCTTTCCGAAGAGGGTTTCGCCGATGACGAGGGACGCGAGGGCGATCGTGACCATACCGGTTCCGAGATTGATGTCACAGGTTTTGTTGTACTGCGCGATGAGGCATCCAGAAAGACCGGTGATGGCATTGGCCACACAGAGACCGACCGTGATCGTGAACGCCGGGTTGATGGAGGATGCACGGACCATCGCCGGGCTGTCACCCGTCGCACGAATCGAGAGACCGAGGGTCGTGCTCAGGAACCAGCGGATCAGCAGGCAGACCACGAGGACGATCGCCGCAAGGAGGATCAGCTTGCTCCAGCTCGCGAAGGCCTTACTGCTGCTCAGCTTTCCGAAGAGCGTGAAAATCGTGTCCGTGCCGAAGATAGAGACGTTTGAGCTGAAGCCCATGATGGCCAGATTCACGGTATACAGGCCCGTGTTCACGATGATCCCCGCGAGGATGCTCTCGACACCGAGCTTCGTCTGCAGAAACGCCATTACAAAGCCCGAGCAGACACCCGCTGCCATCGCCGCGAAAATCGCGAGGAAGGGGTGGCCTGCGATCGTCACGACCGCGCCCACCGCGCAGCCGAGGGTGTAGCAGCCGTCGGTAGAGAGATCACAGATATTCAGGATGGAATAGCTGATAAACAGTGAAAGCGCCACCAGTGAGTAGACGAGACCTACCTCCAGTGCCGTGCGGATGATGCCCGCTGTGAGAAAACCAGTCAAGGGTTCATACCTCCTAAAAAAAGTTTTAATTTAGTGTAACAGTTCAGGCAGGGGACCCAGAGGGGCGGCAACGGAGGCACAGTACTCCGAGACCGGTTCAATCTAAACCGGGGACCCTAAGCGGCACTAGGCCCTCTGCAATCACTGAGTTTTCTTTATGAAAACTCAGCGTTGCAGAGGGTTCCAGGGAGAGATAACACCAAAGAGACGATGCCATCAGATGCGCCTACGGCGCGGGCATCGTCGTTTGATTTTGCCACCAAGGTGGCAAAACGGCCTCGCCGCCCGGGGGCATCCACGCGCCAAAGGCGCATGGATATGTACCAAGTGCCGCTAAGGGGACCCGGCTTGATTTCACACGGTCTCTACGTATGGCCTCCGTTGCCGCCCCTCCGGGTCCCCTGCCTGCCTGAACTGTTACAATTTAGTTTGCAAATTCCTTCTCAGTCTTCGTCTCAACGATCTGTGTGCAGAGATCCTGGATCTCGGACTTCACGGTATCGAGGGAAAGGCCCAGTGCCTCGCAGCTGTCGGTATTGATGGTCGCGATACCATTATCGAAGGTCTTGACCGCGAGACTTGCCGTATCCTTACCGTCGAGGAGGATCTCCGCTACGGTGTCTGCGGTTGCGACACCGAGATTCGAATAATCGACACCATAGCCCATGAAGGCACCGTTCAGTGCGAAGGAATCCGCGCCTGCGTAGTGCGGGATCCCCGCCTCGAGGAACTTCTCATAGATACCGAGCTCTGCCTGCTGGATCGTGTTGTCGGTCGGTGTAAATACCGCATCCACGCCTTCTGCGACGAGTGCATCGGCGGCTGCCTGTACCTCATCGGTCTTCGTACCGGTCTTCTCGATGTACTTGATGCCCTTTCCATCGAGATACTTCTTCGCATCCTCGATCGGCTGCTTCGAGGAGTCCTCCGAGTTGGAGTACAGAAGTCCGACATAATCTGTATCCGGATTCACGGCCAGCATGAGATCCATGATCGCGTTCGTGTTCAGCGCATCCGAGGTTCCGGTAATGTTGGCGCCCGGCGCATCCATGGACGCGACCAGCTTCGCAGATACCGGATCCGATACGGCGGAGAATACCACCGGGATATCCTGGCCTTCCACTGCGGACTGTACAACCTGTGCTGCCGGAGTTGCAATCGGGATGATGATGTCTACATCATCCGAAATCAGCTGACTCGCGATCTGGTTCAGTACCGTTGCGTCGCCCTGACCGTTGAAGGTGTAATCCTTATAATTAAAGTTCACGCCCTTCTCCTCGGAAATCTTATCCAGCTCCTTCTCCACGTTCTCCTCGATCTGATTGAGGGACGGATGATCCATGAACTGAACGATACCGACCTTATATTCCTTTCCCGCTTCTTCGGCTGCCTCGGTAGCAGCTGCTGTATCTGCTGCAGCTTCCGTGGTCTCCGCCTTCGTCTCCGCAGCCGTCGTCGCGGCCGGTGTAGTGGAAGAACCACATGCCCCCAGTGTCGCTGCCATCAGTGCTGCCATCGTCGCTGCCATAAACTGCTTCTTCATAATATTTACCTCCATGATGTCGGGCGCTCGCCCTCTGTAGACGTTCAACTGGAGCTGATCGAAATATGATGTATCACGGAAAATCCCCGAGCCTCTCCACCCCTCCGGGGTGGCCCTCTCATGGATTCGTACTAAAAAAGCCCCATGCGGAGATTTCTCTCTGCATGAGGCGAATTAATCTATAATCCGTGGTACCACTCATCTTACCTTTCGGTCACTTTTCACATACCAGCATATGTGCTGCCTGATAACGGTGCAGAACCCGTCGCTTCCTACTCGATCCCTTTCGGAGCGCCCTCCAGAGTCCATTCACTCATCTATCCTGTACCGTATTCTCATCATCGACGGCTCTCTTTGACATTCAGGATGAACTACTTCTCTCTGTCATCGGTTTGTTTTATTCGATTGACTGTACTTTAGCACGTTGAATCAGAATCGTCAACACCCGATCCATAATTAATATTCATGTCAGATGTTCCATGGATCTGTTCAGACATGAATTTCCGAAGGGCCGTCCCTTCGGTATCATGTGAATTACCGATCCATCTCGCTGTGGAAGCCAGTGGAATAGTGATCGCGGATAACTGACTCGATCTCCTTCAGTGAGCTCTGCGGCAGATCGCCCGGGATGGTATTCTTCATCGCAGAGGTCGCATTACCATACTTCACTGCCTCCTGAACATCACCGTTTGAGTGAATCAGTCCATAGAGCGCACCAGAAATATACGCATCACCGGATCCGATCCGATCGACGACATCGATGTTCTCGTACGTCGGCTCCTCGAAGTAGGCGTCACGCTCTGCACAGTAGGCGAGGGAGCCGAAATCGTGGCTCTTCGGGCTGTGTACCGTGCGCTGCGTCGCAAATACAGCCTTGATCGGGAACTCCTCGGTGAAGCTCTTGATCATCTCCCGGCAGCTTCCGGTCTTCAGGAAGGTAAGCTGTGCCGTCGACTCGGAGCAGAAGAAAACATCCACATACGGAAGAATCTTCAGAATCGTCTCACGTGCTTCATCTCCACTCCAGAGGTTCCCACGGAAGTTCACGTCGAAGGAAATCAGCGCGCCATTTTCCTTGAAGCGCTTGATCGCCTCGATGGTCGTCTCACGAAGCTGTGGAGACAGTGCCAGGGTGATCCCCGACGTATGGAAGCACTTCGTGCTCTTATACACCTCTGGATCGATCTCATCGAGACTCAGGGAGAAGAAGCTCGAGTTCCGGCGATCATAGATGACCTGCGGCTTACGCGGGTATGCGCCATACTCATAGTAGTACACGCCGACTCTGGCATCCTCTGACTGATCGTAGATGAAGAAGTCATCCGATACGCCGTAGCTTCGGATGGTACCCTTCATAAACTGACCGAGGTCATGTGCCGGAAGCTTCGAGATGATACCGGTATGAAGGCCGAGCAGTGCGGCGCCTACCGCTACGTTCAGCTCTGCACCGCCGACGTTCTTCTCGAACACGTCTGAACGGGCGATACGCTCGTTTCCTGGTGGCGAAAGTCGAAGCAGCAGCTGTCCCATGGTTACAAGATCAAAGGGTCTATCCGGAAAATTCATATTCATGCCTCCCATGCCTCGGAAAATGCTTCCGAAATTGTCGATAATGCATATAATGCATTGATTTTATACCATTCTTTCGTTATAATCAAGGAAAATGTAAACGCTTACACGAAAGAGCTCATTTCCTGGTAACCGTTCTTCATGCGAAGCGTCAAAGAAGGAAACAGTATGAATATTTACGATATCTCGAAAGTAGCCGGGGTTTCCATCGCTTCCGTCTCCCGTGTCATCAACGGCGCGGAAAACGTCTCCGAGAAGACCCGTAAAAAGGTGCTCGATGTCATCGACCAGTACGGCTACACACCAAACGCGTATGCACGTGGTCTCGGGCGCGGTTCCATGAAGACCATCGGCATCATGTGCTCCGACCCGACCGATATGTACCTTGCGAGTGCCATCAACTTCCTCGAGACCGAGCTGCGCAGCCAGGGCTATAATTCCATCCTCTGCTGCACCGGCTTCGAGCTCGAAAATAAGAAGGCGAGCTTCGAGCTCCTGAAATCCCGTCAGGTCGACGCCTTCATCCTCGTCGGTTCACAGTTTATCGAGCCGAATCCGGAGGACAATGCCTACATCATCGAGGGTGCCCGGGAGCATCCGGTCATGATTCTGAACGGTTATCTCGAGGGCGAGAACATCTACTGCACCGTCTGCGACGAGCAGGGCGGTATGCGAAACGCGCTCCACCAGCTCTATGACACCGGCGCAAGGAAGTTCGTCTATGTCTACTCGAGCGTCAGCTACTCCGGCACACAGAAGCTGGCCGGGCTGCACCAGGGCATCGCGGAGCTCGGACTCCCACAGGACGCACTCCGCACCGTACATGGCCACCGCCGCTTCGACGAGATGGCGCAGCTTCTGAAGGAAGCCTACGAAGAGGAAGCCTTCGACGCCATCCTCGGCTCCTCCGACACCTCCGGTGTCGGTGCCGTCAAGTTCGCGCGGATCATGGGCCTTCGGATCCCGGAGGATCTCCAGATCGTCAGCTGGAACGACTCCACCCTCGCGGTGGCCTCCTCTCCGGAGCTGACCAGTGTCGACGCGATGCTGAAGGAGCTCTGCCAGAAAACCTGCCAGCATCTGATGACGATTCTGAATCCGGCGGAGGATGCGCAGGGCGAGCCGCTCGAGACGGAGATCCCGAAGAAGACCGTCATTGCGACGCGCCTCGTCACGCGTGAAACCACACGTTTCTGACGACCGGAGGCCTGCAGCCTCTCCTGCCCTGTCACCGATCATCACGCTGACAGCGGCACCAGACGAGGCCACTGAAACGTCGGAGGGTCACAAGCGAACACTCGTATGCATTGACCGTCCGACACCTGCACTGAAGACAATGCCGTAAGGCGTTGCATATATATTTATCCCTATCTGTCGCTGTCCCCGGAGCGAAATGCACGGACCGCTCGGCAGATACCACAAACTCATGGAGGTAAAGCTATGAAACCATTTATGGACAAGGACTTCCTGCTCTCGACCGATGTAGCGAAGGAGCTCTATCACGAGATCGCAGAGAAGGCACCGATACTCGATTACCACTGTCATATCGATCCGAAGGATATCGCAACCGATAAGAGCTACGATAACATCTTCCAGGTATGGCTCGGAAAGCCACCAATCGGTGACCACTACAAGTGGAGACAGATGCGTGTCAACGGCGTACCGGAGGAGTACATCACCGGAGATAAGCCGGACCGCGAGAAGTTCCAGATGTGGGCAGAGACCCTTCCGAAGCTCATCGGTAACCCGCTCTACCACTGGTCTCACCTCGAGCTTCGTAAGTACTTCGGCTACGAGGGCTACCTGAACGGCGACACCGCTGAGGAAGTATGGAACCTCTGCAACGAGAAGCTCCATGATCCATCCATGTCCGTACGGAACATCATCAAGCAGTCGAACGTAAAGCTCATCTGCACCACCGATGACCCGATCGATACCCTCGAGTGGCATCAGAAGCTCAAGGACGACGCAAGCTTCGACGTAAAGGTTCTTCCTGCATGGAGACCGGACAAGCTGAACAACATCGAGCTCCCGACCTTCGCACCATACATCGCAAAGCTCGCGGAGAGATCCGGTATCACCATCACCGATATGGCTTCCCTCGAGAAGGCAGTCGCTGACCGTCTCGATTTCTTCCAGTCCATGGGCTGCTCTGTCACCGACCACGGTGTTCGTTACGTTGCATACGCTCCGGCTGAGAAGTCCGAGCTCGATGCGATCCTGAAGAAGGCGATGAACGGCGAGGCAGTGACTACAGAAGAGGCTGCCAAGTACAAGACCGCGATGCTGCTCTTCCTTGCAAAGGAGTACAACAAGCGTGACATGGTCATGCAGATCCACTACGGCTGCGTACGTGATAACAACGCCGACATGTTTGCAAAGCTCGGCCCGGATACCGGCTTCGACTCCGTCGACAACTACGCTCCGGCCGATCAGCTCGCGAAGTTCTTCAACGCTCTCAGTGCGACGGATGAGATTCCGAAGACCATCCTCTACTCACTGAACCCTTGCGATAACACCACGATCAATACCATCGCCGGCTGCTTCTGCAAGGCACCTGTAAAGAACAGAATAACCCAGGGTGCTGCATGGTGGTTCAACGATCACAAGCAGGGCATGATCGACCAGATGGTCAACATGGCAAACCTTTCCGCACTCGGAAACTTCAACGGTATGCTGACCGACTCCCGCTCCTTCCTCTCCTACGCTCGTCACGACTACTTCCGTCGTATTCTCTGCGAGCTGATCGGACAGTGGGTAGAGAACGGTGAGTATCCGTACGACAAGAAGGCCCTGACCGAAATCGTAAAGGGTATCTCCTTTAACAACGCTGTGAAGTACTTCGGCTTCGATCTCGAGCTTTGTTAAATATCACGGGGGAGTGCCGCCCGTAGGGCGCGGGGGGGCCCCGTGATGCCCCCGGGCGACGAGATACAGCTCCCAAGGGAATACTTCCCTTGGGAGGCCGCAGCGGCGAGCGTATTCAAAGCTTTGCCGTAGGCAAAGCAACTTAGCACGTTTTGCCAGGTTCAACAAAAAGAGGGAACACATGATCCATAAAGGATCCATGTGTTCCCTCTTTTTGTTTTTCTGAAATGTCGAGCATCGTAATAAGCCGGGTTATGTATCAAGTGGTCATCTATCTAGGACGTATGTTGCCATACGCCTCCATCAACCTACCCGGAAGCGGACGAGCCACCCTATGCTTCCTGTTTGGTCTTTCTTCAGATGGGGTTTATAATGCCGTTCCTGTCACCAGGCCCGCGGTAGTCTCTTACACTGCCCTTGCACCCTTACCGGCCGAAGCCGGCGGTCTACTCTCTGTTACACTTTCCTGTGCGTCACCGCAACCTGCCGTTAGCAGGCATCCTGCTCTGTGAAGCCCGGACTTTCCTCTCCCAGCCGGTTTCCCTACGCTGGCAGCGACCACATCCGATACTCGACACCAAATTTTACCTCAGGAATCCCGCGCCGTCAAGCACCCGCGGGTCCCCTGTCTGAACTGTTTTCAGCCAACATCGAGGCAACTGCCGCCGATGAATTCCCGGATGATGGAGTTCTTCGGGATCAGCTCCGGGCTGATCGGGAGGAAGTAGTCGAGGAACTTGAGCAGACGCTTCGCCTCCTGATACTCCGGCTCATCCGGCCGGATCTGGAACAGGAGGGGTGCTGCAAAGAGCTTCAGCACTGGAAGCTCATAGATCATGCTGGAGTTCACCATCACATCCGCAGTCTCCTGGAACGGGAAGATGTTCTTATCCTCTCCTCGGCGTACGCTGTCCCACATGGTGATGGTATCCTTCGCGCTGTAGCCACGGGTGCGGTTATCACGCACGATGCGGCGGAGGAGACGGCCATCCGCCGTCGGTATGCGGTTGTGGTCGTCGACATTGATCTGGGTCAGGGCGGAGATATAGATCTTGAAGCGTGCGTCCACCGGAAGCTGCTTCGACATCTCGTCATTCAGGCAGTGGATGCCTTCGATGACGAGGACGTCGTTCTCGCCGAGCTTACAGAAGTGGCCGCGGTACTCGCGCTTTCCGGTTATAAAATTGTAGACTGGCAGCTGCACCGTCTCGCCTGCGAGGAGCTTCAGCATATCCTCACTGAACTGCTCGATGTCGACACACTTTATGGACTCGAAATCCTTCTTTCCATCCGGGCCGATCGGGGCGAGCTCGCGATCACGGAAGTAATTATCGACGGTGATCGGGTGCGGATGCAGGCCGAGGGCCATGAGCTGTATGCTGAGACGACGTGAAAAGGTCGTCTTGCCGGAGCTCGACGGGCCGGCGATCATGACGAGCTTCTTATTCCGCTTCGCGATCTCCATCGCGACGTTGCCGATCGTCTTCTCGAAGATCGCCTCCTGCATCAGGATGAGCTCATCGGTGCCACCCTGGACGATGCAGTCATTCAGCGCGGCGACATTGCCGCAGTCGATGGAGTTCGCCCAGGCCGCGGATTCCTTCTGGACCTTATAGAGCTTATCCAGCGGCACGAAGCGCGCTACATGCTCCGGATCCCGCATCGTCGGCAGCATCAGTACGAAGCCGCTGCCGTACGGTACGAGGTCGAAGGCCCGGATGTAGCTGGTATCCATCACCATATAGCCATAGAAGTAATCGAAGAAATTTCCGAGGCTGTAGATATTGACCCGGCTCGTCATACGATAGTGGAACAGACGCTCCTTGCTCGTCATCCCGACCTCACGGAACATCCGGATCGCTTCGTCGGTCTGCACACTCCTCTTCATGATCGGAATCTTCTGATCCCGGTACGCTTCCATGGTCTGCTTCACCTGAGCGAGCAGTGCCTCCGTCACCTCGACCCCGCCACGAAGATAACAGTAGAAGCCACCGCCGAGGGTATAGTCGACCACGACGCCGAAATCCTTCACATCGGCACAGAGGTGATAAAAGGCCTTCAGCATCATAAAGATCGCCGAGCGCTGGTAGGCCATGTGCCCTTCCTTGTCTGCGCCGGTGATGAAACTGATCTCCCCGCCCCTCTCCGGTACATGCTTATGAAGCTCGTAGAGCTTCGTACCGAGCTTCGCCAGCAGGATCTCTTGCGGGATCTCCGCCTGATGCTGCATCGCGATCTCATAAAATGTCGTGCCCGCTGGATATTCGCAGGTCTTCCCCTGAACTGTAATCGTCATGTACTTTCCTCCTCAGACAATCTGCGCCGGGAAGTGCAGCTCCTCCTCGATGATCTCTGCCTCCGGGAACTCTGCCCGCAGAAACTCGGCGATGTAGTGCACGAAGATATGCTCGAGGCCGTAGTGGCCAGCGTCGAGAAGACTGATGCCCTCCTCACAGAGGTCGAGGCCCTCGTGGTGGCCCATATCGCCGCTCAGGAAGGCGTCAACCCCGAGGCTAAGTACCTCCTTCAGCTCGCCGCGTCCAGAACCCGGACAGCAGGCGATGCGCCGGATCGGCATACCGGCATCATAGTACTGAACAAACGGCAGTCCGAAGCACGCCTTCACACGGGCCGCGAGCTCTGCAGCGCTCAGCAGCTCCGGCAGCTCTGCCGTGAAGCCGATGCCATAGGCATCTGGATTCACATCGCGCTCTGTTTCCACGACACGCAGCTGAAGACCCTCTGCTGCGCCGTTCTGCGTGTCCTTCGGAAGAAATCCCGTCGGCTCCATCAGGCCCGTCTTCCGAAGTCCCAGGGCCGCACAGACGATGTCCGCCATGCCGCCCGGGCAGGAATCGAAGTTCGTGTGCATCGAAAAGACAGAAACGTCATTCCGTATGAGATCCAGAAGCTTGAGCCCCAGTGCTGACTGATCATTGATGGACTTCACGCCACGGAAGATGATCGGGTGATGGGTCACGATCAGATCGCTGCCGGCATCGATCGCGGCATCGACGACCGTGCAGGTGGCATCCAGTGCGACATAGATGCGGCTGACCTCCCGGTCCGAACGACCGACCAGCAGCCCCGGGTTATCCCAGTCGCAGGCGGCTGCCTTCGGCGCGAGCTGCTCGAGCTTTTCTGTAATCATAGATACTGTGTTCATCGATATGCCTCCAGTGCGTTCATACAATGCTGATATGCGGTACGTACCTCCAGCGAATCGGTCTGTCTGAGGATGCCCTCATATCTCGTTTTTTCCTTTTCCAGAAAGCTTTTTAAAACCGGATCCAGCCGGCGGAGCAGACGACCACCATAAAGGAAGTCCTCCTCCGTGACATACATCGAGTCGGAAGACGCCGCGTCTGCACGCTTTGATACGTTGAGTATGACATAATACTTCCCCTCATCGATGAGCATCGTTTCTTCGTCGATCTGCATGCCCTCTGCGAGAAGGAAGCGGCGGAAGTGCGGGATCTCCGACTGTGGTGACAGAACGAAGTGCGCGAAGTCCCTGAGCCGTCCCTGCAGGATGCGCTCCATCAGCGGTCCGCCCATACCCGCGACGACGACGGTGTCGGCCTCCCCCGGCGCGACCTTCTCGAGGCCGTCTGAGAGGCGGGTCTCGATCTTTCCGGCGAGTCCTGCGCAGAGAATATGCTCCGCTGCCTGCTGCAGCGGACCCTTCCGTACGTCACAGGCGAGGGCGCGTGCCGCTCTCCCACGCCGTACCGCCTCGATCGCGACATAGGCATGATCACAGCCGATATCCGCGAGGCAGCCGGAGTCCGGCATCCGCTCTATGATGGTTTCCAGTCTTTTCGGAAGCTGAAACTGCTTTTCCAATTCGTTCCTCCTGTATATAGCCTGATCGTTCTATGCATCGGGATCCTTCTGCAGACCAGCTATGTCCTGTTTCATCGAAATGCTTCTGCTGTCCTGTACCAGCATATTTCATCAAGACAGTTCCGCAGGCGAGTTTGATGCAGCCTCGCCCATATACTTAGTCGATGTGCAGACCCTGCAGCGCCGACTGTTGCCGGAAGAGCTCCGACAGCTGACGAGGATCCGTCTCATTCGCGATTTTCGTATTCAGCGAGCTCATCTTGACATTCCGAATCACATCCTCGAGCCCGCGCTTGAACTCGCGCTCGTCGACATCCTCCGGCAGTAGATTCGCGTTAAACATCGCGGCGACCTTCTCATAGGCCTCTTCATCCTCACGGAAACGATCGAGGATCGTATTGACCGGCTGCTGCTGGTAGACGAGCTCCAGTACCGTACGGACGGTTTCATCACTGATGTCCGCCGGCTGGATGTACTTCTGGACCGTCGGTATGAGCTCCGGCTTTTCACTGAGCCAGGTGACGAGCTGCTTCTCCGACTTCTGGAGTGCCGTCCCGACCTTCTTTTTCGGGTTCGTCCGCGGCATAAAGCTCGTGGACTGATACATCTTCTCGTTCAGCGGGGAGTTCCGGCGCGCCCGCTGCTCGCCCATCGTATTTACGAGGCGACGCAGGGCATTCACGTCGATCATCTGCTCGCGGGCCACAGCCTGGATATAATTCTCCCGCTCGATGGCCTCCTGGATCTCGCTCAGCTTCTCCGCGGCGGCATTTGTATACGCTGTCATGCCTGCCGGGTCCTTGAGGTCGTAGTCGAGCTTCATCACATCGATGAGCCATAGAAAGCTGTTCTGTGCCTGGTCGATGCGCTCCTGAAAAGCTTCCTGTCCCTTCGCCTTGATGAACTCGTCCGGGTCCTTGTATGGCTTCATGCTGATGACCTTACTCTGGATCCCGACCGCCTTCAGCATCGGCATCGCGCGCTTCGCGGCCTTGATGCCGGCACCATCCGAATCATAGGTGAGAAGGATCTCACCGACATAGCGCCTGAGAAGGCGGCACTGCTCTTCCGTGAGCGCCGTACCGAGCGAAGCGACCGTATTTGTGAAGCCGGCCTGGTGCATCGAGATGACGTCCATATAGCCCTCACAGAGGATGAAATACTTCTTCCGCGACTTCTTCGCATAGCAGAGACCGAAGAGGTTTCTTGACTTGTCGAAGAGACGGGTCTCCGGACTGTTCAGGTACTTCGGCTCACCCTCGCCCATCACACGGCCACCGAAGCCGATGACACGGCTGTTAACATCCATGATCGGGAAGATGACACGATTAAAGAACTTATCGTACGCGCCGCGCTCGGAGAAGTTCACGAGACCGGACTCCCGGAGGATCGCGTCCTCATAGCCGCACTGGCGGAGATAGCGATAGAGTCCGTCCCGGGTCTGGTCGGCATAGCCGAGTCCCCATACTCGGAGCGTTTCGTCACTCAGCTGACGCTTCCGGAAGTAGTTCATACCGAGCTGTCCGACCGGCTTCCGGAGCGCATCGTAAAAGTAGACAGCCGCCTTTTTATTGATCTCGAGAAGCTTCGTCCGGAGGTCACGGCTCTGCCGCTCCTCACTGCTGACATTTCCCTCCGGAAGCTGATAGCCCTCTTCGTCGGCGAGCTTCCGCACCGCCTCCAGGAAGGTGAGGTTCTCATACTCCATCGTGAACTTCACGACATCGCCGCCCTTTCCGCATCCGAAGCAGTAGAAAATCTGCTTCGACTGATTCACGGAAAAGGAGGGCGTCTTCTCTCCATGAAACGGGCAGAGCCCGAAATAATTGGCGCCCATCTTTTTCAGATGGACGACCTTACCGACCACGTCCACGATATCGGCCCGTGATCTTACTTCTTCTATGACTTCTTCAGGATAATACAAGAGGATTCTCCAGTTCTTCTAAAACTTCTGCCAGCCGACCGGCACAAAATACTCCTTAAATTTATAGATACAGTAATCGTCCGTCATGCCGGCGATATAATCGCAGACGGAGCGCTCGCGCGCGATCTGACGCTTGAGCTCCTTCTCCGGATCATCCGACGCGATCTTCGCGAGATTCGATTCGAGCATGGTGATGAACTCCTCGGTCATCGAGTCCGGGTGCTCCATATAATACTGGAACAGCAGCGTCATCATGCGTCGAACCTTGACCTCCTCCTGCTTCGCCTCACCGCCGATATAGACATGCGTGAACATCCACTCCCGAAGCGACTGCATCGCATGCTCGACCGGTGCCGACATCGTAAGCAGCGGCTGTCCCTTCGACTGATAGATCACGTCATGGATCAGGACGCTTAAGCGTTCCTTCACCGTGTGCCCCAGGATGTCGCTGATCTCCGACGGGATCTCCTCCTCCCGGATGAGGCCCGCGCGGATCGAGTCGTCGATGTCGTGGTTGATGTAGGCGATCTTATCCGCGAAGCGGACCGCCTGACCCTCGAGGGTGTTCGGATGACCCGAGGTGCGGTGGTTCAGGATGCCGTCGCGCACCTCCTTCGTGAGATTGAGGCCCTGGCCATTTTTTTCCAGCACCTCGACGACGCGCACGCTCTGCTCGACATGGGAGAAGCCCTCGTGACAGAGGCTGTTCAGCACATGCTCGCCGCTGTGCCCGAACGGGGTATGGCCGAGATCATGGCCGAGGGCGATCGCCTCGATGAGGTCCTCGTTGAGACGGAGTGCCTTACCGAAGGTCCGGGCGATCTGACTGACCTCCAGGGTATGGGTGAGACGCGTACGGTAGTGGTCTCCCTCCGGTGCGATGAAAACCTGCGTCTTATGCTTGAGGCGGCGGAAGGCCTTACAGTGGATGATACGGTCACGATCACGCTCGAAGCACGGGCGTATGTCGTCCGGCTCCTCCGCCCGGTCTCTCCCCTGCGATTCCGAGGAGAGTGCCGCATACGGCGACAGGGTCTCCCGCTCCAGCGCTTCCAGTTCTTCTCTGATACAGCTCATCTTGCCTCCGATCTGTTGCAACAGCCGAATGATTGTTTGCTCTTAGAATATCATTTTCAGAGAGCTGAATCAATGAACATTCCGTCCTGTATGTATGATTACACAAAAAGAAAAACCCGTAAGCCATGCTTACGAGTCAGTCCCAAGGGTAGTCGATGCGACTGGATTCGAACCAGCGACCTCTGCGTCCCGAACGCAGCGCTCTACCAAGCTGAGCCACGCATCGATAAGTTGTTTTCGTTGCTGTGTTGTGTCTGCCTCAGCAACAGGTAAGATAATATCAGACAGACGGGTGAGTGTCAAGCATTAATTTGAAACTTTTTTCGGGTCCCGGCTGCCTGAACGATGACTCCATCTCATCCGTACGGAAAAGGTCGTGGAGTGTTCACTCCACGACCTGTGCATCACATCACTTACTGTGCATCATCCTGCGCAGATGCCGCTGGCGCCGACGCTGCCGGCTGCTGCTCCGCGGTCTCCTGCTGTGGCTCCGGCTGATAAACTGCCGTGTTCAGCTCACGACGATTGCTGACGACGACATCGTAGGTCTGCTGCATGTTTTCCATGAGCGCCTGGTATCTCGACTGCTGCTCGACCATCGAGTGGCTCATCAGGGTCTCGATGGAGGCGAGGATGGAGTCTGTGTACTGGATGGCGTTCAGCTTCATGTTGTTGGACTCAGCGGTCGCATTTGCGAGGATCTGATCTGCCTGCGCCTGTGCCTGCTGTACGAGCTCGTTTGCCTTCGTGTAGGCCTGCTGCATGATCTCGTTCTCAGATACCATCTCCTCGGTCTGCTGCTTTGCATCCTGAATCATGCTCTCTGCCTGATTCTTCGCATCTGCAAGGATCGCATCCTGCTGGGAAATGATCTTCTGGTACTTCTTGATCTCATCCGGAACACGGAGGCGAAGCTCGACCAGAAGTTCCTCCATCTCCTCTTTATTTACGAGGATCTTCGAATTCGACAGTGGCTGATACTTACAGCTGTCAATGTACTCCTCAATCTCACCGATTAACTGCTCAATTCTGCTCATGTTTCTTAACCGCCTTAAATTTTCCCTTCATTCTATCCTGTATCTCAGGTGACACGAATTCATGGATATCGCCGCCGAAGCTTGCGATTTCCTTTACGGTGCTGGAGCTGAGATAGGAATACTTCAGATTTGTTGTTAGAAAGATCGTATCGATATCCGGCGCGATGACCTTATTCGTCTGTGCGAGCTGAAGCTCGTACTCGAAATCCGTCACGGCACGGAGTCCTCTGACGATCACGGTAGCGCCCTCCGCATGTGCGAAGTCGACCGTCAGGCCATCGAAGGCCTTCGCCTCGACATTGTCGAGATGTTTCGTCAAATTATTAATCATTCTAACACGTTCTTCACTTGAAAACAACGGCGTTTTCGCGTTGTTTGTAAGCACGCCTACGATGAGCTTATCGACGATTTTCGCGCCGCGCTCGATGATGTCAAGATGACCGAAAGTCACCGGATCAAAGGATCCAGGATAGATTCCGATTTTCATACTGTTCTTCTCTCCAGGGTATTATCTTATGCCTTTTTCGTCGCTTGACAAGTCCGATCTTCCGAAGTTTTTCTTACTTTTTACGGAAGAAAACGTGCTTGTTCGTCTTATACAGCTTTTCACGTACGAGCGTGTAGCCGAGTGCCTCGATGTCATCCGTCAGATCATCGTTGAGATCCGCCTCGATGATGAACAGCGTATGCTCATCGACATAATCCATATCGTGGAGGATGTCCATCGCCTTCCGCTCGAAGCCGTGATTATATGGCGGGTCCATGAAGACCACGCTGAAGTGGTAGCCTGCGTTCCGGAGGCGGTTCAGCGCCGACATATAGTCGGAGGCGATCACCACACCCTCCTCGGTGAACTTACAGTGCGTGAGGTTCTCCTCGATGCAGCGGATCGACTTCGGTGCATTATCGACGAAGACCGCACGACGGGCACCACGGGAGATCGCCTCGATGCCGATGCCGCCGGAGCCTGCGAAGAGATCGAGGAAGTCGATACCCTGGACCTCGAACTGTAAAATATTAAAAAGGGTTTCCTTGATACGGTCCTGGGTCGGACGTGTATCCATCGAATCTACGGTCTTCAGCTGAAGGCTCCGTGCGGTTCCTGCAATTACTCTCATCTCTGCTCTCTTTCTATAACACTTCAGTTTTCTTCTTAATATAAGGATGCATCGGCATCCCTGTCAAAGGCTGATGCCACCGTCTGATCTCTGTCATCTGCTCGAGTCCGTCATTCTGCGCCTGACAGACGCGGGAATCTCATAGTGTACAGCTCTTCGCGAGGAAGCGATCAAGCGCTCTTTTCAGCTCCCCATGCTCCGGAAGCGTAAGCTCCGCATCCGTCTTCAGTACGAAGGCTGCATCCTCCGAAGCTTCCCGGAGGAGCGCGCCATCCTCATAGATGTCTG
Organism: Oribacterium sp.; assembly: GCA_004554245.1. GTDB lineage: Bacteria > Bacillota > Clostridia > Lachnospirales > Lachnospiraceae > Oribacterium. The sequence continues at coordinate 60,860 of SFND01000002.1, read as the reverse complement.
CGATGGCGAAATCCAGGGCACCCGACTGACGGACACCGAAGATGTCACCCGGTCCCCGAAGCCGGAGATCCTGCTCTGCGATGTCGAAGCCGTCGTTTGAGTGGGCGAGGATCTGCAGTCGCTGCTTCGACTTCTCCGAGTTCTGCGTATCGACGAAGATGCAGAAGCTCTGATGCTCCGAGCGTCCGACTCGTCCGCGCAGCTGATGAAGCTGCGCCAGTCCGAAGCGCTCTGCATTCTCCACCATCATCACCGTCGCATTCGGCACATCGACCCCGACCTCGACGACGGTCGTCGACACGAGGAGGTCGATCTCGTGCGCGAGAAAGCGTGCCATGATGTCTTCTTTTTCTGCCGGCTTCATCTTACCATGGAGTTTCCCGATCTTCACTTCTTTTGGGAAAATTTTACGGATCTTTTGCACATAATCCGATACATTCTCGAGATCGAGCATATCGTTCGGCTCCACCATCGGACAGATGATGTAGGCCTGACGTCCCTTCCGGATCTCCTCGTAGATGAATTTATACGCATTCTTTCGATAATTCTCATCGACCACCGCGTTCCGGATCGGGAGACGATCCGCCGGCTTCTCCCGGATCAGGCTCACCTGCATATCCGCATAGACGAGCATAGCGAGCGTCCGCGGAATCGGGGTCGCCGACATCACGAGTGTATGCGGTCGCTGGCCCTTTTCTGACAGCTCCTGCCGCTGATTCACGCCGAAGCGGTGCTGCTCATCCGTGATCACGAGTGCGAGCTGGTCATAGACGACCTTCTCCTGGAACAGGGCATGGGTGCCGATGATGAGATCCGCATCGTGGGTGGCAATGCGTGTATAGAGCGTTTTCCGCTCCTTCGCCGTCATCGAACCGGTCACGAGCACCGGTCGAAGCGCGAGCGCATGCTCCTCGATCATCGCCTTCATCTTCGCAAAATGCTGCTCCGCGAGAATCTCCGTCGGCGCCATCAGTGCCGCCTGGTAGCCGCTGAGCGCCGTCTCCAGCATCGCGAGAAAGGCGACGATGGTCTTTCCGGAGCCGACATCTCCCTGCACGAGGCGGTTCATCACGAAGCCAGACCGGAGATCCGCCGTGATGTCCTGCACGGCCGCCTTCTGCCCTTCGGTGAGCTGAAACGGCAGCTTCTCTACCAGCGCCGCTACCTCCGGATGCGCCTCGATCACGAAGCGCGAGCGTTCCGCTGCGTGATGCGCCTTCTTCTCCGCCAGCGCCAGAGAAAAGAGGAACAGCTCGTTAAACGCAAGGCGTTTTCGGGCCGCTTCGAACTGCGTCACGCTCTCCGGAAAATGCATTGCCCGGACCGCCGTCCGCATATCCATCAGGGTCCGGTTATAGCGTATGCTCTCCGGGACGAAATCCGGACGGAACACCGACACGTCCATCGCCTGCCGCACCGCCTTCAGAATCGCCGTATTCGAGAGCCCCTTCGTCTGCCCATAGACCGGCTCCAGGGTGCCCGGCTTCGCTTCGTATTCCTCCGGTCGGAAGATCCGGGGCTGCTGCATCGTTTTCTGTCCCTTGAAGCTCGTGACCTTCCCGAGGAAGACCAGAACCGTACCGGCCCGCAGTGTACTCTTCAGAAAGGCGGCATTGAACCAGCAGAGACGCAGCTTTCCCGAGAGATCCCGGACATAGGCCGTCGTCATGAGGAGACCGTGGAGATGCACCACCGTCGCATCCTTCTCGAGCATGCCCATGACCGCCTGCTGTTCGCCATCGACGAGACTCCCCACCACCTGCGTCTTCGGGAAGCTCAGATAGGTGTGCGGGAAGTAGTAGACGAGGTCCTCCACGGTCCGAATCCCCAGCTTCTGAAACAGCTTTTCTGTTTTCGGGCCGATGCCCTTCAGTTCTGTAAGTTCCATGTTTCTATATAAAAGAGCCCCTGAGTTTCCTCAGGAGCTCCGTTTCGTTCCTACGATTACTCTACCGACAGGAAATAGTAGTAGATCGGCTGTCCGCCGTACTGAAGCTCGGTCTCGACCTGCGGGTACGCCTTACGGATACGCGCAGCCACTGCCTCCGCTTCCTCCTCCGGGATATCCTGACCATAGTAGATGGTGATGATCTCAGATTCGTCGTTTACCATCGCCTTGAGCGCCTCCAGAACCGCCTGGTCCTTCTCCTTCGCGACGGCCAGCAGACCGTCATCGCCCAGGGCCATGATGTCATCCTTCTCGATGGCATGGCCGTCGATGGTGGTGTTGCGGACCGCATAGGTGATCTCACCGGTGCGTACGCACTGGGACGCATCCTTCATCGCCTCGAGGTTCTCCTCTGGATTCATATCCGGGCTGAAGCTGATCATCGCTGTGATGCCCTGCGGGATCGTCTTCGTCGGAACGACGATGATGGTCTTATCCTCGATGATATCCTTCGCCTGATTGGCTGCGAGGATGATGTTCTTGTTATTCGGAAGGACGAAGATCGTCTCTGCATTGACCTGATCGCAGGCGTTTAAGATGTCCTCGGTGGACGGATTCATCGTCTGACCGCCCTCGATGACATAATCGACGCCGATACCGCGGAAGATTTCCGTGAGTCCATCACCGGCCGATACCGAGATGAATCCGTACTCCTTCGCAGGCTCTTCCGGCTTCTCCGGTGCCGCTGCAGACGCAGCTTCTTCCTTCTTCTCCTCTGCGATCCTCGAGGCATCCTCGATGAGCACCTCATGATGCTCGAGGCGCATATTATCGACCTTCATCTTCGAGAGATAACCCATGCTGAGGCCCTTCTCGAAGGCATTGCCTGGGTGATTCGTATGGACATGTACCTTGATGATGTTCTCATCCGAGAAGCAGACGATGGAGTCACCGACCCCGCCGAGCCACGCACGCAGGCTGTCGACCTCCTCATCCGTGAACTCATGATCACCGTTCACCATGAACTCGGTGCAGTAACCGAACTTGATGTCCGCCGTTGAGATCTCGCCACGGGACTTCCGCTCCACCGGAGCCTCGGCCTTCGCCGCGCCCTGATCGCCGAGATCGAGGACGACCTCTTCTCCCTTGAGCGAAGCCAGGGCACCCTTCACAACCGTCATGAGGCCCTGTCCGCCGGAATCGACGACACCCGCCTCCTTCAGTACCGGAAGCATCTCCGGGGTCTTCGCGAGCACCTCGTCACCGTACGCGACGACCTTCTCCAGCAGCGTGATGAGATCCTCATCGGTCACTGAAAGCTCGGTGATGCGATCGGCCATGCCCTTCGCCACCGTCAGAATCGTACCCTCCTTCGGCTTCATGACCGCCTTGTACGCCGTCTCCACGGCACGGCTGAAGGCACGTGCCATGATCAGGTTATCGATTCCTGCCTCATCCGCATGCTCACGAATCTCCTTCGTAAAGCCACGAATCAGCTGGCTCAGGATGACACCGGAGTTTCCGCGTGCGCCACGAAGAGAGCCGCTGGCCATCGCCTTCGCGACATTCTCCAGGGTCGGTGCACTGATCGCGGCGACCTCTCGTGCGGCTGACATGATGGTCATGGTCATGTTCGTACCTGTATCGCCATCCGGTACAGGGAACACGTTTAACTCATTGATCCACTCCTTCTTCGCGTTTAAGTTGTTCGCGCCAGCCAGAAATGCATTTTTCAGCTGTAAAGCATCTATCTGATCACCCACAGGTAATTCCTCCTTGTAAAGCTACTTAGTCAATGACGCGAACGCCCTCTACATAGACGTTCACATCCTTCACCTTCATACCAGTATACTCTTCTACCTTGTAGCGGACATTCTCGATCAGGTTCTCCGCGACCGCCTGAATGCTGACGCCGTATGCCACGATGACATGGAAGTCCAGAGAGATTCCGTCCTCCTCCATCGTTACGAGGATGCCCTTGGACTGACTTTCACGCTTGAGGAGCTTGACCAGGCCCTGCTGTACAGAAACCTTCGCCATACCCACGATGCCGAAGCACTCAACGGCGGTCATACCCGCATAGGCTGCAATAACGTCTGGCGTTATCTGAATCTCACCCATTTTGGATGCAATCGTTCCTCTCATATCGTACCTCCCGAATAAGGATCTATATTAAATCATAAACACTATGATTATACCATATCTATGGAGCGCTTAAAACAGAAAAAGGGCATTACGATTCGATCGTAATGCCCAATAATCTTTCAATCAAACGATCTCAAAATTAAGCGTTCTCTGTTGCAGCTACTGCCTCTGAAGCCTTGGCTGTACCGAATGCACGCTCAACCTTACCGGATCTTAAGCAGGAAGTACATACATACATCTTCTTTGTACCACCATTTACCTTTACTCTAACAGACTTAACGTTAGCCTTCCAGATCTTGTTTGATCTTCTATGTGAATGGCTTACCTGATTTCCGAAGTGAACTGCCTTCTCACAAATTGCGCACTTTGCCATGGTTGCACCTCCCTTTCAAATTAATCGAATCGAGACACAATCATGCCCCTGAATTCGCGACTCGCCTATAATAACAAATCTCCATTTGTATTGCAAGTACTTTTACGCATTTTTTCCAAAATATCATCCGGGACACGAAATGTAAAGTCAGTATAGCGGCATTACAGGGTTTCTGCATCCTCGACGACGGTTTCCGACGTCGCCTTTTCAGCCATCTCGTCCACGGCTGCCTGGGCACTCTTCGAGATGCGGCTGCCGCCGGTGATCTTATCGATGGTTTCCGGAAGCATATCGAGGAGCTTCGTGATGGCATCCTGGTTCTTGATATTGACGAGCTTCGTATTTCCGTTCTGAAGCACGAGGATCGCGGTCGGGGTGATCTTCGAGCTGAGCGCTCCCGCACCACCATCACCGTTCTTTGCATCCTTCTCCTTTACATAGCCGCCGGCACCCATGCCGCAGCTGACCTCGATGAGCGGAATCAGGGTAGCATCGCCGACCTTCACCGGCTCACCAACGACGGTCTTCGAATTCACGAAACCGTCCATGCCCTTAAACATGGTATCGAGTATATCTTTTACATTCGTAGAATCACTCATACTGAGCCTCCTTATATACGATCGAGCACGAGCCCGCGTATCTTCTTATTCATCATCAGCTGTATCCCCGCGATCAGGATGTGGATGAGACGCACATGTCCCTTCAGTGCGATCTCGCCCTCGAACAGCGTATGATCAAACACCGGCGTGATCGTGAAGCGTTCCCCGTACAGCGGGTAGAACAGGCTGAGCACAGCGAGCGTCCGTCCCACCATAGCCGGATCCTCGAAGCCGAACGCGAGTCGACCTTCGAACTTCCGAAAGCGAAGATGGTGAAGCAGGTACTTCACTCTGGAAATCAGCAGACGGACGGCCTTCTGATTCTCCTCATCCTCCACCATCTCGCGAAGCGAGGAAGCCTTTTCGCAGACTCTCTTTATTCTATCAGCAAATAAGAATTTTTTCCTCTTCTTTTTCTTCGGTTCTTCAGCCGCAGGGGATGTACGTTTCGTTTTGCTTTCCTGATCGATGTCGGAAGTCGGCGTTTCATCCGCCACTGTTTTCGTCTCATTCAGTTGCTCCGGCGTCGTACTGCTTTTCAGTTCAATGCTGTCGACCTCCGCCGTCTGTGCAGCAGCACGTTCAGATGCTTCTGCTTTACTTTCAGGAATGTTCACGCTCTCTTCCGATATTTTCTCATCTTTCGAAGGCTGCTTCAACTCAACATCTGTATGTTCATCCTGTAATGCGAAACCACCGGAAGAATCGACCGGGCGGAAGCAGAGGATGCGGAGGGAATACGCAAGCCCTGCCGGGGTGATGTCCGCGTGGAGCTGCACCATATGGAGAAGCCAGCTGAGCTCGAGGTGCGCGGCGTAATCGCGCTTCTCTTCGCCCTTATGGCCGGCACCCGCATAGCGGAACGGGACCAGCAGGACGAGTCCGAGGAGAAGCAGGAGCAGCAGTAAAAGAAAGAGGAGGACGAGCCCGATGACTTTTAATATCATACATAAAAGCATCTGCTGTCCTCCTCGTGTTTACAGGATGTGGCGATCCTTCAGCATCTGTGTGACGCAGTCGATCGTATCCCGATAGCCATAGCCGATCCCGAGTACCTCGACCGTCTCCGTATCGAGCTTCGGATTCAGGAACATGGCCTGATTGTAGATTTCATATAGATTGGGCTCCGGTGCACGCACGATGACGTACGCCCCCGGCTGGAACTGGCCCTTCCGGAGGTTATCCAGGATATAGGACCGGTGCTCTGCTGCATGCCTTCCATAGTACATGTGCTTAGAAAAAATCATCGGATTCTCTCCTTACATGCCGCCCTCGGTGATAACCTTATAGTTCTTTGCGATGTAGTCAAGCAGGGATACCAGCGTCAGGACGAAGGCGACGCCTGCGATGATCAGCGTCACGGTATGAAGTGCCGGGATGTTCAGGATCAGCAGGATGACCGTAAGCATCTGGAAGGTCGTCTTGAACTTTCCCCACCAGGATGCGGCGATCACGATGCCGTTGTCGGCCGCCACCAGACGGAAGCCGGAGATGATGAACTCACGGGCGATCACGGTGATGACGTACCAGGACGGAAGCTGTCCGAGCTCGATCATGCAGATCAGTGCGGAGCAGACCAGCAGCTTATCCGCCAGCGGGTCCATGAACTTTCCGAAGTTCGTCACCAGATTGTTCCGGCGTGCGATTTGACCATCCAGGAAATCCGTGAAGGAGGCGAAGCAGAACACGATCAGCGCTGCGATGCGGAGCGTATCGTTCTGTCCGCCCTCCAGGAGAAGCAGTACCACAAACACCGGAATCAGTACAACTCGTAATAAAGTCAGTTTATTCGGCAGATTCATCAGATTCTCTCTCCTATCAGATCATAACCATCCGCCTCGATGATACGACAGGAAATCATATCACCGCTGAGTTCGTTATGATACTCACCTGCATCGACATAGACGAGACTGTCGATATCCGGGTTATCCATATAGGAACGACACAGATACTCGTTATGCTCCGGATCATATCCGACGATGATAACCCTGAGTTCTCGTCCGATCTGTTCTCTCGCCTTCTCGAAAGCGATCCCCTGCTGCAGCCGCATGATCTCATCCTGCCGCTGAAGCTTGATCTTCTCCGGCACCTGGCCCTCCATCTCTGCGGCCGGCGTATCCTCTTCCTGCGAATACGGGAAGACACCCAGGCGGTCGAAGCGCATCTCCGTGACGAAGTTCTTCAGGATGTCGAAGTCCTCCTCTGTCTCGCCCGGGAAGCCGGTGATCAGGGTCGTCCGAAGGGCGATGTCCGGGATCTCACGACGAAGCGTCGCGATGCGCTCACGGAGCTCCGACTCACGGGTCCGACGGTGCATGTTCTTCAGGATCTTATCCGACGCATGCTGGATCGGGATGTCGAGGTAGTGTACGACCTTCGGGTTATCACGGATCGTCTGGATGAGCTCGTCCGTGATCTCCTCCGGGTAGCAGTACAGGATACGGATCCACTCGAGACCCTCGATCTCCGAAAGCCGGTTCAGGAGCTCCGGAAGGCTCTTCTTACCATAGAGATCGACACCGTAGAGGGTCGTCTCCTGGGCCACGAGGATCAGCTCCTTCGTGCCCTCGGAAGCAAGTCGCTTCGCCTCCTCCAGAAGGTGTTCCATCGGCACCGAGCGGTAGTGTCCGCGCAGCTTCGGGATGATGCAGTAGGTGCAGCACTTGTCGCAGCCCTCGGCGATCTTGAGATACGCCGTGTAGTTCTCTGCGTTCTCGACACGCTTCATCTGCACATCCAGACGCTCGACATACTCCTTCACGCCGATGACCTCATCGACCTCCGGAAGCTCCTTTCGGATCTCCTCACGGTAGCGCTCTGCGAGGCAGCCCGCCACGATGAGCTTCTTGAGCCTGCCTGTTTCTTTATATTCACCATTCTCGATGATGGTGTTGATGCTCTCCTCCTTCGCATCTCCGATGAAGGCGCAGGTATTGATGACTGTAATATCTGCCTCAGCCGGATCATCGGTGAGCTCACTGCCCGGATACTTCTCGAGCAGGTTGGAAAGCATCTTCTCACTGTCCACCCGGTTCTTGTCACAACCGAGGGATATCATGTGAATCTTCATATATTATGCTTCGCTGTCGGAGTTGTAGTCATCCTCAGAGGAAGCTGCATGCGCATCGTTCATCAGCATGATATCCTCACTGTCCTCGTCCTCGCTGTCCTCATCGAGGTCAAAAGCGAAGCCCGGGTTCTCTCTCGCCGCGATCTTCGGATCGTCATCGACCTCCGTACCACGCTTGATGGTCACGAGATTCCGTGCGAGCTCCTCGACAGCGATCGCGAGCGGCTTTCTGCCTTCTGCGTTCGGAAGTACAGGATCTGCACCATCGATCAGCTGACGTGCACGCTTCGCGCTGGCGATAACGGCTGCGTAACGGCTCTCTACGAGCTTATCCGTGTCGTCCTGAATGGCGTTCGTATTCTTCGCTGCATCAATCAGGTCATTATATGTTTGCTGTGACATGTTCTATCCTCCTCAGATCCTGTCTTACATTTTCGATGATCTCCATGTGCCGGCTGGACTTTTCGTGCGCGGCACGTATGAGATTATGCAATTTTTCGGTGCAAGTGTCAATATTATCGTTTACCAATATATAGTCGTAGGCCTCGACGCCCTCCGACTCCTGCATGGCTCTCCGAAGGCGCTTTTCGATGACCTCCATGGTCTCCGTGCCACGTCCCACGAGACGGCGGCGAAGCTCCTCTCCCGATGGCGGTGTGACGAAGATCAGGATCGCCTCCGGGTACTTCTCGCGGATCTTCAGTGCGCCCTGGATCTCGATTTCGAGTAGTACATCCTTTCCGGCCTCGAGGTTCTCCTCGACATACTTCTTCGGTGTGCCGTAGTAGTGCTCGACGTACTGCGCGTACTCCACGAGCGCATCCTGTGCGATCATCTCCTCGAACTCCTCCTTCGTCCTGAAGAAGTACTCGCGTCCATCGACCTCGCCCTCGCGCGGCTGGCGCGTCGTCGCTGAGATCGACAGTGCATACTGATCATAACGGGAAACAAGCTGCTTCATCAGCGTTCCCTTACCGGCTCCTGAAAAGCCGGAAAGCACAACTAAAACTCCCTTTTCCATGTATACCTTCCTTTTCGTCCAATGCTTCCGACCTGGCTTCATCAATTGATTTACTGAGCCATCCCCGCTGCGCTCCGCCCCCTAAGCTGCGGGCTATGGAAGCCCTTGCTTAGCCCTTCGGGCACAACAGAACAGAGTTCTGATTTACTGGGCCATCCCCGCTGCGCTCCGCCCCCTAAGCTGCGGGCCATGGAAGCCCTTGCTTAGCCCTTCGGGCACAGAACAAAGTTCTGTGGGATATCGTTCCGGAGTTTGCCTTATGCAAACTCCTTCACTCCAGATTCTGTATCTGCTCACGGATCTTCTCGATCAGGGTCTTCAGCCCGATCGCATCCTCCGATACGATCAGGTCGTTTGCCTTACTGAGCGTCGTGTTCGCCTCACGGTTCATCTCCTGTGCGACGAAATCAAGCTCACGACCGACGAGGCCGTCGTTCTGGAGCTTCGTCCGCATATTCTTGATATGGCTGTGCAGGCGTACCCGCTCCTCATCGGTGCAGATCTTATCCGAGTAGATCGTCACCTCCTGCACGATGCGGGCTTCGTCGATGCCGGTACCCTCGAGGAGCTCCGACACCTTCGCACGAAGACGCGCCTCATAGGCGGCTGTGATCTCCGGCGAACGCGCATCGATACGGTTCACGATGGCTTCCATCTCGGCGAGTTTTCCGAGGAGATCCTTCTGGAGGTTCTCGCCCTCCATCACACGGGTCTCGGAGAAACGCTCGAGTGCACCGGTGAGTGACGGCTTCAGGCTCTCCCAGAGCGCGTCATCATCCTCAGATTCCTCTGAGAGCACGAGCACATCCGGCAGCGACGCCAGATTGGTGACTTTAACATTGTCCTCGACTCCCAGCGCGTTCACCAGTGTACGCATGGACTCCAGGTACTCCTTCGCGAGCGGCAGATCGAGCCGGAGGGCCTTTCCCTTCTCTGAAAAGCTCTCGTAGGTGATGAAGAGATCGACCTTGCCACGGGAGATGTACTCCTTCACAGTGTTTCGGATATTGGCCTCGAGTGCATTAAACTTCTTCGGCATCTTGATGCTGAGATCCAGGAAACGGGAATTGACCGACTTCACTTCCACGGACAGGCGGTACTGGTCGTTCGAGACCTCGGCGCGTCCGAATCCGGTCATGCTTTTTAATTTCATAGATTACCTCGATGTGCACAGCCTGCCCGAGGGCGGCTTGCGTTTTTTAGTCATATGTAATAAATTATAGTCTACTATAATTTAGAAGTAAAGTTTTAACAGTTCAGGTCGTGGGGTCCCCTGTCTGAACTGTCACGTAAGGTTTTTGATATAGAAAGGCGATGTGCTATGGCATATGATGGACTGGTCGTTTCGGCGACCGTAAAGGAGTTTCGCGAGCGTCTGATCGGCGGCAGGATTGCGAAGATCACACAGCCGGAGAAGGATGAGATCCAGCTGACCGTGCGAAATCAGAAGGATAATGTGAAGGTACAGATCTCGGTCAATCCGTCCCTTCCGCTCTGCACCCTCACGGAGGATGCGAAGCCGGCGCCGATCAACGCGCCGACCTTCTGTATGGCCCTCCGGAAGCACATCGGAAACGGTGCGATCCTCGACGTGCGACAGCCGGACCAGGCGCTGCACGAGGACGGTCTCGAGCGTGTCATCCTCTTCACCATCGAGCATCTCGATGAGATGGGCGACCTCGGAAAGCGCTACCTCGCGGTCGAGCTGATGGGCAAGTACTCGAACATCATCCTGCTCCGCGATGACCACAGCATCATCGATTCCGTGAAGCGCATCTCCGCTTCCCAGTCCTCCGTGCGGGAGGTGCTGCCGAATCGTCCGTACTTCATCCCGGATGCGGGTGTAAAGAAGAATCCGCTGACACTCGATGAAGCCGCTTTCTGTGCGCTGCTCGCGCAGCAGCCGGAGCCGGTCTTCAAGGCGCTCTTCCATCACATCACGGGTCTCAGTCCACTGACGGCCTCCGAGCTCTGTCACCGCGCCGGTGTCGATCCCGACCTCTCCGCGAACTGCCAGCCGGCAGAAGCATTGGCCGCACTGTACGGAAGCTTCCATCATATTATAGAAGAAGTTGCGATCGAGCGGCAGCCGGATCCGGTCATCGTCTACCAGGATGAGGTGCCGACGGACTTCTCCGCCTTCGATCTCACGCTGTATGAGGCGGACGCCGCCTTCGAGGTCGAGCACTTCGACTCGATGAGTGAGGTCATCCGCCGCTTCTACAGTGAGAAGGATAGGAGCTCCCGTATCCGTCAGCGTTCGACGGATCTCCGGAAGGTGCTGACGACGCTGATGGAGCGTGCCGGGAAGAAGCTGATGATTCAGGAGAAGCAGCTCCGGGATACCGAGGGCATGGATAAGTACCGCGTATACGGTGAGCTGCTGCACACCTACGGCTACTCGCTGCAGGGTGGGGAGGATCAGCTGGTCTGCGAGAACTACTATACAAACAGTGAGATCACGATTCCACTGCAGAAGGATCTCTCTGCGGCGGAGAATGCGAAGCGCTACCTCGAGAAGTACCAGAAGCAGAAGCGTACGAAGGAGAACGTGACGGTGCAGCTCGAGGAGACGCGGAAGGAGGTCGAGCATCTCGAGTCGATCCGCACGGCGCTTGACATCGCGGAGTCCGAGGAGGATCTGCAGGATATCCGTCGGGAGATGATCGATTTCGGTTTCCTGCATAAGACGCCGGGAAAGGGAAAGAACCGGCTGCAGCGGAAGTCGAAGCCGTACCACTGGGTGACGAGCGACGGCTATGAGCTGTTCATCGGAAAGAATAATTATCAGAACGAGGACGTGAGCTTCCGACTCGGGGATGGCGGGGATCTCTGGTTCCACGCGAAGGGCGTGACGGGTTCGCATGTCATCGTGAAGACGGGCGGGCAGCCGATGGAGGAGGTGCCGGACCGGGTCTTCATCGAGGCGGCGGAGCTCGCGGCGTACTTCTCTTCGCATCGTGAGGATCCGAAGGTCGAGGTCGATTATACGATTCGGAAGAATCTTCGGAAGGTGCCGAATCAGGCACCGGGCTTCGTCATCTATCATACGAACTGGTCGGTGACGGTGGAGCCGAAGAACCTACTCAATGCATAAAAAAAAGACCGCTTACGCGGTCTTTTTTTTACTCCTCATTCTCTTCTTCCCAGTTGGTGTATACAGTCTGAACGTCCTCGGATGCGTCGAGCAGGTCGAGGGTTCTGCGAAGTCCCTTTACGACCTCTGGATCGGTAACCGATACGTAGTTCTGCGGGATCATCACGACGTCCGCTTCTGCCATCGGGATGCCCTGCTTCTCGATGTTCTCGCGAACCGTCTCGAAGTCCGCCGGATCCGTGATGATCACGTAGGAATCCTCTTCGTCGGTGATGTCCTCGGCACCAGCCTCGATGGCCATATCCATCAGTGTGTCGAAGTCCTTACCCATATCGTCCATCGCCTCACGGTCGAGGATGATCTGGCCCTTCTCGTCAAACATGAAGGAAACGGCACCCTGCGTTGCGAGTGAGCCGTGGCCCTTCGTAAATGCGGAACGTACATCCGCTGCAGCACGGTTCTTGTTATCCGTCAGAACCTTGACGATGATGGCTACACCATTCGGGCCGTAGCCCTCGTACTGAAGCTCCTCGAAGTTATCCGCATCCATGGATCCGGCTGCCTTCTTGATACCGCTGTTGATGGTGTCGTTCGGCATGTTGTTTGCCTTTGCCTTCGCGATGACAGCAGCGAGCTTGGAGTTGTTAGCTGGGTCAGGTCCACCGGCCTTTACAGCCAGTGCGAGCTCATGGCCGATCATGGTGAAAATTTTGCCCTTTGCGGCATCATTCTTTTCCTTCTTAGCACGGATGTTTGAAAACTTGGAATGTCCTGACATAATACTCTCCTCAATTACATATATAAAATCGATCGATGTTTAAATCAAACTCTAGTACTATAACGTAAAAACGGCGTAGAATCAAGCTTTTCTGACATGTTTGCATCTTAGAACGGCGGGCGGGTCGCAGGAATCATCTTCACGCATGCATCACGATTCCGAGCATGTCCGCCGTTTCCCTGGCGAGTACGCCGTGGGTTCCGTGGATATTTGCGGCCTGTCGTCCGGCTTCTGCATGGAGCAGGACGCCGGTGACGGCTGCGTCGAAGGCCATCCTGCGCCAGCGCTTACGCTGTTCTTCTGGCGGGACTTCGTTCAGTGCGTCGATTCGGTCAGCGCGCAGGACGGCATAGACGCCGGCGATGGCACCGGACAGGACGTCGCCGGAGCCGCCTTTACTGAGGGCCGGGCTCGCCTCCAGGTTCTGGAAGGCGTGTCCGTCGGCATCCAGGACGATGGTTTCCGAGCCCTTCATCACGGTTATGGTGCCATGTGCCGCGGCCAATGCTTCCGCCGCGTGGGCCGGGCACTGAAGAATCTCCTGTAGCGAAACCGCAGAGAGGCGCGCCATCTCCATCGGGTGTGGCGTGACGACCACCGGGATCTGCCGTGCGATCTGGTCGACGAGCTGCATGAGCTCCGGACGGACGCTCAGGATATTGAGGCCGTCTGCGTCGATCAGCAGAAGCGGGAATTTCCCAAGCCATTTCGACGGCGTTGCATCACACTGCGCTGCGATGGCCTGCAGCAGCTCGCGAACGAGCGTCACGCTCAGCGCCTCGGTGCCGAGACCTGGCCCCAGCACGAGGATGTCCGCCCAGGAGACATTGGCCTCGGACAGGACCCGGAAATTACTGTCCGAATCGTAGCCGGTGAAGATCGCCTCCGGAAGCAGGGACTGCACGATGAGGCGGTTCGACGCAGGGGTCAGGATGCGCACGAGGCCGGCGCCGCTGCGATAGGCGGCGAGACCGGCGAGGTAAGCGGCACCACACATGCCCTCCGAGCCGGCGGCCACGAGGATCTTTCCGTAGGTTCCCTTATTACTGTCGCTCCGGCGTGCCGGAATCTTCCTGAGATAGGTCGTCTTGTCTGTGTCCATCTGTGCCCTCCAGTATGGCAAATGCGATGACGAGCTCCTTCGTGTCGGAGATCGAGACCTGAATCGAGCGTCCGCCCAGCTCGTCATACAGTGTGCGGGCAGCGCCGTGAAGCACGACATAGGGTTTCCCGAGTTCATCCCGGAGCACCTCGACGTCGATCGGGCGGAAGCCGCGGAAGCCGGTGCCGAAGCACTTCGCGACCGCCTCCTTACATGCAAAATCACCGGCAAGCATGGAATCTCTTCCAGATGCCTGCCGGCACTCATGCTCCGTAAAAATACGAGTCTCCGTGCCTGTTCGCCGGGTACTCTCGATACGGCTGATTTCCAGGATGTCGGTGCCGATACCGATCACCATCTTATGCCTCGTCCTCCGCTTCTTTCCGTCCGTAGGCTTCACCCATACGGTAGCTGAGACGCATCAGCGACTCGGAGAGATGCACGTTCTCGATGACGACATCATCCGGAACCTCGAGATCGACGTGCGCGAAGTTCCAGATACCAACGACGCCGTCGGCGATCAGCTGCTCGACTACCTTTACGGCCGGTGTCTTCGGGATGCAGACCGCTGCCATCTTGACATTGGATGCCTTCACGACCTCATCGATCTTCTCCATCGGAAGCACCTCAACATCGCCTACCCGGGTACCGATAACCGTCGGGTCCTGATCGAAGATAGCTCTTACGATGAAGCCGCGCTTTCGGAAATTTGTATAGTTCGCCAGTGCCTGTCCTAAGTGACCGGCTCCGACGATGATCATCTCATGCTCCTCATCGATGTTCAGGATCTTCGCGATCTCATCATGCAGATTTCGGATGTTGTAGCCGTAGCCCTGCTGACCGAAGCCGCCGAAGTTATTGAGGTCCTGACGGATCTGCGACGCCGTGAGCTTCATCCGCTTACTTAATTCGTTCGACGAAATGCGCTCGATCCCCTGATCCATGAGATCCTCGAGATATCGATAATATCTAGGAAGTCTCTGGATAACCGCCTGTGATATTTCTTTCTTTGCCATGTTAATACGCTCTCCTGTGATATGATTTTGTAGATATTGCATACAAAATCATAGATTTCGTTCTAAATTATACAATCCTGTGAAATAGATGTCAAAGGCAAGTTGTAGAATTCTTAACAATTATATTGTTAAATAAGTATAAATAATCATCTTTTGTTTTCTATATTTTACAAGCACTTCCGCTGCCCTGTATAATGGGCTCATCAAAAAACGGAGGTGCTTTTAATTTGAAGGAAAGATTATTTCAAACGATCGATGGCGTTCGGGAAGAGCTGATCGCGATGGCCGACGATATCTTCGATCACCCGGAAACCGGCATGGAGGAGTTTCATGCCCTTGACGTTCTGACACAGTGGCTTATGCGCGAAGGCTTCGAGGTCGAAACCGGCATTGCGGGTGTCCCGACCGCATTTAAGGCCGTCTTCCACCACGGGAACGGCGGCCCGAACATCGGACTGCTCTGTGAGTATGACGCGCTTCCAGGCCTCGGACACGCCTGCGGTCATCATCTGCAGGGTCCATCCATCCTCGCTGCGGCGAAGGCATTGAAAGAAGCAGACCTGGACCAGGCCTATACCATCACGGTCTACGGAACCCCTGCCGAGGAAAGCATCAGCGGTAAGATCCAGATGATCCGGAACGGCTGCGATTTCACCGATCTCGACGTGGCCTTCATGATGCACGGCGGTCCGAATACGCAGGTGGATGTGAAGTCGCTCGCGAACTCGAAGTATAAGGTAATCTACCACGGCACCAGTGCGCACGCTGCGCTCCGCCCGGAAAAGGGTCGCAGTGCGCTGGATGGCCTCATCCTCGCCTTCCAGGGCGTTGAGTTTTTACGTGAGCACGTCGCATCCGACGTGAAGATCCATTATACAGTCACCAACTGCGGCGGCACACCGGCCAATGTCGTGCCGGCCTATGCGGAGGCGAGCTTCTACGTGCGTTCCTATAACCGCGCTTACCTCGACAACGTCTGCACACGCTTCGAAAAGATTCTCCAGGGCGCGGCGATGATGACCGAAACCGAGGTGGAAATCATCCGCGAGAAGGAAGTCGATAATAAGATTCCGGTCATCCGACTGAACGATCTCGTGATGAAGCAGGCCGAAGAGATCGGCGCACCGCGGATCGCCCCGCCGAGAGCGCAGACCGGTTCGACGGATTTCGGCAATGTCATGCGCCGTGTACCTGGTACCTGTGCCCGCATCGCCTTCGTTCCGGAGGGTTCGACCGCGCACTCCCAGGCATATCTCGACGCCGGTAAAACCGAGGAAGCACACAAGGCAATCTTCTACGGTGCGAAGATCCTGGCCGGTGCCGCGTATGAGCTCATCACCGAGCCGGCACTGCTCGCAGACATAAAGGAAGAATTCAGAACGACGCTTGAAAAGGAAAATCAGGCCGCTAAGTAATTTCGGGTTCGGCCCGGATATCTCCCACTCCGATCCCTGATCTTCGGGTCGGAGTACAACACATCGTACCCCTTCATCTATACCCACAAAAACGAGGCGCCCATTGCAGTGATGCAATGGGCGCCTCGTCTACTTATAAATCAGAGATCTAAAATCAGATCTTCGGGGTTCTCTTCAGAATCTCGTGTCTCTCCGGACCATTGGAAACCATGGTGATCGGGGTCTCGATGTGCTTCTCGATGAAGTCGATGTAGTTCTTACAGTTCTCCGGAAGCTCGTCATAGTTCTTGATGCCGCGGATGTCGCAGTTCCAGCCCGGCAGGGTCTCATAGACCGGCTTTGCCTTGTTAAGGAGCGGTGTAACCGGGAAGTCGGTGGTTACCTTACCATCGATCTCATAGCCTACGCAGACCTTGATCTCCTTCAGGTAGCCGAGTACATCGAGGACGGTCAGTGCGACCTCGGTCGCGCTCTGAAGCTGGCAGCCATACTTCGAAGCGACGGCATCATACCAGCCGACTCTTCTCGGACGTCCAGTGGTTGCACCGAACTCACCCTTATCGCCACCTCTTCTACGAAGCTCATCTGCCTCCTCACCGAAGAGCTCGGAAACGAAATCACCGGCACCGACTGCGGAGGAATATGCCTTCGTTACAGCGACGATATCCTTGATCTCATATGGAGGGATACCGGCACCGACGGCACCATAGGCTGCGAGTGTGGAGCTGGAGGTTACCATCGGATAGATACCGTGATCCGGATCCTTCATGGTACCGAGCTGACCCTCGAGCAGGACGGTCTTACCTTCCTTCAGTGCCTCACGCAGGAACTTCGAGGTATCGGTCACATACGGTGCGATCATATCTCTCTGACGATGCATCTCCTCGAGGAGCTCGTCGTAGTTGATCTCCGGTGCATGATAAAGCTCACGCAGGATCGCATTCTTGATTTCGATGACCTTGTGCAGACGATCCTGAAGGACCTCCTCATCGAAGAGCTCGCTTACCTGAAGACCGATCTTCGCATACTTGTCAGAGAAGAACGGTGCGATGCCGGACTTCGTGGAGCCATAGCTCTTACCGGCGAGTCTCGCCTCCTCGAGTGTATCGAACAGAACGTGATATGGCATCATAACCTGTGCACGGTTGGATACCAGGATCTTCGGGGTCGGAACGCCGGCGTCGACGATGGACTTCAGCTCTGCACAGAACCTCTCGATATCGAGTGCCACACCATTTCCGAGTACGGATGTGGTGTGATTATAGAATATGCCGCTCGGCATAAGGTGGAGTGAGAAACGACCATAATTGTTGATGATGGTATGGCCGGCATTTGCGCCACCCTGGAAACGTACAACGATATCCGAGGTCTCGGCAAGCACATCGGTGATCTTGCCCTTGCCCTCGTCGCCCCAGTTTGCTCCAACGATTGCTCTTACCATGTGAATCCTCCTAAGGATAGCATCCGTGTATGGATACTATGGATGTTCTTCACCTTTTTGACACAGTCCATCTCGAGCGTCCTCACCCGGATGTATGTGAGAGATTCGTGACCAGAACATCCTGCATTATTTTTTGTTTGTCAGTTTCGTGAACCAGATGAAGATGTAGATCACCACCGGTACGACGACCAGACAGAATAAACAGGCCAGAAGGTACTGGTTCGCTCCGGTCACCGCGAAATACAGTACGGCGACGAGGAGAAACGCGATGATGACCAGTGCGAGAATCGCGAGTATTCGTCTAAGCTCCATGGTCACTACCTCCTGTATCGTGATTACGCACAGACAAGGTTATTATATCGGGAATACGGCCTGATTTCAAGGGGTCTTGGCCTCTCGAGTTTATGGGGTCTGACCCCATTAAATTTTCATAAACCGAATCTAAACAAAAGTTTATGGGGTCAGACCCCCTTACGAAATTCTTAAGATGGCCTCTACTGCACCTCTCGGATGAGGCAGTACTGCTTGAGGTCGAAGTGCTTTTCCATCACGCCGTAAAGCTTGAAGCCGAAATGCTCGTACATGGCGACGTTATGCTCGTTGTGGGTCTCGAGGGACATCATGAGATGATGTGCGTCGGCGTAGGCAATGGCCTCGTCCATGAGGATCGAGGAGATGTGATGATGCTGCTTCTCGGGATCGACCGCGAGGTAGATGATGTGGATGCGCTCCTCCTGGTGGAGCTGGTCGGTCCACTTCTCGTTCAGATAGTCCTTGCCGAGCACGAAGTTCCAGAAAGCCCGGAGGCTCGGATCCTCCTTGATGAGGTACTCGTCGGTCTTCAGATTCGCGCGAAGCTCGGTCAGGTAATAGCGGAAGAAATTATACGGCTCCGACTCGTCGGATACGACCAGGATGCCATTCAGCTCCGGGCTGTCTGCGAAGATTTCGCAGGTCTCGAACATCTCCTCAAGATCACAGTGAAAAAGCTCCGGCAGCAGACGATTCCGTGTATCCTCGTCCGGAATCAGCTTACAGTACAGCGGATCCTTCGCGAAGCAGACCGTCAGCAGCCGCTCCAGCTTCGGGATATCTTCCTTTTTTACGCGGTACAATTTGTCACTATCCATAGTAAATCCTGTTTAACATTCCTTTCCATCCGCGATCGCTGAAATCTGTTTCAGGCTCTGGATGATATTATTTGTTTCCCGTATCATGTATTCGAGATCCGATTTATAGCACTCTTCCTGGTTCTTGCGTACGCGGTTCAGGATGCGAAGCTCCTCCTCGAAATCCACGCTGCCGGCTTCTGCCTTGTGCTTCAGCTTCTGCACCAGCTGGTACAGATTCTCATGATGCACGATCCGTCCGGCTCCCCACTGGAGGCGCTCCTTCGGCTGGCAGAAGACATAGTCGGTGAAGTAGTTAAATACCTCCTCATCGAACTGGAAGGCATAGCAGTTGTTATCGATTTCATAGATGGCATCGAGGGCACCGCGGGCATCGCTCTCCTCGAGGCAGCGGATGGCGTCCTTGATATGCGTGAGGTTCTGCCGTACCGCCTGCTGTGGGAAGAGGACGGTATCCTGCCAGTCGAGGCGCACGAAGGAGTCCTGGGCCTTTCGGAAGGCCTTCATCAGGATCTCCGTGCACTCCCCGGCGCGTGATGGTGTCACGCCGGAAGCATTGACCGCCTCGATCCAGCGGTACACGGCATGCCCGAGGGCTGCCGCCTCCTTCGTCACGGCATCCAGCTCCGCGCCCAGTTCGCCGACGAGGCCGGCGTAGCGCAGGTCAATGCTTCTGTTCATCGCTTCGAACAGCGCGGAAAAGTCCATCGGCGGGAGGATCAGCTGGTCGAATTTCTGAATCAGCGTGCCGTATAAGAGGTGATGAAAACGGTAGACCGGCTCATGATAATAGGCTTCGTTATCGAACTGCGAGTGATAGTGCGTCTCCATGAAGCTGCTGTCCGTGAACTCGTTTACCATGGACGGGATGCCGGCGATGGCCATCGAGAAGTCGTCGGACATGGTCTGGATCGGCGCATGCACCTCGAGTCCCTCCGGATACGCCGCGGGATCCACCGGGATGTCGGCGACGGCCTGCTCGAGGAAGTGCACGTACTCATAGACGCTGCGCACGGCGTCCTTCGGTCCATGGGCGTGCGCCGGAAGCTCGAAGTTGAAGTCAGCCACGACCCTGCCCTGCCACTCCGGACGGACCTGAAAGACCTGCTGGTAGGCACCGGTCGACCAGTCATACTTCGTGTTCACGATGCCCCACTCTTCCGCCGCCAGCGCCGCGATGACGATGGTCTTCTTCGGCCGGTAGCCGCTGTCGATCAGTGCCTTCGCGATGCCGAACATCATTGCCACCGCCGTATTGTCATCCTGAAAGCCGCTGAAGTAAGAGTCATAGTGGGCCGACAGGAGAATCATCTGCGTCGGATCCTCACCCGGGATCGTGCCGATGATGTTGTAGGAGCGCTGCTTTTCCGTGACGGTGCTGTCCGCGTCGAGGGTCACCCGGAGTTCCGGTGTCTCCCGGAGTGCCTGCTTCAGCACTGCGGCATCTGAGCGTGACATCGAAAAGGCGGCGGCCTCTGCCGGACCCGCGATATCCTGTGCATTCAGCGCTTCATCCTGTATCTCCGCGAAGCCGCCCTCCTGCACGGCGATCAACGCGGCGGCACCACGAACATAGGCCTGGTAGACCGGGAAATTGATCCACCACTCGTCGCGCTGATTGATATCCGCGAGGACCAGCTTTCCCTTCACATCCTTCCCCTCGTAGTCAGCTGCCGTGCCCTTCCCGACGTAGACGAGGCCGAATTCCTGCGGCCCGTCGGTCTGAAACGTGGTCTGATAGCCACCGAGCAGCGACCGCAGCCCGACACTGCCATCTGCACGTCGCCATACAAGCTCTGCCTTATGAAACTCCCAGGCATCCACGCAGATCTGATCCTTATGGACGTCCCGGAGACCGATGCGCTCCATCTCCTCCCGCAGTATCTCGCCGGTCGCAAACTCCGCCTTTGATCCTGCCGGCCGGTAGCCGAGCTCCGGATGCGAGCGGAACTGCTCCATCCGCTTCGCCAGCTGATAGGAATATTCTGTATTGATCCATGGAAGGATACTGCTCTTTTCCATACACTTCCCCCTTCACTGCACACCACGTCACAAATCAAAAAGGCCCGGAGGGCCGACAACAGAATCCATACGGAGAGGTCGTGTAAAATCAAGCCGGGTTCCCTTAGCGGCACTTGGTGCCTTTTTCCTTAGCACCCTCTGCAACGCTGAGTTTTCATAAAGAAAACCCAGTGATTGCAGAGGGCCTAGTGCCGCTTAGGGTTCCTGGCTTAGATTTTACCGAGCTCGGAGTACTGTGTTTCTGTTGCCGCCCCTCCGGGCACGGTCTGTTGTAACGGGATCAGACATTGATCTCAGCAGTGAGTCCGAGTACCTCCTTGTTCTTCTCGAGGATCGGGTTGATCACCTCGGTGATGAACTCCTCGGTCTGTTTCGGTGCACGACCGACATAGCGCTCCGGCTGCATGCTGGCCTCGAGATCCTCGAGGGAGAGGTGGAAGCTCGGATCTGCCGCGATCAGCTCGAGGAGGTTGTTGTCCTTACCCTCTTCCTTGACGGTCTTACCCGCCTGCATGCTGAGCTGACGGATCTTCTCATGCAGCTCCTGACGATCGCCACCGGCCTTGACCGCATCCATCATGATGTTCTCGGTCGCCATGAACGGAAGCTCCGCCATGAGGTGCTTGCGGATAACCTTCGGGTATACCACGAGACCATCGACGACGTTCAGGTAGAGATCGAGGATACCATCGATGGCGAGGAAGCCCTCCGGCACAGACAGACGCTTGTTTGCGGAATCGTCAAGGGTACGCTCAAACCACTGCGTCGAGGATACCAGCATTGGATTCATGAGATCGGAGATCACGTAGTCTGCGAGGGAGGCGATACGCTCGGAACGCATCGGGTTCCGCTTGTAGGCCATCGCACTGGAACCGATCTGGTGCTTCTCGAACGGCTCCTCGACCTCCTTCATATGCTGGAGCATACGGATGTCGTTCGTGAACTTATGCGCAGACTGGGCGATGCCGGCGAGCACGCTGAGAACACGGAAATCGACCTTACGGCTGTAGGTCTGACCGGATACCGGATAGCAGGATGTGAAGCCCATCTTCTCTGCGATCATCTGGTCGAGCTGGCGGCACTTCGCATGGTCGCCGTCGAACAGCTCGAGGAAGGACGCCTGGGTGCCGGTGGTGCCCTTGGAACCGAGCAGCTTCAGGGAGCCGAGTACATACTCGAGATCCTCGAGGTCGAGCACGAGCTCGTTCAGCCACAGCGTCGCACGCTTACCGACCGTTGTCGGCTGCGCCGGCTGGAAATGGGTGTACGCGAGCGTCGGCATATCCTTATACTTCATCGCGAACTTACTGAGCTCGTTGATGACATTGACGAGCTTCTTATGCACGAGCTCGAGACCCTCCCGCATGATGATGATATCGGTGTTGTCGCCGACATAGCAGGAGGTCGCACCGAGGTGGATGATACCCTTCGCGTTCGGGCACTGTACGCCGTACGCATACACATGGCTCATAACATCGTGACGGACTTCCTTCTCACGTGCCTCTGCCACCTCATAATTGATCTCATCCTGATGTGCCTTCAGCTCATCGATCTGCTCCTTCGTGATGTTGAGGCCCAGCTCATGCTCCGTCTCTGCCAGTGCGATCCAGAGCTTTCTCCAGGTCCGGAACTTGTTGTCCTGTGAGAAAATATACTGCATCTCCTTCGATGCATAACGTCCTGTCAGTGGGCTTGTGTAACGATTGTATTCCGCCATGTTTTTCTCCTTACCGTAAGCATGTTTTATATTGCAACATCGCTGAGCGCAATGCTGACGACCGAAGTTTATACTTTTTTAATGGGGTCTGACCCCATTAATTTTTCCTAAACAGATTCTAAACTGAAGTTTATGGGGTCAGACCCCTCTGCCTCCCTGAATGTTCCGACCCGTTCAGGCGAGCACATCCTGCATCGAGTACATGCCGGCTGCCTTTCCGTGGAGGAAAAGGGCTGCATTGAGTGCGCCGTTTGCGAAGATCGCTCTCGAGTACGCAGTGTGGTTGAAGGTGATGACCTCATCCTCGCCTGCAAAGATGATATCATGAACCCCCGGCAGTGTGCCACCACGAACGGCACTGATACCGAGCTCCTCGTGCGGACGGGCTGCCTTCCGCTGGGAACGGTCATACACATAGGTCAGCCTGTCATCGAGTGCTTCGTTGACCGCATCTGCCAGTGCCAGTGCGGTACCGGACGGGGCGTCCATCTTGCGATGGTGGTGCTGCTCGACGATCTCGATGTCGAAGCCCTTCTCATAGAGCTTCTGGGCTGCAGTCTTCACGAGCTCCAGGAGCAGATTCACGCCGATCGACATATTCGCACTGCGAAGGATCGGAGCCTTCTCCGCAAGCTTCTGTACACGTGCGATCTGCTCCGCTGAAAGACCGGTTGTGCACTGCACGAGCGCCTTTCCACTCTTCTCCACATAGTCGAGAAGACCGTCGATGGCCGGTGCCACGGAGAAATCGATGATCACATCGAAGTCCTCCTTCACCGCATCGAAGCTGCCATACACCGGAAAGCCGATCGCCGGATCATCGAAGTGATCCTCACGGTCGACACCCGCGACGATCGTCACATCCTCCATCGCCTTCGCACAGTTGATTACATTTCTGCCCATCGCGCCCATCGCGCCGAATAAAAGAATTCTGGTCATTGTTTTCTCCAATATATCGTCACGGTCATCCATGAAGTCTCGGCATTTCACGGGGTCTGACCCCATTAAATTTTTCTAAACTGAATCTAAACAAAAGTTTATGGGGTCAGACCCCTTTCACGAGACCATCTCACTACCATGATTTCATCATCACATATACCACTAAAAAAGGCAGCGGCCTTCACCGAAGGTCACTGCCGAGGAAGTCACTTAAAGGATACCGTACTTCGTCATCTCATCCTTGAGGAGTGCCTTGGTGCTGTCGGTCGCCTCCGTCATCGGGAGACGTAAGGAGCCGACATTCTTACCCATCAGATTCAGGGCCGCCTTGACCGGGATCGGATTGACCTCGGCGAAGAGTGCCTTGATCAGCGGATATGCCTTAAACTGTGCCTCACGTGCGCCCTTGATGTCGCCGTCAAACCACTTCTGGCAGATCTCATGCGTCTCACGTGGTGCCACGTTCGAAAGTACGGAAATAACACCAGATGCGCCCACGCTGAGGAGCGGAACGATCTGATCATCATCACCGGAGAAGAGAAGGAAATCCTCGTCCACCAGTGACATCAGCTTCGTGATCATCGAGATGTTGCCGGTTGCGTCCTTCACACCGACGATGTTCTCGACATGCTGATAGAGGTATGCCATCGTCTCCGGCTGGATGGTCACGCCGGTTCTGGATGGAACATTGTACAGGATGCATGGGAGGCTGATCGCGCCTGCCACGGCCTCGTAATGCTGGATGAGACCACCCTGGGTCGCCTTATTGTAGTACGGGGTCACCAGAAGGACACCGTCGGCGCCAGCTTCCTCTGACTGCTTCGACAGATCGATCGCGGTCGCCGTGCAGTTGCTGCCGGTTCCGGCGATAACCGGAATACGATGATTCACCGCCTTGATGATGAAGCGAATCACATCCATGTGCTCCTCCTCGGACATGGTGGCTGCCTCACCGGTCGTACCACACGCGATGATGGCGTCGGTGCCACCCGCGATCTGCTCCTCTACGAGCTCTGCCAGCTTATCATAATTCACAGAGCCATCTGCATGAAATGGAGTCACCAGCGCGACTCCAGCGCCTCTGAAAAGTGCCATAACTACCTCCGTCTTTGCTTTGGTTTCTCTTACACTTTAGTATCTGTTCACTGGCCCTGGGCCAATGTCTCCGTCGCTACATCATACCCCCTCGCAGGGGCTATGAAAATTATCCCTGCTTCCGTGCGAAGCCGGCTCTCTTACGAAGGACCGGATCGAGGATCTTCTTACGGATACGAAGGCTCTCCGGGGTAACCTCGAGGAGCTCGTCGGTATCGATGTAGTCGATGCACTGCTCGAGGGACATGATCTTCTTCGGAACGAGCTTCAGTGCTTCGTCGGAAGAGGATGTACGGGTGTTGGTCAGATGCTTCGTCTTGCAGACATTGACCTCGATATCCTCGGACTTCGGAGACTGGCCGATGACCATGCCGCCGTAAACCTTCTCGCCAGGTCCGATGAAGAGCGTTCCTCTCGCCTGTGCCTGGAAGAGACCATAGGTAACCGCCTCGCCGGACTCGAAGGCGATGAGCGCGCCGTTGTGACGGTAGTTCATATCACCCTTGTACTCGCCGTAGCCGTCAAACTCGGTGTTCAGGATACCGTTACCCTTGGTATCGGTCATGAACTCACCACGGTAGCCGATCAGACCTCTCGACGGAATCTCGAACTCGAGTCTGGTATAGCCAGAAGCGAGCGGGCTCATACCGTTCAGTACGCCCTTGCGCTGAGTCAGCTTCTGGATGACATTACCGCTGAACTCATCCGGAACATCGACGTACGCAATCTCCATCGGCTCCATCTTCTTGCCGTTCTCGGTCTTGTAGATAACCTCTGCCTTTGATACGGCGAACTCGAAGCCCTCACGACGCATCGTCTCGATGAGTACGGAGAGGTGAAGCTCACCACGGCCGGAAACCTTGAAGGTATCAGCAGAATCCGTATCCTCTACACGGAGAGATACATCGGTCTGCAGCTCACGCATCAGACGGTCACGGATATGACGGGAAGTCACGAACTTACCCTCCTGACCGGCGAGCGGGGAGTTATTGACGATGAAATCCATCGAGATCGTCGGCTCGGAAATCTTCTGGAACGGAATCGCGGCTGCCTCGCCGGTGACGATCGTATCACCTACGTGGAGATCCTCGATACCGGAGACCGCAACGATCTCACCGCAGCTGGCCTCATTGACATCAACTCTTGCGAGACCGTCAAAGGTGTAGAGCTTCGTGATACGTACACGGGTACGCTTGTCCGGATCGTGGTGGTTCACGACATAGGCCTCCTGATTCAGCTTCAGGGAACCGTTATCGATCTTACCGACACCGATACGGCCGACGAACTCGTTGTAATCAATGGTCGACACCAGCATCTGAGTATCCGCATCCGGATCGCCCTCCGGTGCCGGGATATAATCAAGGATGGTCTGGAACAGCGGCTCCATGGTGGTGGAATCATCATCGAGACTTCTCTTCGCAAAGCCCTCCTTCGAGGATGCATACAGGAACGGGCAGTCGAGCTGCTCGTCGGAAGCATTGAGATCCATCATCAGCTCGAGAACTTCATCCTCGACTTCGGCCGGACGTGCCTGCGGCTTATCGATCTTGTTGATAACGACCATAACCGGAAGACGAAGGTCCAGGGCCTTCTGCAATACGAAACGGGTCTGAGGCATCGGTCCCTCGAAGGCATCGACCAGGAGGATCGCACCATTTACCATCTTGAGAATACGCTCTACCTCACCACCGAAATCAGCGTGGCCCGGGGTATCGACGATGTTAATCTTCGTGCTCTTATAGTGAACGGCTGTGTTCTTCGAGAGAATGGTGATACCTCTCTCACGCTCGATCGGGTTCGAGTCCATGACACGGACGCCCATCTCCTGATTATCACGGAATACACCGGACTGCTTTAACAGCTCATCGACCAGTGTGGTTTTACCATGATCGACGTGGGCGATGATGGCAACGTTACGAATATCTTCTCTCTTCTGATTCATCTTGACACCTTATTTCTACTATATTTAATGTACATGCTTACAAAAAAATCTTACGAATTATACCACCGGTGCTTATCGATTGCAAGTACTATGGACCCGCCGGACAGCTCCTGTATCTGATTTTGAAATTCGGTCAGCTGCTCTGCCGGCACGTGCCAGGTCATCGAGACCGCTGCACCATAGTCGGCACGCGCCTCCGTGATCCCGGCGCTCTCCGCGATGTACTTGATCTTCCCGACCAGCGTGTACGGGATCTCCGCCTGCACAGCATAGCCCTCGACCGCGGTCAGGATCACGGCCGCATCAAGCGCCGCCTTCGCGCCATTCGTATAGCTGCGGACGAGCCCGCCTGTACCGAGAAGCGTACCGCCGAAGTAGCGGGTGACGACGACGAGCGCATCATGAATCTCCTGCCCCTTCAGCACACTAAGGATCGGCATGCCCGCCGTCTGGGACGGTTCCCCATCATCGGACTGCTTCACGGTCTCATACTGATCTCCGAGCACATAGGCATAGCAGTGATGGCGTGCATCATAATATTTTTTGCGCACCTGCTGAATCAGGGCTTCTGCTTCGTCGACCGACTGGATGGGGAAGACCTCACCGATAAAGCGGGACTTCTTCTCCTCATACTCGCCGGTCGCATAGGATTTTACATACTTCATTTTCTATTCTATCCCTCGACGACCGGTGCCTTGATATCCCGTGACGGCAGTCCCTCACCCGGTCCGCCACCACCTGAGACAACCGGGCCTGCGGCATCCGCCGGTCCCTCATCGATCACCTCGTCGTCTGAGGACTCCGTTGTCTCCGCTTCGGTCGGCTCCGGGAAGACGAAGCCGCCGTCATCCGTGTACGCGAGCTCCTTCTCATCCTCCGGGATGATGATGGAGCCCCAGCTCGTGTGACGGTCACAGTTCGTGGTCGGCACCGTACCCTCCGCGAAGTACTCCGTGATGACAGAGCTGCCACGGTAATCCGCATAGCAGCCACTGGTCGGGAGTTTACCGGACTTCCGGCAGACCTGTGCCTGCACGATGCCGTCCGGCTGTGTGAAGCCGATATCCGGCAGTCCCTCATGCACACGGCTCATGATCTTCCGCCAGATATCCTTGTGGAAACCGGCGCCGCCGTTATACTCTCCGCTCGCCTTATCGATGAGCGGCTGGTTTTCATCACAGCCACCCCAGATACCGCCCACATAATATGGAGAGTATCCGACGAACCAGATATCGACATCCTTCGTCGTCGTACCGGACTTGCCGGCGAGGCTCATACCGTCGAAGTGCGCACGTGTCGACGTGGAGTTGACATTCAGCGAGGCCGCATACGCACGATTCGGCAGCATGGACTGCTTCATCGCATCGGTCAGCAGAAACGCCGTCGTGGCCTTCATCGCCTGCCGCGGCTGGTCCTCCGTCGTATCGATGAGCACATTGCCCTCCTGATCGAGGATCTTCGTGAAGAACTTCGCCTTGTTAAACTGACCGCCGTTTGCGATCGTCGCGAAGGCCTGCGTGAGCTCGAGATTCGTCACACCATGCGTGATACCGCCGAGCGCCAGCGCCGGGTTCTCATCGCTGTCGAGCAGGCTCGTGATGCCGAGGTTCTCTGCATACAGCCGTCCCTCGTGCGGATTCAGCTGCTCCATGAGGCAGCGCACCGCGATGATGTTCAGCGAGTAGATGATACCATCGCGGATCGTCTGGTAGCCGAGGAAGCCGGAGCTGTACCAGTTCTTGAAGGTCTTATTTCCGAGCGTATACGCCGTATCATAGAAAGGCGTGGCCAATGTTGCCCCATAGAGGTCGATGGCGGGTGCGAAGGACGTAAGCAGCTTGAAGGTCGATCCCGGCTGCCGGAGGGTTCCGGTCGCACGGTTCAGGGACAGTGAATAGCGCTTGTCGCCACGACCACCGCTGATGGCCCGAACCTGGCCGGTGTGCGGGTCCATGAGCACGAAGGAAACCTGCGGCTCCAGGGTCGTGAAGAACTGCTCGCCCAGCTCAGTATCGGTATCACGGACGAGCTCTGCCTTATACTGCTCGACATAGGACTTCGCCGAGTCCTCCGAGCTGAAGAGACCGTTGAAGTTGATGCCCTTCACCTCCTTCATCCAGCGGAGGAGGTCCTTCTCGGAGTAGTTCACGATCGAGCCGTCGTCGTGCTTCAGCGTATAGCGCCAGGTCACGGAATGCTTCGCCGTGTCATAGTTGTCCGGATTATTGACCTCCTCATCGACGATGCTCTGGAGGCTCGGATCCTGGGTGGAGTAGATCGTGAGACCGCCCGAATAGAGCAGGTCGGTTGCTTTATCCTTCGTATAGCCGAGTCGATCCTGCAGCTCCTGAATCGCCTGTGCCGTCAGCTCATCCACGAAGTAGGAGTACGGCTCATTCTCTGCTGTTTTCTGTACATTGACGTCCTGGATCCGCGCGTACACGTCGTCCGCCAGGGCTTCCGTATACTGTGCCTCATCGATATAGCCCTGCTCGAGCATGTTCTTCAGCACCTGCGCACGGCGCTCAGCGTTCCGTTCCGGATGGGTGATCGGGTTCAGCCCGCTCGGGTTCTTCGTGATCGACGCGATGACCGTACACTCGGAGAGCGTCAGATCGCTCACTTCTTTATTAAAGTAGCGTCTCGCTGCTACCTTGACACCGAGGGTATTCGCACCGAGGTTGATGGTGTTCAGATACTCCGTGATGATACTCTTCTTGATTTCTTCCTTGCTGAGTCCCGGCTGGTTCTCGATTTCGAGGGCCAGATACTGCTCCTGGAACTTCCGGACATAGCGCTGGAACTTTCCCTCATGCAGGCCACCGCCGAAGACATTGTTCTTGATCAGCTGCTGCGTGATCGTCGAGCCGCCGCCGGCAGAGTCATCATCCGACACCACGCCGCGGACGGCACGGAGGATCGACTTCAGGTCGATGCCGTTGTGCTGCCAGAAGCGCTCATCCTCGATCGCGACGAAGGCGTTGATGAGGTCCTCTGGGAGCTGCTCGTAGCTCACGCGCTCACGGTTCGAGCCCGCCGTCACCAGTGTCGCGGTGATGTTTCCATCAGTGTCCAGCACCTTTGATGCATAGGCGGTCGGACCGATATGGATCGTATCGATGTCCGGTGCGGAATCAAGGATGCCCCGGAACATACCGAAGCCCATCGCGGCGCCCAGGAGGCAGAGGCAGAGCACCAGGATCAGCAGCGCCATCTGGATGACATGTGCGATGCTGTGCCCGAGCTTCACCTTCGTGTTGTCCATCTCATATAAGGTTTTATCTACGTTAAATCGGCTGTAATTCTTCATGTATTTCTAGTCCGTCTTCCGAAAATGCAAAAATTCCCTTTTAATAAACATTCTCATTATAACGAAGCGCTACGGCGTTTACAATGCTCAGACTTTACAATTTCCTTTAGGTTTATGGCAGAGTCCCCGGAGGACCGACACCAGAAGTACAGTACTCCGAGTTCGGAAGACTCTAAAATCCCAGCTCTAAGAAGTACTAGGCCCTCTGCAATCACTGAGTTTTCTGTATGAAAACTCAGCGTTGCAGAGGGTGCTAAGGAAAAATTACTCCAAGTACTTCTAAGAGCTGGGATTTTGATTCTTCACGAACTCTCCGTATGACTTCTGGTGCCGGTTCTCCGGGGGTTCTAATCCAAAAACGTCCGAATCACTTCTCGAACTTTCCGTCGTATTGATCGATCTTTCCGGCGTCGGCGTCCTGGAAGATCTGGTCCATGGTGTGCCATCCGAGCACCGCGCACTTGACGCGGGCCGGCATGTGCGAGATGTCTTCGAGGATACCTGCTTCCTCGAGCTCGTCCTTTTCTTCGTCGGTGATCTTGCCCTTGATCATGCGGAGGAAGATCTCCGAGAGGCGGAGTGCCTCGTCCTTCGGCTTGCCGATGATGAGGTCGCACATCATATCGGCGCTGGCCTGGGAGATCGCGCAGCCGTCTCCGTCGAAGGAGGCGTCCTCGATCACATTGTCCGCGTCGACCTTGATATAGAGTACGACGTCGTCGCCGCAGCTCGGATTGACCCCCTCGAGGGAGTAGGTTGCGTCCTCCATCTTATACTTGTGGGACGGATGAATATTATGGTCCGTCAGGACCTCGTTGTAAAATGTAATTGCCATCAGTAACCCATCTCCTCTCTCAGTTTCTTCAGGGCATCGAGGAAATGCTGTACATCCTCCTCAGTGTTGTAGAGGCCCATACTTGCACGTACCGTGCTCGGGGTATGGCAGAACTTCATGAGCGGCTGTGCGCAGTGGTGTCCGGCGCGGATGTCGACCTTATGGGAGTCGAAGATCGCCGCGATGTCGTGCGGATGAACGCCGTCGACGGTGAAGGTGACGATGCCGTGGTGCTTCTCCGGATCGGTGGATCCGAGGATGTGCACATACGGCAGCTTCTGCATCTCCGTCATCATCATCTTCGTGAGATGCAGCTCGCGCTCCTCGATCCGGTCAAAGCCGATCGAAGACACGAAGCGGAGGGCGGCGGCCAGTCCGACCGCACCGCCATCATTGACCGTACCTGCCTCGAACTTATGCGGCAGCTCGTTCCAGGTCGCGCCCTCAGTGGTGACGTACTCGATCATCTCGCCGCCGAACAGGAACGGTGGCATCTGGTCGAGGAGCTCGCGCTTTCCATAGAGGACGCCGATGCCCATCGGTCCGTAGACCTTATGGCCGGAGAAGGACAGGAAATCGCAGTCGAGCTCCTGTACATCGACCTTCATATGCGGTACCGACTGTGCGCCATCGCTCACGAAGACCGCGCCGTTCTCGTGGGCGATGCGGGCGAAGGTCTTAATGTCATTCTTCACGCCGAGCACATTCGACACCTGGGTCATCGCCACGAGCTTGACGTTCGGGTTCATGTAGGAGCGGAACATCTCCTCTGTGATCGTGCCATCTGCTTCCGGTAGGATGTAGGTGAGCTTCGCGCCCTTTTCCTTACAGAGCTGCTGCCACGGCAGCATGTTGCTATGGTGCTCCATGATGGTGATGACGATCTCGTCACCTTCCTTTATAAACGCACGTCCGTAGGTGTACGCCACGAGATTCAGGCTCTCGGTGGCGTTCCGCGTGAAGACGATCTCCTCGTGAGCGCGTGCGTTGATGAAGGCACGGACGGTCTCACGCGCATCCTCATAGGTCTCGGTGGCCTTGATCGAGAGATCATAGAGACCACGCATCGGGTTTGCATTTTCCTTCGTATAGTAGTGCATCATCGCATCGAGGACGCACTGCGGCTTCTGGGTCGTCGCCCCGTTGTCGAGGTAGGTGAAGCTGCCGTCGAGGATCGGGAACTGCTGAAGGATTGCCTGATCTTCACGCTGACGCTCTTCTCTTGTGATTTCAGTCATCATATCGCTCCTCCTTATGGCCCTTGAGTTCCTCGAACACACGGTCACGTGTCACGGCATCCGGAATCTTATGGATCACCGAATCGATCCGGGCACCGGCCATCATCTCGTAGACCTCGGCCTCTGTCATACCTCTCGACTCGAGGTAGAACAGCAGGGCCTCATCGATCCGGCCGATGGTCGCACCATGGTTACCCTCGACGTCCTCCTCGTCACAGAGGATGACCGGAATCGTCTGGTTAATCACGTTGTCATTCATCAGCAGCACGTCCTCGAGCTCGTTTCCGAGGGCACCCTTCGCGCCTCTCCGGAGGTCGATCGTGCCACGGAAGAGCTTATGTGCCTCATCGCGAAGCACGCCCTTCACGTCGATCGCGCACTCGGTCTTCCGGCCGATGTGGTTCGCGATGTAGTTCATGTCGAGATGCTCCTGCTGCTTCAGGAGATAGCCGATATCGGTCTTCAGGGTACTGTGCGCGCCGACGAGGTCAGTACGGGAGCCCTGGTAGGTGTCCGCGCCGCCGAGGATGAGCTCGATCTGCTCGAAGCCTGCGCTCTCCTCGGTTTTCGCAGCCACGTCGTTCAGGAAGCGGAAGCCCTGGCCGAGCCGCTGGATCTGCACGAGCAGTACGTGGGCGTCCTTCGCCACATGAATCTTCGTCTGTACGGCTGCGAAGCCGGCGGCCTCTGCAGCGGAGCGGAAATCCATCACGACGACGAGGTCACTTCCTTCGTCTGCGTCAATGTAGACGGCATTGACGTCTGCACAGTCCTTTTCATAATCGAACTCGATATGCACCGGCTGTGCGGCCTTCTGCTGACGGCCGATCTGAAGCTTCAGGACATCCGCGTCCGAATGCTTCATATAGGTATCGAAATCATAGCCCATGCCGCCGGCGATATCCTGGATCTCTGTATAGTCGGTCACCGTCGCGGTCACATCGGCGGTCCGGGTCACCATCGGATTTCCTTCGACCGCATCACCCGGTACCTTCACATCTGCGTCGTTCATCCGGAGCCAGTTATAGGTCGGTGACGGCAGAACATTTACTAAAAGCTGATTTTCCTTCATCTCTGCCCTCCTTAACCGATCGCGCCCTTCATCTCGAGACGGATGAGGTTGTTCATCTCTACGGCGTACTCGAGCGGGAGCTCCTTCGAAACACTGTCTGCAAAGCCGGAAACGATCAGCGCACGTGCGTCCTCCTCGGAGAGGCCACGGGACATCAGATAGAATACGGCATCGTCGGAGATACGTCCGATCTTCGCCTCGTGTCCGACGTCGGCATCCTGGGTGCGGACATCCATCGCCGGGATGGTGTCGGAGCGGGAGATGTCGTCGAGCATCAGGGACTGGCAGGAAACCGCCGCCTTCGCGTGCTTCGCCGAGTTGTTGATGACGACGGAGGAACGGTAGGTGCTGATACCGCCATCCTTACTGATGGAACGGGTGTTGATGTAGGAGCTGGTATTCTTTCCAGTATGGACGACCTTCGCACCGGTATCGAGGTTCTGGCCCTTGCCGGCGAAGGTAACGCCGGTGAACTCCATATGGGAGTTGTCGCCCTTCAGGATGGTCATCGGATAGAGGTAGGAAACATGGGAGCCGAAGGATCCGGATACCCACTCCATCGTGCCGCCCTCTTCGACGATGGCACGCTTCGTGTTCAGGTTATACATATTCTTCGACCAGTTCTCGATGGTCGAGTAGCGAAGCTTCGCATTCTTGCCGACATAGAGCTCGACGCAGCCGGCATGCAGGTTCGCGATGTTGTACTTCGGTGCAGAGCAGCCCTCGATGAAGTGGAGCTGTGCCCCCTCATCCACGATGATCAGGGTATGCTCGAACTGTCCGGCGCCCGGGGCGTTCAGACGGAAGTAGGACTGCAGCGGGATCTCGACGGAGACGCCCTTCGGGATATAGACGAAGGAGCCGCCGGACCAGACCGCACCATGGAGCGCCGCGAACTTATGATCCGTCGGCGGTACGAGGTGCATGAAGTGATCCCGGATCATATCTGCATACGGACCGTGCAGGGCCGACTCGATGTCGGTATATACGACGCCCTGCTCCTCGACCTCCTTCTGAAGGTTATGGTAGACGAGCTCAGAGTCGTACTGTGCGCCGACGCCGGCGAGCGACTCACGCTCTGCCTGCGGGATGCCAAGCTTCTCGAAGGTGTTCTTGATGTCCTCCGGAACCTCTTCCCAGTCCGCGGTCATCTTCGTCTTCGGCTTTACATAGGTCACGATGTTGTTCATATCGAGTCCGTCGATGCTCGGGCCCCACTGCGGAACCTTTTTCTGATTATAAATTTCGAGTGATTTTAAACGGAAGTCCCGCATCCACGCCGGGTCTCCCTTCTTCTCAGAGATCTCGAGGACGATATCCTTCGTCAGCCCCTCCTGGATCTTGTAGAAATCCGTATCCTTCTCTTCGTAACGGAAATCATACATGGAGCGGTTGATGTCCTGAACCTCTGCCTTTTCCTTATTTGCCATAGATGCTGTCCTCCACGCTTACTTGTTCAGGAAATCCACGAAGCCGTTCTCGTTGATGCGGTCGACCATCGACGCGTCACCCTCGGCCTTCATCTGGCCGCTGACGAGAACGTGCGTCTTATCCACCTTCAGAGACTCAAGGATTCTCGTGGAGTGGGTGATGATGATGAGGGCACCGTCCATGGACTTCTGGTACTCCTCGACACCCTTACTTACGGTACGAACGGCATCGACGTCGAGGCCGGAATCGGTCTCGTCGAGGATTGCGAGGGACGGCTTCAGCATGAGGAGCTGCAGGATCTCTGCCTTCTTCTTCTCACCGCCGGAGAAGCCGACATTGAGATCACGATCGGCATAGCTCGGATCCATATCGAGGACCTCCATCGCCTTCTTCATCTCCTTCTTGAAGTCCCAGAGGCGGATGTGCTTGCCGGTTCTCTGCTGCAGCGCCGAGCGGATGAAGTTACCGAGGGTGATGCCCGGTACCTCGAGCGGGTTCTGGAAGGACAGGAACATACCGAGCTTTGCTCTCTTATCAGTCGGCTCCGTCGTGATGTCCTGGCCGTTGAACAGGATCTGTCCGCCGACGATCTGGTACTGCGGGTTGCCCATCAGTGCGTTTCCGAGGGTGGACTTACCGGCACCGTTCGGTCCCATCAGGACATGGGTCTCGCCTCTATTCACTGTCAGATCGACGCCGTGGAGAATCTCCTTCTCCTCGACCTTCACCTGAAGATTCTTGACATTCAGTAAATCTGCCATATTCATTCCTCCATAAGAGCCCCGGGGTGCGGGGCGTGAATTCTATTCATCTAACCGTTCAGCGATGGGGGTCCGGTGGGGCCTCTGGTTTACTGTAACTCACCCATCTAGAACATGATTACCGTACGGCTGTGTCGCCTCCACAGCGCGTGCGGGAATATATAAAAAGCCGCCGGTGTCCGGTCAGATGGTGCCGGATATCAGCAGCTTTGATTATAGCCCAGCGGATTCGCTTCCGCAACAAGATTTCCTAGTTTCCCTATAGGATTACGTACTAAATCGGGTGCACAGCACCCGACATCTCTTCTAGACACCCTCCGCATCCCATTTTGGGACGAAGCTCTCTTTCGCGACGCTGCCTTCCTGGATGAAGGCGTTGGTGACGCCTTTTTCGAGGGCGTAGTCGATGAGGCGTTCGTACTCACGGCGGGTGACGCGGCGGTTGATCTCCGGCCACTTTTCGAGGCGCGGGAAGGGGGTGAACTGGTGCATGAGGCTGAGGTAGACCTGGTCGCCGTAGCGGTCATACACGTAGTCGACGACGCGTTCTGCGTTATGGACCATCGACGGCATGAGGAGGTGGCGGACGATGACGCCCTTCTGCATCATACCGCGTTCGTCGAAGACGGGCTCCGGGCACTGGCGCACCATCTCGGCGAGGCTTTCCTGCGCGCGTTCCGGGTAGTCTCCGGCACCGGAATACTTCTGTGCCTTCGCGCTGTCCATGTACTTGAAGTCGTCGAGGTAGATGTCCGCGAGGCCGTCCAGGCGGCGGATCAGCTCGGTCGTTTCATAGCCGGAGCAGTTGATGACGAAGGGGATCTTCAGTCCCTGCACGCGACTCCGCTCCATGGCCTGCGCGATGAGCGGGATGTAGTGGTCCGGGGTCACGAGGTTGATGTTGTTCGCGCCCTGCGCCTCCAGCTCGAAGAAGATCTCCGCGAGTCGCTCGAGGCTGACGCACTTTCCGACCTCCTGGTGGCTCAGCTCATAGTTCTGGCAGAACACGCACTTCAGGGTGCAGCCGGAGAAGAACACCGCGCCGCTGCCTTCCTTGCCGGAGATGCACGGCTCCTCCCAGTAGTGGAGTGCCGCCCGCGCGATGTAGAGCTCGGAGCTGACGCCGCAGACGCCCTTCTGCCCCGCGTTCCGGTTCACACCGCACTGGCGCGGGCAGAGCCGGCAGTTCTCCATCGTCGGTTCGCTGGTCCGGCCAATGCTGTCGGCCTCTGCGGGTGCACTGCGCGGTGTCGCGTCCGCAGGCGCTGCGGTCGGGTGAAATCCGGACGGCGTGTGATCTGATGTAGGCATTGGCCCTGTACTATGCGTTTCCATCCGGTCTCGCTCCTTCCAGTTTACGGAACTGCGCGTTGCGACGATTCTCCTCCGCATTCCGGCGCGCCTGCTCAGACTTCGGCTGGGAGTCGATGCGGGCCTTCTCCTTCTCCCGCTCCTGCTGGCGGCGAAGCTCATCCTCGTGGGCGATCTCCTCCTCGTTCATGACGCCGATCTTCAGGTCGTCCTCATCCTCGTACCACTCGAGGAAGCTGTGCTTCACGTGCTGACGCTTGTAGCCGAGGATCTTGTTCAGGCTGACGTTTTCCATCGCGCTGAAGATGTTCCGCTCGACGTACGGATTCGTTTCCTTCAGCTTCTCGATCAGCTTCTTCGTCTCGAGACGCTTCGAGCTGGTCTGACCGTCGGTATGGCAGGTCGCGCAGGTCTCGGTGAAGTGGCAGGCGCACTGGATGAAGTTCAGGCTGTTGTAGTCACGCCAGTGCTTGATTTCCGCCTCGCGGATGAGATAGAGCGGGCGGATCAGCTGCATGCCCGGGAAGTTCGTGGAGTGGAGCTTCGGCATCATCGCCTCGTACTGGCCGGCGTAGAGCATGCCCATGAGGACGGTCTCGATGACGTCGTCGAAGTGGTGACCGAGCGCGATCTTGTTGCAGCCGAGGCGCTGGGCTTCCTTATAGAGGTAGCCGCGGCGCATGCGGGCGCAGACGTAGCACGGGGACTTCGGGATGTTGTAGACGGAGTCGAAGATGTTCGTTTCGAAGATCGTGAGCGGGATGCCGAGGAGATCCGCGTTTCGTTCGATGACCTTACGGTTCGCCTCGTTATAGCCCGGGTCCATGCACAGGAACACGAGCTCGAACGGGATCTTATTGTGGCGCTTCAGCTCCTGAAAGAGCTTCGCCATGAGCATCGAGTCCTTGCCGCCGGAGATGCAGACCGCGATGCGGTCGCCCGCCTCGACGAGCTGATAATCGCAGATGGCCTTCACGAACATGCCGAAGAGGTTCCGCTTGAACTTCTTGCGGAGGGACTTCTCGATGTCGTCGCGGCGCTGCTCGGAATCCATATCCTTCTGGATCTGTCGGAGCACCCACTTGCCGTAACCGCCGGCGAGGCTGTAGGCCTCGTAGCCCTGTGCGCACAGGTCCTCCGCTGCCGTCAGGGAGAGGTCACCGTACTTACAGTACAGTACGACCCGCTTATCCTTCGGGATGCTGTGGTTCCCCTCGGCGATACGATCGAGATCCACCCGAAGCGCATCCGGCATCTTGCCCGTCTGAAAATCCTCTTCACTCCGCACATCGATCAGGTGATAGCTCTCCCGTGGCCACTGCTCGAGCTCCTCCGCCGTCACTTCCTTCGCTGTATACTCCATCTGTTTCCTCTCTTTAACAAAATCAGCATTCATACCTGTTCCGCTATTATACCCATATGCACTGAAATAGAAAGCATAAATCATAAAAAATCAGCCACGCATCCTTTCGAATACGTGACTGATGAAAAATCAAGCTGTCTGCATCATCAGAACTTGATGCCACTCTTCTTCATGATCTCTGCGAAGGAAGAGGTCGCTGCACCGGACTCCTTGTAATTTGCACGGAAATCCTCGCGCTCCTGCTTCTCCTTACGCTCCTGCTTCTCAGCCTCGAGTGCCTTCATGGAAAGGGAAATCTTACCATCCTTGACGCCGATAACCTGAACCTTTACGGTCTGGCCTTCCTTCAGCACATCTGCCGGAGACTTCACTCTCTTGTTGGAAATCTGAGAAACGTGCAGAAGACCGGTCACGCCATCTCCGAGATCGATAAATGCACCATAGTCCTTTACAGTCTCAACCGTACCCTCGGTTACGAGACCTGTCTGGATCGCAGCTGCCTTCTCTGCTCTTACCTTCTCCTGCTCATCACGGAGAACATCACGTGCAGAAAGAACCAGCTTGTTGTTCTCTGGCTCAGCCGTGATGACACGGACAGTCAGCTTCTTGCCTACCCAGTCCTTCAGCTCCTCATCCTTTACGAAGCCGAGTGAAAGCTTCGATGCCGGGATGAATGCTCTCAGGCCATCCACGCTTGCGGTCACACCGCTCTTCACAGCCTCGTTTACTTCTACCTCGAAGCTGGTTTTGTTCTGGAAGTCATCGAGGATCTTCTCCCACTTGCTCATGTCCACGCGCTTCGCATTTGCATGCTGCTTGAACGATGCCTCAAGCTCCTCCTTGAAATCATCCATGGAAGGAATCTTCTCTTCCTTTGCTTCCTCGATCTTGATCTCGTCTGCCATAGTCTATGGTACCTCTTTTTCTTAATAATGCGTGCCCCGAAGGCTCACTCGTTATACTATACCACAAACCGACGTATCGCTACAAGATGGGGGATGAAATTCGCACAGCGGTTTCCAGCCGTTTTGCGATGTTTCGTCGCATTTTGGGCGTTCCCCCGGAGGGTCGGCAACCGAAGCACAGTACTCCGGTGACACTCCCAGTACTGCTACTTATTTACGCCGAGATGAATTCCGTTTGGTTATATCTGATTGGATCTTCATTGCGTAGGGAATCTCAGAAAGACTGCGAAGCTTCAGCTTTATCCGAACTATGTTTTATGATGTTCTTATTCCGAAATGAGGTGCATCTGCACCTGTTTTCGGAATAAAGAACGATTTAAGGCCTGAAAAATTTTCTGCTGGACGAAAATAGTCTGAAGCTGTAATCAGCAAATCCCGCTTTTTCTATTGTTCTGCCTGCGTTTTACTGGTAAAATCCATAGAGATAAATCAATGAAAAGAGGTTTTCAATTATGGCTAATCCAATCGTAACGATTCATATGGACGACGACAAGGATATCAAACTCGAGCTGTATCCTGAGATCGCACCGATCACGGTAGAGAATTTCGTGAAGCTCGTAAAGCAGGGCTTTTATGATGGTCTGACCTTCCACCGCATCATTCCTGGTTTCATGATCCAGGGCGGTGATCCGGAGGGCAACGGTACCGGCGGCC
Organism: Oribacterium sp.; assembly: GCA_004554245.1. Taxonomy (GTDB): domain Bacteria; phylum Bacillota; class Clostridia; order Lachnospirales; family Lachnospiraceae; genus Oribacterium. The sequence continues at coordinate 21,130 of SFND01000002.1, read as the reverse complement.
CAGGCTGGAATATCAAGGGTGAGTTCTCCTCCAACGGCGTAAAGAACGATCTTCAGCACAAGCGTGGTGTGATTTCCATGGCGCGTGCGATGGATCCGGACTCCGCTGGTTCCCAGTTCTTCATCATGCATGCAGATGCTTCCTACCTCGATGGTCAGTACGCTGCCTTCGGCAAGGTTATCGACGGCATGGATGAGGTTGACCGTATCGCTTCCACCCCGACCGGCTGGCAGGACGCACCTGTCGTCGCTGTCACCATGACGAAGGTTACTGTCGAGGAGTAATTCATATCGCTTAAAACGCAGAGCCTCCGGTATCCGGAGGCTCTGTTTTTCATCGATGCTCTATCTTAAGAATTTCGTAATGGGGTCTGACCCCATAAACTTTCAGTTTAGAATCTGTTTAGAAAAATTTAATGGGGGGCAGACCCCCTTACAGAATTCTTAAGACGATCATAAGGGGACTGCCCCATTCAACAGGAGGATATGAAATTATGCTTTACGGAGCTTTAGAGGCCGGTGGCACGAAGATGGTGTGCGCGCTCGGCGACGAAAACGGAACGATTCTCGAGCAGACATCCATCCCGACGACCACACCGGAGGAAACCCTGTCTGCGATTATCGCATGGTTCCGCGACAAGGAGATTGCATCCCTCGGTGTGGCCAGCTTCGGTCCGGTTGATCTTCGCCGAAACTCACCGACCTACGGCTATATCACGACGACCCCGAAGAAGGGCTGGGCCAATGTTGACATCGTCGGCATACTGAAGCGCGCGCTCGGCGTACCGGTCGGCTTCGATACCGATGTCAACGGTTCTCTCCTCGGTGAGGTCACCTATGGACAGGCGCGCGGTCTCACGGATGCTGTCTACATCACGATCGGTACCGGCGTCGGTGCCGGCATCCTCTCCGGTGGTCATCTCGTACACGGCATGCTCCACCCGGAGTTCGGACACATCCCGGTGGTGAAGCATCCGGACGATACGTATGAAGGCCACTGTCCTTACCATGGCAGCTGCTTCGAGGGCATGGCCGCCGGCCCGGCCATCGAAGAACGCTGGGGGCAGAAAGCCATCACCCTCAAGGATGATCCGAAGGTGTGGGACATCGAAGCACACTACATCGCAGAAGCCTGCACCACTCTCATCATGACCCTGAGTCCGCAGATCATCATCCTCGGAGGTGGCGTCATGCACCAGGCACAGCTCTTCCCGCTCATCCGCGAGAAGGTGAAATCCATGGTAAACGGCTATGTCCTTACCGACGAGCTCGCCGATCTCGATCACTACATCGTCCCGGCCTCCCTCCACGACGACCAGGGCATCATGGGTGCCATCAAGCTCGCGATCGATGAAGTTTATGGGGTCTGACCCCATAAACTTCCAGTTTAGAATCTGTTTAGAAAAATTTAATGGGGTCAGACCCCCTTACGAAATTCTTAAGGTACGTCCGGGCCGTCAATCCAGCTCGAAGCGCTTGATTACGGCGTCTACGAGGTAATCGGCGGTGCCCTCGATGCCGAGCATGCTGCTATCGATCATGATTTCCTTGAAGCGCTGGTCATTCGGGAGAAATCCTGCATAGTGCATGTGATAGTGGTCTCTCGCCTCATCGACGGACTTCATCATCTTCTTCGCGGTGTCCTCGTCGAGATTCAGGTCATGCAGACAGTGCTCCAGCCGCGCCTCGTACGGGGCGTAAATGTATATGCGGATGATATTTGGCTCATCCGCGAGGATGAAATCACCGCAGCGTCCGACGATGATGCAGGAGTCCCGTTCTGCCAGGAACTGTATGATGTTCTTCTGCGTCTCGAAGAGCTTATCCTGCATCTCATCCGCCTGGGTGCCCAGCGGGAACATCATCCGGCGGAAGGAGTTCGTCTTCGCACTCTTCTGCGCCGTCTCCTCGATTTCGTTGATCTTCGATACCGGCAGATTCAGCTTCTTCGCCGCCTCCTCGACGATATCACGGTCATAAAACTCGATCCCGAGCTTCTCACTCATCCGTTTCGCGATCGGACGTCCCATGCTGCCGAACTGACGCGCGATCGTGATGATAAACTTTTTCTTCTCCATAGTTCTGCCTCCCTTTACATTATAATCCCAAGCACCAGGAATCCGATCATCGAAATCGCCGCACCGATCAGTACATACGGAAGCTGCGACGCCGCATGCTCGAGGTTCTCGACACCGGCACCGTTTGATGCCAGCACCGTCGTATCACAGTAGAAGCACGCGTGGTTTCCGAAGGCACAGCCGGACAGGATCGCGGCCATGACGAGAACGATGTTTGCACCTACGCTCGCACCCAGCGGCAGCAGCACCGGCGCCACCAGTGTGCACACACCCCAGGCATTGGCGATCATGAACGCCAGCAGACCGACGATGATAAACGTAATCATCGGGAACAGTGTACCAGACATGATCGGCTTGCATACATCGACGAAGAACTCGGTCATCTGCATCTCACTCGCGATCTTCTGAAGGTCAGCGCGGCGATCAGCAGGATGATGTTCGGAAGCATATCCGAGAAGCCCTTCACGAAGGTATCCCAAAACTCCGAGAAGGTCATGATCTTCCCGGCGATGTACATCACCATGCAGACGAGGATGGCGATCACAGCAGCCACTACAAGATCACCCGTCACCACGGCGATGCCGACGAGAATCGCGAGCGGCAGGATGAAGTACCATACGTTGTTTCCCTCTTCCTCGCCATACTCGGACGCGAGATTATACTTACGGCTCGCATCGCTGTAGGTCTTGCCCGTTTCAGCCACCCGCTGGTAGGCCGTCTTCATTCCCCCAAGCTTCGGGAACCAGCCCATACAGAAGAGGAAGACGATGAGCAGTGCCACGATCGGATAGACGCAGTACGGAATCGTCATCATATAGGTCTGGATCAGGCTGCCCGCGCCGAGCGCCTGTACGCAGTCCTGCTGCAGGAAGATCGCGCCGAAGTACGCCGCCCAGGACGAGAACGGGATCAGCACGCACACTGGTGCGCCGGTGCTGTCGAGGATATAGGCGAGCGCCTCTCTCGGCACCTTCTTCTTATCATAGGAACCTTTCATCGCTGTCCCGATGGACAGCACATTCAGATAATCATCAACGAAGATGATGATACCGAGGGCGAAGGTCGTGAGCAGGGTCTTCCGCTCCGAATTGCAGATGCGCGTGACGATCTTCGTGAAGCCGAAGCTGCCCTTCGACGCGGTCAGCAGCGCCACGAGGCTCCCGAACAGTCCGCAGATCAGGATGACATACGCCTCATCCGCCATCACCTCCTCGAGCGTCGCCACCCACTGCGTGAGAAACGCACCCTTCCACAGCACCAGCGCGCCTACCATCGAACCCGCGATGAGGAACGCCTCACATTTCTTCGTCACGATCGCGCCGACGACGATCACCAGCACGATCAGGGTTGCTATCAGTCCATAACTCATTATTGTGTCCATCCTTTTCCGTATTAAAAAAGCGCCGTGAGACGTTCATCATCTCACGGCGCCCTTGCCCTTAAATTCTGTTTATTTCAGCAGATCGATCGCACCGATCACCTTCGCCGGTTCCTTCTGGAAAAGGTACTCGCCCTTACGGACGGATGCGAGGATGTCTGCACGCTCACAGATCGCGTCGAACTCACTCTTTGCGTCAAGCACAATGAAGTTCGCCGGCTTTCCTTCCTCGATACCGTATCGATCCTGGATGTGCATGGTGATCGCACCATTCGTCGTTACGAGATCGAGATCATCCTGAATCTCCTCCGGTGACATCATCTGCGCGATATGGATGCCATGGTCGAGGATCATCATCATATTGCCGTTTCCGAGCGGATACCACGGATCAGACATCGAATCCTGCGCGAAGCAGACATTGATCCCCTGATCATGGAGCTCCTTCACACGGGTGAGGCCTCGCCTCTTCGGATAGCTGTCCTGACGACCCTCGAGGTAGATGTTCTCGGTCGGGCAGGATATGAAGTTGATGCCGGACTTCTTGAAAAGCTTCATCATACGGAAGGCGTAGCTGTTATCCGCCGAACCGAAGGAGCAGGTGTGGCTCGCCGTCGTCTTCGTACCGATCCCCTCCATCAGGACGAGTGCATTGAGCAGCTCCAGGAAGCGGCTCTGCGTATCATCCGTTTCGTCACAGTGTACATCGATCAGCTTGTCGTACTTCAGTGCCAGCTCGACGGTCTTATGGATCGACTTCTCGCCGAACTCGCGGGCCAGCTCGAAGTGCGGGATCGCACCGACGCAATCTGCGCCCATCTTGAGTCCCTCTTCCACCAGCTCATCGCCGCCCTTGTAGGCATACATGCCCTCCTGCGGAAACGCCACGATCTGAAGATCAAGGATATCCTTCACTTCCTCACGCACCTCGAGGGCTGCCTTGAGACCGGTAAAGCTCGGATCCGTCACATCGATGTGCGTACGGATCGCCTGTACACCATGAAGCATCTCCTTCCGGATACCACGGTAGATCCGCTCCTTCATCTCCGGCACCGTCATGTGTCCCTTCGACTCACTCCAGCGCTGGATACCCTCAAACAGCGTACCCGAACCATTATTCTCGCCGAGACCTGCTGTAAACACATAATCGAGATGCAGATGCGGATCGACATACGGCGGCACCACCAGATGTCCCTCGACATCGATGGTCTCACAGTCCTCGCCACCCAGACTGTTGTCCTCGCTCGTACCCAGCATGATCTTACGGATCATACCATTCTCCACATAAATCGAATTCAGATTCTGCGAACCCTTTAACCTGACATTGATAAACTTCTTCATATCCTGTACCTCTCCTCTTATGAAAACGACCTGCGCATATACACCATGTTGTTACTCCTGCCGGCAGATCCGCTAAAACGCATACTGCATGCGCAGCTCGTACCTGCAGACAGACTCTACCTATGTATACAAAAAGAGCGCTGAGGAAACAACCATCCTCAGCGCCCTTGCCTGTCTTTTCATATGCCCCACATCTTAGCACCCGACATTTCCGGAGTCAACGCCGTGCGGCATGAAGTATTGTTGTATCGATCATAACCCGCCGGCTCAGTGCGTATTCGCGTCGATCTCCGCCGGATCCCACTTGCTGAAGCGGATTTTCTGCGCGCCGTAGATACCGTAGTTACCGGAGAACAGATAAGTGATCGCGATCGCAAGGATGAAGTACGACGACGCGTCGAAGCCGAACATCTCAAACGCGATGAGCAGCGAGGCGAGCGGACAGTTCGTCACGCCGCAGAAGACGCAGGCCATGCCGATCGCGGAGCAGAGCGCCGGGTTCATGCCGGTAAAACTGCCGACCACATGTCCGAAGGTCGCACCGATGAAGAGCGACGGCACGATCTCACCGCCCTGGAAGCCACCGCCGAGGGTCACCGAGGTGAACAGAATCTTCAGCAGGAAGGCATAGAACGCCAGCTTGAACGTCGGATTTTCGATGCAGCTCGCGATGATATTCGAGCCGGTACCGTTATAGGTCTGGTCGCCCACGAGCAGCGTCAGCACGACGATGATCACACCGGACACCGCCACGCGGATGTAGTCATTCGGGAAGTACTTCTGCAGCAGCTTCTTACTGCTGTGCATCGACGTCGCAAAGAGGATCGACACCAGCGCACACGCCCACGCAAACAGACCAGTGCAGACAGCGTCGCGCACATGAAAGGCCGGTACCGCCGCCAGCAGCATCGCCTCGCTTCCCGGATTGATCACCTGCGCCACGAAGTGTGCGGTCAATGCAGATACCGCGCATGGTACGAGCGAGGAGTAATACATGACGCCGACGGTACTGATCTCCATCGATAGCACCGTCGCGGCCAGCGGCGTTCCGAACAGCGCCGAGAAGGCCGCACTCATGCCGCACATGATGGTCCGGCGACGCTCCTCCTTCCGGAAGTGCAGCAGCTGTCCCAGCCCATGCCCGAGTGAACCGCCGACCTGCAGCGCCGCGCCCTCTCGTCCAGCCGAACCACCGAAGAGATGCGTCAGCACCGTCGACACGATGATGAGCGGTGCCATCTTCACCGGCACACGCTCACTCTCGCGGATGGCCTCCAGCACGAGGTTCGTCCCCCGCGGCTTCCGCGCCCCGAGACGATGATAGAACCAGACGATGAACAGACCCGCAAGCGGCAGCAGAAACACGATCCAGGTATGCGCCAGGCGGAAGCCCGTCGCCAGCACGATAGCCTTCGCAAACAGCGCCGACACACCCCCGACGAGGATGCCGGTCAGCACACCGAATCCGATCCACTTGAGCCCCACCAGCAGCTTATATGGCAGCGTCTTCCAGTACGCTACGTAATTTGTTCCCATAACTCTCCCCCTTTTAGCGCCGATCATGGGGTCTGACCCCATTAAATTTTTCTAAACAAATTCTAAACAGAAGTTTATGGGGTCAGACCCCATAAACTTCTGTTCTTCACATCACCTTACAGCTCGACCGTCTCGAGGTCCTCCGGCACCACGACATGGCCGGCATACGACGCCTGCGCCTCTGCCGTATAGAGCTCCTTCCGACGCGCGATGTTCTTATCCTCCGTATGATAGAGAAGTAGATTCGGCACCTGGAGACTCTGCGCGAGCTCCGCCGCATCCTTGACCGTCGAGTGGTGCTTCTCATACGGATGGAAGCTGTCCCGCTCCTCATAGAGGCAGAACGCCTCATGAAGCAGCCAGTCTGCCCCCTTCGCATACTTCTCCTCGAACGCAGCGTTATACGGCTCATCACCACAGCAGCAGATCTTCCGACCATCGCTCATCTCATAGAGATAGCCGAACTGCTTCGCCTTCGTAGAACCGATATCGAAGAAGGTCACCTTATGCCCATTGATCACACGGGTCTCGCCATCCTCGACCGGAATCAGATGCAGGCGGTCACCGATGAACTTCACCTGACCAGGCTGCAGCAGCTTCCGGGAGATATCATCAAGCAGCTCGATGACTTCCTTGTGGCCATAGATATTGGCCTCCCCCTCGTACTTCCCGGACTTCATGTTCTGCGTGATGAGACGCACCATCCAGATCATACCGGTGAAGTGATCGATATGCTTATGTGTCAGGAAGATTTCCCGCATATCCATCCAGTTGAAGCCCGCATACTTCAGCTGATGCACGATCTGTCCGCCGCCACCGGCGTCCACCATGAAGTACTTCTCCGTTCCCTGCTTCTCCTCATCCGTCAGGACATAACAGGTATTGTAAACCTCCGACACGAGCGCATTGCCCGTACCAAGCATCGTGATCTTCATATTCATTCTCCTCATCATTTGGATTTTCAGCATATATATTACAACGTTTTTTCACATGAGAAAACCCCGAGGTTTTACCCTCGGGGTTTCCGTCTGCCACGGTTGGCGATGCTGTGCTATACTACGCCTATGAAAATCATCACTTTATCCGAATATCTAAAAGGAAAATATGGCACAAAGGTCTATAAGCTTTCGCTTCAATCCGGCTGCTCCTGCCCGAATCGGGATGGCACGCTCTCCTATGGCGGCTGTATATTCTGCTCGGAGGGTGGGTCCGGCGATTTCGCGGCACCGCTGCTTCCGCTGAAGGAGCAGCTCCGACTCGCGAAGGCACGTGTCGAGGCGAAGCTCCCGAAGAGCCGCGCGGCGGAGGAGAAGAAGTACATCGCGTACTTCCAGTCCTATACGAACACCTACGGACCGGTCGAGCGCCTCGAAGCGCTCTATCGGGAAGCCCTCGCACAACCGGAAATCGTCGCCCTCTCCCTCGGCACCCGTCCCGACTGTCTCCCGGACGAGATGCTCGCGATGCTGCAGCGACTTCGCGACGAATCCGGAAAGGACATCTGGATCGAGCTCGGACTCCAGTCGATCCATGAAGCGACGGCGGAACGCATCCACCGCGGCTATCCGCTCCCGGTATTTGACGATGCCTATCACCGCCTGAAGGCCGCTGGCTTCACCGTCATCGTCCATGTCATCCTCGGCTTCCCATGGGAAACCGACGACGACATGCTCGCGACCATCCGTTATCTCAGCGCACTGAATCCGCATCTCGACGGCATCAAGCTTCAGCTCCTTCACGTCCTCCGCGGCACAGAGCTCGGCCGCATGTATGAAGCGGAGCCCTTCCGAACTCTGACCCTCGACGAATACTGCGCCCTCGTCGTCCAGTGCCTCCGGCTCCTGCCACCCGACACCGTGATTCACCGCATAACCGGCGACGGACCAAAGCGACTGCTCCTCGCACCGCTCTGGTCCGCCGATAAAAAAAAGGTTCTGAACACTCTGAATCGCGCGATTCACGAAGCCTGACAGAGAAAAAGCCGAAAATTAATGGGGTCTGACCCCCTTCCGAAATTCTTAAGGTGATGACAAAATGCCCGCGGGGGTCAGACCCCTTGGCCTCCCGTCAGCGAATGCGTCACACCTCCAGCACGCTCCGGATGTTATCCAGCACCTTCCGGCTCAGGAGCTCATAGGCCTGGCAGGTCATCCCAGCGCTGGCGTTCATACAGTACACGTTCGGGTACGCCATGACCTCATCCGCGATCTCGCCGATCGCGCCCTTCGTGTCACAGCAGAAGATGTTCTCCGGATCCTCGATCCACTTCCGGAGCGGCTCCATATCGGCCGCCGGTCCGATCGAAGTGTTGAACATGATCTTTCCCTTACCGAGTGCTTCGAACTCTTCCTCATGAAGCAGGATAACGTTCTTATTGAGTGCGGTGATGATGACATCGGACTCGGAAAGCAGGGTCTTCAGATCCTTAAAGTGGAAGCCCTGTGCCGTCCGCTCCGGCTTCTCTGCACGTGCGAAATACGAGATGTCCGCACCCAGGAACTGAAGGGCATCTGCGGTCATACCACCGGAGGTTCCGAGACCGACGAAGCCCACCTTCAAGCCTGTAATTTCCATCGGTGCAGACTTCCACATTCTGCCTTCATAGCCGTGAAGGAGCTTTACGAGCTGGTAGATCACATACTCTACGACGCCGTGATCACCGTAGTCACGGATGCCCTTCACCTCGATGCCATGGGCACGTGCATATGGGATGTCAACATTGGCACTCTCCTCACTGTAGAGACTGCAGCACATACCGACATAGCGAAGGTTCGGTGCCTGCGTCATGACATCGGCTTCGAGCCGTGAATTCGCAGACAGAAGCACCGCATCTGCACCCCCGATCCGCGCGACGATCTCCTCATCATTCTCCGGAATATCCTGGGCGAGTTCGATGCTTTCAGCGTAGTTCTGCAGCTCCCGGATGCCCGTCTCCGTCAGCGCCACCTTATCGATCGATACAAGTTTTCTAAATTTCTTCATAGCTTACTCCCTAATGAAAGCGCGATGGCCTTCGATCAAATCACGATACCGCATCATCCGACGTCCCCGGTACATGTCCTGCAGGACAATGTTCCGGGCGCGCACGCTGGACCTCCGCGATCAGAAAAACGAAACCGGACTGCTGAGGTTGCGCAGCAGCGCCACGATGGACCAGCCGGCGATGGCGGAGGTGCTGGAATAGATATCCACGGTGGCCTTCAGGCCCTCGGTCTCCACGGTGATCTTGTGGTCATCGCCGACGAACGCCGGAACGGAGGTGATCCGAGCGGTCGCCTTCTCCGGTCCGATGGTCGCGAGGGACTGCGCGACGGCGACATTGACCTTCGTCGGAAGCAGCGCGATCGCATCCTGACAGGTGCCGTAGAACGCCTCGACCTCCTCGGTGCCGGCCATCTCCTCCTTATACACCGGGGTGTTCTGGAGGGACTTCGGTCCCTTGCGGGTCTCGATGCCGGCCTTGATCTCCATATCACCGGCCTCGGCCATCAGCGCGATGGTCTGGAGCACATCGAAGCCGCCGACCGCACCGTGCGGGATGTAGATGTGTACGCCATGTACACGTGCAGCCTCCTGTGCCTTCTGATAGAACGCAGCATCCGCAAATGCACCGATGGAAAGCGGGATGAAGTCTGCCCCGTGCTCGAGGGTCGGGATGCAGGCCTCACGAACCATCGCCACCGACGCGGTCTCGATCACCATATCCGGATTCAGCGCCAGCAGCTCGTCGAGGCTCTCCACCGCCTCACCACCGAGACCCGCGCAGAGCTTCTCGGCCGAAGCCTTCTGACGGCTCATCGCACCTGCCAGCGTATAGTCCGTGAGCAGCCCCTTCTTCATCGCGTCTGCGATGATGTTTCCGAGGAAACCACAACCGATAATCGCAATCTTCTTCATAGTCAAAACTCCTTTGTTTTGTATTTTTATTTTATTGTTTATCCATCGATTCTCGAGAATCGATCCTGATCTAAGATGTCAACGGTATGCGCTTATTCACGTACAGTCGCATTCAAATCATATGCTATGCAAGCAGGTAGTCCGCATAGCCCCACGGCCAGACCGGATTCTCGAAGCTGTCGCAGAGATACTCCTCGATCTCATCGCCGTCATAGCCGGTCATCCGCGCAATCAGGATAAGTAGCTCCCGCGCCTTCGGATAGGCGAGCGGTGCGTCTTCGCTCAGGCGCTGCAACACCATCGCGTGCACGATCAGCACATACTCCATGATCATCCACTCGAGCTGCAGCACCATGTCCCGCAGCGTGCATCCCGGGATCAGCAGAGTGGCGAATGCTTCCGCCACGAGGTAATTCCGGAGAAGTGACGTATAGGAAACCACGACCTCCGCATGCAATGCGCAGATCTCATCCATCCGCGCAGGCTCCGCTTCCTGAAATTCATGACTCAGCTGCTCTGCCATCGCATAGAGTGGATTCAGCAGTCCCTGATAGCGCCCTTCCTTCCGGTAGTTCTCCGTGATATCCAGGAACAGCGCATTCTGCTCCTCGATCGACGCCTGTGCATCCTTTGGCATCGCGAGAATCATCTCCGTCAGCTTCTCTACATCGGCCTCTTTCAGGCACTCCCCAGGATCGATCGCCCTCATCTTCTGCTCTTTCTCAAGAAGATCGAGGAGCATGAACAAACAACGTTTTAGATTCACTTCGTTCGAAACCGACGCATCCTGTAGCCAGTACATCATGATGTTCCGGATTTGAAACAGTTTATCTTTTCCTTCCAGCAGAAACGCCCGGTCCTGATATGGGAGCTTCGTGAAGTGCAGTTCCTTTAATGCATACAGACGATCGACGATTTCCGGACAGCAGCTGACGAGTGTGCACTCCGTCCGATCTGCGAATTCATGCGTTTCCCTCGGAAATACATGACAGGTTTCGGAGAGGCACTCCTCTCCATAGTCGAGCACCAGACGACAGAGCTCCGTATCCTCCAGGAACGGACAGCGCATATTCGGGAGAAGCTCGATGATCTCACTGCCATCCTTCTTCATCACGAACTGGCTTAACTGCGCCTTATCTAAGCTTGATCGGCATGCATGCTTCGGCACACGACCGCTTTCCAGCACCGTCTCCGGCACGCTCAGCTTCCGCCAGCGCTTCTTCGTCTCCGGGTCAACCGCAATCTTCCACTCCTTGCAGCAGGTGAAAGAGCATTGCCCACCGATACAGTGGAAATCCTTATAAAATTCAGGTTCGATGATCGGCTTTCTGTTCTCGCTCACGCTTCCTCCTGTTTCGTGTAATCGTCATTTGTCTCACAGTGCGCCGCCGACCTCGAGGAGCATCACCTCATCCGAGGTAAAGAGCATCAGGATGGCGAAAATCGCGAGGAGCACGGCGTGGACGATTGGGTAGAGCGCGTTTCGCTTCATACCCGGGAGCTGCCGTCGCTCGAAAAAGCTCATGACCGGCAGGAAATAGCTCAGGTACATGTAGCGGCTGCTGAACGCGACACCGCCATACATCTCCGGGCGCTGGCTGATCTCCTTCACATCGAGATAGCCGAAGAAGAAACTCAGGCCCTCGAAGATCAGCGCCGTGTTCATCAGATTAAACGACATCTTATCCTGCAGCAGATTGATATGATACAGAAAGGCGAGTACGATCGGGAGCACCGCCTGCAGCCATGCGTATTTATCACGCGCCCAGCTCTGACGGATGCGCGCCATAAAGCCGCTGCCATGCATCGCCGCAGCGCCACCTGCATTGGCCCCGTGCGGCTGCTGGTGTTCACGACGCTTCACGGGCCGGCCACAGCCAGGACATACCGTCGCATCATCCGGCACCTCTGCGCCGCAGTTCGTACAGACACGCTTCGGTCGGATCTTCACGATCGGCGTGCCACACGCTGGACAGTGACTTGCATAATCTGATATCTCAGCACCACATTTCGGACATTTCATCTACTCACCTCAAATAATGTAACCGTTCAAGCAGGAGGCCCGGAGGGGCGTGAACTGTTACCGAAAAACAAATGTAGCCTTCATCATAGTATGGATGCGCAGAATAATCAAGAAGGCCGCCCCTTTCGGAGCGGCCCATGCATGGTATTTTGTAGCTGTTCAGCCAGCTGCCCGGAGGACTGCCGGCTGAATCGTTTCATATTCTGTTTCTGTTCATTCTGCCATCCATCCCCGTGGACGATCCGCAGAATCGTTTCCTGCATTCAGCAGATTAGTTATCCTCGCTGATAGCGTTTGCTGCGGTACGACCGGAAACGAAGATCTCCGTGATCGCGTTACCGCCGAGACGGTTACCACCGTGGATACCACCAGTCACCTCACCGGCTGCATAGAGACCCGCGATCGGCTTCTCGTCTGCATCGAGTACGTGACGCTTCACGTCTACGTGGATACCGCCCATCGTATGGTGGGTCGACGGAGCGAGGAAGCGGATACGAAGCTTTGCATCGTCGAGGTTATAGGTGTCGGCCTTGTAGGAGCCGTCCTCGTTCTTCTCGCAGTCGCCGATCAGTGCAGAGAACTGCTTCTTGCTGACATCCTGTGGCTGTGTGCCGTTGATGATCGCCTGATCGTAATCCTCGATGGTCGCCTTGATGGTCTCGACATCCGTGTCGAAGCCCTCTGCCTTCAGCACATCTGCGATCTCGCCGATGGTTCTGACATACTGACGACCCTCGACATCCTCATCCTTGTACGGATATGGTCCAGGAATCGGGGTCGCTGCATTGGCGATCTCGATGAAGACGCCCTTATGGCCGTTCCACTCGATACCGTTTCTGAACTCGCCGAGAGACAGAACATCACGCTCAGAGGTCTCATCTACGAAACGCTTGCCCGTCGTCGGGTTGATATAAACAGCATAGTCACCGCCGCCGAATGCGAGGTCACCGTTGTCTACCCAGGAGATCGGCATCAGCTGTGTATAGCCCATACCGGTCGTTGCGGCGCCGACAGCCTCGGCCATCGTGATACCGTCGCCCTGCAGCGAGCTGCGGTTTGTGGTCTCGGTCTTATCATTGAGATACTCCGGATCCCAGTACTCGTTGGTCTCTACGACCTTTGCGATGTTCGCTGCATAACCACCGGTTGCGAGAACGACACCCTTCTTCGCATGTGCAGTGACCGGTGTACCATCATACATCGTCGCCTTCACACCCGTTACACGGCCATCCTCCTGGATCAGCTCCTCGGCGGTGGTACGTGTCATGATCTGGTTGTGCTCGTTTGCGTTCAGGAAGGAGGTCATCGGAGCTACGAAGTAGGTGCCCCATCTGCCATCATACTCCTCGGTCTGTCCATCACCATCGGTATCAACATTGGCACCGATAAACTGGTTCTCTCTGTACCAGAGGGCACCGATCAGGGTCGGCTGTGTATCTTCGACGAAGGTCGAACCCATCGACTCGAGCCATGGCTTCAGATCCTGACCATCCTTGATGAACTGGGAAACGAGATCGACATCGCCCCAGATCCAGCTGGACTTATCCGCGCTCTGACGAAGACCGCCATAGTAGCTCTGGAAGATGTGAAGGTTTACCGTTGAGAACAGGGTGAGATCGGACTCCGGTGTGCCGGCGTCGAGCTTCGGCTGTGCCCAGTCGAGGTATGCCTTGATTTCCTTCTTGAGCGCCTGGAGAGTCGGGAGATACTCAGCAACGACACCGTGCTTCGAAAGCTCCTCGATATCACCGGCTACATACTCGTGTGTATCGTAGTAATCCTCATCGAATGGCTCCTCGGACCAGTTGTAGATGGTCTTCAGCTCATCGATACAGCCCTGTACGGACTTCACCTTGTTGTACTCATTTCCATCGAAGCCGATACCGGTCGTCGCATCCGGATTCTCTGGATCCCATACGAGATACGGCATCACAGACTGGTACTGACCGCCGGATACGAGGGTATTACCACCGACCTCGACGTTCTTCTCGATCACGAGTACGCTCTCGCCGTTCTGTGCGGCCTGTGCAGCTGCCGCCATACCGGCTCCGCCGCCACCGACAACAACCACATCCCAGGTATCCTCGATCGGATCCTGCGCCTTTACCTCGAGGGTGTTTGCCTTAAACGCATCGAGGTTGGTCGCACCAGCCTGCTCTGCAGCATCATTGACTGCGGTCTTCAGTGCCTTCGAGGAGAAGGTCGCACCGGACACGGCATCGACGCCGGTACCGTTTGCCTCGATCATCTGCGGGATGAGTACCTCGAACGCGGTATCACCTACATGAGCGGTCTCCTTCGTATCCACGATCTTGATATCCGTGATCTTACTGTCATCAAAGGTAACCTCCACGGTCGTCGGGCCGTTATAGCCCACACCGGTTCCTGTATAGGTACCTGCGGTGAATGCAAGCGCTTCATCGGAGCCGGTGGACGCATCACCACTCTTCGCCTTTTCAATGGCAGCGGCCATCGCCTTCTTTACGGCGTCACTGGTCACGGTCGAACCACTGACCGCGTCCACCTCTGCGGACTGCGCCTTCAGAAGCTCGCCCTGCAGCTTTTCCATCGCAGCGCCACCCTTGTCCGGGGTCTCATTCGGTCCCTCGACCTTTACATCTGTGATCTCCGACTCACTGGTCGTGATGGTGACCGTCACCTTACCGGCGAAGCCCTCCTCGGATGCCGAGTAGGTGCCTGCCACATACTGCTTCGCAGCTTCCGTAGCAGCCGCTGTCGTCTCTGCAGGCTTTCCGGTTGAGCATGCCGTCATCGATGCGACGAGGCAAAGCGCCATCGCACCACTTACGATTTTTTTCATAGTCCCTCCTTCTTTCACGTACTACAAAAACCGATAATATTTTATCATATCGGATACAACCATACAACATGTTGTATAGAAAAGATGCAGAAAAGCCGGAAACAGAAGCCATACTCCGCTTCTGTTTCCGGCCATCGGTGCCCTATTCAATCACGACGATGATCCCGTGCGGCAGGCAGGTGATCGGGAAATCGTAGTCCGAACCACTGAGCTTTCCGATCGATACACATACCTGGTTCGAGCAGTTCGATTCCGGCACCCATACCTCACCATCCTTGATTTCCAGCAGATTCACATCATGCTGCGACGGATACGCCTCCTCACCGAGTGATGCAAGTGTCGTATCCTTCGGCACCTCGATGGCCCGCCCATCCTCGATCTTATACATCGCATCCTTCGAGAGCGGCACACGCAGGATCTCCTGGTCGCCGTACTGCACCACGACATCGAGCCGCGGACCACTGGTCTTTCGAATCACGAGCATCGCGACGAAGCTGATGACGATGACCGCCGCGATGACCGCGATCACGATGATATTTCTCTTCTTATTTACTGTTTCCTGCATATTTCTCCCCATCGGATGCCTGCATACAGCCTCCGAATTTCCTTTCTTTCTTTGGCGGCCTGTTTTCGGCCTCCGGATTTCCTTTCTTTCTTTGGCGGCCTGTTTTCGGCCTCCGGATTTCCTTCCTATCTAATCATCATTCAGATCATTTCCCAGTGCATCCATACACTGGCCGCGGCACCGGTATCGGTACTTCAGTGCTCGACCTCTGTCTGTCCGATGATCTGAAAAAGCATCTCGTAGCTCTTCCCTTCCTCCGGCCGGAATGGCCAGTGCAGCCGTTTCTCCTGCACATCGGGATAGCGCTGCCGTATATCCTGCATCGACTGAAACGCGCCCTCGATCGGATGCGCCTCATCCTCCTCGACCGCGATGATCACCCGGTCGCCCATCGACAGCATCACCTCGTTCAGCACCGGGATAAACTGATCGTCGATCGCCCGCAGCGCCTCGAAAAAAGGATCATGGTTCATCGCATGCCCGAGGATCTGCTCCTCTACATTCCCCGCGAGCGTCAGCCAGCTGTAGCTCAGGATACTCCAGAACTGACTGTGCAGTCCCACACTGACGACCATATCGTAGTGCTCCTTCGGAAGCCTCGCCCGTAGCACCTCCCGAGTCGCAAACACCTTCCGCCGGATCTGCTCCAGCACCGCCTGCGACATCTCCATAAACGCCGCCTCCGTAAGCGCTCGACCGCTTCGCACCACCTGATCATACAGCGTCTCGAAAAAAGCCGCCACATCCTCCATCGTCACCCCAGAAAGGGAAGTATCCCACAGCGCCACCTTCGGACAATGCTGCAGCCCATAACGCACGAGCCCTCTCTCCATACCCTCACGATCCAGATCGATCAGCGTGATACGCTCGAAACGCTCACTCAAACGCCGGAGGTCGATGTCATTCGCCGGCCCGATCCCGAACAGCGCGATAGAGCCTGTCGCCTTCGTGTCCGATGTAGGCATTGGCCGCCGTGAACGCTCCACGTCCTGAATCGAGGCCTGCAGCGAAGCCTCCTGCATCAAATCTGGCGGTGATGCACTGGCCAGAATAAGATCCGTGACCTCTTCCCGGTACAGCGCCCAGCTCTCGAACGCCCCCGGAATCTCAAATTCCTTCTTGATTTCATCGATTACATTCATGACCCCTATACTACCATAAACCTCTCCTGTTTTCCGAGCCTTTCCTCTTTTTTTAGTATTTTTAGTCCGGGCAGCACCTGAACGTTCAGATTGTCTGCAGCGAGGAAGGCCGGAGGGCCGGCCTTCCTACTGGACATAAAAAAACTGCCGCACATAACGTGCGGCAGTCCCTTCGCTTTTCATAAAAGTGGGATTTTCGGTGTATCCCGAAACACTTCATCCTGTTCTCAGCTTACTTGCAAAGCTCAGAGAACGCATCTGCTACGAACTGAACCTTCGTGCCGACGATCACCTGAACTGAGGTCTTACCAGGCTTGATGACACCGGCAACGCCTGCAGCCTTGATGGCCTTGTCGTCAACCTGGGTCATATCCTTCACCTCAAGTCTCAGTCTGGTGACACAGTTGTCGATGCTTGCGATGTTCTCCTTGCCGCCGCAGCCTGCGAGGATCTGCTTTGCAATCGCAGTGAAGTCATCACTAGCGAGCTGAACGTTCTTCTCAGCCTCTACATCATCATCCTCACGACCCGGAGTCTTGATATCAAACTTCTTGATCGCAAACAGGAATACGAAGTAGAAAACAAGGAATGCAGCGATGCCCAGCGGGATGATCAGCCATGTCTTCGCAGCTGCCGGAAGGGAAGCGGAGAAGAGGAGATCCATCGCACCTGCTGAGAATGAGAAACCAGCACGGAAGCCGAGGGCTACGGTAACGATCGTGAATACGCCATACAGTGCAGCGTAGATCAGGTAGAGACCCGGTGCGAGGAACATGAATGCAAACTCGAACGGCTCGGTAACGCCACAGATGAAGGAACATACAGCGGCAGAAAGTAAGATACCGATGGTGGCAGCCTTCTTCTCAGGCTTCGCGCACTGTACCATCGCAAGTGCAGCACCCGGAATACCGAACATCATACATGGGAAGAATCCGGACATGTACATACCAAGGCTCCAGGAAACATCTGCAGATGTCTCACCAGCCCAGAAGTGAGAAAGATCACCGAGACCGATCGTATCAAACCAGAATACGTTGTTGAGCGCATGGTGTAATCCGGTCGGGATGAGGAGACGGTTCAGGAATGCATAGATACCTGCACCTACAACACCCATCTTCGCAATCGCATCACCGATGCTTACGAGTAAACCGAAGAACAGCGGCCATACGAACAGAAGAACGGCGGATACGATGATGGAAACCACACCTGCAACGATCGCTACGCAACGCTTACCACTGAAGAAAGCGAGCCAGTCCGGAAGCTTCGTGCCCTTGAACTTGTTGTAGCAGGTAGAACCGATCACACCGGCGAGGATACCGATGAACGGGTTTGCAATCTTGTTGAACGCGATGGTCTTGACTTCGCTCTCTGCGATCGACGGCATCAGGGTCGTCACAAATCCTGTAGAAAGGAGTGTAGTGAGCATGAGCCAGGAAGCAAGCGCAGCGATTCCGCCGGTACCGTCATTCTTATCAGACATACCGACGCCGACGCCGATTGCGAAAAGGATCGCCATGTTATCGATCAAGGCACCACCTGCCTTTACGAGGAACAGACCGATCAGGTTGGCTGCACCCTGGATATCACCACCCTGCATGGTTGCAGGACAGAGCAGGTATCCGATACCCATCAGGATACCACAGATCGGCAGCACAGCTACTGGGAGCATTAACGCTTTACCCAACTTTTGAAGAAACTTCATATTTCCCCTCCTTAAGAAAAATATACTAAATTGGATTACTCCAATCAGGTTCGAAATTAAACACTTATCAGGAAATCTTCAGCACGCTGTCCGCGAGTGTGACCTCGCCCTGCTTCTGCAGGCTGATTTCCCCTCGCCCTGCTTCTGCAGGCTGATTTCCTTATAATCATCGGTATTGCAGATCAGCACCGGTGTGATGATGTTTAAGCCGGCCGCCTGAATCTTCCCGAGATCCACATCCATCAGAAGATCTCCCTGCTTCACCTTATCCCCGGCCTTCACATGCGCAGTGAACGGCTCGCCCTTCAGGTTTACCGTGTCGAGTCCGATATGAATCAGGACCTCGACGCCCTGTGTCGTGGTCATCGTCACCGCATGCAGTGTGTCAAACACCATGGTGATCTCGCCATCGGCCGGTGCATATACCTTACCCTCTGCCGGAATCACCGCAAATCCATCACCGAGTATCTTCTCTGCAAAGGTCGGATCCGGTACCTCTGTGATCGGAACCACCTTTCCATTACACGGTGAGTGGAGGATGCTTCCCTTTTCCTTACTCTTAAAAAGTCCGAACATCTGTCAAATCTCCTCTCCGTCGATATAGACACTTACAAGATTTAAATCCTTATCCAGCAGCACGAAGTCCGCCTTCTTTCCTGTTTCAATGCTTCCGACCTCACCGTATATACCGATCTCTCTGGCCGGATTCTCCGTTGCGCACATGATGGCATCCTCCAGCGGAAGGCCGACGGTCTTCACACAGAAACGGACACAATCCATCAGATTCGTCGCGGAGCCTGCGATCGTGCCATCATGCAGTGTCGCACGATTGCCCCGCACAGTGACTGGCTGCCCACCGAGGGTATACTCACCATCCTCGAGGCCCGTCGCCCGCATGCTGTCACTGATGAGGATCATCCGCTTCGCACCGAACATCGCGAAGGTCGCACGGATCACAGACGGATGAATATGTACGCCATCACAGATCAGCTCCGGATGGACGTTCTCCGCATCCCGTGCGGCACCGATCACGCCCGGATTCCGGTGGTTGAGTGGCGGCATCGCATTGTAAAGATGTGTTACATGCAACGCACCATGCGCGATGGCGGTTTTCGCAGCTTCATAATCAGCCATGGTATGCGCGATGGAAACCACCACCTCGCCCTTCACCTGATCGATGAAGTCGATCGCGCCCGGTTCCTCCGGTGCGATATCCACGAGCTTGATGAGCCCCTTCGCCGCACTCTGCAGCTGTCGGAAGAGCTCCACGTCGCAGCGAAGGATATTCTCCGAAGCCTGTGCCCCCTTCTTCGCGGCACTGATAAACGGTCCCTCCATATTGATACCGACGAGATGCGCACCACGCTTATACGTATATGCGCCCGCGTTCTGCATCACCTTGAGAAGCTCATCCTTTGCGATGGTCATCGTCGCCGGACACACGGACGTGACACCGATCGAAGCCTCATACTTCGTGATCACATCCAGCGCCTCTTCCGTGCCATCGCACATATCTGCGCCCATGCACCCGTGGAAGTGTATATCCACGAGGCCCGGGATCATGTAGAGGCCGTCTGCATTGACCACCCGCTCATCTCCGCCCTGCGCAGTGAATCGGCCACCGGCCACAGCGACATCCTTCGTTTCGAAGCGATGCTCCGCTGTATATACCTTTGCACCCTTTATAAGCATAGTTTTCAGCTCCCCTCTTCTGTGCTTTACAGCTCGACCTTGCTGAGCGCTGCCTCATCCGCAACGAGGGTTACATCATTATGGAGCTGTAAAACAGATGCCGGAACCTTCGGTGTGATCGGACCGAAGAACGCATCGTGCACGATCTGTGCCTTGTCCTCGCCGCTTGCCACGATGAGGATCTTCTTCGCCTGCATGATGGTCTTGATGCCCATCGTGTATGCCTGCTTCGGAACGTCGTCCGCAGAAGCGAAGAAACGCTTGTTGGCTTCGATCGTCGACTCGGTAAGATTTACGCAGTGCACATCCGAATCGAAGGCCTCATCTGGCTCGTTGAAACCGATATGTCCGTTATGGCCGATGCCGAGGAGCTGCAGATCGATACCGCCCATGGACTTAATGAGTGCGGAGTAGCGCTTGCACTCCTTCTCGGAATCCATCTCCATGCCGTTCGGAAGATGTGTGCTCTCCACCGGGAGATTCACATGATCGAACAGATTCTCATGCATGAAGTAGTAGTAGCTCTGGTCGTTGTCACGTGTCAGCCCCTTATACTCGTCGAGGTTCACGGTGCGAACCTCGGAGAAATCGAGATCACCCTTCTGATACCACTCCACCAGCTGCTTGTATAAGCCGATCGGTGTGGATCCGGTCGCGAGGCCGAGTACACAGTCCGGCTTCATAATCACCTGTGCAGAAACGATGTTTGCGGCCTTACGGCTCATGTCCAGATAGTCCTTCGCTCTATAAATTCTCATGATTTCTACCCCCCCCCTTACTCCATCTCACAAATCTTACTGCGCACGCTGAGCACCATGGATGGTGCGACGCTCAGCTCATCGATTCCCATCTCGACGAAACGCTCCGTCAGCGTCGTATCTGCGCCGAGCTCGCCGCAGATGCCGACCCACTTGCCCGCCTTATGCGCGCCATCGATGGTCATCTGAATCATCCGAAGA
>SFND01000009.1 GCA_004554245.1 Oribacterium sp. | reverse complement strand
TGCGAAAAATTGGTGCGGAATTGGTGCGGAGTGTGTCCCCAAAACCCGAAAAACCATTGAAAATAAAGGAGATTTAGAATATATGAAATTAGGTATCGTCGGACTGCCAAATGTCGGTAAGTCTACACTGTTTAACGCAATCACGAAGGCGGGCGCAGAGTCAGCCAACTATCCGTTCTGCACGATCGAGCCGAACGTCGGTGTCGTCGCTGTGCCGGATGAGCGTCTGGAGAAGCTGGGCGCACTTTATAATACGCAGAAGATCGTGCCGGCGGTGATTCAGTTCGTCGATATCGCAGGTCTCGTCAAGGGTGCCTCCAAGGGAGAGGGCCTCGGTAACCAGTTCCTCTCGAACATCCGTGAGACCGATGCGATCGTGCATGTCGTTCGCTGCTTCGATGATGACAACATCGTGCATGTCGATGGTTCCGTGGATCCGATTCGCGATATCGAGACCATCAACCTCGAGCTCATCTTCTCCGACCTCGATCTCCTCGATCGTCGTCTCGCGAAGACGAAGAAGCTCGCGATGAACGATAAGGATGCGAAGGCAGAGTATACGCTCCTCACAGAGCTCCACGACCACCTCGAGTCAGATAAGCTGGCGATCAGCTTCGACGCCGGTGATGATGATAAGAACGCCTTCATTGACACCCTCGACCTCCTGACCCGTAAGCCGGTGATTTATGCGGCGAATGTTTCCGAGGATTCCGTCGCCGATGATGGTGCGTCCAATGCATACGTCCAGAAGGTGCGTGAATACGCGGCAGAGAACGGCTCCGGTGTTTTCGTGATTTCTGCGCAGATCGAGGAGGAGATCTCCGAGCTCGAGGACGATGAGAAGGCAGAGTACCTCGAGTCCCTCGGTATGAGCGAGTCTGGTCTCGACAAGATCGTGCGTGCCTCCTATGATCTGCTCGGCCTCATGTCCTTCCTCACCGCCGGTGAGAAGGAGACCAGAGCATGGACCATCCGGAAGGGTACGAAGGCACCGCAGGCGGCCGGTAAGATCCACTCCGATTTCGAGCGTGGCTTCATCAAGGCCGAGGTCATCAACTACCAGGATCTCCTCGACTGTGGCTCTATCGCGGCAGCACGTGAAAAGGGCCTCGTCCGCATGGAGGGTAAGGACTATGTGATGCAGGACGGCGATGTCGTTGAGTTCCGCTTCAACGTATAATTCGCCATCATTCTATAGAAGGAAGTGTGCCGCCTGCCGCCGTGCAGCAGCTCTGGTGCGGGTGCTGATCAATTTATGGAAAAGCGTGCCGCCTGCCTGCTGCAGATCTTTCAGGACAGATAATATATCGTTATATAGAAGGAAGTCTCTCATTCGAGAGGCTTCTTTTTTTAATTTATTGCTGTATCCTGCCTTGACACTAAACCCAAATTAGCGCATTATTATGTCATGAAGTGGTAAGAAGTGGTAGAAAGTGGTAGAAAAGGGAAATGTCATTCACAGGAGAGTATCGCCACAATCTGGATGCCAAGGGCAGACTGATCATACCGGCCAGATTTCGGGACCAGCTCGGAGACGAGTTTACGGTCACTAGAAGCCTGGACGGTTGTCTTGCTATGTACGCAGCTCCGGAGTGGCAGGCGCTCGAAGAGAAGCTGAATGCGCTTCCGATGACGAACGAGAAGGCGAGAAGCCTGAAGCGCTTTCTGCTGGGGTCAGCCGCGATCTGTGAGCTGGATAAGCAGGGCAGAATCCTTCTTCCACAGGTCCTCCGTGATCGGGCGGGCCTTGACAAGGATATCACCTTACTCGGTGTGGGTGACCATATCGAGATCTGGGATACAAACACGTACGAAGAAAAGTACAGCTTCGATGATGAAGCTGCATTAGAAGCAGACTGGGAGGGCTTAGGTGTCTGAGTTTAAGCATTATTCCGTACTTCTCCACGAAACCGTGGATGGACTCAACATCCGGCCCGATGGCATCTATGTCGACGGAACCTTAGGTGGTGGCGGACATGCCCATGAGGTATGTACCCATCTTTCACCGGCCGGTCGCCTGATCGGCATCGACCAGGATAAGGATGCGATTCAGGCAGCGAGCGAGCGGCTTTCGGATGTACGGGACCGCGTGACGATCGTCCGCAGTAATTACGAAAGAATCGATGATGTGTTAAAGGAACTCGGCATCGGAAAGGTCGATGGGATCTACCTCGATCTCGGTGTATCGAGCTACCAGCTGGATACCGCGGAGCGTGGCTTCAGCTACCGGAGCGATGCACCGCTCGATATGCGGATGGATGACCGGAATCCGATCACCGCTGCCGATATCGTGAACGATTATAGTGAATCCGAGCTTTTCCATATGATTCGAAACTATGGAGAGGACCGTTTCGCACAGAACATCGCGAAGCATATCTGCCAGTATCGTGCGACGAAGCGCATCGAGACGACGCTGGAGCTGTCCGAGATCATCTCAGGTGCGATTCCAGCGAAGATTCGTGCCACCGGAGGCCATCCGGCGAAGCGTACCTTCCAGGCGATTCGAATCGAGCTGAATCGTGAGCTCGATGTACTGGAGGACAGCATCGATCGCATGATCGATGATCTCGCAGAGGGTGGACGCCTCTGTATCATCACCTTCCACTCCCTCGAGGACCGGATCGTGAAGACGAAGTTCCGCACTGCTGAGAAGCCGTGCATCTGTCCGCCGGAGTTTCCGGTATGCGTTTGTGGCCGGAAGTCGAAGGGCCGGGTGATCACCCGAAAGCCGATCCTGCCGAGTGCCGAGGAGCTCGAGGAGAACTCGAGATCGAAGAGCGCGAAGCTTCGGATCTTCGAGAAACATGATGAGAAAGTTTAGAATCCGGAACCGATCCGGAAAATGGGAGAAAGAGTAGTATGACCAGAACGAGACAGGCAGCCGCGGTACGTGCGCCGCGGACGACAGGGACCTATATAGATGGTAATACGGTCCGTCGCATCCAGCCGAAGCGTCGTCCGAATCCGGAGGAACTGGAGCGGAGACGGCAGGCGCGTATGCGGGAGCGGCAGCGGATCCTCGACGAGCGTGAGATGGAGTACCGTGCGCAGCAGGAGCGACTTCGCCATAAGACGGTCGTGGTCGATCGGACCTACCTTGCGGTGCTGATCATCGCCTCTCTGTTTACGCTGGGACTCTGCTTTTCCTATATTCAGATGCAGACCTCGATCAATACGCGGATTTCGTCGATTGAGACGAAAAAGCAGCAGTTGGACAAGCTGAAGTCTGAGAACGACGCGCTTCAGAACAGCATAGATACGTCCGTGAATCTCGATGAGATCTATCGGGTAGCCACGCAGGAGCTCGGCATGGTATATGCCGGCAAGGATCAGACGATTACCTATGACAAGACGGAAAGCGAGTACGTAAGACAATATGAGGACATCCCGAAGTACTGATCAAAACCAGAGACGAAACCGGGGGAAGATTCTTCCCCCGTACATGCAGAGAAAGCTAGCCGTCACACTATGTGTGATCATGCTAGCTTTAATTGCGCTTATCCTGGCGATTTATAATCTGGTAAAAAACAACAGCGAGGAGTACAACAAGATCGTTCTGTCCCAGCGACAGGCATCCTATGATTCACGTACGATTCCGTTCCGGCGTGGCGACATCATGGACCGGAATGGTACGGTGCTGGCGACCAGCCAGAAGGTATATAACCTGATCATCGACCCGCGTGTCATCTACTCCGGTCAGGATGAGCGTTATGTGGATCCGACGATTCAGGCGCTCGTCGCCTGCTTCGAATACGATGAGACCGAGCTTCGAAAGCTGCTCAGCGAAAAGGCCGACAAGTCCTATGTGAAGTATGCGAAGGGACTGAGCTACGACCAGAAATCGGCCTGGGAAGCGTATGTGAAGGAGCAGAATGCCGCGTATGTCAGCAGTGGCTCGAAGGCACGCATCAAGGGCATCTGGTTCGAGGATGAGTACAAGCGTACCTATCCGTACGATTCCCTCGCCTGCAACATCATCGGCTTCTCGAGTGCCGACGGCTCCAGCGGAACCGGTGGCGTCGAGCAGTACTACAACGATACCCTGATGGGCGTCAATGGCCGGGAGTACGGCTACCTCGACAGCGATACGAAGCTGCAGTCCGTACTGAAGGAGCCGACCGACGGTAATTCCGTCGTGACGACCATCAATACGAATATTCAGATGTCGCTGGAGAAGTACCTCAACAAGTGGCAGACAGAAGATGTGGGCTCAAAGATGGCGGCGGCGATCGTCATGGATCCGAACACCGGCGAGGTGCTCGCGATGGGCTCCACCAATCAGTTTAACCTGAACGATCCGCGTGCGCTGGACAGCTCGGTCTATACCGATGAGTATCTCATGCAGCTCGGCCGCAAGGAGGCCGTCGGCGTATATCGTCGAGAGAATCCGGATGCCGCCGCGATCACAGAGGATGAGGTGTCGAAGTACTATTCGACCGAGGACATCCTGTCCTATGGCCGTCAGGTGGCCTGGAACCAGCTGTGGCGAAATATCCCGGTATCCGATACCTATGAGCCGGGTTCGGTAGCGAAGAGCATCACGATCGCCGGTGCACTGGAGGAGAAGTCCATCACACCGAATACGACCTTCGACTGCCAGGGCTACATCGAGCTGAACGACGGTATCCATACCTGGCGTATCCGCTGTCATAACCGGAACGGTGACGGCGTGCTCGATGCCACGATGGGGCTTGCGAAGTCCTGTAACGTATACCTCATGAATACCGCGTTCAATGAAGGCGCCGAGAATTTCGTGAAGTACCAGCATATCTTCGGCTTCGGTGAGTATACCGGCATCGACCTGCCGGCAGAGGCCGACACCACGGACCTCGTGTACAATGCAGAAAACATGGGACGTACGGCCCTCGCGACCAACTCCTTCGGCCAGAACTTTAACGTCACCATGATTCAGATGGCGGCTGCGTACTGCAGCATCATCAACGGTGGCAGCTACTACAAGCCACATGTGGTGAAGCAGATCCTGAACGGCAACGGCACCGTCATCGAGGATGTGAAGCCGGAGCTTCTCCGCACCACCTGCTCGAAGTCGACGAGTAACTTCCTGAAGCAGGCCCTCTATACCACCGTAGAAGAGGGTACCGGTAAGAAGGCGAAGATCCAGGGCTACCATGTTGGTGGCAAGACCGGTACCGCCGAGAAGCTGCCACGTTCGGCGAAGAACTACCTCGTCTCCTTCTGCGGCTTCGCGCCGGTGGAGGATCCGCAGTTACTTGTTTACGTCATCGTCGATACGCCGAACCTCGTCGGAGAGGCACAGGCGACGGCCTCCTTCGCCGTGAACATCGAGCGTGAAATCATGAACGATGCGCTGCAGTTCCTGAATATCGCACCATCCGGAGATACCGATCCGGAGGATTCCATCAACGCGCAGCTTCAGCAGAACCCGGAGGGCATCTCCTCCGAGACGATGGGTGCACAGGTAGGCGGTGAGAACGGCGCGGAGAGTGAAACCACGGCGGACGAAACGAGCACCGAAACCGATGCGGATGGCAATGTGATGACGCCGACCACGGCTGCAACGGTGACCGACGAGTACATCGAACCGGCGGGTGACGACGCGAGCTTCGCGCTCCCGGAGGCCGTGCCGGGCGAGAGCAGCGAAGGCGAAACCGAAACCTCCGCCGAAAATTAATGGGGTCAGACCCCATTAAGAATCCTTTACGAAATTCTTAAGCTCACCGTAAGGGGGTCAGACCCCATTACGATTTTCTTAAGATTCACTGCTTATCCGGGTCACAGGCAGCGGATGATTTATATATGGAGTTAGATTATGTATCTTGATTTTGTTGTTTCTATTCTTATGGGCTTTGCGCTGGTAGCCCTTGCGATGCCTTTCGCCATTCCGGAGCTTCACAAGCTGAAATTCGGGCAGGAGGTCCGGGACGATGGACCGAAGGCACATCTTAAGAAACAGGGCACACCGACGATGGGTGGCCTCGTGTTCGTACTGGCCATCGTGATCGTCAGCCTCGTTTATGTCCGCCGCTATCCGAAGATCCTTCCGGTGATGCTTCTCACGGTCGGATTCGGTATCGTCGGCTTCATCGATGACTTTCTGAAGGTCGTGAAGCATCAGTCCGAGGGCTTCAATCCGAAGCAGAAGTTTCTCTGCCAGCTAGTGTTCTGTGTGATTTTCGCACTGTATCTTTATCTCTCGCCTGCCTATGATCATCGTATGCAGGTCCCGTTTACGGAGATCTATCTCGATCTCGGATGGTTCTATGTGCCGGCACTGCTCTTCATCGTGCTCGGTACGGACAATGGTGCGAACTTCACCGATGGTCTCGATGGACTCGCGAGCTCTGTCACGGCTGTGATCGCACTGTTCCTCGGCTTCGTCAGCCTGTATTTCGGAAAGGCAGATGCACAGCTTGCACCGATTTCCGGTGCGGTGTTCGGGGCACTGATGGGCTTTCTGATGTTTAACTGCTACCCTGCAAAGGTATTTATGGGGGATACCGGATCACTGGCACTCGGCGGCTTCGTCGCGGCAGCGGCCTTCGAGATGGGAATCCCGCTCTTTATACCGATCTTTGCACTGATTTATCTTGTGGAAGTACTGTCGGTCATCATCCAGGTGACCTACTTTAAGAAAACACATGGAAAGCGGATCTTTCGCATGGCACCGATTCACCATCACTTTGAGCTCGGAGGATGGTCGGAGACGAAGGTGGTGACAGTCTTCACAGTGCTGACAGTGCTCTTATGTCTGGTGGCGAGCCTGGGGATGTAAGAGACAGTAGAACATAATAGGGGTGGATTAGATGGATAGTCAGAAGGTGCTCGTGCTCGGCACGGGAAAAAGCGGTATCTGCGCCGCAAAGCAGATTTTACAGCTGGGAGGACAGGTCGTTCTGTTCGATTCCAATGAAAAGCTGGACACCGTGAAGGTGATGAAAAATTTCAGAAAGAGAGATCGGATTTCACTGGTGGTCGGAGAACTGAAGCCGACGGATCTCGTATCCGTAGATCTCGCAGTTATCAGCCCGGGTATCCCGCTCGATAAGCCGTTTGTGAAGCTGATCGATGGGGCGAAGATCCCGATCTGGGGTGAAATCGAGCTCGCATATCAGTCCAGCAAGGGGAAACTTGCAGCCGTGACTGGAACGAACGGCAAGACCACGACGGTTTCCCTGATCGGTGAAATCTTTAAAACGACCTACGACGATACGCATATATGTGGAAACATCGGTAATCCGTTTACGGCCGAAGCACTGGAAACGACGGATGCCTCTGCGACGATCCTCGAGGTGAGCTCCTTCCAGCTCGAGACCATCATGGATTTCCATCCGCATGTATCCTGCATCACCAACATCACCCCGGACCATCTCGACCGTCATAAAACGATGAAGAACTATGTGAAGGTGAAGGAGAGCATCGCGCTGAACCAGACCGAGGAGGATTTCATCGTCCTGAATTATGAAGATCCGGAGCTTCGGAAGTTCGGAAAGCGAAAGACCCTGAAGCCACAGGTCATCTGGTTCAGCTCTGCACATGAGCTGAAGGATGGCTTCTACTATAAGAACTTCGAGATTCATCATGCGCATGATGGCGAGGATGAGGCTCTGCTCGATGTACGGGATACGAACCTTCTCGGTGCACATAACTACGAGAATATCATGTGCGCCATCGCTGTCTCTATGGAGATGGGCGTGCCGATGCAGAAGATCATCTCGGCCGTAAAGAAGTTCAAGCCGGTGGAGCACCGCATCGAGTTCGTACGTGAGCGCAATGGCGTTCGTTACTATAATGACTCGAAGGGCACCAATCCGGATGCAGCCATCAAGGCACTGCTGGCGATGCCGGGGCCGGTCGTTCTGATCGGCGGCGGTTATGACAAGGAGATCCCTTTCGATGACTGGTGTAAGCTCTTTAAGGGCCGCGTCAAGTACCTCGTTCTGATCGGGCAGACACGGAACATCATCGCAGAGTGTGCGAAGAAGTACGGCTTTACGAATGTCATGTTCGCAGAGGATATGGATGAGGCCGTGAAGGACTGTGCGGCATATGCGGATGAAGGCGACTATGTCCTTCTGAGCCCGGCCTGCGCATCCTGGGGCATGTTCCCGAACTATGAAGAGCGTGGACGCATCTTCAAGGAGTGCGTAAAGAATCTGTAAATATGGACAGGAGGAAGGATGGCAGCGAAGAAGAAAAGAAAATATTTTTATGACTACAGCCTTTTGTTTGCCGTCATCTTCATCACCGGCTTCGGTATGATCATGATGTACTCGGCTTCCGGCTACTCGGCGCAGAGCCAGATGAATGATGCCATGTACTTTCTCCGGCATCAGGCGGTGTTCGCGGCCGGCGGCCTCGTAGCGATGCTGATCGTGTCGGTCATCGATTACCACCTGACCGCGATCTTTTCGAAGATCCTGTATATCGTGGCCTGGCTGCTGATCGTAGCGACCATGGTCATCGGTGTCGCCTCCCACGGCTCCGCGCGGTGGATCCGGCTCGGTGGTGTGCGTTTCCAGCCCTCGGAGATCATGAAAATCGCGGTGATCGTACTGCTCTCGTATCTGATTACCCACTATGGATATCAGATCAACAACGGGAGAACCTGGTGGAAGGTCGCGCTGGTCGGCATCGCGCCGGGCATCGTGGTCGCGGCGACGAACCTGTCGACCGCCATGATCATCCTCGGCATCACCTTTTTTATGATGTGGATCGCATCGAAGAAGTACTGGCCCTTCGTTCTCTGTGGCGTCGCGGGCGTCCTCGTGTACATTTTCGCCTATCCGATGGCGAAGCTCTTGTCCGCGCTGAACATCCTGCAGGATTATCAGCTGACACGTATCTTCGCATGGAAGGATCCGGCGAGCTACTCAGACGAAACCTTCCAGACCCTGCAGGGCCTGTATGCGATCGGCTCCGGCGGTATCTTCGGTAAGGGCCTCGGTGAGTCCGTACAGAAATTTCTCATGCCGGAGGCACAGAATGATATGATCTTTACGATCATCTGTGAGGAGCTCGGCCTCTTCGGCGCGATCTCACTGATTCTCATTTATGTGTTCATCATCTACCGGCTGTTCGATATCGCACGAAATGCCCGTGACCTCTATGGGTCAATGCTGGTGATCGGAATTCTGTGCCACATCTCGCTGCAGGTCATCCTGAACATAGGTGTCGCGACGAACACCATCCCGAATACCGGTGTTACGCTCCCGTTTGTCAGCTATGGTGGTACTTCACTGATGCTGCTGATGGCGGAGATCGGTCTCGCGCTGTCGGTTTCACGGCAGATCCGACTGGAAGATCCGACGTAAGTATTCAGAGCTTTGCCCATGGCAAAGCTCTTTTTTTTATGGTAGAGTAAAGAACCGAAAAGAACAGACAGTGTGCATTGCAAAAATCGCAATGGAACAGAACGTAAACAGAAAGAACGTATAGAATGACAGATAGAGATTTTTACGGCTACGATGATCCGAGGGACCAGAATAAGCGGCATCTGCTTCGCTGGAGCATCGTCGTCCTGCTCCTGCTGATCGCCATCCTGCTCGCCAGTGTACGGATTCAGCGTTTCACGGTGGTGGGGAATACACAGTACAGCAGTGATGAGATCGTCCAGATGATTTTTTCGGATCCATGGGATACGGATACGGCCTGGTGCTTCGTGAAGGATAAGACGAAGCCGCACAAGGAACTTCCGTTTGTGCAGCGTTATGATATCGACTTCGACGGTCCCTTCGCGGTGAGCATCACCGTCTATGAGAAAAATGTCGTCGGCTATGTGGATTATATGTCGAGTCATATGTACTTCGATAAGGATGGTATCATCGTAGAGTCCACCGGCAACCGGCTGGAGGGAATCCCGCGCATCAGCGGTCTCAGCTTCGGCTCCATCGTTCTCTACCGGGAGCTGCCGGTAGAAAATAAGGATGTCTTCAATAATATCCTGAACCTGACCGGCGCACTTCGTACCTACGATATCGACTGTGAGGAGATTCAGTACGATTCACTTCTGAATGCCACACTCCGCATCGGCGACATCAGCGTCCGCCTCGGCAGTAATAAGGACATGGAGATGAAAATCTCGACGCTGCATGATATCCTGCCCCATCTCAGTGGACGGAAGGGGGAGCTGAATCTTTCAGATTATTCGGAGACCTCGGATCATGAGTCCTATATTTTCAAGGAAAAGACGGGCTGATCTGCGCATAACAGCACCGTTTTCTGCGCATAACGACGGCTGAAGTTATAAAAAAGTAAGAAATAATGTGAAAATTTCGATAGAGCTCCACTTCTAAGCGTGGTAATATTATATGGACTAAGCTATTGCAATCTGATAGCTTTGTTTGTATATTATCTTATTGTGCAGTCATATGCGTATGTGGCCGCAGTAAAACAGGTTATCTTATATAATGAATATATATGAGGGATTGAAGGAGGAAGATTATGCTTGAGATTAAGCTTCCTGAGTCAGAGGCAGCTGCAAAGATTATCGTCGTAGGTGTTGGTGGCGCAGGTAACAACGCGGTAAACCGCATGGTGACGGATGGTATCGTGGGCGTCGAGTTCATCGGCATCAATACCGATAAGCAGGCGCTTCAGTACAGCCAGGCACCGACCACGATGCAGATCGGCGAGAAGCTGACGAAGGGACTCGGCTGCGGCGGCAGACCAGAGGTAGGTGCGAAGGCTGCAGAGGAGAGCTCTGAGGATATCACCGCTGCACTGCAGGGTGCCGATATGGTATTCGTTACCTGTGGTATGGGCGGCGGAACCGGAACCGGTGCAGCACCGGTCATCGCGAAGATTGCGAAGGATATGGGTATCCTTACCGTCGGCGTCGTGACGAAGCCGTTCCGTTTCGAGGCTCGTCAGCGTATGACGAACGCAATCGATGGCATCAAGAAGCTGAAGGAGTCCGTAGACACCCTGATCGTCATCCCGAATGACCGTCTGCTTGAGATCGTAGATCGCAGAACCACGATGCCGGATGCATTGAAGAAGGCCGACGAGGTTCTCCAGCAGGCTGTACAGGGCATCACGGATCTGATCAATGTTCCAGGCCTCATCAATCTCGACTTCGCAGATGTTTCTTCTGTTATGAAGGATAAGGGTGTGGCGCATGTCGGTATCGGCGCAGCCAAGGGTGACGAGAAGGCGACCGAGGCGGTGAAGATGGCGATCTCCAGCCCGCTTCTCGAGACCACCATCGAGGGCGCTACAGATGTGATTATCAACATCTCCGGAGACATCTCCCTCGTAGAGGCAAACGAAGCCGCTTCCTATGTCGAGGAGCTGGCAGGTGATAATGCAAACATCATCTTCGGTGCGATGTATGACGAGAATGCCCAGGATGAGTGTAAGATCACCGTCATCGCAACCGGTATCGAGGATTCCGCGGCGACCAGCTCTGCATTTGATACGCTGAAGAAGCCGGCGCAGCCGAAGGCAGCCGCACCAGCAGCGCAGGCAGCAGAGACCACGGTCAGACCGACCATGCCGAGCTTCCTGAACGGAAACACCAGCTTCCAGCCGCAGCTTCGTCCGACGACTCCGGTGACGGTAGCACCACAGGAGCAGACGCTTGCACAGGGCGCAGCACCGGTACAGCCGCAGCAGCCGACCTTCCGTCCGCAGCAGAATAAGGAAATGTCCATCAATATTCCGGACTTCCTGAGAAACAGAAAGTAATCACTTCAACCCTGAAGATAGAAATGAGAGGCTATGTCTTTACGGCATAGCCTTTTTTGTGTTATGATGATTGACGATTTTGTGTGTGTTTTTAGATTATTGAGGATAGAATGGCAAGTTTAAAAGAAGAAATCGAGAAGAGACGTACGTTTGCGATTATTTCTCACCCGGATGCCGGCAAGACGACACTGACGGAGAAGTTCCTTCTGTATGGAGGCGCGATCAATCTCGCAGGTACCGTCAAGGGGCGTAAGGCAACCAAGCATGCGGTTTCCGACTGGATGGAGATCGAGAAGCAGAGAGGTATTTCGGTTACCTCCTCTGTGCTTCAGTTTAATTATGAAGGAAAGTGCATTAACATCCTGGATACACCGGGACACCAGGACTTCTCGGAGGATACCTACCGGACACTCATGGCAGCCGACAGTGCGGTCATGGTGATCGATGGTGCGAAGGGTGTCGAGCCGCAGACCATCAAGCTGTTCAAGGTTTGTGTGATGCGCCATATCCCAATTTTTACCTTCGTCAACAAGTTTGACCGTGAGGCCCGGGATCCATACGAGCTGCTTGATGAGATCGAGAACGTCCTCGGTATTCATACCTGCCCGATCAACTGGCCGATCGGCTGTGGGCGTAACTTTAAGGGCGTCTATGACCGTGAGACCGAGATGGTGGAGCTCTTTACGGCAAACGCCGGCGGTACGAAGGCCGTGGCCGAGCAGGATGTTTCGGTGAATGATCCTGGCCTCAAGGACATGGTCGGCTTCGAGTATTATGATAAGCTGCAGGAGGACCTGGAGCTTCTCGATGGTGCCTCTGACGAGTATGACCAGGAGCGTGTCGATCGCGGCGACCTGACACCGGTCTTCTTCGGATCGGCGCTTACCAACTTCGGCGTTCGGACCTTCCTGGAGCACTTCCTGAAGATGACGCTGCCGCCACTTCCGAGAAGCAGTGACCAGGGCATCATCAGTCCGGTGGACGAGGCATTTTCTGCCTTCGTGTTCAAGATCCAGGCCAATATGGATCCGAAGCACCGTGATCGTGTGGCATTCATGCGTATCTGCTCCGGTGAGTTTGATGCCGGCATGGAAGTCAACCATGTGCAGACCGGTCGTAAGGTGAAGCTGAGCCAGCCGACCCAGATGATGGCGGATGAGCGTAAGATCGTGGAGAAGGCGTATGCGGGCGATATCATCGGTATCTTCGACCCGGGCATCTTTTCCATCGGTGATACACTGGAGCTTTCCGATAAGAAGTTTTCGTATGAAGGCATCCCGACCTTCGCACCGGAGCACTTCGCACGTGTGCGTCAGGTGGATACCATGAAGCGGAAGCAGTTCGTGAAGGGTATCTCGCAGATCGCACAGGAGGGTGCGATCCAGATCTTCCAGGAGTACAACACCGGTATGGAAGAGATCATCGTCGGCGTGGTCGGCGTTCTCCAGTTCGAGGTACTGAGCTTCCGTCTGAAGAACGAGTACAATGTTGAGATCAAGCTCGATCAGCTGCCATATGGTTATATCCGCTGGGTGGAGAACTACACCGAGGTCGATATCGATCATATCCAGGGAACCTCCGACATGAAGATCGTAAAGGATCTGAAGGATCGTCCGCTGCTGCTGTTTGCACACGAGTGGTCCGTTGGTATGGTACTCGAGCGTAATAAGGAACTGAAGCTGACGGAATTCAGCCGGAACTAAGGCGGCTTCTACTATTAAAAACGAAAGCCGGCGGCTGTGCACGCGGGTTTTCGATGAAAAAACTGTCATCTGACAGGAGCTATCATAGTTGAAAGGACAGATTGTTATGAATGAGAAAGTAAATAAGTGGATCGAAGAGCACATCGACGAGTATACAAAGGATCTGATCGATTTCTGCTCGATCAATTCTGTAAAGGGCGCATATGCGGAAGGAAAGCCGTATGGTGATGGTTCCTTCGATGCGCTGAATTTCGGTATCGATCTGGCAGCGAAGTACGGCTTCCCTGTGCAGAGCTACGACGGCTATGTAGGTACCGCCGATTTCGATCCTTCTCTTCCGAGATGCCTCGATATGCTGGCACATACCGATGTCGTACCGGCAGGCGAGGGCTGGACGGTGACGGAGCCGTTCAAGCCGATCGTGAAGGATGGCCGTATCTATGGCCGTGGCACCTCCGATGATAAGGGACCGCTTCTCTGTGCGCTGTATGCGATGCGTGCACTGAAGGAGACCGGTGTCGAGCTGAAGAAGGGCGTTCGTCTCATCATGGGCGCGGACGAGGAGACCGGCTCCGGTACCGATATCGCGAAGTACTATGCGACCGAGCCGGAGGCTGAGATGACCTTCTCTCCGGATGCTGAGTTCCCGCTCATCAACATCGAGAAGGGCCAGTTCCGTGGCACGATTTCGAAGACGGTAGAGGAGTCGACCGCACTCCCACGTCTCGTTTCACTCGAGGCAGGTCTTGCACTGAATGCCGTTCCTCAGAAGGCGACCCTTCGTTTCGAGGGTCTCGATATGAACCTCGCAGAGGCACCGATGAACGAGGTCAGCGAGCTCTGCGGTGTAGAGTGCACACAGACCGGTGTGGATGAAATCACCATCGTCGGTGTATCTGCACATGCGTCTACCCCAGAGGGTGGTAAGAACGCAGGTCTCGCTGCGATGATCCTGGCGACGAAGCTTCCGCTCGCTGCCTGTGCACAGATCGATGCGATTAAGGCTATGCTGGAGATCTTCCCGTGGGCGGAGACCGACGGTGCGCACCTCGGTATCAAGATGGAGGATGCGGAGTCCCATGCACTGACCTGTACACCGGACCTCTATCATGTGGATCCGTGCTATGTCGAGGTGAAGTTCGACAGCCGTACACCGGTGATGGCGACGAAGGAAAACTGTCAGGATGCAGCGGAGAAGACGGCGCATGCCCATGGCTTCGACTTCGAGACCCCGGGTATGATTCCGCCACACAGAGTGGCTGCAGACAGTGAATTCGTTCAGAAGCTGCTTCGTGCCTATGAGCAGGTGACTGGTCTCAAGGGTGAGGCGATGGCTATCGGCGGCGGTACCTACGTTCATGACATCAAGAATGGTGTGGCCTTCGGTGCGGTTCTTCCTGGCATCGACACGCACATGCATGGTGCGGATGAGTTTTTCGATCTCGAGAACATCGTGCTGGCGACCAAGGTCTATGCAGAAGCCATCATCGAGCTCTGCTCATAATACATAAAGAAACATCGAGAGTTGAGTCCGCTATAGGCATGCCCTATAGCGGATTATTGTTATTATGTATTTGCTTTTAACTTATAGAAGTCGTAAACTGTGGACATTAAAAAGAGGCGGCGAGTGAAAGACGTCGAACCCGCGGCCTCGGGAGGATGTAGTATGGCAAAGGGTGATAAGATCATCCGGATGGTGAATATGGGCAAGACCTTTCACACCTCGAGTGGGGACGTGAATGCGCTCGATGACATCAATCTGGACATTCTGGAGGGCTCGGTACAGGGTATCATCGGTCTCTCCGGCGCGGGCAAGTCGACACTGGTCCGCTGTATCAATTATCTGGAGGTCCCGACGAGCGGACAGGTTCTCTTCGAGGGAAAGTCCCTTGGGGATATGAGCGATAAGGAGGTCCGGGAGGCGCGTCGCAAGATGGGCATGATCTTCCAGCAGTTCAACCTGCTGGATCAGCGGAATCTTCTTCGGAATGTTACCTTCCCGCTGGAGATCGCAGGGGTCGAGAAGAAAAAGGCACAGGAGCGGGCGATGGAGCTGCTGAAGCTCGTCGGCCTCGAGGACAGGGTGAAGAACTATCCGTCCCAGCTGTCGGGTGGACAGAAGCAGCGTGTGGCGATCGCCCGGGCGCTCGCGACGAATCCGAAGGTGCTCCTCTGTGATGAGGCGACCTCAGCGCTGGATCCGAAGACCACGAAGCAGATCCTCGATCTTCTGAGGAAAATCAATCAGGAGATGGGCGTCACGGTCATCGTCATCACGCATCAGATGTCTGTCATCGAAGCCATCTGTGATAATGTCGCCATCATTGACCACAGTCACATCGCGGAAAGCGGTCCGGTATCGGAGGTCTTCAGTAATCCGAAGACAGAGATCGGACGCCGTCTGATCCTCGGGGATGGCAATGCCAATGCGATCCAGCCGGTGAACTTCGGCGACAGCGCAAATCCGAAGATCCGTATCATCTTCGATGGACAGAAGGCACATCGCCCGATCATCTCGGACATCGTACTGAGCTGCAACGCGCCGGTCAATATCCTCTTCGCCAACACGAAGGAGGTAGAGGGCCAGGCCGTCGGACAGATGGTCGTAGAGCTTCCGGACAGTGTGGAGGAGGCAGAACGCATCACCCACTATCTGAGATCGAACGATATCCGCTTTGAGGAGGTGAAGTAAGATGGATGCATCATCGATTTCCATGTATCTGAAGGAAACCTGGGCCACCATATATATGACCCTGATCTCGAGCAGTATCTCGTACCTGATCGGTATCCCGCTGGGCGTGATCCTGGTGGTGACAGATAAGGATGGCATCCATCCGATGACACCGGTTCATACGGTGCTCGGGGTGCTCATCAACATCTTCCGTTCGATTCCGTTCCTGATCCTGCTGGTGATGGTGCTGCCGCTGACGAAGATGCTCGTCGGCACGACACTGGGACCGAAGGCCATCATTCCACCGCTGATCATCGCATCGGCACCGTACATCGGACGTATGGTGGAGTCGAGTCTGAAGGAGGTCAATGCTGGCGTCATCGAGGCAGCGAAGTCCATGGGTGCGACGAACACGCAGATCATCTTCAAGGTGCTGCTGCCGGAGGCGAAGCCGAGTCTTCTCGTCGGTGCAGCCATCTGTATCACGACGATCCTCAGCTACTCGGCGATGGCCGGCTTCGTCGGTGGTGGCGGACTCGGTGCGATCGCACTGAACTATGGCTACTATCGTTATCAGACCGACATCATGCTGATCGCGGTCGCAGTACTGGTGATCCTCGTACAGATCATTCAGGAATTCTGGATGCGCTTAAGTGCGAAAACCGATAAGCGGGCCAGAAATTAACATTTGTATATCCCACTGGATATAAATAAACGATGCATATGGTATCGAAGAACCGGTCGAGGACCGGTGAGGAGGAAAAAAATTATGAAGAAGAACATCACACTTGCACTTGCTGCTGTTCTCGCTGCTGCATCCCTTGCAGCCTGCGGTTCATCCAGCACACCAGAGGCAACCACTGCAGCTGCTACGACCGCCGCTGCAACCGAGGCAGCGACAGAGGCTGCAACGGAAGCGACGACAGAGGCTGCTGAGACGACCGCCGCTGCTGCAGAGGCATCCGACGCCATCGAGCCGCTCGCTGAACCGGTCGACATCAAGATCGGTGCGACACCAAGCCCACACGCAGAGATCCTCGAGGCAGCGAAGGATGACCTTGCGGCCGCTGGTGTAAACATTGAAATTGTGACCTACAACGATTATGTACAGCCGAACCTCGCGACCGAGCAGGGTGAGATCCAGGCAAACTACTTCCAGCACCAGCCATACCTCGATGACTTCAATGCAGAGAACAAGACCAGCCTCGTATCTGTAGGCAAGATCCACTATGAGCCGTTCGGTATCTACGCCGGCAAGTCTTCTGATCTCGCAAACATCGCCGATGGTGCACAGATCGCGGTTCCGAACGATACCACCAACGAGGCACGTGCGCTTCTCCTCCTGCAGGATAACGGCATCATCACCCTGAAGGATGGTGCTGGTCTCAAGGCCACCAAGCAGGATATCGTCGAGAATCCGCACAATGTAGAGCTCCTCGAGGTAGAGGCTGCGCAGATTCCGAGATCGGTTGATTCCGTAGATTTCGCCTGCATGAACGGTAACTACGCGATCGAGGCCGGCTTCAAGCCATCCGACGCACTGGTTCAGGAGGATCCGAACTCCGAGGCTGCACAGACCTATGGTAACATCGTCGCTGTAGCAGAGAAGGATAAGGACGCGGACTGGGCGAAGAAGCTCGTCGAGGTTCTTCAGTCGAAGAAGGTTGCAGATTTCATCAACGAGAAGTATGAGGGCGGTGTCATCCCTCTTCAGTAAAACGGATCGTGCAGACAGGAAGCAGCCATCCGTGTTGATTTCGACTGCATTGGCCAGAAAAAAGTGAACAGGCGACAGGCTCTGGAGAAAGCTCCAGGGCCTGTTTTTTCGTGCGTTCGACGAGTCACGCGGGCGCGTGAAGCGGACGGATATAAAAAAGAGAATGGAAAGAGCGGGTGCCATAACTTTTGCATTTGACCCTTCCTATTTTGCTCCTGTCGTAGTATAGTAGACTCTACACACAAGATATAGTATATGAGCAGTAGCATAAAAACAATATTTTGTAAACCGTTAACTATAAAAAAGAAAAATCCGTCGGACGGAATAAAAGAGAAAAGGGAGAACAGTCATGGGAACACAGGAAAAGGACCTCGCGTCGAGGCAGAACGTCATCAAGCGAAATGGTAAGGAGGTAAACTTCGATATCTCGAAGATCGCGAATGCGATCCGGAAGGCGAACAAGGAGGTCGAGCCGATCTACCAGATGAATGAGTACCAGATCGAGGGCATCGCGGAAAACGTAGCGGGCCAATGCGCGAAGCTGGACCGTGCGGTTTCTGTCGAGGAGATCCAGGATATGGTCGAGACCGGCATCATGGAGATGCGTGGCTATGAGGTCGCACAGAAGTACGTGCGCTATCGCTATACCCGTGAGCTGGCGCGTAAGGCGAATACCACCGATGAAGAAATCCTGTCCCTTCTCGATCAGTCAAACGAGGAGGCGAAGCAGGAAAACTCGAATAAGAATCCGGTGATCAACTCCACACAGCGTGACTATATGGCCGGCTATGTATCGAGAGACCTCACCAACCGTGTGCTTCTCCCGGAGGAGATCACGAAGGCACACCGCGAGGGCATCATCCACTTCCATGATTCTGATTACTTCGCACAGCGTGAGCACAACTGTGATCTCGTGAATCTCGAGGATATGCTGCAGAACGGCACCGTGATCTCCGGCACCATGATCGAGAAGCCGCACAGCTTCTATACGGCCTGCAATATCACGACACAGATCATCGCGCAGGTGGCATCGAACCAGTATGGCGGACAGTCCTTCACCCTCAGCCACCTGGCACCGTTCGTGGACGTATCCCGTCAGAAGATCACGGGCCGCGTGCTGGAGGAGAATGCAGAGGCCGGCGTGAGCATGACCGACGAGCAGGTACGGAAGGTTGTGGAGAAGCGTCTGGAGGAGGAGGTCGTACGTGGAGTACAGACCATCCAGTATCAGATGATCACCCTCATGACCTGTAACGGCCAGGCACCGTTCGTTACGATGTTCATGTACCTCGATGAGGTACCGGCGGGGCAGACCCGTGATGACCTCGCGATGGTCATCGAGGAGGTTCTGAAGCAGCGCATGCAGGGCGTCAAGAATGAGAAGGGTGTCTGGATCACACCGGCCTTCCCGAAGATCATCTACGCACTGGATGAGGACAATATCTATCCGGAGAGCAAGTACTACTACTTGACGGAGCTGGCAGCGAAGTGCACCGCGAAGCGCATGGTACCGGACTACATCTCAGCGAAGAAGATGCGGGAGTATAAGGGCGATGTTTATCCGTGCATGGGCTGTCGTTCCTTCCTGACACCGGATAACGAGCAGCAGCCGGAGGGCCTCTGCAACGATGATAATAAGGCCGATGCCGGCAACTTCGTGAAGGGTCAGCATAAGTATTACGGCCGCTTCAACCAGGGCGTGGTGACGATCAACCTCGTGGACGTGGCCTGCTCCGCCCATGGCGATATGGAAGCCTTCTGGCGCATCTTCGATGAGCGCCTGGAGCTCTGCCATCGTGCACTCCGTATCCGTCATGAGCGCCTGATGGGCACCACCTCGGATGTCGCACCGATCCTCTGGCAGTATGGTGCACTGGCTCGTCTCAAGAAGGGCGAGAAGATCGATAAGCTTCTCTTCGGAAACTACTCCACCCTGTCCCTCGGCTACGCCGGCCTCTATGAGATGTGCGTACGCATGACCGGCAAGTCCCATACCGATCCGGAGGCGAAGCCGTTTGCACTGAAGGTTATGCAGCATCTGAATGACAAGTGCGCCGAGTGGCGCAAGGAAGAAAACATCAGCTACTCACTCTATGGCACACCGATGGAGTCGACGACCTACAAGTTTGCGAAGGCCCTTCAGAAGCGCTTCGGTATGATCGAGGGTGTTACGGATCACAACTACATCACGAACTCCTATCATGTGAATGTTCGTGAGAAGATCGATGCCTTCACGAAGCTGAAGTTCGAGGCGGATTTCCAGAAGCTGTCACCGGGCGGTGCCATCTCCTATGTCGAGGTGCCGAACATGCAGAACAACATCCCGGCGGTGCTCAGTGTCATGAAGTTCATCTACGACAACATCATGTATGCCGAGCTCAACACGAAGTCGGACTACTGTGAGTGCTGCGGCTACGACGGTGAGATCCAGATCATCGAGGATGAGCATGGAAAGCTCGTCTGGGAGTGCCCGAACTGCGGAAACCGTGATCAGACGAAGATGTCGGTTGCGCGTAGAACCTGCGGCTATATCGGCACTCAGTTCTGGAACCAGGGACGGACACAGGAAATCAAGGATAGAGTGCTTCACCTGTAAATCTATAACTCTATCTCAAATATAATAACGCTATCGCAAGTAAGACGCAGAACAGCTGGATCGGGTGACCGGTCCAGCTGTTCTGGAAACGGCGGGAGGTGCAGAGGTGCATTACGCAGAAATAAAGTATTTTGATATCGCGAACGGTCCGGGGGTTCGTGTGAGCCTGTTTGTTTCGGGCTGCACACATAAGTGCCCGGGCTGCTTCAACGAGATCGCCTGGCCGTTTGATTATGGACAGGAATTCACGAAGGAAACGGAGGATGAGATTCTCCGGAACCTTGCAGACCCGGCATACCAGGGTCTGACGCTGCTCGGCGGGGAGCCGATGGAGCCGCAGAACCAGCCGGCTGTGCTGTCCCTCGTACGCCGCTTTAAGGCCCTGTATCCGGAGAAGGATCTCTGGTGCTTCAGCGGTTACCTCTATGACCGCGATCTTCTCGGAAAGATGGTGGATCAGGTGCCGGAAACGAAGGAGCTTCTAAGCTACATCGATGTTCTCGTGGATGGGCCGTTTATCATGGCGGAGAAGGATGTGACCCTGCTGTTCAAGGGCTCGTCAAATCAGCGGACCATCGATGTGCAGAAGTCGCTGCAGGCCGGCCACATCATACAGTGGGATCCGGGTGAAGACACAACAATTTCACATACGGCACATCTCTAGATGTGGTATACTTATGGAGCTGTGAAGAACAGCTCCGTTTTGATTATGCACGCAAAGCGTCCGGCTTCGTACCTGCTTCGGCGGGTGAAGACGATGTCGGATAGCTGGATGAAAGGAACATGCGTGCATGCTGAAGATATCCATGGAGGATAGAGCCTATGATGACAAATACTCAGATTCGTGCCTTCGCCCGGAACCAGCTGCGTGGCAACTGGGGCGCGGTGATCGGTGCCGGCTTTCTGATTCTGTTTTCGATGTTCGCATATTTCGTAGTGCTGTATGCGGTCGTTGTTCTCGGCAGCTTTTCGCCGCTGTTCGGGCACTCCACCGTCTGGTCACTTCGGATGGATCCGGCTGTGCCACTCGCCATCCAGGCACTGCTCGGCATCGTGATCGCCGCGCTCCTCTTTCTCGGGCTCTGGCTCTATGCCGGCCTGTCACTGGGGATGCAGCAGATGTATTTCGCGGTCGCACGTGGCCGCCGCGTCCGCGTGACGGATGTGTTTCATGGCTTCCGGAACCTTCCGCACATGACGCACTTCTTCGGTACGCTTCTCGTGATCTGGTTCATCCAGATCGTGCTGGAGATCCCACAGATCATGATCGGGCATCACTACGGTACCGGCACCTTCGATTACCGCGTGACGCAGACGATCACGAGCTTCATCGTGTATGTGATCGGTCTGTACCTCTCGATGGCAGCGCTGGCCTCCGCGGACCATCCGTCGATGCGCGCCTGGACGGCACTCCGAACCTCGCTTCATATGATGCGAAATAAGAAGATGAAACTGCTCGGTCTGTATCTCGGCTTTTTCGGCTGGGTACTGCTCATGGTCTTCACCCTCGGTCTCGCCGGCATCTTCGTGCAGCCCTACCTCAGTCAGGCGGTGACGATCTTCTACCTCAGCGCCTATAGTGATGACTATCCGTCCGGTGTCGAGGAGGCAGAGTACCGCGAGGTGGAGGAGGCAGACTATCGTGAAGTGAAGGAGCCTGCCGATCGGGCGACGCAGGATACGGGCGTCCACCCGAGCGATGAGAAAACCGCATCTCGAAGCTTCGATGATGTACGTAGAGAATATACGCAGGAAAGCGTAGGAACAGACACGGATACAGAAGGAGAGAATCTATGAAGTGCCCGTTTTGTAATGCAGAGGATACCCGGGTCATCGACTCCAGACCGGCGGATGAGAACACGGCCATCCGTCGGCGCCGCCAGTGCGAGCTGTGTGGCAAGCGCTTCACCACCTATGAGAAGCTCGAGACCATGCCGATGATGGTGATCAAGAAGGACCAGAGTCGCGTGCCATACGATCGCTCGAAGATCGAGGCCGGCATCATCCACAGCTGCCACAAGCGCCCGATCTCCACGGCGCAGATCAACCGGATGGTGGACGAGATCGAGAACGAGATTTTCTCGACCGGGGAGAAGGAGGTTCCGACCTCCCGCATCGGAGAGCTCGTCATGGATAAGCTGAAGTCCGTGGATCAGGTCGCCTATGTCCGTTTCGCCTCGGTTTACCGGGAGTTTAAGGACGTGAACACCTTCGTGGAGGAGATCGGTAAGCTGCTTACGAATCAGGCACAGCACAGC
The DNA here is from genome assembly GCA_004554245.1 of Oribacterium sp. Classification (GTDB taxonomy): domain Bacteria; phylum Bacillota; class Clostridia; order Lachnospirales; family Lachnospiraceae; genus Oribacterium. Next base: position 44,057 of record SFND01000009.1, on the reverse strand, counting down.
AGTGCGGAGTAAGCGCAGGACAAGCGTAGACGAGACAGAATAAGGCGGAGAGAGTATGGAAAAAGTGAAGGTATGTGTTCCGATTACCGGACAGAATCAGACAGAGATTGAGCAGCAGGCCCACGCCATCGCAGCGACCGACGCGGACGTCGTGGAGTGGCGTTTCGACCTCGCGATGGCGCTCTATCCGTCGGTACAGGAGGCCGCTGCACACACTCGGGATGCCGCGGAAGACGGCAGCAGTGCAGAGATCGATGCGGCTTCGGAGGACGCCCGGCAGCTGCAGGCGATGATCGCACGCCTTCGGGCACTGCTTCCCGGAAAGGAGCTGCTTTTCACGATCCGTACACAGCGACAGGGAGGAAGCTTCCCGAACGATGCGGCAGCGTACCGGCGGTTCTGCACCCTGGCGCTTGCATCCGCGCGGCTCGATTACCTCGATCTCGAGGATACGACACCGGCAGAGGACAGCCGTGCGCTGATGACGCTTGCCCATGAAATGGGCGTTCGCGTCATCGCGTCCTACCACGACTTCGAGAAAACACCGGCGGTCGAGGAAATCCTCGAGAAGCTTCGCGCGCTTCGGGCGACGGGCGCCGATATCCTGAAAGCGGCCTACATGCCGACGAAAACCTCGGATGTCGCCACGCTTCTTCTGGCGACGGCCCGTTTCCGGGAGGAGGATGCGGCGACGCATCCGCTCATCACGATGTCGATGGGAGAGATCGGTCAAATCAGCCGACTCGTCGGTGGGGCCTTTGGCTCCATGCTCACCTTTGCGACGGTCGGAGAGAGCAGTGCACCTGGACAGATGCCGATCGAAGCGGTGCGGGCAGCGCTGACACAGCTTTCGCTTCATTAGTGATGGAGAGACCGGAGGGCTGGCGACAGAAGAGTGAAGCTTCTGCTGCCAGCCCTTTTTGTGCATCCAGGGGAACAGTGTATGGCCATATTTACCAGTTATGATTGTAAAAGCAAATGTCTTATGGTAATATGTAACGGTATTCAACATTGAATCCTGCTCTGCTTACGCAGGATTCATCCAGGTAGCTCCTGGAACGTCATATCAAAATGGAACGTGCTGCTTCGTTCCAATCATATTAAAGGGGGATTTTAATATGGCAGAAGACAAAAACTCTAGAAGTGGGCTCTGGCTCGGTGGCCTTCCTTGGTGGCAGGCTCTCATTTGTATCGTACTGGTACTTCTTCCGGTCTATGTGACGAAGATGAAGGACGGTAACCCGGTGATGCTGGCCGCAACGACCATGACATCGGTACTGGGTATCTGCTTCGGCTTCGCAGTCATCTTTAACGAGATCGGTGAGCGTGTTCCGATCTGGAATAAGTACATCGGTGGCGGACTTCTCGCAACCTTCTTCGGTGTCGCTCTCCTCAGACAGTTCGGTCTGATTCCGGAGGCAGGACTCGATGCAATCAACTCCTTCATCTCAGATGATGCGAATTTCCTTGAACTCTTCATCGTTATGCTGATTGTCGGCTCTGTGCTTTCACTTGAGCGTGACATCCTGATCCGTTCCTTCGCAGGTTATATCCCAGCGATCCTCGGCGGACTTCTCGCAGCAACGATTCTCGGTGGTATCACAGGTGCCATCTTCGGTATTCCGTTTGCAGATACCCTGATCAAGTACACACTTCCGATCATGGGTGGTGGTAATGGTGCAGGTGCCGTTCCGCTCTCTCAGATTTATGAGCAGGTAACCGGTGATGCTGCAGCGAACTACTATTCCTTCGCGATCATCGTACTGACCATCGCAAACATCTTCTGTATCATCGCTTCCGCAGCGCTGAACGCACTCGGTGAGAAGGTTCCGACCCTGACCGGTGATAAGAAGACCCTGATCCGTGGTGCAGAGGAGCTTGCAAGAGACGATCAGAAGGTGAAGACCGACAACAACGACCTCGCAGGCGCACTTCTTCTTGCATTCGCATGCTTCGCTGTCGGCGAGCTCATGAGCGGTAAGATCCTTCCGAAGATCGCAGGTGCACCGATTCATAAGTATGCGTACATGATCGTGTTCGTCGTTATCCTTGCAGCAACCGGTCTCATCCCTGCCAGAGTACGTGCTGGTGCGAAGAGACTGCAGAGCTTCTTCTCCGGTCAGCTCGGTATCATCATCATGGTCGGCATGGGCGCAGACTTCAACCTCGCAGAGCTCTTTAACGCGATCGCTCCGAAGAACATCATCATGGCACTCATGATCGTGATCGGTGCCATCATCGGTTCCGCAGCGGTTGGTTACCTCGTAGGCTTCTATCCGATCGATTCCGCGATCACCGCTGGTCTTTGCATGGCAAACCGTGGTGGTAACGGCGACCTCGCGTGCCTCGGTGCTGCAGACCGTATGGATCTGATCGCTTACTCACAGCTTTCTTCTCGTCTTGGTGGCGGTATCGTCCTCATCATCGCAGCCTTCGTATTCTCCTTCATGCTGTAATACGCGCTGTAGAGAAACTGACAATTGAATATGGCAGAACCATAAGCAGCTGGTTCAGTATGGGTCGTCCATCGCGGGCGACCCTTTTTGATAAGAGCTTCATCACATCCATAAAGGGGGATTTTCTATGATCGTTTACTACAAGCGGATGGCGAACGCCATCATGCTTCTCGGCGCGGTGCTCGGCGGTGTCTTCGGCCTCATCTATTTTCACGGGCGGATTCTGAATAATCCGGATAAGACAGCGGTGTTCGTCTGGGCACTCTGGGTATTCACCGGCGTCATCGTCGGGCGTCTGCTCGCCGCGATGCTCGCGAATAAGCGTCTGCAGGCCGTGCAGAAACAGCTCTATACCGATACGGATCCGGCCGGCTTCCTGCAGAACTTCGAGGCGGTCAATGCCCGTGTCCCAAAGAATCTCGCAGAGTATGCGAACGGTCAGCACTGGATTTCCTTTGCGAAGGAAGCGCTCGGTGATTTCGAGGGTGCCTGGGATGCGGTGAAGGATCTGAAGCCGGACGAACTTCGTATCCATGCGCTGACGAGCTCTGCGCTCATCGTAAATCAGAAGGCAAATCTGCAGATTCTGCGCGGTGATCTCGAGGCGGCGAGCTTTCAGATCGAGGATCTGAAGAAGCTGAAGGTGGTTTCGGAAAAGCGTGCCGCACGGCTCGCTGAAAACCTCGCGCAGCAGATTCGTGTGCATGAGGCGCGGATCGCGGCGGCAGAGGGACGCCTGGATGCGGACATCCCGTATCTCGAGGAGGAGGTTCAGTACGCCGGAAATGCCATCTACCGGAAGGAGATGCAGCTTGAGCTCGCCGAGTATGCGCTTCGTACCGGTGATCAGGAGAAGGCGAATGCTTATCTTGAGGCCATCATCGCAGACCGGAAGGGTCTGTATACCGAGAAACGCGCCGATGAACTCCTCGCACATCCGGAGGCATATACGAAATATACGAAGGCCTTCCGCGACGAGCACGGTGAGAAAATCGGCGAAGAGGACAGTGACGGCTTCGTGGTTATCCGGGAGTGATGACCGGTGCGTCTTTTAAGCGTAAGCGTTCAGCTAAGGGGCCCCTTAGCTGAACTGTTACCCGAACGATAAAGAGAATAGAGAAAAAAGTGGATTTATCTTGCAAGATATATGAATATCTGCTATGACTAATATGTTTGCGGGTTCTGATGGGCCTGCTTTTTATGTGTTTTATCATATCTGCCATGGGGCAGGAGGAGTAGAAATGAAAATCGAAGCGAAGAAGGATCTGCGCCGTCTAATTACCGTGGTGCTGGCCTCGCTCTTGATGGCGATCAATATCAAAACATTTGTCCGTACCGGTGGACTCTATCCGGGTGGTGCGACGGGACTGACGATCCTGATCCAGCGTATCAGCCAGATGTATCTGCCACATGAGATTCCATACTCGCCGATCAATATCCTGCTGAATGCGATCCCGGTCTATATCGGTTTCCGCTTCATCGGAAAGAAGTTCACCTTCTTCTCGCTGATCATGATTCTCCTGACCGGCTTTTTCACCGATATGATGCCGGCGCATGTAATCACCTATGACACCCTGCTGATCGCCGTCTTCGGCGGTATCATCAACGGTGTGGTCATCAGCCTCTGCCTGAGTGTAGATGCGACCACCGGTGGTACGGATTTCATCGCCATCTACCTCAGCCAGAAGCGCGGCATGGAGACCTGGAACCTGATTCTCGGCTTCAATGTCCTGATTCTCGGTGCCGCTGGTGTGCTTTTCGGCTGGGATAAGGCGCTGTATTCGATCGTGTTCCAGTATGTGTCCACCCAGACCCTGCATACCCTCTACCGTGATTTCCAGCGCCAGACGCTCTTTGTCGTTACGGATAAGGCAGAGGAGATCGCGAAGATGATCTTCGATGAAACCCATCACGGTGCGTCCATCATGCACGCCGAGGGTTCCCATGAGCATAAGGATCATCAGGTGCTCTACTCCGTCATCGCGACGGACAGCGCCCGTCATGTGATCAAGCGCATCCGTGATATCGATGCGCATGCCTTCGTGAACTCCATCCGCACGACCGAGCTCTCCGGACGCTTCTACATGAAGCCGAAGGATTAAATCTGAATAAACGTAAAAGCCGCGCACAGTCGTATGCTGTGGGCGGCTTTTTATGTCCGGGCAATGTCTCCGGCGGGTATGTCATCTCGTCACGGGAATTTCGTGCTTCGCCCGGCGACTCCGGGCGGCGAGGACGGGAGTCTCAGCTGAATTTCTTTCGGAGAATCTCGAGCAGGTACTCGTCGGCCTTCGAGAGAAAGGCACCCTTCAGTGTCGCGATGCAGAGATCCCAGTAGGCCGGGTAGGAGGCATCGATCGAGAAGAAGGCCGGCGGGTTTTCGAAACTGTTTGCGGCGACATACTCGGATGGGAGCATGGTCACGCCCATGCCCTCGGCGGCGAGCTTCTCGAGGCTCATGTAGTTTCGGCACAGAAGGCGGATCTCTGGCTGGATCCCGGCCTTCCGCAGCACGGAATCCGTGACATGGCGGATACGCTGCTCCTTATGCAGCGTCAGCAGCGGCTGGTCGGCGAGCAGCTTTACATCCAGCACCGGATAAGGATAGCCCGGCGTCGGTACAGCCTTTTCAGTCAGTGGATTATTCCGGGACATCGCGATGATAAAGGAATAGCGCTTCAGTACCTCGTATTGAAGTGACGGGTTCGCGAGCACATCGTAGACCGGCGCATGCATGATGGAGAAGTCCATCTCGCCGGAGATCAGATGCTGCTCCTGCGGTTCAGTGGAGCCCTCGAACAGGTCGATGGAGATGCCCGGATAGAGTGCATTGTACTCTGGAAGAATCTGCGGCAGGACGATCGCACCGAGGTGATGCGTGACACCGAAGCTGATATGACCGACCTTCAGATCATTGATATCCGTGATTTCCGATGAGAAGTCATCATAGATCTTCAGCACCTGGCAGGCCATCTGATAGTACTTTTCACCGGCGAAGGTGAGCTTCAGACCATCGGGGCTGCGCACGAAGATCTTCGTGCCGATCGAGTCCTCGATGCGCTGCAGTGACTGCGAGAGCGAAGGCTGCGTGACGAAGAGCTTCTTTGCAGCCTTCGAGATATTGCCGGTGTCGGCGGTGGTTTTTACATAGAGAAGTTCACGTGTGGTCATAATCTATCCTTCCATCTGGTTTACGTGTGGCGGAAAAACATGCCTGCTGCTCCCGAAAGATACAGATGTATACCGGGAGTTCATCACTGCCTTTGCGTTTTATACAAACAGATAAACTTAACTGTACCACAGCCGGAATCAATATGCTAAGATAAATTGCATACGAAATAAAATCAGCATTTACGGATGCCGACTGAGAACGAACCGAGAGACGCTATCTTCGATCATTCTAATTACGGGATCATCAGAAAACAGAAAGAGAAATGATATGAAGAAGAACTATACTGCCATTCTTTTCGACCTCGATGGAACGATCATGGACTCCGGTCCTGGCATCATGAAATCTGTACAGTACGCGCTCGACCACTTCGGCTACCCGAATGAGCCGGAGGAAAAGCTTCGGAAGTTTGTCGGCCCGTCCCTTATGGACAGCTTCACAAACTTCTATGGCATGAATCCGCAGGACGCGGAGCGTGCCGTCGCCCTCTACCGCGAGGTCTATCCGACCGATGGCATCTTTGACGCCACCCCATATGCCGGTATCGAGGACGTTTTCCGTGCGATTCAGGCGAGTGAGCGTAAGCTCGTCCTCGTGACCTCGAAGCCGCACATCTTCGCAGAGCGTATCCTCGAGCACTTCGGCTTCGCGCCGTACTTCTGCTATCAGACCGGCCCGGAGCTTGGTGACCATGACAGCCGGAAGGCACGCCTCATCAACCGGGCCGTCGAAGCGCTTAAGCTCGACAAGGCGGACTGCGTCATGATCGGTGACCGCATGTTTGATATCGAGGGTGCCGTCGAGGCAGGTGTCGATTCCATCGGCGTCACCTACGGCTTCGGCGACCGTGCAGAGCTGGTCAATGCAGGCGCCATGTACATCGTGGATTCCCCGAAGGAGATCCTCTCCGTGATCGGGATTTAGTAAAAGGAGAAAGCTATGCTGAAGGATCTGGTATTAAAAGACAGAAGCTATCATGGCTATCATGAGGATCGCAAGGTGACGAGAGACGAGCTCATCGATATGGTGGATATGGCCCGTCTGACCGCGTCCGGCGGTAACAAGCAGCCACTTAAGTACTATATTTCGACGGAACACGAGGAGGTGGAGGCCATCCTCGCGACGACGAAGTGGGCAGCCGCCCTTCCGGAACTCCACCTTCCGAAGCCGGGCACGCATCCGACCGCGTTCGTGATCATCCTGCAGGATAGTGACATTCAGCCGAACATGCAGGCGGCGATGATCGACGTCGGCATCGCCGCACAGACGATTACGCTGGCAGCGACGGAGAAGGGTCTCGGCTGCCTCATGATTCGGAACTTCGGTCTGAAGCCACTGACCGAGGTGCTGGGACTTTCGGAGAGTCTCGTGCCGGTGCTGGTCATCGCCATCGGTGCGCCGGCAGAGAAGATCGAGCTGGTTCCGGTACTGGAGAACGGCGACGTGAATTATTATCGCGATGAAAACGGCACCCACTACGTGCCGAAGCGCGCGCTCGAGGACATCGTGCTGGAAAAGGAATAAAATCGATTTTACTCAGTTTTACTTGAGTCAGGTAAAACTGAGTAAACACTGGTAAACTGTAATACGACGGTTGAGCAGATGAAATCTATGAATAAAAGAAACATTCAGGTAAGGACATTCCATTATGGAATGCCCTTATTTGTTAATTGCATTTCCTTTTCACATGCGTGGCACAGTACAATCGAAGTACAGAATGATAAATAAATAACCACTTTCATGACGGATAGTGACATAAACTATTTCTTTTTGCCCCTGCGTCGCACATGCGAGAATATCTGAGGACAGACGGCCGCATGAAAAGAGTGGATGGAAACATGGTTTATTTCAGGAGGTAAACATGGGCGATTCATTAACGAGAAAGATCATCCGTTCCCACATGGTGAAGGGGTCGATGACAGCAGGTGAGGATGTGTTTGTCAAGGTCGATCAGACGCTCACGCACGATATCAATGCGGTCATGACCTATCTCGGCTTCGAGCAGCTGGGCATTCCGACGCAGGTGAAGACTTCAGTATCGTATCTGGATCATAATCTGCTGTATATCGATTTCAAGACGCCGGACGATCATAACTATCTTAGGACCATCGCAGAGAAGACCGGCGTATATGTATCGAGACCGGGAAACGGTATCTGCCACATGGTACAGACCTCCCGTTTCGCGATCCCGGGTGAGCTTCTGATGGGTGGTGACAGCCATACCCCATCGGGTGGTGCCGTCGGCATGCTGTCGATCGGTGTCGGTGGCATGGACATCACGACCGCGATGGCTGGTGTGCCGATGCGTCTTACGATGCCGAAGGTTGTCAAGGTGAACCTCACGGGCAGGCTGAAGGCCGGTGTGAACGCAAAGGAAGTCGTCCTCGAGATGCTTCGCCGTGTCACCATCAAGGGCGGTCTCGGAAAGGTCTTCGAGTACGTCGGCGATGGTGTAAAGACGCTGTCTGTACCGGAGCGTCTCACCATCGCGAACATGGGTGCGGAGATGGGTGCCACCACCTCGATCTTTCCGGCGGATGAAATCGTGAAGGCGTTTATGGAGGCACAGGAGCGTGGTGAGCAGTATAGAGAATTCCTTCCGGACGAAGATGCAGAGTACGATGAGGAGATGAACCTCGACCTGGGCAGTCTCGAGCCACTCATCGCGCTGCCACATCAGCCGGATAATGTTGTACCGATGAGCACCCTCGAGGAGCATCCGGTGGTCGAGCAGGTCTTCATGGGCTCCTGCACCAACGGCTCCTACAGCGATTTTGCAAAGGCCGCCCTCGTGATGAAGGGACGTCATGTCCATGAAAATCTTCAGTGTACGGCAGGGATCGCCAGCAAGCAGATCTATAAGCAGCTTCTGAAGGACGGCTACCTCGATATGCTGATCGACGCCGGTGTGCGTATCCTGGAGCTGAGCTGTGGACCATGCTGTGCCATCGGTCAGGTGCCGCCGACGAATGGTGTCGCCGTTCGTACCTCGAACCGTAACTTCCGTGGCCGCGCTGGTTCACCGAATGTCAATATTTATCTGGTGTCTCCGGAGACGGCGGCAGCAACGGCCATCAAGGGCACATTCGCAACGGCGGAGGAAATCATGGGCGCGGATGTGGAAAAGCTCGCTGCGATCCAGGAGCCGGTACACTACATCGTCGATGATGCGATGATCATCCCGCCACTTCCGGAAGAGGAGCGTGCGAAGGTGAAGGTTCTGAAGGGACCGAATATCGCCTTCCTTCCGGTACCGGAGAAGCCGAAGAAAAACCTGAACGTACGAATCTCATTAAAAGCTGGGGACAATATTTCGACCGATGATATCACACCGGCCGGTGCCGAGTTCTCCTCGATGCGTTCGAACATCCCGCTGATGTCGAAGTACTGCTATAACCGTTATGATCCGGAATTTTCAGAGCGTGCAAGAGAACTCGTGCAGTCGATCATCGTTGGTGGTGAGAACTATGGACAGGGTTCCTCTCGTGAGCATGCCGCCATCAACCCGATGTACCTCGGTGTGAAGGCGGTCATCGCAAAGAGCATCGCCCGTATCCATAAGGGTAATCTCATAAATCACGGCGTTGTGCCGATGATGTTCGAGAATCCGGCGGATTACGAAAAAATCGAGCAGATGGACGAACTCGCCATCGATGATTTCACCGCGCAGATTCCGACGAGAGAGGTCATCGTACGCGACGTGACGAAGGAGTTCAGCTTCAAGTGCCGACTCGAGCTTTCCGATGCCGAGCTCGCCGTCGTGCTCGCCGGTGGACAGCTCCGCTACCTGAAGCAGCAGCTCGTCGAGATGGGGGTTCTCAAGGCAGAGGAGCTCGAACAGTAAAGAGAATATGATGCTGGAAGCGGCGGCTTCGTGACCGCAGAGGCATCGTGAGGATGTCGCGCCGGAAGCATTGGCTGTATGGTGTGAAGGACTGGCCGATAGAAAAAACCGGATACGTCGAATCAGCAGAATAGTATGAGGAAAACCTCCCTCGTGATGGTATGATAGATGACATCACGAAGGAGGTTTTTTATGCGGGACAGTGACTGGAAGATCATCTATGAGCTGCATCAGAATCCGAGCATCACGAAGGTGTCGGGGCTTCTCTATAAGTCGCAGTCGGCGATCACGAAGCGGCTGCAGTCGATGGAGGAGGAGCTCCAGTGCCGGATCGTGGAGCGGACGCCACAGGGCGTGACGTTTACGAAGGAGGGGGAGTTCCTGTTTCAGATGGCGGAAAAGTATCTGCAGCTGGAAAATGAGACGCAGGAGGGGCTTCGGAAGCTTCGGGAGGAACACAAGGAGACGATTCTTCTCGGGTCAGCGTATACCTATACGAAGTACTCACTTTATGATGTGCTGAATCCGTTTACGGCGGCGCACCCGAACATCAGCGTCCGGGTCATCAATAAGCAGAGCAATTATCTGTATGAGATGCTGATGGAGGGGAAGCTCGATGCGGCGTTTATCCGCTCGGATTATACGACGGGCGTCTACCATGAGCTCGTGGACCATACCGCCGCGTACTGTGTGACGCGGGATCCGGTGGAGCTCGATGCGCTGCCATCGATGGATCAGGTGGCCTACCAGACAAATCAGAAGACGATCGGGAAGATCGAAGCGTGGTGGATGGAGCGCTACGGCACGACACTGCCGGAGCCGGCAGAGGATGCGGGCTACATCGAATTTGCATTCCGAAGCATTGCCGCAGGAAACCGGTATCTGCTCTGCTTCCTGCCGGATAATTTCGTCAATGAATTTCAACTGACCCTGACACCGCTTCTCGCGAAGGATGGAAAGCAGATCACGAGAGACAGCTGGTTCATCTATAAGAAGGAGAAGAACCGCCGGGCGGTGGTGGATGAACTGATTCAGTATGTGGAAAAGCATGTAAAGATCCGGGGATGAGCGTCTGTGAGGCTGAGAACAGGAGTCATCTGTTTGAAGGATTTCACCGTTCCGCACATGGAAAGGATGCTGGATGAAGTATGCCACGTCATATTCGTTTAATGAATCGACATAGAAAATATATGATGACGTATATATTTTTATATATATTTTACTATATGGTTCATCGCCGATATACTCTCATTATAGAAGGAGTGCACACGAAACGAACGTGGGGCATTCGGTTATGAATACTGTAGAGCGCCGTTCAGGGCGGTGGAAAAAGGAGAGAAAGATGATTACAGAAGAGCAGATCAAGGCAGCGGAGGCGAAGTTTGGTGAGCTGATCCGTAACGAGAATGCACGTATCGAGGCGATGAAGAAGGACAGTGAGGTGAAGGACTTCTCGAAGCTTTCACATATCAAGGTCGGCATCCTGCCGGGTGATGGCATCGGCCCGATCATCATGGAGCAGGCGGTTCGTGTCGTAAATGAGCTTCTGAAGAAGGAGATCGCCTCCGGTCGTGTCGAGCTTCATGAGATCCCGGGCATGACGATCGAGCGTAGATCCGAGCTTATGGAGTCTCTTCCGGAGGATGTCATGGAGGAGTGCAAGAAGTGTGACGTTCTCGTAAAGGGACCGTTCGTTACACCGAGACCGGGGGATCCGTATCCAAACCTGGTGTCTGCAAACTCACTGCTTCGCAGAGGTCTGAATCTTTTTGCAGCTGTACGTCCGATCAAGATGCCGGATAAGGGCATCGACTGGACCTTCTTCCGCGAGAATATCGAGGGCGAGTATATCTGGGGTAATAAGGGTATCGAGGTGAATGAGGATCTCGGTGTGGATTTCAAGGTCTGCACGAAGCCGGGAGCAGAGCGCATCGCACGTGCCGCGTTCGAGTTTGCACGTAAGAATGGCAAGACCAACGTCACTGTCGTAACGAAGTCCAACATCGTAAAGCTGGCAGATGGTAACTTCCTGAAGACCGTTCACCGCATCGGTGCAGAGGAGTATCCGGAGATCGAGGTACAGGACAAGCTCGTCGATGCGATGGCAGCGAAGATGACCGATCCGGAGTTTAACGCCGGCATCCAGGTGGTGGTTCTTCCAAACCTCTACGGTGATATCGTAACCGATGTCGCAGCCGAGCTTCAGGGTGGTCTCGGCACCGCATCCAGCTCCAACATTGGTAACCAGTATGCACTCTTCGAGGCGATCCATGGTACCGCACCATACCTTATGAGCCACGGCCGCGGAAACTATGCAAATCCATGCTCCCTCATCCGTGCGATGGGCGAGATGATGGCACATATCGGTTATGGTGACCGGAAGGCGATCCTGGATCAGGCCCTCGAGATCTGCACCGTGACCGAGCGCAAGGTCGTACTGACCACCGAGACCAAGGATGCATCCGCAGCCGAGTTCACCGATTACCTCATCGAGACCATCCAGGGTCTGGAGAAGTAACGGAATCTGGAACAGCACCAGAAACTGTATGAGACCGAAAAGCACATGTTGAAAATCAAAAAGAGTGTATAAGCAGTCTGTATGACTTCGATATGAAATATCGATTATCCATTGAAGAAAAGTCGGCGTATACTAGGAGGAAAGCTCCTCACGCTGGACCAAAGCGGGTATGCTTCCGAAATCGGGATCAGCGCATGGGGACAGCCTTCGGGGCATAATGTGAAAGGATATAGAGAAGTCTATGGAAAACCTGATCTTCAGTCTTAATGCAACGATGCCGATCTTTCTCATGATGGTACTGGGCTATGCGCTGCACCAGATCGGCTGGCTTGATACAGATTTTGCAAGTAAGTTAAACAAGTTTGTATTTCTGATACCACTGCCGGTGAATCTGTTCGTGCAGGTATCGGGACTCGATATTCGTGAAGTCTGGGATACCCGTTTCGTCGTATTTTGCTTCGTCGCGACGCTGCTGAGCGTCCTCATCGCTGCACTTCTGTCACGGCTGTTTCATAACCATGCAGAGCGCGGCGAATTTGTACAGGCGGCGTACCGTTCGAGTGCCTCCCTGATCGGAGTGGCCTTCATCGAAAATATCTATGACACGGCTGGCATGGCGCCGCTTATGATCATCGGTGCGGTACCGCTTTATAATGTGATGGCCGTCGTGGCACTCAGTCTGACCGATCCGGAGAATACGGGACTCGATAAGAAGACGCTCTCGAAGACCGCCCGTGGCATCGTCACGAATCCGATCATCATCGGTATTCTGGTCGGTCTTCTCTGGTCGCTTCTCCGTATCCCGCAGCCGAAGATCCTGATCACGACCTGCAGCAAGGTCGGAGCGCTGGGCACCCCGCTCGGCCTGATGGCGATGGGCGCGATGTTTGATTTTAAGAAGGCCTTCGGCAAGCTGGGTCCGGCCTTCGGAGCCACGTTCCTGAAGCTCATCGGCTTTAATATCCTCTTTCTGCCGATGGCGGTCGCGCTCGGCTTCCGTACCGAAAAGCTGGTGGCGATTCTCGTCATGCTCGGCTCGGCCACGACCGTGAGCTGCTATGTGATGGCGCGAAACATGCACCACGAGGGGACACTGACTTCGTCGGTGGTGATGCTGACGACGCTCTTCAGCGCGTTTTCCCTCACCTTCTGGCTGTGGCTTGTGAAGACGCTCGGACTGATCTGAACTTCCTTTATTTTTGCTGTATAAAAAAACCGCCGGTCATCGGCGGTTTTTTTGACATCATTCCTCTTCACGATTTATGAGGAGGCTGATGAATTCTTCCGGAGCAAAAATCGGTAGGGACGATTTGCTGTAGTATTTCATATCTGATTCAGTCGCTCCTCTCTTGCTTCTTCAAGTGTCATATCAGCCGGAAGCACACCGAATAGAGACTTTGCAACGTCAATTTTGTCCTGCTGAGGATTCGACAGCTTCGCAACGATTTTTCCATTACGCGTTATATAAATATCTTCCGTTCTGGCAAGCATCAGATACTTTCCCAGATTACTCTTTAATTCCGTAGCCGTGATTGACATGTGAGCGTCCCTCCTTTCTTTTTGTATCTTCATCATGCCATCGTCGTACGATTACTTCAATATTTCGTACGATTAAATATTTTTGTTCGTACGATCCTACACTGCAGACATATAGAATTAATCTATGAATAATACAGGTTTTAATATATAATAAACTTTGATATTTTTCTGACGGAGGCATGCGTATGGACTTCAGAGAGCTGAGCTACATCATCGCGGTGGCGGATCATCATAGTGTGACGGAGGCGGCGAAAAAGCTGTATATTTCTCAGCCGTCTTTAAGCTATATCATTTCGAAGGTGGAGGAAGACCTCGGCGTAAAGCTGTTCGACCGAAAAACGAATCCGATCACGCTGACCTATGCAGGCGAGCGTTATGTGAAAACAGCACGGGAAATCTTACTTCTGAAGGATAATCTTCGGAGAGAACTGAGCGATATCGGGCATGGACAGAAGGGGCGTATCAACATCGGCATCCCGACAGAGCGCGCGGGCTACATGCTGCCGAAGGTGATCGGGCCGTTCCGGGCACAGTTTCCGAATATTGAGATCCATCTTCAGGAATCGAAGTCTGAGGAGATCATCACGAATCTCATGAATGATAAGATCGCTTTCTGCGTGCTGCCGGGTGGTACGGACCATCTGCCGGTCGGCGTGAAGACCGAATACATCTACACGGAGCGTCTCTTCCTCGTCGCCGGGAAAGATATGATTACGAAGGAGATGCTGGTTTCGCCGGGTGGCCCTATGGTGCGCGATGCCTCGAACATCTTGGAGGATCTTCCGGAGGTCGACCTTCGGATGCTCCGGGATCTTCCGTTCATCATCATGAAGCGCGGGCAGTATATCCGCCGGAAGGTAGATGAGGTTTTTCGCCGCTTCGATTTCGTGCCGAAGGAAATCATGGAGGTGTCGAGCTGCATCTCCGCGACGCAGCTTGCTGCCTCCGGGCTCGGTGTGACCATCGTGCCGGAACGTGCCATCGTGCCGTTCCAGAATCCGAACTTCCGTGTTTATAATTACGGTCCGACGCCGGACTGCTGGGAGGTCAATGCGGTCTATAAGGAAAGCATTTACCTCGGCGAGGCAGAGCGCGGCCTGATCGAAACGATGCAGCAGGTGTTTAAAGTAGAAAGAAGGAAAAGCAATAACGGATAGAAAATACTGCATGTGAAATATACAAATCAATATATTTTACTTATAAGAAGGAGCACCCGTATAATTAGACTCAAGTACAGGGTGCTCTTTTGATATCATTTCCTGCGATTCAGGTGATGAGCACCGGAACATCGTAAAAGGAGAAAAGATGGTAACTTTATTTGATCACGGCGTCATCCTCGATGCGGCGGGCAATGTTTCCGACGCCAGTGCGGCACCTTCCCAGGCGGTCGAGGATGGTCGTCAGAAAACCATGGCCTATCGTATCCTGGCGGCTCACAATCACAGTGGCAACATGCAGCATCTCGAGCTGAAGTTCGACAGCATGGTCTCCCCGGACAACAACTATGTCAATATCCTGCAGACGGCATGCGCATCCGGACTCACGAAGTTCCCGATGCCGTATGTGCTGTCCAACTGCCACAACACCCTCTGTGCCGTCGGCGGTACGATCCTGGAGGACGACCATGCCTTCGGCTTATCCAATGCAGAGAAGTTCGGCGGTATCTTCGTGCCGCCTTATCGTGGCGTCCTCCACCAGTACATGCGCGAGAAGATGGCCGGTGGCGGAAAGATGATCCTCGGATCGGATTCCCATACTCGTTACGGGGCGCTGGGCACCATGGGTATCGGTGAAGGCGGTGGAGAGCTTGTGAAGCAGCTGGTGGGGCATACCTATGATCTCGCCTATCCGAAGATCATCGGTATCCGGCTTTGTGGAAATCCGAAACCGGGCGTCGGTCCGATGGATGTGGCTCTCGCACTGATTGCGAAGACCTTCGCAAACGGCTTTAACAAGAACAACGTACTCGAGCTTTTCGGTCCGGGTATCGGAAATCTCTCCATGGAATTCCGTATGGGTATCGACGTGATGACGACCGAATCCGCGGCGCTCAGCTCCATCTGGTGTACCGACGAGAAGACGGAGACCTATCTCGCCGAGCATGGACGTGCGGCAGATTATCAGAAGCTCGAACCCGAAGCCGGTGCCTATTATGACCGCTACATCGAGATCGATATGGATACGGTCGAATCGATGATCGCCCTTCCGTTCCATCCGAGTCATGCGATGCCGATCCGGGAATTCAAAGAGCATATGGAAGAAGTGCTTCATGAAGTCGAGGTAGAAGGCAATAAGATCAAGGGGGACCACGGTGAGCCGTTCCGAATCATGCAGCATGTACATGACGGCGCATTCTATCCGGATCAGGCACTGGTATCCGGCTGTGCGGGCGGACTGTTCGAGAACATCGTCGCCGTCGCGGATATTCTCCGTGCACCACTGAACGATGACGAGAACACTTCAGGCACCGATACCATCTATGGTATCCCGGGCAACGGCCTGAACCTGCACGTGAACCCGGCTTCTCTTCCGGTGATGGAGGACCTGATGCGCCAGGGCATCGGCTCAGAGCTGGCCATCGCCGGCGTTACGATGCGGCCATGCATCTGCGGCCCATGCTTCGGTGTCACCGATACCCCGGCGAACGACCAGCTGAGCATCCGTCATGTGACGAGAAACTACGCGACCCGCGAGGGCTCGAAGCCTGGGCAGGGACAGATGGCGGCGGTATGCCTCATGGATGCGCGTTCGATCGCCGCAACGGTTCGAAACGGTGGGCGGCTGACGGCCGCGACCGAGCTTACGAACGTAAAGTACCGGAACCTTCATCATCATTTTAATGAGAGGATCTATGAGCATCAGATCTACGATAACTATGGTCATGCAGATCCGAAGGTCGAGCTCGTCAAGGGTCCGAACATCGCGGACTGGCCGGAGATGGCACCGCTGAAGCAGCATCTCCTTCTGAAGGTGGCCGGTTCCTATCAGGGCTCTGTCACCACCGATGAGCTGGTGCCATCTGGTGAAGCCAGCTCCTATCGCTCGAATCCGGAGAAGATTTCCGGCTTCACGATGATTTCACGTGATCCGCAGTATGTACCGACGGCACAGGCGATTCGTGCCCTCGAAGCGGCACCAAACCTCGAGCAGGCACCGAAAACATCCAGGGATGCGGGTGATCCGAATGGCGTGACCTTCGGCTCGCTCATGGTTTCCGACCAGATCGGGGATGGCTCCAGCCGTGAGCAGGCGGCCTCCTGCCAGAAGGTTCTCGGCGGCTTCGCAAACCTCGCGCAGGAATACTCTACGAAGCGCTATCGCTCGAACCTGATCAACTGGGGACTGCTGCCGCTTCGCACAGAAGAAAAGCTGCAGCTTCCGGTCGGCAGCTATGTCTACATCGAAGGAATCCGAAGCCTCCTTCGAAGTGGCGCAAGTGAAGTCGAGCTGCATGTACTTGACAGCAGTATACAGGTAGAGAGTGAAGGAGATGTACGTGCATTGAATCCGGCAGAGCTGAAGGCACACAGTGTACAGATCATCCACGCAACGCTCGACACGCTGACGGAGGAGGAAAGAGAAATCCTCATGAGCGGTTGTCTGATCAACCACTATAAAAACGACTGATAAACGAAAAACCGCCGTTGATCGGCGGTTTTTTCTATACACTCGGTTATGATTACGTGAGAATCTCGTGCATGACATCCCGGAGCGCAAGTGTGGCCTTGCTGTGGTAGCGACCCGGTGCCAGTGCCGTCGAGATCTCGATGGTGCCGCCATCCTTCCCGAGGGAGAGGAACTCCGCGTTTCGGAAGTAGTGACGGGAACTGTAGTAGGTGAAGGCGAGCCCCTGCCCGGCAGCTCCGAGCGAGGAAGCCAGCAGGACAGACATATTGTCGTTATACGTGATCGGCGTGAGCTCATTTTTCAGAAAGATACGACGGGCATATTGCCCGAGCATCGTATCGGTACCACAGAGATTAAATTCATAGTTCGCCGCATCCTGAAGATCGACGTACATCGGAATCTGCGAGTTTCCGCTGTGCTGTCGATTTTTTTTCGCTTTTTTCATGATCGGGTGCGTCGGACTCGTGATGAGACAGATCTCGTCGGTCATCAGGTACTCGGATTCGATCCGGCTGTGCTTATCCGGTGTGGCGAGCAGAGCGAGATCGAGATCTCCATTCGTGAGGAGCTGCTCGAGCATACGCGTACGACCATCGACGACCTTCACATGGATGTTTGGATACTTCATATGAAAGGCATTAAGCACCGGCGGCAGCATATAGGATCCCCGAAATGTATTGATGCCGAGAATGACACTGCCGCTCTTCAGATTCGCCGTATCCTGCATCTCGTCCTGGACGCGCTTATACTCCGCCGTCGCCTTATACGCGTACTGAAGTAGCAGCTCCCCCGCCTCCGTCGTACGCACACCACTCGCCGTGCGCACGAAGATTCGGTACCCAAGCGCCCGCTCATAATTCGAGAGAAACTGCGACAGACTCGACTGCGCCATGTACAGACGCTCCGCCGCCCGCGAAATGCTCTTCTCCTCATAAATCGCAATCAGAAAATTCAGATCCTTCAGTTCCATTTGTACGGCACCTCTCTGCTTGTTCTAATAATTATTATTAATTATATCTGTAAATTACAGAATTACGTATCATATCGGAATTATCGATAACTAGTATAGCAGAATATCGGATTCTGCGATATCTGAATATAAGCTATTATTCTTATATAGAGAACATAGATTACTGTTCAGGCATGGGGCCGGACAGCAACATAACAACCCAAGGAGGTACATATGGTAAAGTTACATGAAGGTGGCGTCTACCTGGTGCACGGAAGCGAGATCGTTCCGGCATCGGAGTCCGCAAGAGTCGAGCAGCTGACCGGAAAGGCGGCAAACCAGGAAGAGGCGAAGAAGGGCACGATCGCCTATGGTATCATGAAGTCTCACAATACGGCGGAGACCATGGATCAGCTGAAGATCAAGTTCGATGCGATGGTATCCCACGATATCACCTTCGTCGGCATCATCCAGACTGCACGTGCATCCGGCATGGAGAAGTTCCCACTTCCATACGTGCTGACCTGCTGCCATAACTCACTCTGCGCAGTCGGTGGTACGATCAATGACGACGACCACTACTTCGGACTCTCCGCTGCAAAGAAGTACGGCGGAATCTACGTTCCACCTCATATCGCTGTATGTCATCAGTTCATGCGTGAGAACTTCGCCGGCTGCGGAAAGATGATCCTCGGCTCCGATTCCCATACCCGTTATGGTGCCCTCGGTACCATGGCCATCGGTGAGGGTGGCGGAGAGCTCAGTAAGCAGCTCCTCAAGCAGACCTATGACGTCGCTTATCCGGGCGTGGTAGCCATCTACCTCACCGGTAAGCCACAGCCATTCGTCGGTCCGCACGATGTCGCACTCGCGATCGAGCGTGCGGTCTTCAAGAACGGTTATGTGAAGAATAAGGTGATGGAGTTCGTAGGCCCTGGCGTATCCAGCATGACGGCGGATTACCGTAACGGCATCGACGTTATGACCACCGAGACCACCTGTCTCTCCTCCATCTGGAGAACCGATGCTGCAACGAAGGCGTTCCTCGATCAGCATCACAGAGGTGCAGAGTTTAAGGAGCTGAATCCGGCAGATGTTGCATACTATGACGGCTGCGTCGAGGTCGATCTTTCCAGCATCCGCCCGATGATCGCGCTTCCGTTCCATCCGTCGAAAGCCTACGAGATCAGCGAGCTCTATGATAACCTCGAGGACATCCTTCGTGCGACCGAGCAGGAAGCCGAGAAGATCGCCGAGGGCAGAGCCCACTTCACGCTCCTCGATAAGATCACTGCGGATCACCGTCTTCAGGTGCAGCAGGGTATCATCGCCGGCTGTGCAGGCGGTAATTATACCAATGTTGTTGAGGCGGCGCATGCACTGAAGGGCAGAAACATTGGCGACAGCGAGTTCTATCTCAGCGTCTACCCGTCCTCGCAGCCGGTCTATACCGACCTCGACCGCAAGGGCCTGCTCGCAGACCTCATGGATGCGGGTGCCATCATCCGTTCCGCCTTCTGTGGACCTTGCTTCGGTGCAGGTGATACACCGGCGAATAACGCACTTTCCATCCGTCATACGACCCGTAACTTCCCGAACCGTGAGGGTTCGAAGCCGGGCGTAGGCCAGATGTCAGCCGTATGCCTCATGGACGCTCGTTCCATCGCCGCGACCGCTGCAAACGGCGGTAAACTGACCTCTGCCGAGGAGCTGGACTGCTGGGGCGATATCCCGGAGTATAACTACGATGATAAGGCATACCAGAACCGTGTATACCAGGGCTGGGGCAAGGCCGATCTCGAGCTTCCGCTTCGCTTCGGACCGAACATCAAGGACTGGCCGGAGCAGGAGGAGATGACGGAGAACATCCTTCTCCAGGTCGCTTCGAAGATCCTTGACCCGGTTACGACGACCGATGAGCTCATCCCGTCCGGTGAAACCTCCTCCTATCGTTCGAACCCGCTCGGCCTCGCAGAGTTCACGCTTTCGAGACGTGATCCGGAGTACGTAGCCCGTGCGAAGGCAGTACGTGATCTCGAGGATGCACGTAAGGCCGGTAAGAACGCCGCTGAGGTAGAAGAGGTATTCAAGCTGATCCACCAGATCCCGGGCCAGGAGAACGTACAGGCTTCCGAGGTCGAGATCGGTTCCACCATCTACGCGAACAAGCCGGGTGATGGTTCTGCCCGTGAGCAGGCCGCTTCCTGCCAGCGTGTACTCGGTGCCCTCGCAAACATCACGCAGGAGTATGCAACCAAGCGTTACAGAAGTAACTGCATGAACTGGGGTATGGTCCCGTTCCACCTGAAGGGTGAGCCGGACAGCTTCGAGGTCGGTGATTACATCTACGTACCGGGCATCCGCCAGGCACTCAGCGAGAATAAACTCGACGATATCAAGGCTTATGTTCTGAAGAACGGTCAGGCGACCGAGATCGAGCTCTATGTCCTTCCGATGACCGAGAACGAGCGGAGAATCGTCATGGATGGCTGCCTTATTAACTTTAACAGGCTGGGCCATGCCAATGCTTAAAACACGCCATCATCACAGAGCCAGGGCGTTCTGAACTCGCTTCGAATGATGAAAAACGGGGAGATCCATGTCATCTCCCCGTTCGTGTATACAGAATTGTATAAATATAGGAACAACTTATGCCATCCATAATGATATAACTATTTTACTATATCTCCCAACTGCTATATTATGGAATTACCACAAAAAATAAGAATTATCCGGCGCTCTGAAGTGTATAATTACTATAGCCTAAACACAGAAAAGCGTTGGTTAAGTCGAAACACGTAACTTATGGAGCTGCGGGAGCGATTGGGGGATCGCTTCTGCTGACAAGGAGGAAACTATGGAAATTAAGAAACCTGCTGTAGCGGGCACGATGGAATCCAGTGACTGCCAGGTAACGGTTGAGCCGGGAGACGGAAAGATCGATTTCACTCTCGATTCCGCAGTTGCACATCAGTTTGGTAACGAGATCCGCAAGGTCACCATGGAAACCCTGAAGAATCTGGGCATCGATAATGTCAAGATCTCCATCGTCGACAAGGGTGCACTCGACTGCACGATCAAGGCGCGTATCGAAGGTGCTGTATACCGTTCGGTAGATCAGTACACGAATTTACCATGGGGAGGTGCCATCCGATGATTGAGAATCCGAACAAGAAGAGACTGAGAAGATCCATGATGTTCCTGAACGCACAGAAGCCGTCACTCATCAAGGATCCGTACATCTACAAGTGTGATTCACTCATGCTGGACCTCGAGGATGCGGTTGCGGTAACCGCGAAGGATACCGCGCGTTTCTCACTCTACCATGCACTGACCACCATCGACTACCGTGGATCTGAGCGTGTCGTTCGTATCAACGGCCTCGATACCGACCTCTGGGAGGAGGATATCCGCTGCGTCGTAGCTGGAGGCGCGGATGTCATCCGTATCCCGAAGACCGAGTCGGCCGACATGGTACGTGCCGTAGAAGAGAAGGTCGTAGCAGCCGAGGAAGAGTTCGACCGTGAGCCGGGTTCCACCCTCATCATGTCTGCACTCGAGTCCTGCAAGGGCATCATGCATGCCTACGAGGTCTGCACCGCTTCAGACCGTATGATCGGTGTCGCTCTTTCTGGTGGTGACTACACAAAGGATCTGCAGACACACATCACCGGTACCGGCGTTGAGCTCATGGGTGCCCGTCAGCAGATGATCATCGCTGCACGTGCCGCTGGCGTACAGTGCTTCGATACCGTATGGACGAACCTCGATGACATGGAGGGCTTCCGTAAGGACGTTCAGATGATCCATGACATGGGCTTCGACGGAAAGTCCTGCATCAATCCTCGTCAGATCGATGTCGTGCATGAGATCTTCACACCGACCACAAAGGATATCATCTTCGCAGAGAAGGTAATTAAGGAAATCGATGACAAGAAGGCAAAGGGCATCGGTGTCTTCACCGTTGACGGTAAGATGATCGATATCGCTTTCTATGACGGCGCACAGAGAACCATCAAGCTCGCAAAGGCAGCCGGTGTGTATAAGGGGGATCTTTAATTATGATAAATGCAGTAGGAAGAGATATTCCGGAGGAGATTTTAAAGGCAACCGGTAAGGAAGTATTCCAGGGAACCCACCATTTCGACGGCCATGAGTATGAGACCGCTTCCCATAAGGTGAAGTGCGTGATCAATTCAAACGGCTCCAAGCTCGTAGATTCCATCCATGATGTACTCGTAAAGTGCGGCATCAAGGACGGTATGACCCTTTCCTTCCACCACCACTTCCGTAATGGTGACAAGGTGCTCAACATGGTCATGGAAGAGGTTCATGCCATGGGCATCAAGAACATCACGATCTGTGCTTCTTCCCTTGGCGGACAGAACGATCCGATCGTGTACATGCTCGACGATGGCACCATCACAAACATCGAGTCTTCCGGTGTGCGTGGTGAGATCGGTAAGGCGATTTCAAACGGTCGTCTTCAGGGACTTGCGATCATGCGTTCCCACGGTGCCCGTTCCAGAGCCATCATGAGCGGCGAGACCCACATCGACATCGCCTTCATCGGCGCACCAACCGCGGATGAGTATGGTAACCTGAACGCCAACGGCGGTAAGGCAGACTGTGGTGTGCTTTCCTACTCCGCAGTGGATGCAGAGTATGCAGATCGCGTAGTTGCGATCACCGATACACTGGTACCATTCCCGAACCTTCCTGCACAGATTTCTCAGGTGAAGGTCGATTATGTCGTAAAGGTCGACGAGATCGGTGATCCGACGAAGATCGCCACCGGCGCAGCGAAGCCGACGACGGATCAGAGAAAGCTGCTCATGGCGAAGTACTGCACAGACTTCGTTGTCAACACACCGTACTTCAAGGATGGCTTCTCCTACCAGACCGGTGTCGGCGGTGCTTCCATCGCTTCCACCAAGTACCTCGCAGAGATCATGCGTGAGCGGAATATCCACATGTCCTTCGGCGTCGGCGGTATCGCGAAGCCAATGTGTGACCTCCTCGAGGAAGGCCTCATCGGCTGCCTCGTGGATACCCAGGATTTCGACCAGGATGCGATCCGCTCCGCAGCGACCAATCCGCGTCACTTCTACATCACCGCAGATGAGTATGCAAACCCGTTCAACAAGGGCGCATACGTCAACAAGCTGGATTTCGTCATCCTCGCTGCACTTGAGGTCGATACACACTTTAACTGTAACGTGGTTGTAGGCTCTGACGGTGTCATCACCGGTGCACAGGGCGGACATCCGGATACGGCTGCCGGTGCGAAGTGCACCATCGTGATCGCTCCGATCATGCAGGGAAGAATCCCGACGATCTGCAGCGACTGTACGACCGTCACCACTCCGGGTGAGGATGTCGATGTCGTCGTAACCGATTATGGTATCGCCATCAATCCGAAGCGTCAGGATCTCATCGACGCTGTCGCTGGTAAGGGTCTTCCGATCAAGACCATCGAGGAGCTTCGTGACATCGCATACTCCATCACCGGTGAGCCGGAGAAGGTTCAGTTCGGTGATCGTGTTGTCGGTATCATCGAAGCACGTGACGGCTCTGTCATGGATGTCGTTCGTCAGATCAAGCCATTCGAGTTTAAAGACTGATCATACAGGACCTGAGTTTTGATTCGGGTCAGCAGATCATGACCTCTCCGTGCATAACACGGTCTTCTCATGAACGAAGGCGCTCTGGTTAGGGGGATAACTAGAGCGCTTTTTTCGTATCCGTCCATGCGGGCGCTGTGCAACGCCGTGCCGGGATGATTTCGAACGGAGGGATTTTCTTCGCCTCATATCCCTGTCGTGTGTTAGAATAGGCTGTAAACAGAAAGAAGAGGAGGCCTGCTATGGAAAGGAAACTTGATTTTACACATGAGGTGACAGTGCCGGAGATGCTGGCCGCGCGGGATCATCGGGTGGAGCAGCAGCGGGATTTCATCACGCGCTTCCATCATCCGGTGATCTGCTTCATGCTGAACATCCCGGGCCCACATAAGGTGGGAGAGGATTTCTACTGGGCCTTCGAAACCGGGCTGCAGCGCATAGGGCACAGCCTCGACCAGAATGGTATCCGTATCGAAGCAGAGGAGAAGGACGTCGAGGTGACCGGATATGTGTATTACGCTTCCGTGGATGCGGAGGCGATCCGTGTGAAGGAACTCATGTGTCTCATCGAGGATGCGGACCGGCTCGGACGCATCTTCGACATCGACGTCATTCAGAAGGATGGACAGAAGGTGAGCCGCGAGGAGTTCGGCATGCCACCGCGGAAGTGCCTCATGTGTGAAGAGGAGGCGCATCTCTGTGCACGAAATCGAACCCATGCGGTGCCGGAGATGGTCGCGGAGATCCACCGCATCATCGAACAGGCGAGAGGCTGAGAGCTGATCAGTGACGAGTGTAGTGGAGACGATAGGGACGCTCGGGAAGTGGCAGATCATCTGGATCGATGGAGCGCACGCTGCGTGCGCAGGATGAGGAGGGCAGATGTGAGGACAGGAACAGACAGAAACCCGGCAGCACGTGCGGCTCTTCTCGAGCGCATCGGCTGGCAGGTGCGGAACGCCCTGCTCGGCGAGGTCTATGCGACACCGAAGCCGGGCCTCGTGGATCGTCGGGATACCGGCGCGCATCGTGATATGAATTATGAGACCTTCCTCGCGAGCACGGAAGCCATCACACCGTACATGGTGCGCATGTTTGAGGAGGTGATGGATGCGACAGCAGTTGGCCATACGCCGGAAGAAGTATTCCGGGCGATTCGCGGCATCGGCCTCGAGGCGGAGCAGGCGATGTATGTGGCGACCGATGGCGTGAATACGCATAAGGGCATGATCTTCACCATGGGCATCGTGCTGGCGGCGGCGGGCATACTGTACGCACGCGCGGATACGACGAGCGAGCAGCTGGTGGAAAAAGAATTACAGCCGAGTGACGATGTGACGCCGGAAGCATTGGCTTCAGCGGATGTGCAGCCGATGGACGCTGCCGGAGAGTCGGTGATGCCGAGTTCGACCATCATCGCCGGGCAGATCACGGTGGATGCGATCCTCGACATGGCGCGTCAGATGACCGCACGGAGTATGGCGGAGGATTTCCGGAAGATGCTCGGGCACCCGCCGAAGACGCATGGGGAGCGGCTCTTTCAGGCGTATGGGGAGCGGGGCATCCGCGGACAGGCGATGGAGGGCTTTCCGATCCTCCGGGATACCGCCGTGCCATGGCTGCGTCGTTTTCGGAATCTGAGCAGTGATGAGGCGCTGCAGCAGGCCTTCGCTGCGCATGCGACGCTCCGCCGCGGACTCCTGCAGGATACCGGCAGCATGCACGCCGAGCATTTCGAGAATGCGGTGCATGTCAGCACACTGATCGCGATTATGTCGGTGCTGAACGACACGAACGTGTTCATCCGAAGCTCCTATGAGGATATGTGCTGGCTGCAGGCAGAAAGCAGTACGATCCTCGACATGGGTGCGATGTTTACGGAGGAGGGTGTGCGGGCGATCGAAGCACTGAACATGGCCTGCATCGAAAAGAACATCAGCCCGGGGGGCGCTGCGGATATCCTCGCGGTAGCGATCCTGCTTTTGAAACTGTAAAGAGGTAATTATGTCAGATACAACGTATGCGATCTCATCGGTCGGTCCGGGTGACCGCTACATACAGGCAGAGGTGGACGCGCTCCTCGAGCGGGAGGGTATCCACCGGGATCAGCATCTCGACTATACGGCTGCGATGCTCGACGAGGACTATCATGTCATCGCGACTGGCAGCCTGTTCGGAAACACCCTCCGTTGTATGGCGGTGAGCTCCGATCACCAGGGCGAGTCCCTCATGAACGCGATCGTTTCCCATCTCGTCGAGGTGCAGTACAGCCGTGGAAACTACCATCTCTTCCTGTATACGAAGTGTGATTCCGCGCGCTTCTTCGGAAACCTCGGCTTCTATGAGATCACGCGCGTGCCGGAGGAGAACATCGTCTTCATGGAGAATAAGCGGACCGGCTTCCGGGATTACCTCGCGGCGCTTCAGCGGGAGACGCAGCAGGTGGAGATCACCGCCCGGGATGAGGCCAATGCAGGCGAGCCGGATCCGTCGCACCCGGCCGAAGCCGTTGTGCTCCCGGGAGGGTCATGTGCAGTCGGCCCTGCAGCATTGAACCAGAGCGGACGTGTCGGGGCGATCGTCATGAACGCGAATCCGTTTACCCTCGGGCACCGCTACCTCGTCGAGCAGGCGCGGACGGCCTGTGGGGTCCTGCATCTGTTTATGGTGTCGGAGGATGTGAGCCTCGTACCGTTTTCCGTGCGGAAGAAGCTGATAATTGAAGGAACGAAGGATATCCCGGGCATCGTTTACCATGAAGCCGGCTCATATATCATCAGCTCCGCGACCTTTCCGGCGTACTTCCAGAAGGGAGACAACGCGGTGATCCGAAGCCAGGCGGGCATCGATGCACAGATTTTCACACAGATCGCGGCGGTGCTCGGCATCACGGATCGCTTCGTCGGGGATGAACCGACGTCGGTGGTGACGGGCATCTATAATGAAATCCTGTCGACGGCGCTGCCGGAGGCCGGCGTGGCGTGTCACATCATCCCGCGGAAGGAAGCGGACGGAAAGGCCATTTCAGCCTCCACGGTACGGAGCTGCATCCATGATGGACGGCTCGAGGAGATCCGCGGCCTCGTGCCGGAAACGACCTACCGCTACTTCACATCGCCGGAAGCAGCACCCGTGATCGGGCGGATCCGGGCAGCAGAAGAGGTCGTACATTACTGATTGGTTTCGAAAATGGCAGCAGTTCAGACCGGCGGACCCGGAGGGACAGTCTCGAAGTACTGTGCCTCCGTTGCCGCCCTCCGGCCTCCTCGATCTGAACAGTTACGGAAAAACAGTGGAGAATAGGCCGGAAACCTAAGAAATGCTTGCATTGCTGATGTATTTATATTAAAATACATCAGTATTTTGTGAGCTTGGCGCATCCGAAGGGACGTTGATTCGGGCCTGAAAGTACGATTAGAATATAAAAACTTCATGTTTCCAGAATAGAGATATTTTGGTTTTTCATTTTAGGAGGATTTTATGGTATCAGCAGGTGATTTCAGAAACGGTGTCACACTTGAGATTGATGGTCAGGTTGTTCAGATCGTCGAGTTCCAGCATGTAAAGCCTGGTAAGGGCGCAGCTTTCGTAAGAACGAAGCTTAGAAACGTTATCAACGGTGGTGTAATCGAGCGTACATTCCGTCCGACCGAGAAGTTCCCGCCAGCACACATCGACCGTCAGGATATGCAGTATCTCTACGATGATGGTGACATGTACAACTTCATGAACCCGGAGACCTTCGAGCAGATTTCCCTTTCCCACGAGCAGATTTCAGATGAGATGAAGTTCGTAAAGGAGAACGAGACCGTTCGTGTAGACTCCTACCAGGGTAAGGTATTCGCTGTTGAGCCGCCTCTGAAGGTTACCCTCGAGGTTACCCACACGGAGCCGGGCGTAAAGGGCAACACCGCAACCGGTGCTCAGAAGCCGGCAACCCTTGAGACCGGTGCAGAGATCATGGTTCCGCTGTTCATCAACATCGGTGATAAGGTTATCGTATCTACCCAGACCGGTGAGTACGAGTCCCGCGGCTGATATCTGCGTGATCAGAACATATACGGAGCAATCCGTTTGTGAGAAGGTTTCCCAAACGGGAAGCCTTCTTTTTTTCGAGTTTATGGGGTCAGACCCCCTTACGAAATTCTTAAGAAACCGTCGATTCATGGGAGGCCGCGCCTCTCATGGCATAGTTAAAGGAGTATTGATTTGACTACGATTCTGAATGTTATCACCGACGCCGTGCGGACTGCGTTTGTGCTGGCCGGCTATGACGCAGAGCTCGGCCGCGTGTCGATTTCCAACCGTCCGGACCTCTGTGAGTACCAGTCGAACGGAGCGATGGCCGGTGCGAAGCAGTATCATAAGAAGCCGATGGATATCGCAGGCGAGGTGGTGGAGAAGCTGAAGACCATGCAGCAGGGCGATATCGTGATGTTCTCCGAGGTGTCTGCGGTGATGCCGGGCTTCATCAACCTGAACGTGTCCGAGGAGCTCACCACGAAGTATCTGAATGAGATGAACTTCCATGAGGACCTCGGTCTCGATGCCCATGAGGGAAAGAAGATCATCATCGACTACGGCGGAGCCAATGTGGCGAAGCCGCTCCATGTCGGCCACCTTCGTTCGGCCGTCATCGGTGAGGCGATCAAGCGGATGGCGATTCAGCAGGGCAATGATGTCATCGGTGACGTACATCTCGGTGACTGGGGTCTTCAGATGGGCCTCATCATCACGGAGCTCGAGGACCGCGGACAGCTCGATGCAGATCTCGAGATCTCCCAGCTGGAGGAGATCTATCCGTTCGCCTCTGCAAAGGCGAAGGCGAAGTATGAGGATGGCCCGCATAAGGGTGAGCTGATCAACCCGGAGTATGCCGAGCGTGCACATCAGGCGACGCTGAAGCTGCAGAATGGTGATCCGACCTACCGTGCGGTATGGAATAAAATCATGAAGGTTTCCATCGCGGATCTGAAGAAGAACTATGGAAACCTCGACGTTCACTTCGACCTCTGGAAGGGTGAGAGTGATGCGCAGCAGTACATTCCTGGTCTGATTCAGGAACTGATTGATAAAGGACTTGCGTATGAGTCCCAGGGCGCGCTGGTGGTGGATGTCGCGAAGGAGAGCGATGCGAAGGAGATTCCGCCATGCATGATCCGTAAGTCGGACGGTGCGGCACTGTATGCGACCTCTGACCTCGGCACCATCGTCGAGCGTGAGAAGCTGTATCATCCGGATGAGTACATCTACATCGCGGACAGCCGACAGTCTCTTCACTATACCCAGTTCTTCCGTGTGGCACGGAAGGCAGGCCTCGTACGTTCGGAGGAGGAGCTTCGCTTCATCGGCTTCGGTACGATGAACGGCAAGGACGGAAAGCCGTTTAAGACCCGCGAGGGTGGTGTGCTCCGTCTCGAGAAGCTGATCCAGGAGACGAATGAAAAGGTCCTCGAGCGTGTACGCGCATCCCGTGGTGAGGAGCTCAGCGAGGAGGAGGCAGCCGCCATCGCCGTTCGTGTCGGTCTCGCCGCACTGAAGTACGGTGATCTCTCGAATCAGGCGACGAAGGATTACATCTTCGACATCGATAAATTCACGTCCTTCGAGGGCAACACCGGTCCATACATCCTCTACACCATCGTACGGATCAACTCGATCCTTCGTAAGTTCATGCAGGAGCGTGGCGTAAGCGATGATGTGCATGTAAAGGATTATGTGAAGGCCCATGCGACCGACTTCCAGATCCTGCCGATGAAGGAGAAGTCTGCACATGATGTCCAGATGCTTCTCACACGTTATCAGGATGAGATCAACGGTGCATGGAAGGATCTCGCGCCGCACCGCATCTGTTCCTATATCTATGCACTGGCGAACAACTTCAACAGTCTCTACCATGATGTGAAGTTCCTGAGCCTGCCGGAGAAGGAAAAGGAGAGCTGCATGGCGCTTCTGATGCTGACCTTCCGTGTACTGAGCACCTGCATCCATACACTGGGATTCGGTGCACCAGAGCGGATGTAATCGAGAATAAAGGAGAAGACAGAATATGAAATATTTCATTGCAAGTGATATCCACGGCTCTGCATACTGGTGCCGCAGGACCCTGGAGAAGTTCGAGAAGAGCGGCGCAGAGCGCCTGATCCTCCTCGGAGACATCCTCTATCACGGACCACGTAACGACCTTCCGCAGGAGTATGCACCGAAGGAGGTCATCGTGATGCTGAATCCGCTGAAGGACAGAATCTGGGCGGTACGTGGCAACTGTGAGGCGGAGGTCGATCAGATGGTGCTGCAGTTCCCGGTGATGGCGGATTATGCGATCCTCGCACTGAACGGTCATACGATTTTTGCGACCCATGGGCATCTTTTCGATGAGACGAAGCTTCCGCCACTGATGGCGGGCGATGCACTGCTGCATGGCCATACCCATCTTCTGAAGGCGGAGAAGCTGACGGCAGAGGATGGACGTACGTTCTTCCATCTGAATCCGGGCAGCACCTCCCTTCCGAAGGGTGGAAACCCGAATACCTATGCCATCCTCGATGAGGATATGTTCACGGTATATGACTTCGATGACCACACGATCGCCTCGATTTCACTGAATGCGTAAACGACATATTGACGAGATGTTTTATCGTACCCTTCGGCATATTGACGGCCGAAGGGTATTTTTTTAAGCCGAAGAAGTAGAATTTTGTCATATTCTGCGAGCTTATTGATAATTAATCTACAATCTGTTAAGATAAAAAAGGTTTTGGTTGTGCATAGTAGACAAAGTGCACAACGTAATCGAATGGTTGGTATCATTATGCCTGCACAGGAAGAATGGGTCTTTCTGCCAGGGCATTCATATTATTTTAAAGGAGTAGAATTATGGCTGTGAATCGTTTCGTCTTAAATGGTATTTCTTATCATGGACATGGTGCAATCAAGGAGATCCCGGGTCTCATCAAGGCAAGAGGCTATCATAAGGCTTTCGTTGCATCCGATCCTGACCTCGTAAAGTTCGGCGTAACAGCCAAGGTGACGGATCTTCTGAAGGAGAACGGCATCGACTTCTTCCTGTATGATGACATCAAGCCGAACCCAACCATCGAGAACATCCAGCACGGTGTAGAGGCATACAAGTCCTGCGGCGCAGACTGCATGATCACCATCGGTGGTGGCTCTTCCATGGATACCGGTAAGGGCATCGGTATCGTCATCAACAACCCGGAGTTTGCAGATATCCGTTCGCTCGAGGGTGTCGCACCGACCAAGCATCGTACCGTATTCACCATCGCCGTTCCGACAACCGGTGGCACCGGCGCAGAGTCCACCATCAACTATGTCGTAACCGATGTTGAGAAGAAGAGAAAGTTCGTCTGCGTCGATGCAAACGATATCCCGGATATCGCCGTCGTTGATCCGGATATGATGTCCTCCATGCCGAAGGGCCTCACGGCTTCGACCGGTATGGACGCGCTGACACATGCGATCGAAGGCTACACCACCAAGGGTGCATGGGAGCTCGCAGATGTACTCGACCTCGAGGCCATCAAGCTCATCGCAAAGAACCTTCGTAAGGCTGTAACGAACGATCCGGATGGACGTGAAGGTATGGCACTTGCACAGTATGTAACCGCGATGGCATACTCGAACGTAGGCCTCGGTATCGCACACTCCATGGCACATACCCTCGGCGCGGTTTATGACACACCGCACGGTGTTGCATGTGCGATGATGCTTCCGATCGTGATGGAGTTCAACCAGGAGTACACTGGCGAGAAGTTCAAGGCCATCGCAGAGGCCTTTGGTATCGACACGACCGGTATGGATGCAGCGACCTATCGTAAGGCGGCCATCGATGCCGTGAAGCAGCTCTCTGTAGATGTTGGCATCCCGACGAAGCTGGAGGCACTCAAGGAAGAGGATCTTCCGTTCCTGTGTGAGTCCGCTGCCGCTGATGCATGTGCACCTGGTAACCCGAGAGAGGCAAGCATCGCTGACTTCGAAGCTATGTTCAGAAAGTTAATGTAAATATTCCCCCCCGGAGTTTTCTCCGGGGGCTTTTTTGTGCTACCATAGGCATCAGAGTTTATCAGAAAGAAAAGGCCAGATGATGATGAAAAAAGCATGGAAATACAGGATAATCCCGGTAGCCCTGATGCTGCTCCTGTCCGGATGTGGACACTTTACGGAGCTTGTGGAGCATGTCGCGTCGAAGCAGGAGACGACGGCGGAAGAAACGCAGGCGATCCTGGAAACGACCATCCCGGCGGAACAGGTCGTGGAGCCGGCAGATTCAGATGCGATGCGGATCGAGCTTTCCCAGGGGGCAGCAGCCCTCGGCTTCGCGCATCTCATGGAGGAGTCCGAGCTGGGTGCGACACAGGGAGACTACCATTTCGATTTGAAGAGCAGTGAAGCAGAGGTCCTGTCGGACTTCATCACCGGAGCGGCGGATGTCGCGGTCCTTTCACCGGAAAGTGCAGCACGGGCCTACCATGATGCGAAGGACGGTGCGGTCATCGTCAATATCAATGCAGGCAACGAGCTGTACTGCATCACCGGCAACAGCGAACTGAAGAGCTTTCAGGGACTGAAGGGACAGACCGTACTGAGCGTCGGACAGGGCGAGCAGCCGGAGTATGTGCTTCGGTACCTGAAGAGTCAATATGGCACGCAGTTCGATGTACAGTATACGAGCATCGAGGACATCACGGCGCAGCTTACGGCGGATCCGTCGAAGGCCGCCATCGTCGCAGAGCCGGATGCCTCGAGCCTTCTGGCCGGCGTGCCGGGTACCGTGCGTGCGTTTTCACTGAAGGACAGCTGGGAGAATGTCACCGCGACTGGCAGCCTGATCTCCAGTGTGACCCTCGTACACCGGAATGACTATGAGAATAAGCGCTCATCTGTAGATCATCTTCTTCGAGAGACCGCGATGTCGATCGTAAAGGCGGAGCGGGCTGCAAATCAGACGGCGAAGCTCGCCGGAAAGTTCGGTATCACACAGGCTGCGGTCGTTCCGCTGGCCCTCCCGTATGCGAATCTCAAGTGCATCACCGGTGACCAGATGAAGAGTCAGATCGGTGCCTACCTCATCGCCATCGCGGAGGCTGATTCGGCAGCCATCGGCCGCAGTATCCCAGGTGAAGACTTCTACTATGGATATGTTGTGACGGAGCCGGAGGAAAGCAGTTCCGTGAGTCGATACGATTATGCGGCATCCTATGGAAATGATTCAGAAGACGAAGATGAGGACGAGTACGAGAATACCGAATCGAAGAAGCGTGAGGACACAGATACAGAGCAGGATCAGAAGCAGGATGACATAAAGCGCGAAAATCATACAAAACGCGAAAACGAAACAGAAGAGGAGGGCGAGAAGAAAAAGAGCGATGAAAAGAAGGAAGAGGGCGAGAAAACGCACGAATCCGAGAAGAAAACCGAAACGAGCGAAAAGCATGTAGAAATCGAAGAGGCGCAGAGGCCGGCAGAAACCGCCGCTTCTCCTGCACCACAGCCAGCCGCACCGGCCGGCCCGGATCCATCCGCCGCACCCGCTGGTCCGGGCGCATCCGATGATCTCCTCCAGGGTGGCCCGATGGGTTGATGAATACAGCCACTTGCTGCGAAGCCGGCTGCCCTCCTGGGCTTCCGGTATGGCAGGCAACAGTATATTTTCTGTTGACAACGCATACCCCTAATGGGTATATTGATATCGGCTGAATATACAGGGTGGGGGTATATCCCTACCGTGACTTGTACACAGAAAGAGGCATCTATGAAACAGTATATCGTGACCGGTATGAGCTGTGCAGCCTGCCAGGCGCGTGTCGAGAAGGCCGCGCGGGCAGTGCCGGGGGTGCGGGAGGCGACGGTCTCTCTGCTGACCAATACCCTCGCCGTCGAGGGCGATGCGGCACCGGAGGACATCATAAAGGCCGTGGTGAACGCGGGCTATGGCGCCAGCGAGAAGGGAGGGCATCCAGATGGCGGCATCCGCCCGGGAAGTAAACAGGATGTGGGGATGCAGGGGGCAGCCTGCTCCGCTGCGGGCTGCGGTCTCGATCCGATGGCGGCAGAGGAAGAGGCCCTGCGGGATCATGAGACGCCGAAGCTGAAGAAGCGTCTCCTTCAGTCCGTTCTGCTGCTCGCCGTGCTGATGTACTTCAGCATGGGCCATAATATGGCGGGCTGGCCGCTTCCGACTGTTTTTGAAAATCCGGTAAATGGTGCCATCGTACAGATGCTGCTCGCGCTCATCGTCATGTATATCAACCGGAAATTCTTCGTCGGTGGCTTCCGCTCGCTCCTTTACCGGGCGCCGAACATGGATGCCCTCGTCGCACTGGGCTCGAGTGCTGCTTTTCTGTACTCGCTGGTGGAGCTCTTTCTGATGAGCCTCGCGCTGGCGGGCGGACAGATGGAGACCGTGCATCACCTGCACCACAATCTGTATTTCGAAACGGCAGCGATGATTCCGGCGCTGATCACGGTCGGCAAGATGCTCGAGGCGATGTCGAAGGGACGGACGACGGATGCGCTTCGAAGTCTCATGAAGCTGGCACCGAAAACGGCCGTGCTGCTGCGGGATGGAAAGGAAGTGACGGTGCCGATCGTGGAGGTGCAGTCCGGCGATCTCTTCGTGGTACGTCCGGGCGAGAGCATCCCGGTCGATGGTGTCATCCTCGAGGGCAGCAGTGCGGTCAATGAAGCCGCCCTCACCGGTGAGAGCATCCCGGTGGATAAGACCGTCGGTGATCCTGTATCCGCGGCGACCATCAACACGGATGGCTTCCTGAAGCTGCGGGCGACGCGTGTCGGAGAGGACACGACGCTCAGCCAGATCATCCGGATGGTGTCGGACGCAGCTGCGACGAAGGCACCGATCTCCCGGATCGCGGATCAGGTGGCCGGTATCTTCGTGCCGGCCGTGATCCTCGTTTCGCTGCTGACCTTCATCGCCTGGATGCTGGCCGGGAAGGGTGTGGAATTTGCGATTCCGCGAGCCGTCGCCGTGCTGGTGGTGTCCTGCCCGTGCGCACTCGGTCTGGCGACACCGGTGGCCATCATGGTCGGCAGTGGACAGGGCGCACGAAACGGCATCCTGTTCAAGACGGCGGCGGCGCAGGAGCAGGCCGGTCGCATCGAGATCGTCGCGCTGGATAAAACCGGTACGATCACCTCAGGGCAGCCGGTGGTGACGGATGTTCTTCCGGCCGCCGGGGTATCGGCGGAAACACTCCTCCAGCTGGCCCTCGACCTCGAGCAGTACTCCGAGCATCCACTGGCAGGTGCCATCGTGCGCTACGCGGAGACGCAGGCCATGACCCCACGCGTGGTGACGGAGTTCTCCGCATTGCCCGGCAACGGACTGCACGCGATGCAGGATGCGGCGGAGCTTTGCGGAGGTTCCTATACGTATATGAAGAAGCGCTTCGGTGTCACGGACGGGATGGAGCAGCAGTATGAGGCCCTCGCGGAGCAGGGAAAGACCCCGCTTTTCTTCGTGCGTGACGGGCATCCGGTGGGGATCATCGCGGTCGCGGACGCCATCAAGGAGGATTCCGCGCAGGCCATCGCAGAACTTCAGCATATGGGCATTGACGTCTATATGATCACGGGCGATAATGAAAAAACGGCGCGGGCCATCGCGCAGCAGGCTGGTGTCACACATGTCATCGCTGGTGTTCTGCCGGATGGAAAGGAAGCGGTGATCCGTCGACTGAAGACCGAGGGGCGTGTCGCGATGGTCGGAGACGGCATCAACGATGCGCCGGCCCTCACCCGCGCGGATCTCGGCATCGCGATCGGTGCCGGTGCAGATGTCGCGATCGATGCGGCGGATGTGGTACTGATGAAGAACCGGCTCACGGATGTGTCGGCGGCGATCCGTCTCGGGCGGGCGACCCTTCGGAACATCCATGAAAACCTGTTCTGGGCCTTCTTCTATAACGTGATCTGTATCCCGCTGGCGGCCGGCTTCTACACGGCTGTGCTGGGACTCGGATTCGAGATGAGCCCGATGGTCGGCGCGGCGGCGATGAGCCTGTCGAGCTTCACCGTATGTATGAATGCGTTGCGTCTCAACCTCTGTAAGGTACATGACGCTTCACAGGATAGAAAAATCAGAAAGAGAACGAAAAAGGAGAGTAAAAAGATGACAGAGACTGTAAATATCAAGGGTATGATGTGTGGACACTGTGAGGCCAGCGTAAAGAAGGCTCTCGAGAAGCTCGATGGTATCGAGGAGGCCGTGGTTTCCCACACCAGTGGTACCGCAGAGCTGAAGCTGAGTGCGCCGGTTGACGATGCGGCGATTCAGAAGGCGATCGAGGCCCTCGATTTCGAGTTCGTATCGATCGTAAAGTAAATGGGGTGGAAACATGGCATGCTGCTGTGGACAGGATGAAAACGGAAGACAGAAGCATAAGCCGCGGACGCCGGAGCAGGTGAAGTCGCTGGTGACGCGCCTGAACCGCATCGACGGGCAGATCCTCGGCATCAAAAAAATGATCGAGGAAAATCGGTACTGTCCGGATGTTCTGATGCAGGTCAGCGCCGTGCAGTCCTCGCTGAATTCCTTTAATAAGGAGCTGCTCGCGACGCATATCAAAACCTGCGTCGTCGATGACATCCGGGAGGGGAAGGAGGAAGCGGTGGACGAGCTCTGCGAGCTGCTGAAGAAAACGATGAAGTAGGCCCACGAGAGCGTCCGCTGGTGCCTGGGCCACCGGTACATTTGATGGCGTCGGCTCTGTGCATGTGACATAAGGATAGCGTGATTAGCAGTCTTTTGAAAAGACTGCTAATTTTTTGCTTCGTTCACATAGTTAACACATTTCTGCTTTATATTTAGGAGCATCAGATGGAGGAAAGGTATCCTCTGTCACATGAAAGGATGAATCTTATGGGAAATATAGTACAGATCTTCCAGCGGCATCGGCTGAAAAGGCAGATGACGCTCGCAAATGGAAACAACGGCCAGAACCATCCGGAGGACGATCATGGTTTCGGTAATTTCAATGATTTCTTTAACCAGTTCACGAACGGTCAGAACGGCGCGAATGGTGGAAATCATGGGAACAACGGAAATAACAGCTATCAACCGAAGAATAAAAAGCCGCTGATTTTCTATTATTTCATCGCGCTTCTCATCATCCTGCTGCTGAATACCTTCGTATTTCCGTCGCTCCTGACACGGTCGATCCGGCAGACGAGCTATACGGAGTTCATGAACGCCGTGAACAACCAGGCCATCACGAAGGTGAATCTGAGTGATGATACCATCACATATGTCGCGACGGTAAACGGGGAGGATCTCACCTGCCAGACCGGCCGACTGAAGAACGAGTACACCGAGGCACAGGTACTGCAGGAGCTCTACCGGCAGGGTGTCAACTTCGATGAGACGATCCCAGTGGAGACCAGCCCGCTGCTGAATTTCCTGCTGACCTGGATCTTCCCGATTCTTCTGTTCTGGGCGCTCGGCAACTGGCTCAGCAAGCGCATGGCGAGCTCGCTCGGTGCGGGCGGCGGCTTCGGCGGTATGGGTGGCTTCGGCAAGTCGAACGCCCGTGAGTACGAGGCGAAGGACGGAAACAAGGTGACCTTTAAGGACGTCGCCGGCGAGGATGAAGCGAAGGAGCTTCTGTCCGAGATGGTCGACTACCTGAAGGAGCCGGATAAGTATACGAAGATCGGTGCGCATATCCCGAAGGGCGCGCTGCTCGTCGGCCCTCCTGGAACCGGTAAGACCCTGCTTGCGAAGGCCGTAGCCGGTGAGGCGAACGTACCGTTCTTCTCCATCGCCGGCTCCGAGTTCGTCGAGATGTTCGTCGGTATGGGTGCGGCGAAGGTACGTGACCTGTTCGAGCAGGCGAAGAAAAAGTCGCCATGTATCATCTTCATCGATGAGATCGATGCCATCGGTAAGAAGCGTGGCAACGGTGCGATGGGGGGCAATGATGAGCGTGAGCAGACCCTGAACCAGCTCCTGACGGAGATGGACGGTTTCGACAGCTCGAAGGCCATCATCATCCTGGCAGCGACGAACCAGCCGGATTCCCTGGATCCTGCACTGCTTCGTCCGGGCCGTTTCGACCGTCGTGTACCGGTCGAGCTTCCGGATTTCCAGGGACGTGTCGACATCCTGAAGGTGCACTCCAGAGGCATCAAGATGGCGGAAAATGTCGATCTCAGTGCGATCGCGAAGGCAGCCGCCGGTGCCAGTGGTGCCGAGCTTGCGAACATCATCAACGAGGCAGCGCTTCGTGCGGTACGTGCCGGTCGTGAACGCGTGATTCAGTCGGATCTCGAGGAGTCGATCGAGGTCGTCATCGCCGGTTATCAGAAGAAGAACAACGTGATGACGGATAAGGAGAAGCTGATCGTTTCCTACCATGAGGTCGGTCATGCACTGGTCGCTGCACTTCAGAAGAACTCGGCACCGGTACAGAAGATCACGATCATCCCGAGAACCTCCGGTGCACTGGGCTACACCATGCAGGTCGAGGATGAAGGAAACCACTACCTCTACTCGAAGGAGGAGCTGGAGAATAAGATCGCGACGCTCACCGGTGGACGCTGTGCCGAGGAACTGATCTTCCATACCTGCACGACGGGTGCAAGCAACGACATCGAGCAGGCAACGAAGTATGCCCGTGCGATGATTACCCGTTATGGTATGGCGGATGATATCGGTATGGTGGCGATGGAGCAGGTCCAGAACCAGTACCTCGGTGGCGATGCATCGCTCACCTGCTCGCCGGAAACGCAGACGAAGATCGACCAGATGACCGTGGACCTCGTGAAGAAGCAGCATGATAAGGCCTATCAGCTGCTGAGTGACAACATCACGAAGCTCCACGAGATCACGAAGTACCTCTATGAGAAGGAGACCATCACCGGCGCAGAGTTCATGGAGATCCTGAACCGGAAGGAGATCGATCCGTCGGTAGTGGCACCGGGCACACAGGCCTGAGCATCCTGCCTGAAAGGATGCGGATGGAGGATGTGTACATCGGATAGAAAATCCGGATAAACCGAATCGTATCCCGTATGGCCATATATGTAGAATGTGAAGACTCGTTACAGTTTGAGAAAACTGTAACGAGCCTTTTTTTATTCTGAACAATCTGCCGGAACGGTGACAAAACCGATTTAGTTTACGTATAATAAAACCAACTATAGATACCATTCGGGCAGGGACCGCCAGGGCCTTCGCGGAAGGGGTATCTGCGATTTTTTTACAAGGGAAGTATTATGCGTGATCTTGATTATTTGAAGCTGCTCGCGAAGCAGTTTCCGACTGCAACGGCTGCAGGTGCGGAGATTATCAACCTGCGTGCGATCTGTGCACTCCCGAAGGGTACAGAGTATTTCTTTTCAGACCTGCATGGTGAAAGTGACGCCTTCATCTACCTGATGCGGTCGGCCTCCGGAATCGTTCGTGATAAGATCGATGAAACCTTCGGAAATCTGCTGCCGGAGGAGGAACAGCTGGAGCTTGCGAACCTGATCTACTATCCGAGAGACATTCTTTCGAATCCGGCACACAAGGCGAAGGATACACCGGAGTGGCAGCGCATCACGATCAATCGTCTCGTGAATATCTGCCGCTGCGTCAGCTCCAAGTACACCCGCTCGAAGGTGCGTAAGAAGATGCCACAGCAGTATGCCTACGCGATCGATGAGCTCCTGCACCTCGACAGTCATGATGAGGATAAGCGGGGCTATCTCCGCGGCATCATGGATGCCATCATCGACATCGACATGGGCGATGATTTCATCGTGGCCCTGTCGGAGCTGATCCAGAACCTCGTCGTCGATAATCTCCATATCATCGGCGATGTCTTCGACCGAGGCCCGCATGCGGACCAGATCATGGAGGAGCTGATGAGCTTCCATGATGTGGATATCGAGTGGGGAAATCATGATGCCGAGTGGATGGGGGCTGCCTGTGGTAATCCGGCCTGCATCGCAAGCGTTCTCCGCATCGCCACCTCCTATAACTCCTTCGATGTGCTCGAGGACGGCTATGGCATCAATCTGCGCCCGCTTTCGATGTATGCGGAGGAGGTGTATGGCGATGATCCATGTGCCTGCTTCCAGCCGCATCTCCTGGATACCAATGTCTCTGACTCGGTAGATCCTCGCCTCGCCGCGAAGATGTGCAAGGCCATCAGTATCATCCTGTTTAAGGAGGAGGGGGCACTGATCCGCCGCCATCCGGAGTATAAGCTCGACCACCGTATGCTCCTCGATAAGATCGATTATGAAAAGGGCACGGTGACCATCGATGGAGAGAGCTATCCGCTCCGGGATACGAATTTCCCGACCATCGACCCGAAGGATCCGTATAAGATGACAGAGAAGGAAAAGGAGCTGATGAACACCCTGGTGTACAGCTTCACCCACTCGCAGCTGCTGCAGAAGCACATCCGTTTCTTCTTTACGAATGGCGCGATGTATAAGGTGGTCAATAACAACATCCTTTACCATGGCTGTATCCCGATGAATGTGGACGGCTCCTTCCTGCAGCTCGAGACGGCGAAGGGCAGTGTCGGCGGAAAGGCCCTCATGGATTACTTCTATGAGCGGGCGATCGATGCCTATTTCCTGAATGGAGAAAATGACCCGAAGGGTAAGATCTATGCAACGGATCTTTTCTGGTACATGTGGTGTGGACCATGCTCACCACTCTTCGGAAAGGATAAGATGACGACCTTCGAGCACTGCTTCATCGAGGATCCGGATACACATGTGGAGAAGTTTAACATCTACTATGAATTCTCGAAGGAGGAGCGCTATGTCGACCGGATCTTCGCGGAATTCGGTGTGGATCCGGAGAGGGGCCATGTGGTCAATGGCCATGTGCCGGTGAAAACGAAGCGTGGCGAGTCTCCGATCAAGGCAAACGGCAAGCTCTTCGTCATCGATGGCGGTATCTCGAAGGCCTACCATTCCCGCACCGGCATCGCCGGCTATACGCTCATCTTCAACTCCCGCCATCTGGCACTGGCAGAGCATAAGGGCTTCCGAAAGGGATCCGAGAATACGCCGGAGATTCAGATCGTGGAGCAGATGAAGCACCGCATCCATGTCGGTGAAACCGATAATGGACAGGAGCTGCAGCGTCAGATCGCCGACCTCGAGGAGCTGCTCACAGCGTATCGCAACGGTGATATCCGTGAAAAGGGCGAAATTGTGCAAAAGAGACGTTGATTCAAAAAAAGAATGGTGCTATAAAAAACGGGATCAAATCGAGATCCCGTTTTTTGATGATTTCATCAAGAACGCTGACAGAAAAGAAGAGGAAACAAGTGGATACAAAAAAGACAATCAGGGATATGACATCAGGGAGTCCGATGCGTTTAATTCTCGGCTTTGCCGTGCCGATGCTTCTAGGCATTCTTTTCCAGCAGCTTTATAGCATGGTGGATACCGTAATGGTCGGACGCTTTCTCGGCGCGGATGCACTTGCGGCAGTGGGATCTACCGGTGCCATCAATTTTATGGTGAACGGTTTCGTCATCGGTGCGACAGCAGGATTCGCGATTCCGGTCGCTCAGCGATTCGGTGCGCGTGATTTTGATGGGATGCGGCAGTATGTCGGAAATATCGTATGGCTGACGATATTGTTTTCCGCGGTGATGACGGCGTGCATGAGCGTGCTCGCACATCAGGTGCTGGTATGGATGCATACACCGGATGAAATTCTGGAACAGGCGTATAGTTACATCGTTATTATATTTATGGGGCTTTCGGCGACCTACCTCTATAATATTACGGCTTCCATCGTGCGATCTCTGGGAGATTCGAAATCGCCGGTATATTTCCTGATGATTTCGTCTGTACTGAATATTATTCTTGATTACGTAACGATTCGAATTTTAGGAATGGGCGTGCGCGGCCCGGCGCTGGCGACGATTATCAGTCAGCTGGTCTCCGGCGTTCTCTGCTTCTTTTATATGGTAAGACGATTCGACATTCTGAAATTGAAACAGGATGACTTGCGTATGCGGGCAGAATGTGTTCAGCGCTTACTGTGGATGGCGATTCCGATGGGACTTCAGTATTCAATCACAAGTATCGGAAACATCATCCTGCAGACGGCAGTCAATACACTGGGTGTTATTTCGGTTGCAGCAGTCACGGCAGGTGATCGTATCATCGTTTTATTTGCATGCGTCTTTGATTCTCTGGGCGGTACAATGGCAACCTATCAGGGGCAGAATCGAGGTGCGCTTAAATACGACCGTCTGAAAGCAGGCGCAGCATCGGCGATGAAGATTGGCGCCGTGTATTCTGTGATTGCGGTGGCTGTTCTTGCGACGATTGGCTGGAAATTACCACTTCTGTTTGTAACCAATGGAAATGCAGAGGTTGTGGCCGGTGCACATCAATATCTGATGACGCAGGTGCTGTTTTTTATTCCGCTTTGTGCGGTAAATGTATTTCGCTTTTCTATTCAAGGCATGGGATTTTCCGGTATTGCGATTATCGCGGGCATATGTGAGATGTTCGGCAGAGGGCTGGCTGGATTTCTGGGCGTTCGTTATTTCGGATATACAGCAGCCTGTCTGGCGGCACCGCTTGCATGGCTGTTTGCCGATGCCTTTTTGATTCCCTGCTTCTACCGCTGCGTGCGTAAACTGGGAAAAGAAGAAACAAATTCGATGTCATGACGTAAAAATTTCTAATTACATTTTTGCTGTCTGAAAAGATGAAAATAATTTTCATAAAATACAAATTTTCGACAAGTTATCAGAGTGGATGTGTGAATTTAAACGATGTGATATTCGTTTGAAACACGGAAATCGGACATGCTGGTGTGGCTTTCGCTGGAAAAACGCGGAAGCCACTTTTTTTGTATAATCAAGTCTATTAAAAGG
The DNA here is from genome assembly GCA_004554245.1 of Oribacterium sp. GTDB lineage: Bacteria > Bacillota > Clostridia > Lachnospirales > Lachnospiraceae > Oribacterium. The sequence continues at coordinate 1,444 of SFND01000009.1, read as the reverse complement.
TCATACCAATATATAACATAAACTTCATGATAGCCAACAAAAAACACTAAAGACTGTGAAAAAAACGATAAAAATAAGTAATAATGCATAAAAACTGTTTTACAAAAGTCGGACAAGGTGTTATCATAATGACATACAAATTAGAACGGCTTGGAGAGGAAAAGATATGCAGGATGTAATAATGAACCCTCAGGATTCTGTTCTCCATATGTCTGTTGCGCAGCAGTTGAAAGCAGTGATTATCAAGCGCAAGATGCAACCGGGTGATAAGCTTCCGACGGAAAAAGAGCTTATGAAAGAATTTGGCATTTCACGTTCGACTTTACGTGAAGCTATGAAAATTCTGAAGGCGGAAAATGTTATTGTTTCCCGTCAGGGTTCCGGAACGTTTATCAGCCAGGAAACAGGCATCGGAGAAGACCCATTGGGACTTCATTTTACAAATCAGGACAAACTTCTTTACAATCTTCTGGAAACAAGGATGATGATTGAACCGCAGATTGCAGAGCTTGCAACGCACAGGGCGACAGAATCGGACATTCAAAAACTGAAGACGATTGTGGATGCCATGTATGCGTCGGATTCCAATGACTCTTATACGGAGGAAATGGATATACGTTTTCATACTGCAATTGCAGAGTGTACCCATAATGATGTGCTGACAAGAGTGGTTCCGATCATCAACGAATCTATCCGGCGGGGACATGTGGAAACCCATGATGACACGGCCAGCTTCTATAGAGCGAAACGAAGTCATCTCGGCATCTACAGAGCCATCGCAGAACGGGATTATATGGAAGCGAAGTTTCTGGTGGAACGCCATATCTGGGAAACTCTGAACGACATTAAATCCAAGGAGGACAAATCATGAAAAAAAGACTTCTGGCAAAGAAAGTGACCGCAATTGCTGCGACGACGGCTATGGCTGTAAGCATGCTTGCGGGTTGTGGATCATCGAAGACAGAGACGACGGCAGCCGCAACACAGGCAGCAGCTGAGACGAAGGTGGCAGAAACCGAGGCGGCGAAGGAAGAAAGCACAGAGCCGGTGACCATCAAGTTCCAGTACTGGGCAGATAATACAGACTATTCTGCATTGATGCAGGACATCATCAAAAAGTTTAACGATGAAAACGGTAAGGGCATTACGGTTGTCGGTGAAGAGCAGCCATGGGATGGCGGCGCGTATGCGGAAAACCTGTTCAATGCAAAGATGGGTGGATCCGATGTCGATGTCTCTACCTGGAAGCTGACTTCCACACCGCTTTTTGCAAACAATGATCTCCTTCTGGATCTCACACCGTATGTCGATGCGATGGATACCAAGGCGGATATCGATGACAATATCTACAGCGTTATGAGAGAAGCTGGCGGTGACGACACAAAGATGTTCGTTATGCCATGGAACATCCAGGTGCTGTATGTTTACTATAGACCATCTATTT
>SFND01000008.1 GCA_004554245.1 Oribacterium sp. | reverse complement strand
CAAACGGCGGCTTACGCCGCAATCGCCGCCCTTACCGATAACGAAACCTGGCTTAGCAGTGTAGATCACTACGCGAACCTTATCGTTTGCAGCTCTCTCGATCTCGATCTTCGAAATTCCTGCAGAGGAAAGTCTCTTCTTCAGGAACTTACGGATGTTGTAGTCTTCAACAAGTGCATCTGAAAAAGTATTCTTGTCAGCATACCACTTGGAATCCCAATCTTTAATAACGCCGACTCTCATGCCGTGCGGATTGACTTTCTGACCCATTTATATGCCTCCTTCTTACTTTCTCTCGTCTAAAACTACAGTAATGTGTGAGTTTCTCTTCAAAATTCTGTAAGCTCTGCCCTTTGCTCTCGGATGAATTCTCTTCATCGTAGGAGCTGCACCAGCATAGCACTCAGCAACATAAAGATTATCTCTGTTCATGTTGTTGTTGTTCTCTGCATTAGCAGCAGCAGACTCAAGAAGCTTCTTAACTAAAGTAGAAGCGTATCTAGGATTGTATGTAACGATACCGAGTGCCTCGTCGAGGTTCTTGCCTCTGATGGCGTCAAGAACGAAGCATGCCTTCTGTACGGATACTCTTGCATATGAAAGAGTAGCTGAAGGTCTCTTTACAGTATTCGCATTTCTCTCTCTCTTAATCTGAGATCTATGACCCTTTGACATTTTAGAAATGTCCTCCTTTCAAATATGCGTGAGTTATGCTCTCTTCTCGTTGCCAGTGTGGCCGTGGAAGGTTCTGGTTACAACGAACTCTCCGAGCTTGTGTCCAACCATGTCCTCTGTAACATATACAGGAACGTGCTTTCTACCGTCATGAACTGCGATGGTGTGACCAACAAATGACGGGAAGATGGTGGAACGACGAGACCAGGTCTTGATAACGGCCTTGTTTCCGGAAGCATTCATATTATCGACAGCCTTCTTCAGCGAAGCGTCAATAAATGGTCCTTTTTTAACTGAACGTGCCATATTATTCTCTCCTCCTCAATTACTTGATGGCTCTACCATCACGTCTTCTGATGATAAGCTTGTTGGAAGCCTTCTTCTTATTACGTGTCTTAAGACCAAGTGCTGGCTTACCCCATGGAGTGCAAGGACCAGGTCTTCCGACAGGTGCCTTACCTTCTCCACCACCGTGCGGGTGATCGTTAGGGTTCATGACAGAACCACGAACAGTAGGTCTCCAACCCATGTGTCTCTTTCTACCAGCCTTACCAAGGTTGATGAGGTTGTGGTCACCGTTACCTACAACACCGATGGTTGCACGGCACTCTACAGGAACCATTCTCATCTCGCCGGACGGAAGACGAAGAGTTGCATACTTGCCTTCCTTCGCCATCAGCTGAGCAGCGTTACCAGCAGAACGTACCATACGTGCGCCCTTGCCAGGGATGAGCTCGATTGCGTGAACGTTTGTACCTACAGGAATCTTGGAAAGCGGTAAGCAGTTACCTACTCTTGCCTCAGCCTCAGGCCCGTTCATAACCTTCATACCGTCGGTCAGACCGTTCGGTGCGAGGATGTATGCCTTCTCACCATCAGCGTAAGCGATGAGTGCGATGTTGGCTGTTCTGTTCGGATCATACTCGATTCCGATAACAGTTGCAGGGATACCATCCTTGCTGTTTCTCTTGAAATCGATGATTCTGTACTTCTGTCTGTTTCCACCACCCTGGTGACGAACAGTGATCTTACCCTGATTGTTTCTACCAGCGTTCTCCTTTACTGTAGAAAGAAGAGATCTCTCCGGAGTCTTCTTCGTAATCTCAGAAAAGTCAGAACCGGTCATGTTTCTTCTCGAAGGTGTATAAGGTCTATATGTCTTAATACCCATGACTTATTTTCTCCTTTTTACTAGTCACGTATAATAGAGAATTTTTCACGTGACGTACTATGCTATCTGTAAATTAAAGGCCCTTGAAAATCTCGATTTCCTTGGAATCCTCAGTTAAAGTAACGATAGCCTTCTTCGTTGCAGCTGTCTTGCCGAGCTTGAGACCTCTTCTCTTGGCCTTGCCGTCAGCGTTCATCGTATTTACAGCCTTTACCTTTGTACCCTCGAACATCTTCTCAACGGCCTCACGAACCTGAGCCTTGGTTGCGTCCGGATTTACAAGGAATGTATACTTCTTGGATGCCATCTCGCCCATGGACTTCTCAGTGATAACCGGGCGGAGAATAACGTCGTAATACTTAATGTCTGCCATTATGCGTATACCTCCTGGATCTTCTCTACAGCTGCCTTCGTAGCAACTACAGTCTGGTACTTAAGAACGTCGTATACATTGAGCTCGTTCACACCGGCTGTCTTGATGTCAGCGATGTTTCTAGCAGAAAGAACGGTGTTCTTATCGTTCGAATCAAGAAGAACGAATGCCTTCTCAACCTTGAGTGCATCCAGCATAGCCTGGAAGTTCTTGGTCTTGATCTCGTCGAACTTGATCTCATCCACAACGATGAGCTTGTTCTCCTGAACAGCGTTGGTGAGTGCAGACTTAAGAGCTGCTCTCTTCTCCTTCTTGTTCATGGTTGTTGTATAGTCACGTGGTACCGGTGCGAATACAACTCCGCCGCCCTTCCACTGCGGTGCTCTGATGGAGCCCTGTCTTGCATGACCTGTGCCCTTCTGTCTCCAAGGCTTTCTTCCGCCTCCGGAAACCTCTGCACGAGTTAATGCCTTCTGTGTGCCCTGACGCTTGTTTGCAAGCTGAGCAACAACTGCGAGGTGAAGGAGATGCTCATTGATCTCAACGCCGAATACGGCATCGTTAAGATCCATCTTTCCAACTTCCTTGCCCTGCATATCAAATACTGATACGTTAGCCATTTATGTGTTCCTCCTTTCGTACGTTTCAGGCCTTCACTGCTTCTCTGACAGTTACAAGAGCCTTCTTAGGTCCCGGTACAGCTCCCTTTACAAGAAGCAGGTTGTTCTCAGCATCTACCTTAACGATGGTAAGGTTCTGAGTTGTAACCTTTACAGCACCCATGTGTCCTGGCATTCTCTTGCCCGGAAGTACACGTGAAGGTGTTGCGGAAGTACCATTGGATCCTGCGTGACGGTGGAACTTGGAGCCGTGGCCCATCGGTCCTCTGGACTGGCCATACTTTCTGATAGCGGACTCGAATCCCTTACCCTTGGAAATAGCGGTAACGTCGATCTTGTCGCCCTCAGCGAAGATGTCAGCCTTGATCTCGTCCTTAACGTTGTAGTTCTCAGCGTCCTCAAGTCTGAACTCCTTCACAAATCTCTTGCAAGGAACACCAGCCTTGTCGAACTGACCCTTCATAGGCTTGTTTACGAGATTCTCTCTCTTATCCTGGAAGCCTACCTGGATCGCTGCGTAACCGTCGTTCTCAACTGTCTTAACCTGTGTAACAACACAAGGGCCAGCCTGAAGTACAGTTACTGGAATTAACACGCCATCTTCGTTCCAGATCTGTGTCATTCCTACTTTTGTTGCTAAAATAGCTTTCTTCATGTGTTCTCCTTTCTACAGCGGAGCCCGATTTCTCAGACTCATACTAGAATCATTACTTGTTCTTCATCTTGATATCGACATAAACGCCAGCCGGCATCTCCAGTCTCTGAAGAGCATCCATGGTCTTCTGGTTCGGACTGATAACGTCGATAAGTCTCTTGTGTGTTCTCTGCTCGAACTGCTCACGAGAGTCCTTGTACTTGTGTGTAGCACGAAGGATGGTTACGATCTCCTTCTTTGTCGGAAGTGGAACCGGACCGGATACCTGTGAACCTGTCTTCTTGCAGTTCTCCACAATCTTTGCGGCTGACTCGTCTACAAGGACGTGATCGTAAGCCTTAAGTGTGATTCTCATTACTTGACTTGCCATAAAAAAAGTCGCCTCCTATCGGTGATTTGACGATAAGTCGGTGACTGTACATTAACGCGCACACCTGTCCCATGTGAGATAAAGGATCGATCTGCGCAAATCCATCTGCTGTTTGATGGATTAAATTGTAGTACAGTGACCTGCCGTCAGTTTCTAAACTAGACATTCGCTCCCTGAAGTTCTCTTACATGACTTATACTTGGTTGCCGTCTCAACTCTCAGGCGGAGCCCGGAGGCTCACTGGATCCAAAGGATACTGTTGTACGGATCTTGGCTTTCGTCCATGCAAGCAATCTTCATTTCAACGCTATCATGTCACAGCGTGTACAAAGATAACACACATGCTTTTTTATTGCAAGCAATTTTTCTGAAAACGTGCATAAAATCCGATACACGTTTCCACACTGCCGTGTGTATCACGATATAATGTACAGCACAGCAGGTAACCACCTCGCCGTGCGTGTCATATCATACCATCTGTTTTTCTGAATTGCAAGACCTTTTTTGATCGCAGTTCAGCGGGGACCCGGACTGCAAACGAACGAATGCAACCATCTGTTCTATACCAGAAGAGAGCCCGCTCCTTTCGGAAACGGGCCCTCTTCTATTATAGAAAGGAAATCATCAGTCGATGTCATCGACATCCGGCGGAGTCGCGGTCATCGCCTCGAGGCTGCCATCGAGGTTTGCCTTCAGCGTACCGTCGGCATTAGTCGATACCTTATTACCATCCGCATCGCGGAGATTTGTTTTACTCTTCATGACCAGTCCGGAGTAAGAGATGACGTAGTTCTTTCCATCTACGTAGCAGGTCTGGTACTTCGCACTCTGATCCGCCTGCTGCAGTCTGCCCTCATAATAGAGGTAACCGTTCTTCACGCCGGTGTAGCCGCGGCCGTTGCTCTCTGCATAGTAAGTGATCTTATCGCCATCCGCCTCAGTCATCACGAAACGTCCGCTCTTTACCGAGCAGTCTGCCCTGCTGGATCCACAGTAGTAGTAATGCACGCTTGCGTCGGTCGTCGTGGAGCCCTTCTGCATGCCATATACCGGATTTCCCTTTTCGTTGAAGAGGTACTTCTTACCGCTGATCGACTGCACGAGGAAGTTGCCGGTCGTACCAGCTGCCGGTCGTCCATTCGAGCGGAAGTAGAAATACTCTACATCACCGCTGGCGAGACTCTCATCATAGGAGCCGTCGCTGTTCTGCGGTCCGGTCGTCGTATACCAGGTGTTCTCGATCAGCTGGCCCTGCTTGAAGTGATCGTCGGTTTTCATCGCGAAATACATGTATCCGCTGATCTCCGGGGTCGTATCCTGTACCTTCGACCATCCGAGCTGCATCACGCCATTCTCATCGAAGCCGTACTTGAGACCATTGATGGTCTTTACGGTAACGTTATAGCTGTCAGACGCGTACTTTTTATTCGTTCCAGTGGCGAAGAAATACCAGGCTGCATGATTCGTGCTGTAGTTCACATCGTCCTCATAGAAGCTCTGGTCCTCCTCCGGAATCGTCAGGTACTGCCAGCCTGAAACAGCGGCACCTGTGTTCGGATTACAGTAGTAGCTGTTTCCATCTACCCAGCCGGTCTGCATCACACCCATCTCATCGAAGTAGTAGCGATAGCCGCCGACGGTCTGCCAGCCGCCCTTTTTCAGGGTGCCGTTCCCGGTAGCGTAGTACCAGATCACCTGACCGTTGCTCTCCGCCTTGATCCAGGCGTTTGCCGCCACGGTTCCGTTATCCTGCATATATACCGGCTCGCCGCTGGTGTTCGTCGTCCAGCCGGCCGCAAATGCACTCGTCGTGGAAATCACCGCAAGCGCACCGGCTGCGATCAGAAGTTTTCTAAGCTTTTCTTTCATCATATCGTATCCCTCCGGACCCGGCTCTACCGGCCCCAACGCCTGTGGATGCACTGGCTCCGGTCGCCGCCGTCCTCTTTCGGACCGGATGTATGCGCTCGTGTGCGCCTCACCGGACGATTTTCCAGTCTGCATCATACTTATGCTATAATAATAGCCTTTCACTCATGCAAATGCAATTTCTATTCCATGAAGAATACTGAATAATCCCGGCGAAATGCTTACGATTCTCTTACATTCACACGCGTCACCGTGGCTTCGTTCGTCACGCCTACCGCCTTCGGCCAATGCTGTTTTCTCTACTATTATGACTTTTCGCAGCTTTCCCAGCGGCCGCTGCAGCCGCATGGCAGCACGAGTCCGGTTTCCGTCACCGGCAGGCCGACCTCTTCCGAGTGGATCACACCGCCGAGGCGTGCACGGATCGCCGTGCCGAGCATATAGCTCATGACCGCCGGCTGCAGTCCGGTCGTGTAGGAATTGATGAGGAAGAAGATGCTGTCTTCTGTCAGCAGCTTCGCCGCCTGCTGCACGAGCGGATAGACCGAATCCTCGATCTTCCAGATCTCCCCCTTCGGTCCACGACCATAGGATGGCGGATCCATGATGATCGCATCATAGGTATTGCCACGGCGGATCTCACGCTCTACGAACTTCATACAGTCGTCGACAAGCCAGCGGATCGGCGCATCCTTGAGATGGGAGGCCTCTGCGTTTTCCTTCGCCCACTGTACCATGCCCTTCGAGGCGTCCACATGGGTCACCTGGGCACCAGCCGCAGCCGCGGCCAGGGTCGCACCGCCCGTATAGGCGAAGAGATTCAGCACCTTCACCGGACGGTCGATACCCGCCTGCTTCCGGCGCTCCACTTCCCCGAGGATACGATCCGAGAACCAGTCCCAGTTCGCCGCCTGCTCCGGGAAGAGACCGGTATGCTTAAACGTAAACGGCTTCAGGTGGAAGGTCAGGGTGCGTTTTTCTATAGGAAGCTTCTCGAGCTGTGCATAGACCGGTACCGTCGGGCAGTAGGTCGCACGCACGTCCGGCTCCAGGGTCGAGGCAGCCGCATCCGCGCCACCGAGCACGTAGGAAATCTTCCACTGCTTCGGAAGATCGAAGAACTCCCACTCGCCGCCGCCCTTGTTCGAGCGATGATAGTGGCCGTTCAGCTTCTTCCAGTACGGATTCCGGAAGGGTGTCTGCCAGATAACCTGTGGATCCGGGCGACGGAGGATATACTTCCCCCAGCGCTCCAGCTTGTCGCCGTTTGATGTGTCGATAACCTCATAATCTTTCCAATGATCTGCAATAAACATAGAACTCCTATCGTCCTCCGCTGAGAATTTTCCACTGCAGCGGCAGGTATCGTTTCAGTACACGCTTCAGCCCATACGCGGCCGCGACAGCGACCACCGGGGTCAGCAGGTACAGCGCGAGGCGCACCGCTTCTCCCCATCCCTCGTACGGAATGCCCAAGTACTGTATCATATAATACTGTGCGCGCGCAATCGGATAATGCACCGCGTACAGAAAGAAGCTGTTTTTCATATAGGGTTTCGCTTCCGGCAGACGGTCTCCAGGCAGGACGAACCAGACGCCGAGCACGAGCAGCAGTCGTCGCACGATCGCGACGAGCGCCTGCGCACCACTCCCGGACAGTGAAAGCACAAAGAGTGGAAGCTGCTGAAGCCCCTTTCCGATCCAGCGTGCCAGTGGCCCTCCACTCATGAGGTAGGCCGGCATCGACATCCGCGCGATGCCGCTCCCATCGTAGAGCACGAAGCTCATCAGCTTCGCCGGGGTCAGGATCTGCAGCAGCCATGCCAGCAGCAGGAGGCCAATGCCGGCGATGCGGCACCCTCTCTCCATGGAGCTGCGACGCTGACGGGCGTTCGCTGCCACCGGCAGGACGACGATCTCCGCCTCCCCTTTCACCTTTCCAGGCATCGCCTTCTGGAGAAGCCGGGCGTCCGCTGCGGCGCCTTCGAACAGCCCCCGTCCATGACAGGCGAACAGGGCGCCGACGCCATAATAGATGAGGGCGTCTGCATTGACCAGCGGGAGCGTGGCGCCTGCACCGATCGCGGTGGCGAGCAGGAGAAGTGACAGAAGCATCACGAACGCGTTCCGGAGCAGCAGGTAGAGAAGAGGCGCGAGGAGCGTCAGCAGCATCAGCTGGTACATATACCAGAAGGTCGGATTACAGCTGTGGTTCGCAGCAGCCTCACTCATCGCCGTGAGGGAGAAGTGCCGACGGCCGGTCAGCACGTAAGCGAGATACCAGAGCACATTCCATGCGCCATAGGGTACGAGCAGCGACCAGACCCGCTCCTGCCACTTCCGCCCGATATCCCGGAAGCCATGCAGTGTCCGGAAGAAGAGGTAGCCGGAGATCAGAAAGAAGCCCGGCACCGCCATCTGCCCGAGGGCGTTCGACAGAAGGTGCTCGACGTGGCCGGCGACGCCGGTGATGCCGGCAAGCTCTGCACCGGTATGGTCTGCGGTCAGGATCATCGAGCTGAGCGTCGTGTTGTCGATCGCGAGGTTTACGCTGTGAATCAGGACGACGAGCAGGGACATCAGGAAGACGTACCAGTTTATTTTATTTCGAAATCTGTTTTCTTGTGTCGGATTCATAGCCTTTATTTTACATAGAAAAAGAGCCGCCTGCAACGGCGACTCTTTCGTATATCGATCCATATATCGGTCAGCGGATCCTGTGGATCGGAACGTCTTTTGATACACACCGCCATCTCCGGGCAGTTGGTTCAGTATCACGTCCGAACACGGCACAATCCATGCGATTTACAGTGGAAGCTCCATCTGCTGGGTCATCTCCTCGCGATGTGCTCTGTAGGCAGCGACCTTATCGTTGATTTTCTGGCTGGAATCCAGGATCGAGGAGATCGACATATCATGATTCAGGTTGTCGATGATGAGGGCGATGTACTTCGCCATATCGACGCTGATGTACCACGGCTTCGTCAGAAGCTCCGGCTGCTGGTAGATCAGGTTCGTGGTGAAGACACCGTTTAAGGTGCCGTTTGCGTACGCCTGGTCGAACTTGTTGAAGCCGGAGGTGAAGAGACCGAAGGTGCAGCATGCGAAGACACGTCTCGCCTTACGCTCCTTCAGCTCCTTGGCCGTATCGATGAGGGACTCACCGGAGGAGATCATATCGTCGATGATAAATACATCCTTACCCTCTACGTCTGCGCCGAGGAACTCATGGGCCACGATCGGGTTACGGCCGTTGACTACCTTTGAGTAGTCACGTCTCTTATAGAACATACCCATGTCGATGCCGAGCACGTTTGCGTAGTAGATCGCACGGCTCATGCCACCCTCATCCGGAGAGATGATCATCATGTGGTTCTTATCGATATCGAGGTCCTCTACATGTGCGAGGATCGACTTGATGAACTGGTAGGAGCAGGAGATGTTGTCAAAGCTGTCCTGCGGGATCGCATTCATGACACGTGGATCATGTGCATCGAAAGTGATGAAGTTCTCCACGCCCATCGCATGAAGCTCCTGGAGCATCATCGCGCAGTCGAGGGACTCACGTCCGGTACGCTTGTGCTGGCGGGACTCATACATGAACGGCATGATGACATTGATGCGCTTCGCCTTGCCGGTCGTCGCTGCGATGACGCGCTTCAGATCACTGTAGTGATCATCCGGGGACATGTGGTTCACCTGGCCGAACAGGCTGTAGGTCTGTGCATAGTTCATGACGTCAACCATCAGATACAGATCCACGCCACGTACGGTCTCGAGGATGTTCGCCTTCGCCTCACCGGAGCCGAAGCGGGACACCTTCGCCTGTACGATATAGCTGTCCTTCTGGTAACCGTTGAACGCGATGGTCTCCTTGTGATCACTCTCACGCTGGGTACGCCATGTAGAAAGATACTCATCGACCTTCTGGCCCAGTGGCTGGATCGAATCGAGCGGCATCAGCGCCAGTGGTCCCACCGGGATACGCTCAATAAACTCTGAAGTTCTGGAATCTGACATTTCTCTCTCCTCCTTAGAAACGTTCCAATCTCAAATCAACCTTCTTTATATATGTAAACAGTCATGACTGTCAACATTTTTTTACCATACATTCTATAACTACAGCTTTTTCCATAACAGTACAGACAGAGGACCCGGTGGGCGGTAGCTTTTTCCACCTATCCCAGAGGCCTATGGGCTTTCGGCTCAGCGCAGCCTTTGGTCCACTCCGTAGAGCGGGATGTAGTCGTACTCCGCCATGATACGGGAGACGATACGATCAGAATAACGGTCCTGCATCGCCCGAAAATTCAGATTCGTCGAAATCATCACGGACTTGTGCAGTACCATCCGCTGATTCAGCACATAAAAGAGACGCGAGGTCGTATAGCTGTTGTTCATCTCCGTACCGAGATCGTCGATCACGAGGAGATCGCAGTTCAGGATCGCATCCTCTGTTTCCTCCTGCTCCTCCACATCATGCCGGAGCGCTCTCGAAAAGCTGTCGAAGAGATCCGTGCTGGTGAAGTAGATCACCGAATGGTAGCTGTCCATCAGCGCCTTCGCCACACAGTTGATGAGGAAGGTCTTTCCGGTACCCGGATTTCCCATCAGGATCACGTTGCCGTGCCGCTCATCGAAGTTCTGCGTCCAGTCCAGCAGCAGATTCCGGACCTCCGCCATATACTGACGGTTCGTCTTTCCGCCCGCACCATCGATCAACTCCCGATCATCGAAGCGTGTGAGATCGAAGTGATCGAAGTTCTGTGTTCGTACGATACGCCCAAGATGGGACTGCTGATAGATAAACTGCATCTGCATATTTTTGAAGCAGTGACACTTCTCTCCACCGATGAAGCCGGTATCCTGGCAGTCCGGACAGGTATACTGCATCTCGAGATAGTCTGCCGGGAAGCCGTTTCGCACGAGCAGATCCTTCTTCTCCTCGCCGATGGCGCGGATATGGTCCTTCAGGTTCCGAAGCTCCTCCTTCTGTCCCTCGCGCATCAGCTGGAGCGTGCGCCCCGCCTCTGCGCGCACAGAAGCCTCCAGAGCCTTCAGCTCCGGAAGCTTCTGATACGCGTCCTTTTTCCGTGCCTCGAGATGCAGCGCATCCTTCATCCGACGGACGTCATAGACGTGCATGATTTGATTATACTGTGCATTCGTGAGTGCCATTCTTCATCCTGTCCAGCACACGCTTCTGTGCGATGCTGTCATAATCGATTTCTGACTTTTCGATGTTAAGGAACTTGTTGTTTCTGGAGCTGGAACCACGGGTCTTCTTTTTCGTCTTCTTCTCTTCGAAGGACCTGATCAGCTCCCGTGCCTGTGCCAGCGTGACGATGCCCTGCTCGTGCCAGTTGATCGCGACAGCCTGCAGATACTTGCTGGTCGTCTTCTTGATGCTCGCACAGTACTCAAGCAGATACTCGATGACATCTGCCTGCATGTGGAGATCTTTATACATATACTGAAGCGTCTCCACCTGACGGATGCTCGGAAGTGTCGGCAGCACATGCTTCGCCACAAACAGAATACCGGCGAACTCCTCGTCATCGAACACATCATCGACGGTACCGGAAAGCTTCTCGAGCTTCTGCTCGGCCTGCTCCATCGCCTGTGCCGGAATCGCGGTCGAAACAGCCGCCGCAGCGCTCTGCGCCTCTGCTTCCGCCTCCATATCGCAGGTCTCGCGGAGCTCCTCGCGAACGAGGGCATCGGTCCCCGCCTTAAAAACGCCCTGCTTCTCCCAGTAGCGCACGGCACGCTCGATATCACCGTCGGTCAGGTTCAGTGCATCCGCCGCATCCGTCACCGTAAACTGCTCTCCCTTATGCCGAAGCATCAGAAGATATACTTTTATATAATCCCCGTTCGCCGATCCCAGATACTTATCCAGAAAATCGTTCGAAATACAGGTCGCATGTACCGCAAGGTTATCAACAATATTTGTGCCCATCTCAACTACCCGGTTCTATCTACATTCCGTGATACGGAAATCTACAGTTAAAAAAATCCGATGCAAAATCGATCACGCAGACGTCGTTCTCAGGGTACGCGCCCACCGCAATGCCCAGTGGCAGAACCACCGTTTGCTTCGGTGAAATGATGATAACACAGGGTGCAAAGCTCTTCAACCGATCCAGTCCACAACTTTATCCACCTAAGTTATCCACATCGCGGTGGATAATGTTCACAGCTGAAAAGTCAAGACCTACATCTCGATTCTAAATTGTTTACAATTTTATTGCAATGTGTAAAAGCGCGTAAAATCGATGTCAAGAGCGGCAGCGGATTGTATTTAAATAGTACAATCCGGTGTTTATCCACAGCATAGCGGTGGATTTCCATTAATATCTGTTGATGAAAACTTATTTCTTTTTGGTAAACGCTTACATTTTCAGTCGGATCTGGCAGGTGGCCCGGCGGGATTCGTAATACAAAATGAGGCCAGAACCCGCGTAAGGGGTTCTGGCCTCGTCTGATCAGGCTTCTTCCACGATGGCACCCGGCTGCTTCAGCAGGTCGTCGCCGACCTTATAGATGTCGCCCGCGCCCATCGTAATCAGGACATCCCCCTCCTCTACATGCTGCAGGAGGAAGTCCTCGATGTCTTCAAACTTCGGAATGTAATATACATTTGTATTCTGCTCGAGCATATGCTTCCGCAGATCATCGGAGCAGATGCCGATGGTGTTCTTCTCTCGTGCCGCATAGATGTCCGCCAGCACGATCTCATCCGCCTGGCTCAGCGCGCCTGCAAAATCATCCAGCAGCGCCGCCGTACGACTGTAGGTATGCGGCTGGAATACGATCCAGAGCTTCCGGTGCGGATACTTCTTCGCCGCCTCGATGGTCGCTGCGATCTCCTGTGGATGATGCGCATAGTCATCGATGATGGTGAAGCCGTTCACACTGCCCTTCTTCTGGAATCGGCGATCTGTACCGGTGAAGCGCTTCAGACCACGCAGGATCGTCTCCATCGGGATATCGAGAGAGCGAGCGACGGCAACCGCCGCAAGCGAGTTATAGATATTATGCTCGCCGGTAACGCCGAGCTCCACCTGTGCCAGCTCTTCGCCCTTATAGAAAAGGGTATAGCTCGGGTGTGCGAACTTATCGTAGCTGATGAAGTTTGCCGTATAGTCTGCATCCTTCTCGTGTCCGAAGGTGACTACCCGGCACTTCAGCGCCTGCGTGAAATACTCACTGTGCTTGATGTCCTTATTGATCACCAGCAGGCCATCCTCCGGCAGCTTCTCTGCGAAGAGCTTAAAGCTGTGACGAATATCATCGATGTCCTTAAAAAAGTCGAGGTGATCGGCTTCGACGTTCAGGATGACCTCGATGGTCGGGAAGAAGCTGAGAAACGAGTTCGTGTACTCACAGGCCTCCACGACGAAGGTCTCCTGTCCACCGACGCGGATGTTTCCACCGATGTCCTTCAGCATGCCGCCGACAGAAACGGTCGGATCCTTATGCGCCTCGAGCAGGATCTCCGTGATCATCGAGGTCGTGGTCGTCTTTCCATGGGTGCCCGAGACATTGATCGCCTCCTTATAGTTCCGCATGATCTCACCGAGAAGCTGGGCCCGGGTCAGCATCGGGAGATTCTTCTCCTGTGCGGCTCTGAACTCCGGGTTATCCGGGTGAATCGCCGCCGTATAGACGACGACGTCGATGTCATCTGTGATGTTCTCTGCCATCTGCGGATAGTGGACTACCGCGCCCTGCGCTGCCAGCTGGTCGGTCAATGCTGACTCATGGCTGTCAGAGCCGGACACCGGAAACTTCCGTGAGAGCAGGATCTCGGCGAGACCGCTCATGGAAATACCGCCGATACCGATGAAATGAACGTGTACAGGCTTATCAAACTGAATCTGATACATATATTCTCTACCTTCTAATCAATCTCTTATTTCATTGATTTTTTCAACGAGTTCAGCATAATCCCCGCAGTACTTTTTGTAAAGAGGAGAAACCGCATCCCGGAAGCGCTTCTTTTCCCGCTCTGGCAGCACGATTTCGACGGTGCCCTCCTGAAGGCACTTCTCCCGTGCACTCGTTTCACGTGCCGTCCAGAGCTCACGCTCATAGAGGCCGGCCGCATCCGCACAGCGCTGAATCGTCGCCTGATCCTCCGCGGAAAGCTGCTCCCAGGTCGCACTGCTGACGAGCATCAGCTCCGGAACGCGCATATGCTCATCCACGGTATAGTACCGGGCGATTTCGTCATGCTGCATCGCCTCGTAGGACGCCCAGTTATTTTCCGCGCCATCGATCTCACCGGTCTGCAGCGCATCCTTGACGGCTTCGTAGACGATCGGCACGGCTTCCGCCCCCAGCGCCTCGACCATATCTTCTGCGAGTTCTGCCTGCTGGACACGGATCTTCATCCCCTGCATGTCCTCGAGGCAGTGGATCGCTTCATCCGTCGTATAGAAATTACGAACGCCGGCATCAAACCAGGAAAGTGCAACCATACCGCTTCCCTGGAAGCTGTCCTTCACCTGTGCCCCGATCTCCCCATCCAGTACCCGCCACATATGGTCTCGGTCCTCATATAGATAGGGCAGCTGCAGTACGAGCGTTTCTTCACTATAGTCCGGCAGATTCGAGAGCGAACAACGACAGAAATCGATGCCACCATAGGATACCTGTCGTACCGTAGAATCCTCATCCCCGAGCTCTGCGTTCGGATATACACGTATCTCGATGCGGCCATCGGTTTCCTGATTCACCTGGTCTGCAAAGCGGCGCGCTGCCTGGACGGTCGGATAATTGCCCGTCTGGTTATCGGCATAGCTGAACACATATTCCGGGACCTTTTTCCGCTTCTCCTGTGATGTCTGCGACTGATTCGTCTGTGCGTCTGTGGTCCCCGCAGCATCCGCACCCGCTGTCGACGCCACACCGGCACCGCCTGTACTCTGCGAGCTCGCCTTCTTCGACGCATCGGCCGCTGCCGTACTGCATCCAGGCAGCTGACTCAGCAGAACGACGCCGCCAAGACTCAACAGCAGGCACTTTCTGCGTCCTCTGAAAGAAAAAATCGTCTGTCTCTTCATGTCACTGCGTCTTTTCACTGTCTACCGTCACTTCGTCTGTTTCGCCGGATGGGCCTTCACTGCACTTTCCTCTGCAAACTGCAGGAAGGATTTGCTTTCTTCTTTACTCTGAAAGGCATAACCCGGAATCACCAGTCCGTGTCCACGTCCAGTGTACAGTACCGTCAGATTCAGAAAGCGACGAACCGCATAGATTTCCTTCCATGTCAGTGTCTGGTGCTGCTCCCCTACGGTGATATAGATATGCTCCTCCGAAAATGCAAGCTCTGTATCCTCCTGGATCTTCACTGCATTTTTTCTGCATCGAACATAAACGATAAGCGGCTGAATGAGCGGGAAATAAACTGTACCGATCGCTGAAACGATGAGCCAGCCCATCCAGTGATTTCCGTAGCTGGCACCCGCGAGGACCGCCATCGCGAAGGTAAAGACGACATTGACCACGCCAACCAGCGAGCTGTACTGATAGATCATCGCGAGCTCCCACATCTCCTTCACGCCGTTTCTGTATTTAAAATGATAACGCATGCATGCACCTCTCTTCCTGTTTGCATCCATCTTATAAAAAAAGCACGGCGGATTCAACCGCCGCGCTTTTTAATCGCATAAATTCACATGTAGACACGCTGCTTACAGCTTGCCGATCATGGAAAGAACACCGGTACCCTGCTGTACATATCCGAAGAGCTTCGGAATGAGGAGGGAGATGTTCGGAATGAAGGTGATCATCATGAGTGCGACAACCATCATCACATAGAACGGAAGCATCGCTACGACGATCTTCTCCATCGGACGCTTCGCAATCGCTGCACCGATAAAGAGAACCGAGCCAACCGGCGGTGTCAGAAGAC
The DNA here is from genome assembly GCA_004554245.1 of Oribacterium sp. Classification (GTDB taxonomy): domain Bacteria; phylum Bacillota; class Clostridia; order Lachnospirales; family Lachnospiraceae; genus Oribacterium. The sequence continues at coordinate 51,174 of SFND01000008.1, read as the reverse complement.
CGATACCACAGTTGAGAACGAGGATGATACCATACTGAACCGGATCCATACCGATGGACATAACGATCGGAAGAAGGATCGGGGTCGAAATCAGGATGATCGGCGCCATATCCATGATGCAGCCGAGGATCAGAAGGATGAGGTTCACGAGCAGTGCGATGACAACCGGGTTGTTCGAAACACCGGTGATCAGGTTTGCTGCGAGATCCGGAACATGGAGTCTGGTCAGGCAGTAGCCGAAGATCGAGGAGGTAGAGATAAGGATCAGCACGATACCAAGGGTCTCTACACAGCTGTCGAGGCACGCCCATGCCTGCTTCCAGGTGATACCCTTATAAACGTAAATCGATACAAGCAGTGAGTAGATAACGGCGATCGCAGCAGACTCCGTCGCTGTGAACACGCCGGCTACGACACCGACTACGACGATCAGGATGCACAGCAGTGCCCAGATGGAGGTTGCGAGGCTGCGTCCCAGTCTCTTCAGTGAGAACGGCTCACCCTTCGGATAGTGTCTCTTCTTCGAGATGATGTAGGAACCGATCATCAGGGAACCTGCGAGAACAACGCCTGGAAGGTAACCTGCGAGGAAGAGCGAACCGATGGAGATACCACCTGCCGTGGTCGCGTAAATAACCATATTGTGGGATGGCGGAACCAGCATACCCTCAACAGAGGATGCGATGGTAACAGCCGTCGCAAAGTCAACATCATAACCACGGTTTACCATCATCGGGATCTCAAGAGAGCCGAGGGATGCGGTATCTGCAGAAGCGGATCCGGAGATACCACCGAAGAAGTAGGATGCCAGGATGTTTACCATGGCGAGACCACCGGTCATCCAGCCGACGAAGGCGTCTGCCAGATCCAGCAGCTTCTCAGAGATACCACCGGTTCCCATGTATACACCCATGGTGATGAAGAACGGAACGGCCATCAGGGAGAAAGATGAAATACCCTTTACCATCTGCTGTGCAACGGTGTTCAGCGGAAGTCCCTGATACATCAGGCAGCAGACCGATGAAAGTGCTACAGAGTACGCAATCGGCACTCTAAGGAAAACCAATGCGAAGAATGTAATCAGGAGAACTGCAATAGCGGTTGTATTTGCCATAATTATTTCGCCTCCTTTTCATCCGGTGTATCAAAATGCATGCCGTCATCCGGCTTATAATTCTTATCCAGAATGTGCTCGATATCGATCACTAAGCGCTCCAGCTCGAAGAAGATCATCGCGAAGCCGGCCAGCGGAATCGGGAAATACATCCACTTCTTACTGAGCCATGGCATGGAGATGAAGGAACCCTTCGCACCGATGCCGTTTGCATACTTCCAACCGACGATCAGCATGATGAACGCAAGTACCATGACAGCGATATCATCGAGAAGATCCAAGGCCTTCAGAAGCCCCGTCGGAAGATAACGATCGAAGGTCGTCATACGAATATGCGCATTACGACGGATAGCCAGTGCCGCAGAAAGCACGGACATATAGGCCATCAGTGTCAGGATCGTCTCCTCGCCCCAGCCTGGCGCCGGTAAGAAGGTGAGGTAACGTCCCAGTACAACCCAGGTCATGATGAGGATATCAGCCACGAGAAGCAGCTTACAGAGCACCATGACGATTTTGTAAACCCAATCATAGATTGGCTCAAACTTTTTTAAAGCGTCAAGCATAGAATCCCCCTTCTAAAACTATGAGGTGCTCACGGACACGCCGTGAGCACCTCACTACATGTCATTCGAAAATGACGTTTGGTTACTTTTTTACAGATTAAGCAAGTGCCTTGATCTGATCAAGCACATCCTTAAGCTCGCCGGTAGCATACTCCTCGGTGATCGGTGCGCATGCAGCCTCCCACTCGGACTTGTCAGCGATCTCGATGACGTTGCAGCCACGACCCTTGAGCTCCTCGAGAACCTTATCCTCAGTCTCAGCAGCGATCTTCTGGCAGTAATCAGAAGCGATCTTGGAAGCCTCGGTGATAACGTCTCTCTGGTTGTCGGTCAGCTTGTTGTTCCAGGACTCATCAGAGATAACAACCTCGATTGCACCCAGTGTGTGACCATCCAGTGTAAGGTTTGGACCAACCTCGTCGAAACGGTTGGAAGCGTAGTTTGCGATCGGCTGACCAGCACCATCAACGGTGTTTGTCTGAAGTGCGGAGTAAAGCTCGGTCATGGAAACAGATGCAGGGTTTGCACCGAGAGAAGAAACCATCTTCTGCATGATCGGGTCATTGGAAACACGGATCTTCATGTTCTTAAGATCAGCAACGGTAGAAACCGGCTTGCTCTCAACTGTAAAGAAGTGTCTGAAGCCCTCCTCGCCGTAGAAGAGACCCTTGATACCAACACCAGCCTCCTCAGACTCGTTCAGAATCTCTGCACCGAGATCGCTGTGTACGAAGTTCCAGAAATGCTCTCTGGACTCGAAAACGTACGGGAGAGAAAGAAGAACGGACTTGGATGCGCCGTAGGAAGTCAGAGCGAATGCAGAGATACGGGACATATCGATGTCTCCGCCACCGCCGAGCATAGAGTCAAGAACGTCCTGCTCTGCGCCGAGTACGCCGGATGCCTGAAGGTCGATGGTGATGGAACCACCGGAGATTGCCTCAACAGCCTCCTTGAACTTGGTATCCATCTGTCCGCAGATAGTACCCTCGAGCGGGTTAACCTCAGCCATGGTCAGGGTAACCGCCGGATCAGCTGCTGCAGCCTCGTTTACAGTGTACTCACCGTCTGCTGCTGCGGCCTCGGTCGTCTTCTCCTCTGCTGCTGCAGTGGTCTCCTCAGCTGCGGCCTCAGTAGCTGCCTCGGTTGCTGCTGCAGTGGTAGCTGCTGCAGTGGTCTCAGCCGGCTTGGATGAGCCACAGGCTGCAAGGGATGCAACCATGGTTGCGGCGAGAACGCCACTTAAGATTCTCTTCTTCATAATAGATATCCTCCATTTTGTATAATTTTGACATCCACACTCTGCGGATGTCTTTCACACACAAGTACATTATAAAGAACAATCCTGCGTGGAAACAGAGGAAAATTCTTACATTTGCCGTACTATTTTAACATTTTGTTCACATTTGTTATTCACTTTTATCAAAGTACACAAAACAAGAAGCCATAATCTGTGCGATACTTACAACAGATTATAGCTTCTCTCACCATTATGACGTTTTTATGAACAATCAGCCCAGCTGATTTCGATACTCGGATGGGCTCATGCCGGTGATCCGGCGAAACACCTTCGTGAAATAATTACTGTCCGCATAGCCGACCCGCTGGCCGACTTCCTTTACGTTGCAGGAAAGCTCAGCGAGTGCCTTCTTCGCGAGCTCTACCCTGTACTCTGTCAGATAGGTCACGAAATTCTTTCCGAAGTTCTGCTTGAAGAGCTTACAGAAGTACGCCTCGCTGTAGCCGAAGGCACTTGCGATATCGAGCACGGAGACGTCCTCCATATAATGCGCCTCCACGTAGCGGCGCATGCGGGATACGATCCGGTCCTCACCACTCTCTTCCTGCGCGTGGTCTTCTTCGCCCTCCCCCGGCGTTCCCACTCCGGAGGATCCACCTGCCGCTGCTTCCGTCTCCACCTGTGGCAGCGGCTGAAGCTGACCCGCCTTCACCTGATCGACATAGTGCATCGCCGAATCAATCGAGAGAAACAGCTCCGTCTCATCATACGGCTTCAGAAGATAATCGAGCGCATGCACGGAAATCGCCTTTCGCGCATAGTCAAACTCGTTAAAGGCGGTCAGAAAGAGGATGGCACAGTTCCGGTCCTTCTGCCGGATCTGCTCCGCTGCCTCCAGTCCCGTGATGCCGGGCATCTCGATGTCCAGCAGCAGGATATCCGCCCCCTTTTCCTCATACAGCTTCAGTACCTCGCGTCCGTTCTCCGCCTCATAAAATACCGCCGATTCCTCACCGAACTTCTGGCGCAGCTTTTTCAACAGTACCTTCCGCTCGATGGCCTCATCATCTGCCACCAGGATTCTGTACATACCAAGCTCCTTTCCTCCATATAAACTGAAACCTGACGGGATCTGCTCCCGTTCGTCTTAAGAATTTCGTAAGGGGGTCTGACCCCATAAAATTTTTCTAAACAAAATCTAAAGCCGAAGTTTATGGGGTCAGACCCCCTCCAGCGCCGGACGCGGTTCCACTCCCTCCCGTTCCTGTGGGATCGTCAGTGTGATGCGTGTACCGACGCCTTCCTTTGCGTCAATGCGGAGATCGCCACCCTCCGGATAGAGTGTACGAATCCGGCGATAGATATTGCCGAGACCGATGCCGATCCGCGCCGTCTTATTTTCCTCCGGGTTATGCATGCGGGCGTTCAGTGCAGACAGCCGCTCTTCCGCGATGCCCAGTCCGTCGTCCTCGATCAGGAGGGTGACGATCTCGCTCGTCGAATCCTCGGTCACGGTAACCGAGACTGTCCCGCCCTGCTCCTTCTTCGACAGACCGTGTACGATGGCATTTTCCACCAGTGGTTGCATAGTAAAGGACGGAATACGAATATGGCTGACGTCTTCCGGCGTGTTCACCTGATACTGTATGCGACTTCCGAAACGCATCTTCTGAAGATACATATAGTTTTCAGCGATGCGAAGTTCCATTTCGATCGGCACGATCTGCTCGCGTGTGTTCAGATTATACCGGAAGAGCTGTGCAAGTGACTGCGTCATCTTCTCGGTCGTCGGGGCATCCTCGAGATCCGCCATGGAGCCGATCATATTCAGTGTATTAAAGAGAAAATGCGGGTTGATCTGACTCTTCAGCAGCTCGAGCCGATTGGCATTGAGCCGTTTCTCCATCTCGCTGTTCTCGAGCTTCTCCTGCTGCAGCAGCTCTGTCATCCGATGGTTTTCCTGAATCGTCTGGATATTCTCCTCCATCGCATGCTTCATATCGTTAAAGATCGACACGAGCTCACCGAGATCGTCCCGGTTTTCTACATGGATATCCTCTCCAGAGAAATCGGAACGAGCGATGCGCTGTGCCTCCTGGCTGAGCTCCCGAACCGGCTTCGCGATGGATTCCTTCATCACGTTTCCCATCTCCACGACGATGACGAGCATAATCAGGGTGAAGTTGATAAAAATAAACGGCAGCACCCGGAAGAGCGGGAGCTTCTCGGTATACGCACTCGAGCCAGCCTCTACGGTCAGCTGCAGCAGCCGGCGGGAATACTGCTCGAGGTAATCCTCCCGCTGATTGTATTCATTGAGACGTTTCAGGAAGCCGGTCCGGTTCATGCTGTCAGACAGCATCTCATCACGGAATGCCGCATACTGCTGATACGCATTCCGGATATTCCAGGTACGGGCATAACGTTCCGCTCCGATGATTTCATAATCAAACGGAAGCGCTTCGATCGAGCGTTCCGTACGGTGAATCGCCTTCTCGAGCATATCCCGTGCCGTTTCGGTACCGGCAGAAACATAGCCGTCGAAGGCAAGGCCCTCCTCTTCCATCGCTTTCATAAAGGACTGGCAGGCGCGGTTTTCATCGAGGAGCTGACCGTAGTCTCGGAGAGAATAGTTCATCGTGAACATGGCGAAGCCGGCCGAGACCAGTATGATGAATACGATCACAGCCGCAAAGCTCTGCACCTTCCGGTCGATGGACATACGCCACCACTGACGTTTAAACATGCCACTCCTTTCGGATCTCTCCTTCACAGCGCTGCACCTCGCGAAGCAGGTCCTGGGCGGACCGCAGGACGGCACCACTTCCCCAGGTGATGACCTGCACTACCTTATCTGAGGTCGCCACGGTGACGTTATACTGCTTCGAGAGCTCGTGGGTCTCCTCCTCGATGTACTCGTCGGCCGTCATCGCTTCCCGCGTGAAGACCACGTAGATATTATGGTACTTCGTCTGCTCTACGACATGCCCTGCCACACGATAGGCATCGAACACGACGATCAGCTCGACGCCGGTGTAGCCGGCATAGTTCGACAGGATATCGAGGAGCTTTCCACGCGCAGCATCGAGATTCACCGCGGCCAGTGCCTTCAGCTCCTCCCAGGCAAATACGATGTTATAGCCATCCACGAGCAGATAATTCTTTTTCTTCACCAGCGGTTTCTTCGTCCGGCGGTTCTCTGCGAGATTTTCTTCCTTTTCCCGTGCACGGATGGTGCGGGCACTCGCGATATTCATGTCCTTCGCCCGGTTTTTGATCGGTCCGTAGGTACGCACGAAGATATCCTCGAGCTCCTGATCCGCGATGTAATGACCGCCGCTCTTGTAGCCCTCGTCCTTCTTGCCCTCATGCATACGCTCGAGGCGCAGGGCATCCGCTTCGAAGTCGCGCTTCTCCACCGGGCCCTCCAGCTCGAGCGGCGACTCGACATGCATGTAGCTCTCCACCTCGTCAAACGGCACGATGAAGCCGGTACCATGCGCACAGAAAACGGAGGAGCATGGATTCAGGATATCCTGATCCGGGTCATAGCCCCGGGCAAGGATCACCTCCTCCGGATTATGACAGCGATCGTAGCCGCTGAAGCGCAGGGAGAGACTGCCGAGCCCTTTCGTGTAGACCATCAGCTCTTGATGATAGTTCCGCATCGCCACAACCGACGCCGTGCCCTCAAGTACTGCACGCTCTCCCTTCATCTCTGGCGAACCGAAGTGTGCGTTCATGTTCGAGAGGTCCGTCATCGCACGGCCGATATAGTCGGTCGGAATGTCGAGCGTGAAGGCATAGTACGGCTCCAGCAGGATGTTCTCCGCCTTCCGGAGTCCCTGGCGCACCGCACGGTAGGTCGCCTCACGGAAATCGCCGCCCTCGGTATGCTTGTTGCTGGCCCGTCCGGCCACGAGTGTGAAACGAAGATCGGTGACCGGGCTGCCGGTGAGTACACCGATATGCTCCCGCTCCTTGAGATGGGTCAGTACGAGGCGCTGCCAGTTGATGGCCAGCGCATCGGTGGAGCAGTCGGTTCGGAACTGAAGACCGCTGCCACGCGGGAGCGGCTCCAGCAGAAGATGCACCTCGGCATAGTGTCGAAGCGGCTCGAAATGGCCCACACCCTCGACCGGTCCTGCAATCGTTTCCTGGTACAGGATGCGACCGGCCGAAAATCCGATCTCGATACCATAGCGTTCCTTCACCATACGCTTCAGGATCTCGGTCTGGACCTCACCCATGAGATGAATGTGAATCTCCTTCTGCGCACTGTCCCAGCGGATATGGAGCTCCGGGAATTCGTCGGCGAGCGACTGCAGCTTCCGATAGAGCTCCAGCGCATCCACATCTTCGGATACGAGCTGATAGTCCAGCACCGGGCGCAGACTCGGGTCACGTCCTGCCGGCTCACAGCCGAGGCTGTCGCCGGTCTTCAGTCCCGGAAGATCCGGGATCGCCACGACAGATCCGGCTTCCGCCGTATCCGCAGTGGTATACTTCACACCGCTGTAGAAACGAAGCTCCGGCACCTTCTCGCCCGGCAGAAGCTCGGTACGCACCTTCAGCTCGCCACCGGTAATCTTCATATAGGAAAGGCGATGGCCCTGCGCATCCCGTCCGATCTTAAACACGCGGGCCCCGAAGCTCGTCGGATAGAGCGGAATTTCGATCAGCTGGTACATCCCCTGGAGCAGTGCCTCCACGCCATCGCCCTTCAGGGCCGAACCGAAAAATACCGGAAAGAGCTTCCGGTCGAGGATCATGTTCCGTACATCCTTCGGCTCGAGAACACCGGTTTCGAGGAAGCGCTCCATGCAGTGCTCGTCACACATGGCGATATTTTCCTTCAGCGCGTCGGACATCGCATAGCGACCGGCCTCGCTGAAATCAACGAGGCTCATACCGAAGTGCTTTTCCAGATCCGCCATCAGGGCCGGCTTCTCCGTCCCCGGCTGATCCATCTTGTTTACGAACACGAAACACGGAACATGGTAGCGTTCCAGCAGACGCCATAAGGTCTCAGTGTGTCCCTGTACACCATCGGCACCATTGATCACGAGGATCGCATAATCCATCACGGACAGAGTCTTCTCCATCTCGGCGGAAAAATCCACATGTCCCGGCGTATCGAGGAGGGTCACCGCGATATCCTGAAGCTGAAAGCTCGCCATCTTCGAAAAGATGGTGATACCGCGTTCCTTCTCCATCTGGTCTGTATCGAGGTAGGCATCACCTTTATCGACACGCCCCAGCTTCTGGATGCGTCCGGAGCTGTAGAGGATCTGCTCCGAGAGGGTCGTCTTTCCTGCATCTACATGCGCAAGGATGCCCAGCACCAGGCGTTTCGTATACTTATCTGCCATCTCGTTTTCTCCTGCTCTTCCTGTGCTGCCAGATTTACTTCGGCAGCTTCAGTTCATCCTTATACTGTGTTGTGAAGATCCTGCGCAGCTCATCCACGACCTGTCCCAGGCTTTTGCCGCGCTCGTCGATGCGGATATCCGCATACTTTTCATAGAGGCGGGTGCGTTCATCATACAGGTCCTTCAGTGTGTATCCCTCCGGAATCGCGACGCCACGGTCGACGATGTTCCCGATGCGGCGTACCATCTCATCGTAACTGATGTCGAGGTAGACGACCTTACCGATGGAACGGAGGTGCTGCATCGCCCAATCCTCGTAACAGATGGAGCCGCCCGGTGCGATGACCGCGTTCTCCACATCGAGACCTGCCGCGATATCGCCTTCGACCTGCAGGAAACCCTGCTGTCCTTTTTCAGCGATGATCTCCTTCAGAAGCTTCCCCGTCTTCTCCTGGATGACGATATCGACATCCACGAAGTTCATTCCCAGTCGCTTCGCCAGCAGTACCCCGACGGTAGACTTGCCGCTGGATGGCATTCCGATCATCATAATATTCATAGTGTCTCCTCTCTGTTCTGTTTTAACGTCTGAAGGGCGGACTTCAGCCTCCGCTCGTCGGAGCCAGAAGTCTGCCCTCCGGTGCATTCGTCACGACTGCCGCTTCAGACTGCACGAATGTCTGTTTACAGCTGTTCGGCGAAAAGGGTGAGCTGTGGCACAAGCTGCTTCTTACGGGAAACCACACCTGGAAGCTCGACGGACCAGGCATCGAGCACCTTCCCGTCTTCGCTTCGTGCAGGTCTCCGCACAGATTCTACGGCGAAGGCATTGTTCACGAGCGGACCTGCGCCGGCTCCGATGGCCAGGAGGTCGGTACTGCGCTCGAGGATGTTGGTCAGCATGATGAAGCTCATGTCGATCCCCTCGATCTTCATCGCCTCAAGGGCGAAATCCTCCAGCTTGTCCTTCATGCTTTCGAGCTCTTCCTTATTCAGGGAGGTCACCTGGCTGACACCGAAGTCGACCTTGCCGGCCTTGAAGTGCTTGAAATCCTGGTAGAAGATTTCCTTGATGGTTTTTCCCTTCAGGTTCGAGCCGGCGGAGAACATATCGAAGGCGTACTTCTCGATATCGACACCGACGATCTCCGCGAGCTCACGTGCGGTCTTCTCGTCCTTCGGCGTGCAGGTCGGCGAGCGGAAGAGCAGGGTGTCGGAGATGATCGCAGACATCAGAAGACCGGCCGTCGTACGATCGATCTCTACGCCGCTCTCACGGTACATCATCGTGATGATCGTCGAGCAGCAGCCGAGCGGCTGGTTTCGGAAGTATACCGGGGACATGGTCTGCACGGCACCGATCTTATGGTGATCGATGATCTCGAGGATGTCGGCAGATTCGATGCCCTCGACCGCCTGTCCGGCTTCGTTATGATCCACGAGGATGACCTGCTTGCCATGATTTCCGAGGAGATTTCGGCGGGAAATCATGCCGAGGTAGGTACCGTCCTTACTGAGGACCGGGAAATCACGGTGACGTTTGTTTGCCATGATGTCATGGATATCATCCACGAAATCGTCCTCGGTGAAGGTGATAATATCATCCTCCGTCATGAAGTAGTTGATCGGCATCGACTGGTTGATGAGTCGCGCTGCGGTATAGGCGTCGTAGCTGGTGACCATGATGATCATGCCGTTCTGCTCGGCCAGTGCCTTGATGGTCGGAGAAACATCGGCCCCCTCACAGATGATGATGCAGTCCGCACCGTTATCCATCGCAGAGAGCTGATTCTCCGCACGGTTTCCGAGGAGGACGATGTCGTGCTTCTCGATATAGTAGGACATCATCTCCGGGTTTGCGGCTGCGATCAGCACCTTACCCTCGGTGCAGAAGCGCTTGACATCACCGGTAACGACGGTCGCTTCCAGTGTTTCCTGAATATTTGAAAACTGCGTATGTGCCTTCGAGATGATCTGCGAGTCATAGACATTGAAATAGGACTTCGCGATATCGCCGATGGTGATGACGCCTTCAAGGGCGTTCCGTTTCGTGACGACCGGAAGGGTGACGACATTGCCCTCATTCATGATGGTCCATGCCTTCTTGAGGGACATGTTTTTATTTACACCCGGGGTCTGACGGTACTCGATATCGGAGACCTGGGTCTTTACGGTGGTGATCAGCCGTGGTTCCGGAACCTCGAAGTAATCGAGGACGAAGGCGGTCTCACGGGATGGCTCGCCGGCGCGACAAGGGATGTACTTACAGCTGCCGGTGATTTTATTTTTCAGGTTTGCGTATGCGATCGCAGCGCAGATGGAGTCGGTATCCGGGTTACGATGGCCCGTGACCAGCACCTCACGCTCCGTGTTGTGTGGGATCAGTGTTTTATTTTTCGGCATGTATTCTCCTCACAGATAAAGCTAAGTTTCCTTGTTATACGTTACCACAAATGCGACGGCAACTCAATGCAGGTACTCGAAAAGGGACATGGCCGGTGAGCGGTTACTTTACTGCTCAAACAGGGGACCCGGAGGGGCGGCTAAAGATGACGGTTCCAGCGGCAGTCAAAATATTTCGAAAAGTGAAAAGCATTTACCGTTTGTTCATAATTTATTCATATTTCGATACTATATTAACAATGTACAGAAAATTAGATAAAGAAAATCCTCTGTACGATATGAATGTTGGTATTTTTCTCCAATTGATAGATTTTTCATAATTGCCCCGGTGGAGCTTCGGCTTCACCGGGGTCTCCTCATTTCAGGGAGAACCTTCCGACTGAAAGCTCATCGGTCAGCACCACGCATAAAATCCTGCAGTTCTGTGAATATATAAGAAATCCCTGCAGGGCATCGCCTGCAGGGATTTCTCTACATCATATGATGATTTATTCTGTTTACTTCGCGTAGTCTACGGCGCGGGATTCGCGGATCACATTGACCTTGATGACGCCAGGATACTGCATCTGATCCTGGATCTGCTTCGCGATATCGTGTGCCATGATGGTCATATCATCGTCGGATACCTGATCCGGGACAACCATGATACGTACTTCTCGTCCGGCCTGAACAGCGAAGGACTTCTCTACGCCCTTGTAGGAGTTCGTGATATCCTCGAGCTCCTTCAGACGATTCGTGTAGGTCTCGAGAGACTTACGACGTGCGCCCGGACGGGCTGCGGAGATCGCGTCGGCTGCGGCGACGAGGCAGGCAATCAGAGATGTCGGCTCGGTACCGCCATGATGGGATGCCACGGTGTTGATGACCACCTCCGGCTCATGGTACTTCTTGCAGAGATCGACGCCGAGCTGGACATGCGTTCCCTCCATATCATGATCGATAGCCTTACCGATATCATGCAGCAGACCGGCTCTCTTCGCCATACGAACGTCGAGTCCGAGCTCCTCGGCGAGGAGTCCGGAAATCTGGGCGACCTCAACGGAGTGACGCAGTGCATTCTGACCATAGGAGGTACGGAACTTCATACGGCCGAGAAGCTTCACCAGCTCTGGATTCAGGCCGTGTACACCGACCTCGAGGACAGCGGCATCACCCTCCTCACGGATGGTTTCGTCGACTTCCTTCTGTGCCTTCTCTACGACCTCTTCGATTCTCGCCGGATGGATACGTCCATCGACGATGAGCTTCTCGAGGGCGATTCTTGCGACCTCACGACGCACCGGATCAAATCCGGAAAGAACAACCGCCTCCGGCGTATCGTCGACGATCAGCTCTACGCCGGTCAGCTGCTCCAGTGTACGGATATTACGTCCCTCACGGCCGATGATGCGGCCCTTCATATCATCATTCGGAAGCTGCACGACGGAAACGGTCGACTCGGTCACCTGATCAGCTGCACAACGCTGAATCGCATCCACGATATAGTTGCGGGCACTCTTTTCGGCCTCTTCCTTCGCCTGATTATCATACTCGCGAATCATCTTCGCATAATCGTGCTTTGTGTCCTCTTCGAGGGACTTCAGAAGCTCTGACTTCGCCTGATCTCTCGTGAGACCGGACACACGCTCGAGCTCCGTCACCTTCTGATTATGCAGCTCGTCGATCTCGGCTTCCTTCTGCTGCATCCGATCCTGCTGTTTCCGGAGTTCCTGTTCCTTCTGATCCAGGGCCACAGCCTTTTTCTCAGAGGCTTCCTCTCTCTTCAGCATACGATGCTCGAGATCGGATACCTCCTTACGACGGTCCTTGATCTCCTTATCAAGATCGTTTTTCGCCTTTAACGCCTCTTCCTTCGTCTCGAGAAGAGCTTCACGCTTCTTATTCTCAGCTGTTCTGATCGCATCATCGATGATCTCTCTGGATTTCTTCTCAGCGGAGCCGACTGTCTTTTCGAAGTCACTCTTTGCCTTGTTTGTTCCAGCGAAGAACATGATGAGGCCCACCACAACGGCCACTGCCACAACGATAACGATGGTCACTTTGTGTTCCTCCTTCACTATTATGTTGTTAATGTACAAACAGATATGTGAACGAGTCAAAACGGCAGACTGTCCGTCCCGGCACAGACCAATTCTATTTATAATACAGCTTATATTTGAAATTATTTTCAAATTACATTAACTCAACCATTTAATTTTATATAAATATAACAATCATGTCAACAAAAAGGGGAAGAACAAAAAACTGCCCGCAGCAGGCTGCGAACAGTTTTTCATACATAGCGTTTCCTATGCGATGGACGCTTCAACGCCGTCCAGGGTCTTATAAAGCAGTGTATACAGTGCATGGATCTCATCCTTCTGAAGCTGCATACATGCGTTGATTTCCTGTGGAATATCGAGTGCGTCTTCCCGAAGCGCTTCGCCCTTCTCGGTGATGGAGACATCCAGCGCACGCTCGTCGCTGTGAGAGCGGGCCCGTCGGATGAGTCCCTTCGTTTCAAGTCGCTTCAGCAGCGGGGTCAATGTACCGGAATCCAGGTACAGATTCTCTCCGAGCGTCTTTACGTTCACACTTTTCTTCTCCCATAACACCATCATCACGATGTACTGCGTATAGGTCAGATCCAGTTTATCAAGGAACGGCTTATAGTGCCGTACGACCTCCTTCGCACATGCATAGAGCGGGAAGCAAAGCTGGTTTTCCAGTTTTAAGCAATCGTATTTATCTGCCATGATACCCTCCGGCTTTTTTTCGTCACGAATCGGTATCTTAGCATATGCGGCCCGGGCATGCAATTATATTTTGCACGACAGATCTGCTCCGCAGTAACGAGTCACCGTTCAGGCAGTGGGGCCCGAACGGGCGGCAACGAAGGCGCAGTACTACGAGACCGGTGAAATCTAAGCCGGGGACCCCTACTTTCTGAACGGTGACCGTAACGAAAAGAGGAGATGCACGAGAAAGGCACCGAGGACGACGCAACCGAGGTACAGAAGGATCCCGACCGGGCGTCCGATGACGGCATCGATCGAACGAAATACCGGCTGAGAGCTGAGATGATATGGCGTAATGTAGAACATATCACAGTCGCCATAGCGATGCAGTGCGATGTTGATGAGCTCTGCGAGGACGACGGCGATGCCGAAGATCGGGAGGGTACGCCGGAATCCCCGACAGGATCTGTCCGAAAGTCCAGTGGCATGAATATAGAGCGCCGTCAGCAGCATCACGATATGCCAGATGAAGCCATGAGCCGTCAACAGCGGATGTCCCGGATGCAGGAGGCCTTCATGTACGATCAGTGCCAGTGCACCGCCGAGAAAGCCGTAGTCCTGCAGAAAGGTCAGGAGGGCCCGTTTGATGATGAAGGCACGCCGCCCTGTACGCTTCCGCAGCATACCATAAAGGAGGGCGAGGTACATCGGGAGGGAACAGAGCTGAAACGGGAAGTACCAGACATTATACTGTCCGCCCTCCACGAGAAGCCACAGCGTCAGCTGCTTCCAGAGTTCCATCGCGATCAGCACGATGCCGGCGACGACGACCGGCTTTCCATACCTCTGATCCCGCGCCAGCGCCTCTCGCATCCCGGATTCACTGTTTTCAGATTCCATTACGGATGTTGCTTTTTCGGATTCTGTTGTATCTCCCCTGTTCTTCATCTTCTCATGCAGCCTCTCACGTACGTATGCGTCCGCGCATCGATACCGATGCTTCATCCCCATCTTTTACGCTTCCTGTGATCATCTGTCAAGGCTGCAGGGGGAAGAAGCTACAGGCTTTCTTCAGCATCGAGCGCCAGTGCCCGCGTCACGAGCTCATAGCTGAAGCCCTTCCGGAGCAGTGCGGCATAGAGCTTCCGCTTCTCCTCTACGCCGAGTGCCTCCGTATCCTTACACTTCTTACGAATCGCCCGCTGCACGGCTGCAAGCTCCGCGTCGCCGGCGCGCTGGTCGTCTGCGCGGAAGGCATCCATCGCCGCGCGGATTTCCGCCTGTCCGACGCCCCGCTGGTAGAGCTTCTGCTCGATCTCCCGGAGCGACTTCTGTCCGGCATAGGTTTTAATCAGCTGCTCGGCGAAACGACGGTCATCGATGTACCCATAGCGCTTCAGCATCTTCATCGCTTCATCGATGATGTCCTCTGTGTATTTTCCGGATTTCCGAAGCTTCTCCCGGAGACGGGACTCGCTCTTCTCTGCGTGCTCGATGAGATAGAGGCAGCGCTCCTTGCAGCGATTCACGAGCTTCTCCCGCTCACTCAGCTGATCCGGATCCAGCACATATCGCTCACCGCCACCATGCTCTCTCTGAAAATCTTCCAGACTTTTCAATTCATCTTCCTTTCACATACAGCTGACCGAAGACATGAAAACGTTCCGTGGTCCGATCATGCGTGAAAACCGATTGCTCTTTTCTATCATATACAGAAAAAGCCAGCCGGATCATCCAAAAGGATCATCCGGCTGATGATTATCATGCTTACATCCGCACTTCTCTCACCCACTGATACGTACCCGGGTTATAGAGTATCTGCGTTCTTTATACTTCATCCTGCTCTTCCGTGTCTGTATCCGGCATCTGCTGCGCAGCCGCAGCTGCCGCCTCAGCAAACTCGTCCTTCGGCAGGCCGTACTTCTCGCGTACGAGGCCTTCGATCTCCGCCATGACCGCCGGATTCTGACGGAGGTACTCCTTCGCATTCTCACGGCCCTGTCCGATCTTTTCGCCATTATAGGCGAACCATGCTCCAGACTTCTCGACGATGTTCTCATTGACCGCAAGATCCAGGACGTCACCGGCCTTCGAGATACCCTCGCCGAACATAACATCGAACTCTGCCTGCTTAAACGGCGGGGCGATCTTGTTCTTTACCACCTTTACACGTACACGGTTACCGGCGGCATCCCCGTTCTGTTTCAGGGTCTCCACCCGACGGATATCCAGTCGTACGGAGGCGTAGAACTTCAGTGCCCGTCCACCGGTCGTCGTCTCCGGGCTTCCAAACATCACGCCGACCTTCTCACGCAGCTGGTTGATGAAGATCAGGATACAGTTCGACTTCGCGATGACCGCCGTCAGCTTACGAAGCGCCTGCGACATGAGTCGAGCCTGCAGACCGACGTGGCTGTCGCCCATCTCACCATCGATCTCCGCCTTCGGAACGAGGGCTGCGACCGAGTCGATGACCAGGATATCGATCGCGCCGGAGCGCACCATCGTCTCGGCGATCTCCAGTGCCTGCTCACCGGAATCCGGCTGGGAAATATAGAGATTATCGATATCAACGCCGATGTTCTGCGCGTACTTCGGATCCAGTGCATGCTCTGCATCGACGAAGCCGGCGATCCCGCCACGCTTCTGTACTTCGGCCACGGCATGGAGCGCGAGCGTCGTCTTACCAGAGGACTCCGGTCCATAGATTTCGATGATTCTTCCCTTCGGGTAGCCGCCGGCACCGAGCGCGATATCCAGGGAAAGGGATCCGGTCGGTACGGTTTCGATATTTAGATTTGCGGCGGACTCACCGAGCTTCATGATCGAGCCCTTACCAAAATTCTTTTCGATCTGTGTGAGTGCCACATCCAGGGCCTTCAGCTTCTGCTCATGATCCTGATTATAGTCAACCGGTGCCTTACTGGTCTTCGCTGCCATATCTATCCTCCATAAAAACGTATGTTCTTTTAATTCATCATTTTAAGCTTAAATTCCATCTCTGTCAAGGAGTTACTATTTCCTTTGCACGAAGTATAGCATAGTGTTTATTCTTTGAATATAGTCGTTATACCGACCATAGTCTGTCTGCGGACCATAGTTCTAGTCTGCGGACAGACTAGAAAAAACGATGCACAAAACCCGCACAGGAGACGCTTTTTCAAGCTTTCCGACATCCCGTATCCTAGCACACGGGGCGCGCATAATTTTGCACATCGTTCATTAAAAAATTTATTACAGTCAGGACTGGAACCCGGTGTCTCTTCCGAAGGTACATCGGAAACCACCATACCACGATGAAAGCGAAGGGCTCACAGAATTCCCTGCAGTGCGTTCTGGTAGTTCAGCACCGCCGCAGAGGCGTTGATGGCGGACATGTCCGCCTGCATCTTCGATGCGATATACTGCACCGATGCGGCCTTATAATCCGTGAGGCCCATCATACCGGCCGCCAGCATACGCTCCGCCGAGTCCTTCTGACGGTCCGCGATCCGGAAGCCGAGCTGCGCCGACTCCGCAGTCGTCCCCGCCTGCACGGCCGTGTTATAGAGCTCCGTCATCGTGATATTGAGGTTCTGCTCCGCCGACCTCCGCTGGATATCCGTCGCGGTATAGCCGGTGATGTTCTTATCGACCGTCCCCATCGCACTGCCATAGGCTACATTATGCAGCCGTGCCTCGGCGATGTCCGCCTCGATGTTCCGACCGGCCATGAAGCCCGCGTCATACGCCGGAAGCTTTCCGATCGTCACCTTCGCGGTATCCGCCGCATTCCATCCGAGCGTCAGCGCGATGGCGTCCTTCACGGAACGCAGCTTCTCCTCGGTGTCGGAGAGGCTCAGCTTCGCGCCATCGAGATTCACCTTCGCCTGCTGTACCTCGAGTGCCGTCGCCGAACCGAGAGCCTGCTGCCGCACAGCACGCTCATACATCCCTTCGTACATCCCGACCTGGTCCGCGTACATCTCCCGAAGCTCCACGAGACTCTGGTAGCCCACGAAAGCACCGTTCATGCCGGATATCAGGGCCACCTTCGTCGGGTGCAGTCCCTGCTTCAGCTTCGTCACAAGGGTCGAAATACCACTTTCTGTCTGGTTCTGGTTTCCGGCCAGACCCGTGCCGCCGGCAGTACCGATCATGCCTTCCAGCACCTGCACCTGCATCAGCAGCGCCTGCTTCTCCTCCGCGCTCGTACTATCTGCCGCCCGATCCCGGAGATCCGAGATGGTATCTCTCAGATCACGGATCGTACTCGACAGCGCATTCGTCATCTGCACCATGCCGTCGGCTCGTCCATCGATCATCGCCGTCTGCGTGCGCCCGATGATGCTCCGGTACTCCACGAGATCCGGGATCTCGCTGTACTCGATGACATCATCCATGAGCGCTGCCCAGGTGGCGTCATCCATCCCGTCCGGACGCCCTGAGGCATCCTGCCCCGTCAGCGTGTGGCTCTCACCGTACAGCGGATGGCTGACGGTCGTGGTCGCGGCCAATGCAGGCGATCCTAAGCCGTAGGCACCGAGCGTCAGGATCAGAAGCGCGGTCATATATTTTTTCTTCTTCATCGTCACTCTCCTGTTTATACGATCATCGTCGTGGCAGGCACGCTTACGACCTGTGCAGCCATACAACTCCGGCGTACCCTGTACGCCCTCGTCACGCTGATCGATCAGATGCATGCTTATCCGTCACGTCAGGACGCACTGCTGCCCGCGAGGCCGTCACGGCCGGCGAGGTAGCTGAAGTATGCACTCTGAAGCGCATAGCGATCGAGCTTCACGGTATATTCTGCTGCCGCCGCACTGTACTGTGCATCCTCGAGATCACGCGCACTCGCCGCGCCTGCTGCGTAGCTGCGGGTCACACGTCCGAGGGTCGTCTGCTGATTCTGAAGATTCAGCTCCGCCTTCCGAAGCTCATTCTGTGCACTCAGGACGGCATTGTAGCGGGCTGTCATGTTTGACTGCACCTGATTCTCGTCGTTCGTCACGGTGATCTGCGTCGTGTTCTTCGTGCCGTCGCTCTCGGCGAGCGCGAGCTTCCGCTGATCGATGCGCAGCTGATAATTATTCTGAAGTGCCGTCTGCGTATCCTGGGCGAGATCGAGTGCCGCAATCATCGCGTCCGTCACCTCCGGCACCGCACAGATCTGCGGTGTCGCATCATAGTTCCAGCCGAGGTTCACGAGCACGGTCTGCCGTGCCTTCGTGGCATCCGCGGTCGCGGCCTGCAGCGCAGCCTCGGCATCCTTCGCCGTCTTCTGTGCCGTCAGCACCTCGAGCTCCGTACCAGTGCCCGCCTGCAGCTTCCGCTCGGCGACGCCGATCTTCATCTCGTTATACTCCGCCGTCAGCTGATCAAGCTCCTTCGTAAGCTCCGAGGTATAGATCGCGATGATCTGCTGCCGGATGGCCTCCGTCATGTTCCGCTCGGTCTTCTGATTCGTGAGCTCCACGATCTGACGGTCCGAATTCTGAATCGTCGTTTCGATCCCCGCGAGCGAGGTACTCCGGGTCATCTCTGCCGTGGCATCCGAGATGTCTCCGTTTCCCAGCGAATTCGAATACGTGCTCTCGATGGCGTCGAGCACATCATCGTAGTCGAGGTCATAGGTGCCGCTGTTCTCGTTATTCCGGTAGTTCAGCCACATCGCCGACACCGTCGGATTGTACTCATGCACGAGGTCCTGCAGCTCATCCCAGCTGATCACATCATCACGCAGCGTCGCCCACTGCTCCACCGTCCGCTCCCGCTCATAGGAGGTCTGCGCCGGCGCATAGTCCACCGTCGCGCCCGTCACGGCGAGGACCTGTCCGGACATCGCCATGCTGAGCACGAGCGTCAGGGCGGTCATCTGCTTTCTGCTTTTCTTCATTGAACTCTCCTTTTCGACGGACCGTCACATCCCGGCGGTCCGCCGCCTGTTTCTGCCAATGCAGGCATCCTGTCACGTTTCCGTGGCTATTTTATCACGAGTTAGCATATACTAACAGCTTTTAATCTGGAAATCCGTCGGTCATATCCGAATCGTTCATCGGGGTCGGATCATCGTCCGGGGTACCGTAGCGCTCCCACTCCGATGCAGCTTTCTGCTGATAATACTCGGCCGGATTACGGTCAACCATATAGCCGGCCTCCGGAACATCCCGCTCGACGTTTCTCTTCCGCTTATCCATGACCGCATAGTAGGTCGGCAGCATCAGAAGGGCGAGGAGGGTTGAGGCGGTGAGACCGCCGACATCGACGAGGGCGAGGCCCTGCATCATCTGTCCGTTGTCGCCGATGCCAATTGCCATCGGAATCATGGACACGACGGTCGTGAGGGTCGTCATCAGGATCGGGCGAAGTCGGGTCGCACCAGCCTCGATGAGGGCACGCTGGAGCGGCATCGCCATACGGTACTGGTTCACGGTATCGACATAGAGGATGCCGTTGTTTACGACGGTACCGATCAGCATCAAGAAACCGAGGAGGGACGGCATGGAGATCGTCGCATCCACGATCCACAGCAGGAAGAAGGAACCGATCAGCGCAAACGGCAGGGTCGTCATGACCATGAACGAGAAGCGCATGGACTCAAACTGTGCCGCCATGACCACCCAGATCAGGAAAATCGCAATGACGATGGCCATGCCCAGCGAGCTGAACTCTTCCATCATCATTTTCGTGCTGGAGCTCTCTGCGTAGCCGATACCGTTCGTGAGATACTTCGCGATGACCTCCTGATCGATGGTCTTCGAGGTCATTTTATCCGCGAGATCCGTGTAATCCGCCGTGATGGTCAGCTGATACTTACGATCATCACGTACGATGGTCGCCGGAGAATCCTCGAATTTAATATCACAGAGATCCTTCAGCTGTACCTGGGTGCCGGTCGGCGTGCTCAGGAAGATATCCTCTACCTTCTGAAGATGGTCATACTCATCCTTCGGGTACTCGACCTTGACATCCACATCCTCATCGTCGACCTGCATGGTCATGGCCTTCGTACCGGACAACATGCTGTAGAGCTGCTGTCCGACCTGTACCGGGGTCAGGCCCTCGGCGGCCGCCTTGATCGGATCGACATGGAACTTGATGAGCGGTGCCGCATTCTCGAGCGAGGAGTGAACGGCGGTAACATCCTTCCGCTGACGAAGCTCGTCAATGATCTGATCGGAGGCCTCCTTCAGCTTGTCATAGTTCGTCGAGGTGATGATCGTAGAGTAGGTATCGTTCGAAGTCGACATCGTCGACATCATACTGTAGGACTCCACGGTGATGACCGCGTCCTTCGTGCCATCGAGGGCCTTCCGCCATTCGTTCGCCTTTTCCTTCGTGGACATGCTGCGATCCTTCTTCAGGTACGCCGTCACACTGTTGCCGCCACTGCTCATCATCGACATCATGCCCGAGCTGCCGGCGCTCACCATATAGTCCTCGGTGTCCGGATCGGCCGCGACCATGGCCTCGATGTTCTGAAGGATCTTATCTACCTCCTCGATGTTGAGACCTGGCTTCGTCGAAACCGTGATATCGATCTGGCCCTGATCGGTCTGCGGCATCATCTCCATACGGATCTGGGATGCCAGAAGGAAGGACAGAATCAGGAGACCGACGGTCGAGATAAGCACCATCTTCTTATGCCGAAGCAGCTTCTCCATGATCCGGCGATAGCCACCCTGCATGCTGCGGACCGCCTTATAGGCCGGTGCCTTCGTGTTCTCCTTCGGCTTATAGAAGACGAAGCAGAGCGGTACGACGGAAACCGCCGAAATCAACGAGGCGATCATACAGAACACGATGGTGAAGCCGAGCGGTGCGAAGAACTGTCCCGACAGACCAGACATGAAGCCGAGCGGCAGGAATACGACGCAGGTCGTGACCGTCGATCCGAGAACGGATTCTCCGACCGTCTTTACGGCCTCGACCGCTGCGCTGCGCCGCGTCTTCACGCCAATCGCCACATACTTATCCATCGCACGGAAGCAGGCCTCCAGGACGACGATCGAGTTATCGACCATCATGCCGACGCCGAGCACCAGCGCAGACATCGTGATCATGTTGAGGGAGTAGCCCATCGCCCACATCGCGATGAGGGCCGTCAGGATCGAGATCGGGATGGAGGTACCAACGATGAGGGATGCCTTCCAGTCACCGAAAAAGATGAAGATGATGACCATCGAGATGATGACGGCGGCAATCATGGTCTGGAAAACGGATGAGAGCGAGCTCTTGATCATATCGGCCTCATCCTGTACGACGATGATGTCGAGGTTCTCGTCCTTCGCCTTCAGCTCGTTCACTTCAGACATCACTTCCTTCGACATGGAAACAGCGGAGGAGTCCTGGGTCTTCGTGATGCTCAGCATCATCGTATCGTTGCCATCATAACGGCCGATGGCCGCCTTGTCCTCCAGTGCGAGCTGCACGAGGGCGATGTCCTTCAGGTAGATCGTACTGCCGTTTCCGGTGACGATCGGGATATTCTGAAGCGACTGCACATCCGGGTAGCTGACCGAGGTGGTGACGGAAAGATCCTGGCTGCCGACGCTGGTCGTACCCGCCGGATAGCTGAAATCTGCGGCACTGACAAGCTGTGCCACGGTCGACATGGAAAGATGATACTGCTTCAGCTTCTCCGGAATCAGCTGGATCTGTACGTACTGCTTCTGTCCGCCGGTCGTATCCACCGACGCAACCGTGCTCAGCTTGTTGAACTCCGGTGCGATGTCATTCTCGACATAGTTGTACATGTTTTCCTGCGTCGGATTCTGGATGGTGAGGTACATGGACGGCTGTCCGTTCATGCTCATCTCGAGGAAGGTCGGATCATCTGCGCCATCCGGAAGCTTCGACTTGATGGCATCCATTTTCTTTTTCAGCGCATCATAGGCCTCATCCATATCCGTACCATACTCATACTGGATGATGGTCATGCCGTAGTTTTCTGCGGAACGGGAGGTGACCTCCTTCACATCCGACAGGACGGATACACCGTCCTCGATCGGCTTCGTGATCAGCTTATCCACATCCTCCGGTGACGCGCCTGCATAGGTCGTGGTGACGATCATCATCGGCATCTCGATGTCGGACATGAGCTCCATCTTCTGGTTCGTGATGGACATGAATCCGAAAAAGATCAGACTGACGACCACGAGGAAGGTGGTAACCGGTCTTTTCAGGACAAATTCGGTTATTTTATGCATAGTATTCTCTCCTCAGGTTCAGTCTGCTGCGTGGGTCTCTTCCGTCTCTGCACCTGTGGATGCATCCTCGGTCGTCTGGCCATTTGCATCCACGATGCGGACCTCGGCACCATCATAGATGTCATCGGTCCAGCTGTCCACGATCTGCTCCGTGCCATCGAGGCCATCCGTCACTTCATAATACTGATCATCGGAGATACCGGTGGTGATGAAGACACGCTTCACGAGACCATTTTCATAGGTGTACACGTATGGATTTCCACCGGAATAGTACACCGCATCCACTGGGACGAGAAGGGCATGGTCCGCCTTCGCGGCCACCAGCGAAAGCTTCGTGCTGCTGCCGTCGGAAAGAGCGTCGGCACCGGAAAGGGTCGCCTCTACCGGGAAGAGTCCCGACTGCGGATCCACGAGCTTCGTCAGCTTCGTGACCGTACCACTATAGCTGCTACCGTTCTTTTCCACCGTCACGGTCTGACCCAGCGTCAGGTTCTGAAGGACATCCTCGGTCACGTTAAACTTGACGACCTTCGCGCCGGTACCGGTGATGACGCAGAGCTGAGAGGACTGGGACACCATACCGTGCAGGGTCATGTTCTGGTTCTGTACGACGCCGGCTGCCGGTGCGGTCACCGTAGCAAACTCCACCTGAGTCTCGTAGTTCAGCTTCGCACTCGCCGCCTGGGCCTTCGCAGCATCCACCTGGGAAGCTGCGGCCTTCGCGGAGTTCGCGGTCTGGTTATAACTCTGCACCGAGATATCGCCGGACTCGTAGAGCGGTGTCATACGATTCACCGCATCCTGCGCCGTCGCGGCCTGCTGCGAAGCCGCCTGAACGGAAGCATTGGCCGCCTCCATCTGAGACTTCGCGGCATCGATCTGCTTCTGGTTATCGATCTTCGCGATCGGCGCGCCCTCCTCAACGGACTGGCCGTTCTGAACGTAGATCTCGACGAGTTCACCGGCCACCTTCGGGGTGATGTAGTAGGTGTCGGACGGCTGAACCGTACCCATAAGCGCGGTCGTCTGCTCGATGCTTCCCTCCGTCGCCGTGGTCAGCGTGACCGCCGGCAGTCCCTTCGTCTGCATCTCCTCCTGTGGCTTCATCATGCGCGTCGCCACGAGCCCTGCAAAGCCGAGTACGATGACGGCACCGATGGCGATCTTTACCTGTTTCTTCATATATAATCTCCTGTTTTCTGATCTTGTAATTTTACTGTTCCTTCACATCCGGGTCCTGGCCAATGTCGTCGGCCTGAACACTTATGGCTTACGCGCCTGCGCTCACATCGCCGATCGGCGCCTCCCCCACACGAAAATGCGGATCCGCACCCTCTCGCAGGATGGCAAGCTCTGTTTCAAAGTTTCGAAGGACACGCGCGTGCTCCTCCGGCGCATGTGCGACCAGCGCCATCACGGTCATCATCGCGATGGCGTTTCCGAGTCGGATGATGACGGCAAACTGTCCCGGACGATCGCTATGACGGAAGCAGGTCGGATCGATCTGCCTTCGGAACCACTCGTTCTTCATGCACTCCGCATGGTCCATCTTTCCACTTTCGGTGAACGCAAGGATACGCTGCATCATACCGCTCTGCATCATGATGTTGATGTCTTCCTGTATCGAACCCTGATCGATGAGCTTTTCGATGCTGTACACCCATTCATGAAGCGCTTCCCAGTAGTTCCCCTGCTTTCGAAGCAGAAGTTCCCGGAAATACTGCTCGTTTCGCATCCCCTCATCGCGAAATACATAGTGGAGAAGATCCAGCTTATCCTCGAAGTAGGTATAGAAGCTACCGCGAGAAATCCCGGCCTCCTTGATAATCTGATTGATCGAGGCATCCTCGAACGGGACCCTCGCAAATTCATGCCTTGCTGCCTGTAATATTCTGTCTTTTTTATCCTGGGAAAGCTTAAGAAATCTTTCCGTCGCCATAGATTCTCCTCTCCTTGACGGCACCTCGAATGCTCCGCATATCGTCGCTTCACGTCGGTGCCGGTTTCGTCATGTTAAAAAGATGACATGTCGTCACCCAAAGTGACAGTCTGTCACTCATGTCAGAGAGTATACTCATCCACTTTTCTTTTGTCAATAGAGCAGAGGAGCGCTTGCTTTAAACGTCGGGATGCCCTAAAATAAGAGTAATGTATACAAAGGCCAAAATACAAATCAAGGAAACAGGGAGTTATGAATCATATCAAACTTCAGGCATATGGAAAAATCAATCTGTCGCTCGACGTGCTGCGGCAGCGCCCGAACGGTTATCATGATGTTCGCATGATCATGCAGACCGTGAAGCTCCACGACAACATCGATATCGAGCGCACCGACAGGCCGGGCATCGTGCTGAAAACCAATCTGCCGTTTCTGCCGGTCAACGAAAACAATCTCATGTACCGGGCGGCGAAGATGCTGATGGACGAGTTTCATCTCGAGGGCGGTGTGAAGATGAATCTTCGAAAGATCATCCCGGTGGCCGCCGGCATGGCCGGAGGATCTGCGGATGCGGCCACGGTACTGTACGGTATGAACCGGCTGTTTGATCTCCGGCTGAGTCTCGAAGAGCTGAAGAAGCGTGGCGTCCAGCTCGGGGCAGACATCCCGTTCTGTCTCATGCGCGGGACGGCACTTTCCGAGGGCATCGGAGAGATTCTGACTCCGCTCCCGGCACTGCCGGCCTGCTCGATCGTGCTCGCCAAGCCGGCGATCTCGGTATCCACGAAGGCCGTCTACGAGAACCTGCATGTAAACACGCTCCCGGCGGAGGCACACCCGAATGTTGATCAGGTGATCGAGGCGCTGAAGGCGCGGGATGTACGCGCAGTCGCCGGACGGATGGGGAATATCCTCGAAACCGTCACCAGCCGGCAGCATCCGGAAATCGACGCCATCAAAGAGCGTATGATGGCGCTCGGCGCACTGAATGCCATGATGTCCGGCTCCGGCCCGACGGTGTTCGGCCTCTTCGATGATCCCGAAAAGGCACAGGCCTGCTATCAGGCGCTGCTTTCCGCGAAGGAAAGCGGCCTCGCGAAGCAGGTATACCTCACCGAGCCATGGCTGCAGCCATCCAGAACCTCACCGAGCCGTCCGGCTCGCCTGTGAACGACTTTCTTCGGAGGACAAGTACAGTGATGAATGATTTTACAGTAAATATGAATGAATATCTTCCTTTACGGGATCTCGTGTTCAACACACTCCGTCAGGCGATCCTGAAGGGCGAGCTAAAGCCGGGTGAGCGTCTTATGGAGATCCAGCTCGCCGAGAAGCTCGGTGTCTCCCGTACACCGATTCGTGAAGCGATCCGAAAGCTGGAGCTGGAAGGTCTCGTACTGATGATTCCGCGTCGTGGTGCCGAGGTCGCGAAGATCTCCCACAAGAATCTGCAGGATACCCTCGAGGTGCGTGGTGCCCTGGAGGAGCTGGCGACGGACCTCGCCTGTCAGCGGATCACGGACGAAGAGCTTCGTGAGCTGAGCGCAGCCGAGGATCATTTTCAGAAGGTCGTGAAGAACGGCGGCACGGAGATCGAGATCGCCGAGGCCGACGAGGCCTACCATGACATCATCTATAAGGCCTCCGGAAACGAGAAGCTCGTCCAGATGATCAATAATCTCCGGGAGCAGATGTACCGCTATCGTCTCGAGTATATCAAGGATGAGGCGAAGCGTGGCATCCTCGTGCATGAGCACGAGGAGATCCTGCAGGCGATCCGGATCCGTGATCTCATCCGCGCGAAGACACTGATGAAGGAGCACATCGATAATCAGGAGATGACCGTTTCGCAGAACCTCGTTGAGGAAGCAGAGGCCACTTCGGAAGTTGGGAAGAAAACAAGAAAACGTTAAAAAAGACGACCGCGCTGCATCTTCAGTATGTAGCGAACAGAAAAACCACCGTACAGCCTGCGTAAGGCTTGTACGGTGGTTTCTTTTATTTACGGCTATCATGACAGGTGAAGTAAATCACCTGGTGGTCACGGGCGATGGCCTCGAGGAAGCGCATGCCGCCCTCGACCTTCGGCGGATCGAGGTTGATGAACGGGTCATCGAGGAGGATGAACGGCTTCTCCTCCTTATACATGGCGTCAATGAAGGCCATGCGCCGCGCGAGCTCCACGAGGTTCCGGTAGCCGGCAGAAAGAAGCTCCGTATTACGTGCCTCCCCTTCTGCGAGGAGATGCACGTTAAAATCCGCATCCATGCGGAACGGAATCGCCGACGGCGAGGAGACGACCGCTTCACTGCCTGCTGCTGTGTCCGTCAGCGAAGACGTCACGTGTGCTGTCCCGTTGCCAGCAGGCGCATCCATTCGCGCTACCGTTCCGCCCGGGGTAGTCACCAGCGCTTCGTCCGAGGCATTGGACAGGATACAGTAGTACTTCGTGAACGCATCCATCATCGGGTCCATGTACTGCTTCGTGAAGTCGTTCCGTGCCTTCGTGAGGTGGTCGCGGACGAGCGTCAGCAGATGGTGGCGCTGCTCCATCGCCGCGAGATCCTCGAGGGCCTGCTGTGCATGCCGCTCCATCTCGTACAGCTCCTCAAGTCTGCGCTCCGCTGCTTCCTGTTCAGCGGACAGCTGCTGGATACGGGCCTCGAGCGCTTCGAGCTGTGCCCGCAGCGTCTGTATCTGCTGGCTCAGCGCTGCGAGACTCTCCGCTGCCTCCGCCGGTCTCTGGATGGCGCGCAGCTTTTCCATATCATGGCTCTGCTCGAAGGCCTCCTGCGCCTGCTGCCGCTTCGAAAGCTCGATAGCGATCGTTCGGATATCCGTAAGCCGGCTGTAGCTGAGCATGTCCGTGCCGAGCCGGCGAAGCAGGGCTGCCCGGTTCGGGTGTCTTCGGTCAATGTCATCGCCGTCGACATCCTCCCCCTCCGCCGCGGTGGGATCATCCGCAGCGGCACTGTAGTCCATCTCCGGATAGAAACGGCCCAGAAAGCGGTTCAGCTCCTGGTTCAGGTGCTCGAGCTCCACACGCATATTCTGCAGCGCGGCCATGCGCTCCTGATCATCACTCCTCGTTCCTGTGCTTTTCACGAAGCGAGCGGCAGACAGCAGCAGCGCAAGCGCTCCGAGACCGAGCAGCACGACACTCGGCATGATGTTTCCGCCGAAATGAAGAAGACAGTACACACCGAGGAGCAGCAGAAGGAGGGACAGCAGCAGTCCGGCGAAGGCGCGTGTCTGCTGTGTACTCTTCTTCGGCGATGCCTTCCGTCTCCGACGGCCGCCCTGCTGCTCGAGGCCGGCGATGCGATCTGCCAGCCAGGCGATGCGACCGAGACGCTTCTCCGCGCCGCGCATCTCGGCTTCCGATGGGAGTCCGCTTCGGAAGGTCTCCTGAAGACGCCGCAGCGCCCGCTGCAGCTGCTGTGCCCGCTGCTCTCCGCTCAGCGTATCGAAGGAAGCACCAAGGTAACGCCGCTCCTGCTCCAGGAGCCGTGTCAGGCTGTCGCTGCGATCCGCGCACAGGCGGTCATACTCCATCCGGTCGCGGATCGCGTCCTGCTGCTGACTCTGCTGGACCAGTCGCCGGTTCGTGCTTTCCAGCACCGACTGCAGGCGCTGCTTCGTTTCGCGCGCCTGGTGGAGTGCGGCCGCCCCCTCAACCGCCTGCTGCTCTTCCGCTTCCCTGCCGGCACAGCCGTTCTTCAGCTCCTCGAGCTCCAGACGTTTCTTAAAAATCGCACCCGTCCGCCGCGCCGGTGAGAGTGCATTGATCTCATCCTTCAGCTGCTCCAGCACCGCTGCATAACGGTTCATATCCTCCGGATCCTCTGAGACATTACCGATACGCGCATTGATCTCCGAGGTCACGCCGGTTTCGAGCGCCTGCTGTCCGATGAAGCAGGTACGCCGGAAGGAGGTCTCATCGATGCGAAAGAGCTCCTCCCCGATACGCTCACTGTAGTCCTTCGACGGCAGATTCGTCTCCGCATCGTAGAGCATGAACTGGTCCTGCCCCTTCCGCTCGCCGAAGTGTCGTGTGATGCGGTAGCACCTTCCGTCGTCGAGCGCGAAGCAGAGCGAGCCGCCGAAGCTGCCGCCCTGCCATGGACGGTATTTCTTCCGCTCATTGTCGCTGTCCTGCGCCTTCCGCTCACCGGACAGTCCATAGAACATGACCCGGATAAAGGCCGCCAGCGTCGACTTCCCGAAGCCGTTCTCCCGGAGGAAGACATTGAGCCCGTCCTGGAAATCAAGCTCCAGATTCTGCAGCTTTCCGAAATTTTCGATTTGACAGTTCAGTAATCTCATCTACAAATCCTTCGATTCTCTCTTTCTTTACTGGGCAGCGCGCCTCGGAAGCGCCGCCCGATCCGTCCCGTTCTGCCACGGCCCCCACTCACAGCAGCTCCTCGCCCCGCAGCAGCCGGAGACCTGCTTCGATCACCGCCGCCTTCGTCTGCTCGTCGAGCGTCGCATCCGCCTCAACCGAGTGGACGAACGCGCCCTTCAGCGATTTATCATGCTGATACATCGACGGGTCGATGAAACGCCGTGTCTCATCCACGACCCGAAGGAAGTAAAACATCGGTGCAAGCTGCGTACGGATGAAGTCGAGGCTAAGCTCCACATCCATCGCAAGCGCGCCGCGAAGCTCCAGCTTCACGAGGTCCTGCGCGCGCATGCGCACCCCGGCCCCCGCCTGAAGGATCGCCTCGACGCGTTCCGCCGGGATCTCCGCGATCGCCGGATCCGCACTAGGCGTCCCGGAAAGCAGTGACAGCAGGGCACGCGCACGCCGCACGATCGCCATCGACGAGTCAAGCCCCTGCACCTCCAGCGGCACCGTCCAGAGGTGGCGCGTACTGATATCCACGAGCTGACGCCGGAGCTGATGTGTCGCCTCATCGACCTCGAGCAGGACGAAGCCATGCCGCGTACACTCATCGAAGCCGCGCCCCTCGAGGCAGCCCGGATAGCACCAGCTTCCGCGCCCGTCGAGGCTTCCCTCCTGGTACTGGTGCACATGTCCGAGCGCCAGATAATCGATGGCCTGATGCGCATAGTCCGCGAGACGGATCGTCTCGGTCGACGCACTGTCCTGCGCTGTGCTTTCGCTGACCTGCCCATGGAGGAGGACAATGTTTACATCGGCCTCCTCAAGGCGCAGGGTCTTCGCCGCCAGCTCGTTCAGGGTGCCGGATTCCGTAAACTCTCGGCCGGCGATCACGAGATGATCTGACAGCCGGTACTTCCGCCAGGTGTCCTGGAAGGTATAGAGATTCTCTGGCAGACTCTCCGCCTGGTTCAGAAAGCTGTCCGTGTCATGATTTCCTTTTAAATAGAAAAACGCGATTTCCGGGTGGGTACGTACGCTCTCGAGGACGGCATGCGCCGTCGTCCGGCTCACGGCCGGCCGGTCGAAGAGGTCGCCGGCGATGAGGATCGCGCGCACCTGATGCTGCTCCGCGTACGCGACGAGGCGGAGCCAGGTGCCGAGCAGCTCCTGCCGCCGCTCCCGGGCTGCCGCATCCCCGAGATGCGTACTCATCCGGCTGTCGAGATGCAGGTCTGCACAGTGAATCAGTTTCATAAAAAAACTCCTCTGAAAAGAGAATAATCCGTCAAACAAATGTACGTGACTATTCTAGCATTTCAGAGGAGTGAACTCAATCAGTATTCTACGTTTCATCCGGGGTGCTGCTGTTCAGACGTAGCTCGGCGAACGACAACCGGAAGCACAGTACTCCGAGACCGGTGAAATCTAAGCCGGGGCCCCCGTATCCCAGGTTTACGAGATGTATCCGCCGACCTTCATCTTGCGGAGGCTGCTGTGGTGCAGATGCAGGATGACGCCGAAGATGCCGTACACGAGCGCAAGGGTAATCAGTGCACCGACGATCTGGTCATGTCTGGCGAGGAGCATCAGCCCGAAGTAGATGATCAGCGCCGACAGAATATAGCCGAAGAAACGGAAGCGGTTCGCACGAAGATGCTCCTTCGCGTAGCGCTCGAAGCCCAGCAGGCATACATAATAGACGAAGAGCATCGTCGCCATCCACATGGTCTTCGGGAAGAGCGGCACCAGCGGGCGAGCGAGGAGCTCGAGCGCGATGGTCGTCGAGTTGATCGCGAGGATCATGATGACGTGGATCGCGAGGAAGCCGAGGCCGGAGGTCTTTCTGTGATGGTCGAGGACATTGTCATTAAAAAAGCCGTAGCTCAGGAACATGCCGATGACGATCAGGAAGGAAATGATGTTCAGAAGCACATTCTTCCCCGTCTCGAAGAAGCTGGCGATGCCGATGATCATCTCACCGAAGGTCAGGATCACGAGCAGCAGATTTCGCTCGGCGAGATGCGGGAAGTCGCACGGTCTCGCCTTATAGGCGCGGAACTCACTGGCCTTTGCGACATAGCCGTAAATCAGCGCAAGCGGCGAGAGCACGACGCCGGTGGTTTCATGCACCGGGATCGACACGAGGATGATGCCGCACTCGATGAGATGATGGACGACATTCGCCCTGAGTATCCTCCGGTCGATGTCATCGAGATGCGGGGCGAAACGCAGCTTATCCCAGCTTCGATACGCGAGGTTCAGCATGATCAGTGCCCAGGCTCCGTGGTAGCGGATATAATGATCGAGCCAGTGGTGGTTCGAGCCGCTCGCCATGTAGTACAGGAGATACATATTAATGAAGATACTGATGTAATCCCGGAGGGCTTTCCGGCCGTAACGGTTGAAAAACATCGTGGTAAACATCCAGACCTGCATGACGACCGCGGTCAGGAAAAGGAAGGTCTGGATCGCACTCATCGGCGGGAAGGAGTGCTCATAGGCATGAAACAGTGCGTTGATCGTACGGAGGCTGTACACGAAGATGAGGTCGAAAAAGAGCTCGACGTACTCGACCTTCTTTTCGACGATGCCGGCGACGGCCTCCTCGCTTTCGTGATTCACGCGGGACCAGATGCGGTAGAGCAAGGAGTTTTCGGCGTTCGGGCCCAGCCCCTCCGCTGCCTGTAATGCTTCATTCTCTGCTTCACCGACGACCTTATTAAAGTATTCGCGTCGGGCATGCTCCTGTTCGTCGATATCGTCGCCCGTGGTGCGGACGAAAAATTCAGACGGTCGACGAATCCGTCCGTCATCGATATTCTCTGTGCGTTCGCCATCGGTATCTACGCCCGGAAGGGATACCACTTCCTCGTCGTTCTCATCGTAATGATCTGCCATGGTGGACTCTCCTTTAATTGTGCTCAATATAAAAAAATTATACAAAAAAAGAGCGTCATGTACATACATGGCGCCCGATGTTTTTGAATTTGTTCAATAAGCAGAATCACAGGATCTGTTATAATCCGACGTCTCCCTTCGCGGTCAGTATCGCGGAAGGGATTCCGGTCCCGGAAACTGCTGAAATCACAGGATCTGTTATAATCCTCAGATTTCCTTGCCGGTCAGCATAGTGTACGCTTCCTTGTAGAGGGCGATGGTCTTATCAACAACCTCCTGCGGAAGGGTTGCGTTGTTGTCCGGGTTTGCCTTCAGCCAGTTACGTACGAACTGCTTATCGAAGCTGGACTGTCCCTCACCCGGCTTGTACTGGTCGAGTCTCCAGAATCTGGAGCTGTCCGGTGTCAGTACCTCATCGGCGAGGAGCACATTACCCTCCTCATCGAGACCGAACTCGAACTTGGTGTCGGCGATGATGATGCCCTTCGAAAGCGCATAGTCTGCGCACTTCTTATATACAGCGATCGTTGCATCCTTGATCTTCGTCGCGATCTCCTCGCCTCTGCCAGGGAATGCCTTCTCGAGAACCACGATGGACTGCTCGAAATTGATGTTCTCATCGTGATCGCCGATCTCTGCCTTCGTCGACGGAGTGTAAAGCGGCTCAGGAAGCTTCGCGCACTCGACGAGGCCCTCCGGGAGCTTCATGCCGCAGATGGTGCCGTCCTTCTTGTAGTTCTCCCAGCCGGAACCAGTGATGTAGCCACGTACGATGCACTCGATCGGGATCATCTCGAGCTTCTTGCACAGTGTCGCTCTGCCCTCAAACTCCGGCTGCTGGAAAAACTCCGGCATATCCTTGTTCTCAACAGAGATCAGATCGTTCGGGATTACATCCTTCGTCAGATCGAACCAGAACTTCGACATCTGGGTCAGAACCTTACCCTTCTCTGTGATCTGGTTGTTCAGGATCACATCAAATGCGGAAATACGGTCGGTTGCGACCATGATGAGCTTGTCTCCGAGATCATAGATCTCACGAACCTTGCCTTCCTTCACTGGCTTAAAATCTGTCATCTTTACCCTCCATATGAAATTGAACGTAGTAAATCATTAACCACCGCATTTTAGTATAATGGAATTTTCACAAAGCACAATAGGGGAAATGCACAGAATCACATACTTTTATATGTACGGGTTATGGCAGTGTCTGGATAATAAATTAACGCTTTACAGCGTCCGTCATGAGCGTATAATGGAGGCTATTGCGTGCACTGATGGACCTATAGTAAAGAAAAGAGACAAGTATGAAGTATGTAAAAGAAATCATGTGGATCATCGCATTCACCTTTCTCGGTGAACTGCTGAACACGCTCCTGCCCCTTCCGGTTCCGGCGGGTGTGTATGGTATGATCCTGCTGCTGATCGCACTGGTGACCGGGATCGTGAAGCTTCCGGAGGTCGAGGGCGCGGGTAATTTCCTGCTCGACACCATGACCATGATGTTCATTCCGGCGGCGGTCGGCATCATGAGTGCCATCGATATCCTGCTCCCGGTGCTCCTGCCGTACCTCGTGATCATCGTCGTGTCGACGGTGCTCGTCATGATCGTCACGGGCCTGACCGCCACCGCGATTCTTCGGCGCAGTGAGTCGAAGGAGGATCAGGCTGCAGAGGACGCCGAGCTTTCACTCGAGCCGCACGAGACTTTCGGCATCGGTCGCCGGACGCTCAGTCCGAACGGTGAGATCGATGGTGCGAACGGCTACCGTGAGATCCTGCACGAGAAGGAAGTGCAGCGCCACGCGTCACAGGCGGAGGCCAATGCTTCCGGCGCTGCACAGATAACTTCCGCGGAAGCGGAGCGAAAGGAGAAGGCATGATGAAGGAAGCACTGCAGAGCTCTGGCTATTTCGGTTTAATCTTAAGTATCTTCTTATTTCTGCTGGCCGTCCGGCTGAAGGCGAAGTTCCGTGTCGCCATCCTGAATCCGCTGCTGGTGTCGACGATCATGGTCATCGCGGTGTTGGTGATCTTTCAGATTCCATATGAGGATTACAAGGCGAGTGCGAATCTGCTCAGCTACCTGCTGACACCGGCGACGGTCTGTCTCGCGATTCCGATGTACAAGCAGCTCCGGCTGCTGAAGGATAATCTGGTGGCAGTGCTGGCAGCGATCACCGCCGGCACGCTATGCTCGATTCTCAGCATTCTCATCATGGGAAAGCTGTTCGGACTGACAGCGGAGCACATCGCCACCCTACTGCCGAAGTCGATCACGACGGCGATCGGCATGGGTGTCTCAGAGGAGGCGGGCGGTATCGTCACGCTGACCGTGGCGGCGATCATCATCACGGGCATCCTCGGCAATATGATCGCAGAGCTGGTCTTCCGGCTTTTCCATATCGATCATCCGATCGCGCGGGGGCTCGCGCTCGGTACCTCGGCACATGCGGTCGGTACCGCGAAGGCGCTGGAGCTCGGTGAGATCGAGGGCGCCATGGGTTCCATCAGTATCTGTGTGGCGGGAATCCTCACCGTGGTGCTGGTGCCGCTCGTGATGAACGTAGCATAAATGTATTCCGAACGCAGAACCGGCACCATAGGGGAACCGCTCACTTAGTTCAAAGTACAGAACCTCATGAAAAGTCCGTGTAGGGCATTACAGATAAATCTGTATGCCCTACACGGACTTTTCATAAGAACCTGTTCTTTGAATGCGCAAGCTGGTTCCCCTATGGCGCCGGTTCTGCTGTGTAATGACATTCGTACAACTGAGTACAAGAAAAGCTCCTCTTACCCGAAGGTAAGGGGAGCTTTGTCTTAATGAAGCAAATCAGGAATTAACGCTGTACACGTGCGCCTGCGCCGCCCATGATGGCTTCTACTTCCTTCTTGGTAGCCATGGTGGTGTCACCCGGAGTGGTCATCGCGAGTGCGCCGTGAGCTGCACCGTAGTTTACAGCCTTCTCCGCATCACCGGTAGTCATGAGGCCATATACGAGGCCGGATGCGAAGGAGTCGCCGCCGCCGACACGATCCATGATCTCGAGGCCCTTGTAATCCGCTGCCTTGTATATCTCGCCGTCTGCCCAGCAGAGTGCGGACCAGTCGTTTACGGTTGCAGTGTGAACGGTACGAAGCGTCGTTGCAACTGCCTTGAAGTTCGGGTAGGTCTTTACAGCCTCGTTGATCATCTTCTTGTAGCCGTCGATATTGAGCTCCTTCAGAGACTCGTCCTGGCCCTCGATCTGGAAGCCGAGGCAAGCGGTGAAGTCTTCCTCGTTACCGATCATAACGTCAACGTACTGAGCAATCTCCTTATTTACCTCCTGCGCCTTTGCCTGGCCGCCGATTGCGGACCACATGGAAGGACGGTAGTTGAGGTCATAGGAAACGATGGTGCCATACTTCTTCGCAGCCTTGATCGCAGCGATTGCGGTCTCGGAAGCCTGCTCAGAAAGAGCTGCATAGATTCCGCCGGTGTGGAGCCAGCGAACGCCGAGCTCACCGAAGATGTAATCGAAATCAAAATCAGCCGGTGTAGCCTTGGAAATAGCGGTGTTGGCACGGTCGGAGCAGCCCTTTGCACCACGGATACCGAAGCCTCTCTCTGTGAAGTTCAGTCCGTTTCTGCATACACGGCCGATTCCGTCGGTGTCCATCCACTTTACGAGGGATGTATCCACACCACCCTGCATCATGAAGTCCTCAACCAGGTGACCGACCTCATTGTCTGCAAGTGCAGTAAGAACAGCGGTCTTTAAACCGAAGCACTTACGAAGTCCGCGGATAACGTTGTACTCTCCGCCGCCTTCCCATGCACGGAAGGATCTGGCAGTTCTAATTCTGCCCTCACCTGGATCCAGACGAAGCATAACCTCGCCCAGAGAAACCGCATCAAATGCACACTCATTTGCTGGTCTTAAATTTAAATCCATAACTTCCTCCATTTAAAACTGTCTGCACTATGCCGACAGAACCTAACTGGTTTACCTGAAAGCGCAGTACCATTTGTAAGCGTTTTCAAAACATTTAAAGTATAGCACAGCCTCTTTTAAGTCATCAAGCATATTGTACTAAATTCAGAACTATTTTCGGTCCAGCCCCTGCTCTCATTTCGAAAGCCGCTGAAGCACCTCCGGGAGCTCGGAGATTTCGTGGATCACGGCCTTCGGGTTCGCGACGGTGCCGAAGCCGTAGCTCGCATAGATAAAGCGGATGCCGGCCTGCGCGGCGCCAGCCTCGTCCATTGCGGTATCGCCGACGTAGACACAGCTCTCCTTCAGAAGGCCATTTCGCTCCATCAGAAGCCGGATGTTGCTGCCCTTTTTCTTTCCGGTTCGTCCATAGCACTCGAAGTCCTGCACATCGCCCTCGACCTCTACCGGTCCCAGGATCCAGCCGGCATCCTCGATGAGGGTCTCGATGTAGCCGTCCTGACAGTTCGACACGATGTACACGCGGTAGCCCTCCTCATGGAGGCGCTCGATCGTCTCCATGCAGCCCGGATAGAAATCTCCGCTGTGGGCACGAAGGTACTGGTCCTCGTTCTCCATGCAGTCCTGCATGATCAGCGCCCGCAGCTCCTCCGAGATATCCGGCAGCATCATGCAGCTGATTTCATACATCGTGTGTCCCATATAGCGGTACATATCGTCCACCGTGATCTTCACGTCCTTTGTTTCCGGATGACGGTCCAGCACCTCCTGCCAGGCCGCCGTCACCTGACGCGCCGAGTCCCATAAGGTGCCATCCACATCGAATATCACATTTCTGATCATGCTCTTATCTCCATCTTTCTTTCTGACCGGCGCAGGACCGGGATACCGATTTTTCGGCATCGTTCTGCACTTTCTGAAGTGTAGCAGAAGTCTCCGTATTCGAAAAGTCAAATTTGAATTCTGTGTTCATAGTCCGTTCATATTTGAACCTGAATGTTAACAGAATGTTCACGTGCCCCACATACTTTGTTCACCATTGACTTATATATTATAACCAAGATAACAAATAAGTTATCGATTTAAAAAGATTTTTTTCATAATACTCGGGCAGGGATCGAAGGATCACCTGCCCTCCTCCCTTTTATGGGGGATTTTTTTTATTTACAGAAAAATCACATGATAAAAATTCAGCCGGAGAAACTCAGATCGCCGAAGACGAACGAATCGAAAACAGGACCATGCAGAAGCCCGGCAAAACTGCGCCGGAGGCCTCTGTATGGTCCTGTTTTTGATTTTCATGTTTTCAGTGCAGGGTTTCTTTTACTTCTCTTTTCTCTGTCATATCTCATCTTCCGATGATTTCTTCAAGCTGGAAATCGCCTCACCGGTTTCTTCGGCAGCCCCCTCCTTTAGAGAGCCATCCATATTGATATCCTCGAGAATCGGGTGCACATCACCGTCGTGGCTGTGATCCTCCTTCGGCATGAACTTGAGAAAGATATGCTCGAACATCGTGGAGTTGATCCAGGCGATCAGTGCGAAGCCCATCAGCATCAGAAACGCGGACAGCCATGGTATATAAAATAAGAGAATATACCATACCAGCAGAATCACGACATCACAGATCAGCATCGAAATCGTGGATCCGAGATAGCGGATCGACATCAGGATGGCATTCAGGATGGTGTTCTTCGTCGTATTTTCGAAACGGCTTAAGACCGGCCATACATACAGGAAGACGAAGCTCCAGACGATGATCATGGCGAGCACGACCTCCTGCAGGAAGAACTTCACCGTACCAGAGCCGGCCATCAGCTGTCCGAAGAACCAGAAGTCGAAGCCCAGCACCGCAGCAATCAGCAGCATCGGGATCCAGATGAGCGTTGCCTGCCTGAAATTCTGCTTAAACGAGCGGAAGAACATCCGAAAATCACCGTAATCCTCATTACGAACATACTTCAGCGTGCAGTAGTACAGTGCCGTCGTGGACGCACCGATCGTCACGACCGGAATCGAGCAGACGAGCCACAGAAGGTTCAGCACGATCATATCGCCAAGCCGCCCCATGAAACGCCAGATCGGATTATCATAATTAAAAAAGCTCTGTAACATCATGTCCCCCTGTTAAAATAATCTCAAATCATATTCAACAGAATTCTAGCATATTCCACCATACACATTCAACGTCTCACGCCAAAACATCTCAAGCATTCAGACACAGGGGGCCATCCAAATGTCTAGTTTATCTCCTCCAGATACGCCTTCGCGTCCTTCAGGAACGCGGCGGTGATCAGGACGATGACGGCACCGATCGGGAAGGCCGCGATGATGCTGACGGACTGAAGGTTCGCCATAGAGCTGTCCGAGAAGACGAGGGCGACCGGAAGCAGGATGAGCAGCACCGACCAGAGTGCCTTGATCCAGCCCTGCGGCTCCTCGTCCTTTCCGAGCTTTTTATAGCTGTACTGGGAAGCGACCAGGGCGATGGAATCGAAGGAGGTCGCATAGAAGGCGATCATCGTCACGATGAGCAGCACGAGCACCGCCTTCGCGAGCGGCAGCTGCTGAATGATGGCGATGATGGTGGTGTACAGGTTCTGCGTCTCATCATAAAGCGCGACGATGTCGAAGCGACCAGCCATCTGAAGCCCCAGTCCATAATTCCCGAGCACGATGAAGCTTACGAAGGTGCTGCCCATGCCGAAGACATAGCCGCCGAGAATCGTCGAGCGGATGGTGCGGCCACGGGAAATCGATCCGATGAAGAACGGCGCGGCTACGCACCATACCATCCAGTATGCCCAGTAGAAAATCGTCCAGTTCTGCGCGAAGCCGGTGCTTCTCGTCGGATCCGTATAGGTCGCGAGGCCGAGGAAGTTCTGCGCGAGACGCCCCATCGCGGAGAAACCGGTCTCGAGGATGAAGCGCGCTTCTCCGCCGCAGACGAGCACGTAGAGAAGTAAGCCATAAAAACAGTAGGTGCAGACATTGGCGAGCAGAGAGACACCGAGCATACCACGCATGACCGCGCAGGTGTAGAGCACGCAGGTCACGAGCAGAATCGCGATCGTGATGGTACGATCCGGGAGATCGATGCCGAGGAGCGTCTTCAGCGCTTCACTGAGGAGTGGCGTGGCGACGGAAAAGGTGGTTGCGGTGCCGGCCAGGAGTGCAAACACGGCGAGGAGGTCGATGAAACGGCCCGGCAGACGGTCGGTGTACTTCCCGAGGATCGGACGGCAGGCTTCCGAATACTTCTGGCGCGTCCGCTTCCGCACATGCAGCATGAAGCCGAAGGCCACCGCGAGCACGAGGTAGAAGCCCCACGGAATCGGGCCCCAGTGGAACAGCGTGAAGGTGCTGGCCCAGTCCATACGGCTGCCCATCTCCACGGTGTGCGGGTCCTCCCAGTAGAGGATCCACTCGCAGAAGGAGTAGAACAGGATGTCGGCAGCGAGCCCCGCCGTGAACATCATGGCCCCCCACTGGAAGAAGCTGTACTTCGGCTTCTCATCCGGCGCACCGAGCACGATGCGACCATAGCGTGAGAGCGCGATGTAGAGCGACATCACGGCCGTTCCGAGGCCAATCAGGAGATAGTACAGCCCGAAGCTGTCCCCCAGGAAGGTCCGGATACTGCCGAGCACGGCATTGGACGCGTCCGGCAGAAGGAAAAACAGCAGTGCCAGCACCACGATGAGCACAAACGGCACCAGCGTGATCATCCAGTCGATGCGACTCCGGTCCACCTCTATCTGTTTAAATTTTTCATTCCCGCCTTGCTTCATGTTCATTTTCCCCTTATTTCAAAATGTTTTGAACAATATAGCACCGGCGATCCCACGCGTCAAGCGAATTCTGTGCAAGTCCGAGGAATCATGCTAGAATAGGATAACAGTTCAGGCAGGGGGACCCGGAGGGGCAGCTTGCATGAACGGTTACAGAATAGGATCATACCGCTGGAAAGGACCGCACGAACATGCTTTTAAATAAAGAAAAAACGCCGGCCATCAACTATAAAGAAGACTGGCCAACGCACTACTACGACATCAAGGATATCGATACCCGTGAGAAGATTCTGACGGAGATGCTCGAGGACAATGCAGGCGACCGGAACGATCGCCGCCGTCTCGAGCTTCTTCGCAAGCGCTACCCGGCGAACGAGCGCGCGGGTGCGAAGCGAAAGGATGCCTTCGTCGCGGCCTGGATGGGGCTCCTCATCGATGGCCGCCTCGGTACGAACTTTCTGAACCGGAAGAAGCGCGCGCGTGATATCCGACAGTACTTCACCACGCTCTGCGTGCTGGATGAGGAGGTCGATGAAGTTCTCCTCGAGGAGTGGCGCCAGTTCGCCCGCTTCTGGATCGAGAGCTGTGCCGGCGACCGGAGCTACGACTCGACCGCCTTCGGCCTCTTCCGCCTCGGCGATGAACGCCTCGGAAAGAAAATCGCCGCTGAGATCCACGAAGTCACCAGCACCATCCCGGCCCGCTTCGGCCTCGCGGAAGAGCTCCGCGCCTTCCGTCGCGTTATGAAGGAAACCTACATCGCGATGGTCGACCACGGCGACCGCTACTGGGCCGACGTCACCGGTGACAGAGATTGAAAGAGGCCACGGTCACTTGAATTCCAGCACATTATCCCGCGTCACCTTCTCATACGGCAGACGGATATACTTGTCGCCGACGAGCGGAAGGTCCCGCAGCGGCTCCTCCAGGGCCAGGTGGTGTGCCAGCTGAAAGATGGCCGCTGCCTGACCTTCGGCGTCGTTATAGATCGTCGCTTCGAGCTTCCCGTCGCATACCGCACTGAGCCCCGCCTCCGTGCCATCGATGCCAAAGATCAGCGGCCGCTGCGCCTTCGGAAGATCACTCGCCTCGAAGGCATCGATCGCACCGAGGGCCATCTCATCATTATTCGCGAGCACCAGCTCGATATCCGCCCCATACTGCCGGATGATTTTATCCATCTGGGTTTTCGCCTGCGCACGGTTCCAGTTTGCGATCGCATACGTAAGACGATCCAGCTTCACACCGAGCTCCAGCATCCGATTGACGGAGCTCTCCGAGCGGGCGATGGCATCCTGGTGTCCAGCCTCCCCCTCGAGCACGACATACTGAATCGCGCCGTCCCCATTCCGGTCCACCGTGCCGCTCTGGATCGCATCTACTGCCAGCTCCCCCTGCATCTTTCCAGAAACGAAGGCATCGGCCCCCACATAAAAGAGCTTATCCCAGCGCTGCAGATCATCCTCCACCAGCTCACGATTGAAAAAGATGATCGGCACATCCGCATCCCGTGCCGCATTGATGACCTCGGTCGGTGCCGTCCGGTCGACCAGATTGACACAGATCACATCGAAATTCGCTGCGATCATGTCGCGCACCTGTTCGTTCTGCTTCGTCTGGCTCTGCGAGGCATTATAGACCTCCAGCACGATATCCTGCTTTTCCTCCGCCTTCGCGCCCAGCACCTGATCATTCAGATCCTGCATCAGCTCCGCTACGAAGGCGTCGTACTGATCATAGACCGAC
This sequence comes from Oribacterium sp., assembly GCA_004554245.1. Lineage (GTDB taxonomy): Bacteria > Bacillota > Clostridia > Lachnospirales > Lachnospiraceae > Oribacterium. Next base: position 9,905 of record SFND01000008.1, on the reverse strand, counting down.
ACGCCGATTTTGATCTTTCCATCGGTTTTTCTGGCCGGCAGCTTCTGTCGCGTACCACAGCCGCAGAGAACCAGCATCACGACCAGCATCACCATGACTGCACTCCTGCGCCCTTTTTTCTTCTTCATACCATCCTCCCAGTTGTTTTCCATGACAGCGGCACCACTCACTGCACGATTGGAAACAGGATCCGCTGATTCTCATCCCGGAACAGATTATCCTGATGGACGACATTGAAGTCCTGTTCCCGATCCTCGAGCACCATCATCCGGTTTCGAAGCTTGGCCGCAAGATCCGTGAGACTCTGATAGCCCATGCTGAACTCGTTCGGGAGGATCATCGATGCGATGGTGCCGTTATCGATATAGTACGCGAGCTTCTCACTGCAGCCGGCACCATAGAGGGGCAGCTTTTTCGTCTCCGCCGTCGCCACATAGTCCACCGCCGCTTCGAGACTCGTATTATCGAGGCCGACGATCACCGCCGGTGTCACCCGCTCCATCGAGCGTTTCAGCTCCTGCTCGAGGAAACGGCTCTCCTCCACCGTCCAGACGATCTCCGGTTCCTTCGCACCCACGGCCTCCAGGAACCCCTTCAGTCGGTCCTGCATCGCATACTGCTGCTGGTTTCCGGCGATGATGCCGATCTTCATTCCCTTCAGACGGTCGCCGTAATCGATCACGAGCTCGTTTCCGATGGCCCGGCCGACCTCTACATTATCCGTCATCACCGTCGCATAGTTTCCGGAGATATCTGCATCCGCATCCACATTCGTGATGATAAACTCCACCGGCACACGGGCGATGATGTTCCGCACGATGTCCGCGGTGCCCATGCTGAGACAGAAATCCGTGATGATGCCATCCGCACCATCCGCGATTTCCTGATTGATCAGCGCGGTCTGTGTAAAGACATCATCGATGTAGTCGGTATAGACGTAGCTCAGGTCAATGTTGTTGTCCCTCGCTGCCTGTGTGAGCCCTGCCTTCAACGGCACCCAGCGATCCTGGGAGGAATCACTCACGATCACCGATACCTGATAGCGCTTCTCACCGGTGCCCCGCACCAGCATCACGGAGCAGAACAGGATGGTGACCACCAGCCCACCGATGATCGGCCATAAGAAGCTTCGATCCTCATGCATGCTGTTTTCCTCCTTCCGTTCTGCCTGCATCCTCCACCAGTACGTCTGTTATATCTGAGCTCTGCACATCTGAACGCGTCGCCGCTGCATCCTCGGTGTCGGCATTGCCCGCACTCGCAGTTTTCACATCCGCTGTTTTCCTGTCCGAAACAGCGGTCCTGTAGTGTCCGCTCTCCAGCAGCTTCTGGTTCTCCGGTGTATCCGGGATCGCCGGCAGATGGATCGTGATCGTCGTTCCCTCATCCGGCTCAGACGCGGCCATCAGCCCGTACTGTGCGCCGAAGCGGATCCGAATACGATTGTGGACGTTCACGAGTCCGACACCGGAGCCATGCTTCGGCACCCGCTGTCTCGATTCCTCATCGTCCTTCAGCAGATTTTCACACACCTCCGGTGGCATGCCATAGCCGTTGTCGCTCACTGCGATATAGATGTCGCCGACCGACATCGCCTGAATCATCTGCCTGTGTGCACGGTCGCCAGCATTGGCCTCTGTCGGATCCGGCTGCCGAGCCGTCCGAGCGGCCACCGGGCCCGACGCCGCATCGTACGTCTGCCCATGTGCTGCATCGCCTTCACCGCTCTTCTCGTTTTCTGTATCTGGGATCAGCCAGCCACGGATACGGATCTCGGCACCGTCATCTGGATCCATATCCCCAACGCCGTAATAGATGGCATTTTCGAGGATCGGCTGGATGATGAGCTTGACGCTGAGGTAGTCCCGGATGTTTTCATCGATGTCAAACACAACGGAGAAGTTATTCTTATAACGCACCTTCTGGATGTTCATATAGTTTTCCGCATGCTTCAGCTCCTGCGCAAGTGGAATGATGTTCTTTCCACGGCTCAGGCTGATACGGAAGAGGCTCGCAAGCTGGGTCACCATGAAGACCGCATCCTTGTTGTGCTCCCCCTCGATCATCCAGACGATGGAATCCAGGGTGTTGTAGAGGAAGTGCGGATTGATCTGCGACTGGAGGGCGTCCATCTCCGACTTTCGCTTCTCCTCCTGCTCGATCACGATGTCATCCATCAGCTGATTGATCCGTGTCATGGAGCTTCGAAGCGTCCGTCCGAGATGCTCGACCTCCTCGGAGCCGCCCACATAGATATCCTCCGGCACGACATCCCCGCCCTCCATCCGCTTGATGGAGCGGTTCAGCCGGTTCAGCGGCAGGGAGATCTGACGCGATACGATCTGATTCACGAAGATCATGACGAGGAGGGAGATCGATACGAGCAGGATCACGACGAAACGTAGGCTGGCCGCATCCACACCGTAGGCGCTGGCCGGGATCACGGCGATCATCTTCCAGCCGGTGTAGGAAACCGAGTTCAGCAGCACCTGGCGGCGTGTACCGAGGTAAAGCTCCTGATGATGGCCATCCTGGTAGTGCGCCTCGTTGATGTTGTTCTCTGTGAGAATCCCATAGTTGATCTGCATCTGCTTCGGATGATAGATGAGGCTGCCGCTCGAATCGGTCAGATAGATGTACTGACCGCTCGAATCCTGATTGATCCGCTCCATCATTCGATCGATGGTCGAGTAGTTCATATCGACGAGGAGGACGCCCATGGTCGGGGTACCGTTTTCATAGATTTCGACGGCGCGGCTCAGGGAGATGACCCAGCGATAGCGATAGGCCGGATCCAGGAAGAGATTTTCGACATGCGGGGTGGAGAAATGCAGATTATCGGTCTTTCGAAGCGCCTCGGTAAACCAGCTCTGGGTCGTCACATCGAGGTTTTCCTTCGTCGTGGCGATCGGCGAGGACGAAATCAGCCGGCCATCGGCGGTAAAGAGCGCCATACTGACGAGATGCTCGAGGTGTGCTTCATAGATGAGGTCCATCTCACGATCGATGCTGTCCGTGCTGAGATCTGCATTTTTGATGACATTATAGTATACCGCATCCGAGATGCGGCGCATATTGGCGAGGTAATCCTCGAGATTGATGACGGACTGCTGCACGATCTGCTCGGTGGATTCCACGGAGCTCGTCCGCATACGACGTGCAAACAGCTGATACAGGACCAGCCCCAGGATCATGAGCAGCACGAAGGAGATGATGGTGAAGGCCATCAGAATCGTTCCCTGGATGGTATGTGGGAGATAGCTTCGCTTCCCCTTTTTCCGGTTCTGCTTCGTCTCTGCCGGATGCTGTTTCTCCACTATGTCCTCCTGTATCTGCACATGGTTCTTTCTTATACGCAAGCAGAGAGGTGTCTGCAGGTTTTCTGCAAAGCACCTCTCCGTTCATCCACCATCAGGCAGGCGCGGTGCCGGCCTGCTGCTGTGCCTTATACTTCGACGGCGATACGCCGAATTTCTTTTTAAATGCATAGCTGAAGTAGTTCGGATCACTGTAGCCGACCGCTTCCGCGATCACATAGGTTTTTTCATTTTCGTCGAGCAGCATGTGGACTGCCCGGTCCATACGGATATCCGTGAGGTAGTTGATGAAGGTCTTTCCCGTTTCCCGCTTGAAGACGGTCGAGAAGTACGCCGCACTGATGCCGAGAAAATCACAGATGCTCTCGACACTCAGGTCCTTATCACTGTAATGCTCATGCACATAGGCCTCTGCCTTCGCCACGAAGGTACGCGTGCTGTCGCTGCGCGATACCCGGAGAAGCGCCTGCATCTTATGGGCGCTTTCCTTCATCCATGCACGCAGGGCCTCCAGATCAAGGTGCTGTACCTTCTGAAAGAGGTCCTCATCCTTTCCAAATACCGCCTCCATCGACAGATGATTCGCATTTATGAAGCGATGTCCCTCGGTCACGAGCTCCATCACGAAGAAGCGATACTCCTGCAGCGACGGATTGACCGGTGCCTCCGCGTCCAGAAACTGATCGATCTGACGATCGACTTCCTCCGGCGAACTCAGCTTGATGGCCTTGAACACCGGGTAGAAGCGGTCATCGCTGTCCTCGGACGGACTCTCCGCCGGCATCTCCTTCTGGGTCTCCGGCGCCACCTCCATGATGTTGATCGCCTGTCCGCGTCCATAGATGACGCGGTAGGACACGGCCTCCCGGGCACTCTCGTAGGCCTCCGGCAGGTTCAGAAGGTGATTGACCGCACGACCGATGCCGGCGGTGATGGTCGCGTTCGACACATGCTTACTGAGACGGCACAGCACCTGACAGTCATCCGTCAGCTTCGTCAGCGCGCCCGGCTGCTCGAGCTGCACGATCATCACCGTGTCGCCGAGGTAGGTGAAGAAGCGCGCATGCCACCTCGCGTCGAGGTGCTCCTCCCATAGCCGACGCACCGACATCGTGATCAGCAGCGGATTGATGCCCTCCGGCGCGAGTGAAATACTGTTGTGAAGGATCACCACACCGAAGTACGGACCGTCGAGACTGATCTGATAGTCCATCATATCGCGACTGAGCGAATTCGCCGGCTCGCGTCCCTCGATGAGCGCCGTGCAGAAATTCTCCTGCAGGATCGGCAGGCTCTCCATATAATAGTTTTTCAGCATGTTGATGTTCTGCTTCTCGTCGAACTCCTGATCCAGCGATGCGTGGATGCGCTCGAACACGGCACGCAGCTCGTCCGCATCGATCGGCTTCAGGATGTACTCCTCGGCCTCCAGACGGATGGCCTCCTTCGCATACTCGAACTGGTCGAAGCCGGAGAAGATGATGATCTTGATGGTCGGATACTGCTCCTTCAGACGCCGGCTGAGCTCGAGTCCATCCATGAACGGCATCTTGATGTCCGTCATCACGACGTCCGGCTGCTCCTCCTCGGCCATCTCCAGCGCTTCCAGTCCGTTGTGGGCATAGCCCTGCACCGTGAAGCCGAGCTTCTCCCAGTTCATCTTCCGGATGATCACCTGGATGACATCCTCCTCATCATCCACCAGCATCACTCTGTACTTGTTCAATGTAGACCTCCCTCTGCCATCACATCCTGTCCGCATCCCGGAAAGCGCATACCCTCCCGCATGCGAGCGAAGCATACCGAACCTTCGGCTGCGCCGTGTTTCACCGTCACAAGCTACTAAGCTCAGTCCTCCACCTTCTGATGATGGTCGAGATTTCCGTACTTGTCTTCGATTTTCTTAAAACGATAGAAGGTCACCGCGATGGACAGAATCATAAACAGAAGGCCCATCAGTCCATCATACTGGCTCACCACCTCCATCACGAAGATGCAGGCACCGAACATCAGCACGAGGATGCCCATCTCACGAGTATATGGGAGAAGATTCTCCTCCTTTACCTTTCCCCACTCCTTCGGACGGATAAAATCCGGATCGTGGAAGACCAGCAGCTTCACGGCGCAGTAGATCACCAGCACACCGAGTATGAGCTGCACACCGTGCTGGCTGAGGAAAAATGCGACCGGATCGTTCGTCACCGGATCCGAAGCCGTCTGTGCAAGCAGTGTCATGTTATATGTCATAGAAACCTCTCTTTTACTGTGTCAGGTCGTGGACAGACCCCGAACGTTTATCTTAAGAAAAATTTAATGGGGTCAGACCCCCTTACGAAATTCTTAAGGTCGATACAAAAATGGACTGTGGCATGCGCCACAGCCCATATTATAGACGATAGAAATCGTTCGCTCAATTACTTCTTCTGTACGTACTTTCTGATATCGAGAGAAATTGCGACGAAGATAACGATACCGATCGCGATGTACTGAGAGTTTGCATCGACACCGAGGAACTGAAGAGCGACCTTCAGGAGCTCGAGGACGGCAACACCGATGATGGCAGATGAAACCTTACCACGACCACCGGTTACAGATACACCACCGAGGGCGCAGGCTGCGATACCTTCCATCTCGTAGGAAAGACCCGTATTGATGGATGCACCACCGGCCTTTGCACCGAGCATGAAACCTGCCATGGCGAAGAATGCAGATGCCTTCGCATAGATGAGAACGAGGGTAAGATTTACAGGAACACCAGCAACCTCTGCGGCCTGTGCATTGCCACCGATGGCATACATGTACTTACCATGACGGGTCATGTTATAGATGAACCAGGTGATCGCTGACATGGCGATGGCCATCCAGATCAGGAAGCTTAAGCCCAGGAAACGACCGGTCGAGAACATGGTGTAGCCGGTGATATATCCACCGAGCGGTGTAGCGCCGGTGTAGATCAGACCGAGGCCATAGATGATCTCCATCATCGCCAGTGTGGAAATGAATGGAGGAACACTCAGATAAGCGATAAACCATCCGGTGATGGCACCGAAGCATCCGCAGATGATCATGACGATCAGCAGTACCAGGAACGGATTCAGCGGTGTGATGTTTGCCAGGAAGCCCTCCTTAAAGAAACGGCCTGCATAATCCTGCTTCTGAAGAAGTGTACCGGCGATACATGCGCCGAAGCCGACCATACGTCCACCGGAAAGATCACATCCTCCGGTGATAACGCAGCCTGAAATACCGAGCGCGATAACCAGTCTGTAGGACATGTTTGCGAGGAGGTTCAGGAAGTTGTTGGCCGTTAAGAAGTTCTTCGTTGTCAATCCTGTGTAGATAACGAGGATGAACATAACGATGATAACACCGTTGTTAATGAGAAAATCCGTGATTTTCTTTTTCTGTGACTTTTGCATTTTATTTCCCCTTTATTCTATCGAATCAGAATCAGAACTGCGTTGCGAAGGACATTACCTTCTCCTGCGTCATATCTTCCTTCTGATCAATCTCACCTGTGATCTTACCATTACACATTACATATACACGATCGGCCATGCCGAGAAGCTCCGGCATTTCGGAGGAAATCATGATGATCGACTTGCCCTGATCGGCGAGCTGCTCCATGATCTCATAGATCTCGTGCTTGGCACCGACGTCGATACCTCTGGTCGGCTCATCCATGATCAGGATCTCCGGATCATTTGCGAGCCATCTCGATACGATAACCTTCTGCTGGTTACCACCGGAGAGGTTCTCGATATGCTGCTGCATACTCGGTGTCTTAATCGAAAGCTGCTTGATACTGTCATCTACGATCTTATTGATCGTCGGGTGATCCAGGATGAAGCCCGCCTTCAGGTGCTTGTTGTAAATGGAAATACCCGTGTTATCCTTGATGGACAGGCATCCGAAGATACCATTACCACGACGGTCCTCGGTGATCATACCGAGACCTGCATCCATCGCGTCTCTCGAACGCTTGATCTTCACTTCCTTGCCATGCATTTTGATGGTTCCTGAAGCGAGATGACGGATACCGAAGAGACCCTCCATGAGCTCGGTTCTCTGTGCACCGACCAGTCCACCGAAACCGAGGATCTCACCCTTACGGATGTTGAAGCTGCAATTCTGGAAGGACTTCTCGTGAATAGAGGAAAGATGCTCTGCCTCGAGGATGACGTCGCCGATCTCATGTACGTGATCCGGATATACCTTCGTAAGCTCACGACCTACCATCTTCGCGATGATATCGTCGGTGCTCATCTCGGCTGCCGGCCAGGTACCGACATAGGTACCATCTCGCATGACCGTGATGTCGTCGGCGATCCGCTTGATCTCATCCATCTTATGAGAGATGTAGATCATCGCAACGCCCTTATCACGCAGCTGGTTCATAACCTTGAAGAGGAAATCTACTTCCTTATCAGAAAGCGAGGAGGTCGGCTCATCGAAGATGATGACTCTTGCCTCATGAGAAACCGCCTTCGCGATCTCGACCATCTGCATCTGTCCGATGGAAAGCGAGCCGAGCAGCGCCTTCGGATTATAGTCGAGGCCCAGCTCCTTCAGCCAGCGATCGGTCTCTTCAAACATCTTCTTGTGATCGATCACCTGTAAAGGACCATACTTATGTACCGGGAAACGTCCCATGTACATATTCTCCGCGATGTTACGTGCCGGTATCGGCTGCAGCTCCTGATGCACCATGGCAACACCCTTCGCCATCGCATCATCCGGGTCTGTAATCGTTGTCTTCTCGCCATCCAGGTAGATTTCACCCTCATCCATGTGATAGATACCGAAAAGGCACTTCATCAGTGTGGACTTTCCGGCACCATTTTCTCCCATGAGTGCGTGAACTGTACCCGGGCGAACAGCGAGGTTAGCGTGATCCAGCGCTTTTACACCGGGGAATGACTTACACACATTCCGTAATTCCAGTTTATACTCCGCCATTTTGCCCTCCAAGCATTAAATAATGGGTTTAAAAAACGGGTGGGGCGCAGCTCGTGCACCCGCACCCATTTCTATGTACTTCGTTAAATTCTTACGAACCTTTCGGATTAACCAAGAGATGCAAGAACGTCGTCAACGTTATCGGAGGTTACCTTTACGTAATCGCAGCCGATGTAGTGCTCATTGTCGCCGCCGGTGATGTACTTAACAGCTGCATCTGCTGCGGAATGAGACTGAGAAATGTGATCGTTGAATACAGTACCGGTCTGCTTGCCAGCCTTAACGTTGTCACAAGCCTCCTGAAGAGCATCAACACCTACAAGGTAAACATCCGTACCAACGGTCTCGCCTGCTGCCTCAATTGCCTGCAGAGCGCCGAGAGCCATCGCATCGTTGTTACAGAAAACAACCTCGATGTCCTTGCCGTGCTGTGCAAGAGAGTTTGCAACGAGAGACTGTGCCTGCGCCTGATCCCAGTTACCAACCTGATCGTCAAGCTGCTCAACCTCGATGCCGGCATCCTTCAGAGCCTTTACAGAGAACTCTGTTCTGTACTGAGCATCTACGTTCTCCGGGTCACCCTCGATCATGATGTAGGAAACCTTGCCATCGCCGTTGATATCACCGTGGTTGTCGAGGTCAGCGATGATCTCGCCCTGCATGGTTCCGGACTGACGAGCGTCACATCCTACGTAGCAAACCTTCATATTCTCGTCTGCCCATCTCTGCTCTTCCTGAGCATCCGGCTCTCTGTTGATGTATACGAGCGGAATGTTTGCTGCGGTTACCATATCGGTGATGGTTGCTGCGGAAGAAGAGTTAACCGGGTTGATGATGAGACAGTCAACACCCTTGGTGATGAAGTTCTGAATCTGGTTGGTCTGTGTAGCCTGGTCGTTTGCACCATCCATGATCTCGATGTTCTCTGCCTTGAAGCCGAGGGATACGAGATAGTTCTGAAGCTCATTTCTGAAAAGGGTCATGAAGTTATCAGAGAACTGATAGATACATACGCCGACCTTCTTATCGGAAAGATCCGCATCCGTTGCAGCTGCAGCTGCCTCTGTTGCTGCCTCAGAAGCTGCCTCTGTAGCGGCTGCAGTGGTCTCTGCCGCTGCTGCAGTCGTAGCTGCTGCAGTAGTCTCTGCCGGCTTCGAGCTGCCGCATCCTGCGAGCATCGAAACTGCCATTGCTGAAACGGTAAGTAAGCTAAGTGCCTTCTTCATAATAATCCAATCCTCCTATGATTGTTTATCCTGACGGGACTCCCCCGTCCTTTTGATCATATTATATGAAGATGTTATGGCTGATAGAATAGAGAATCCTTCTTTTCATCTTGAAAATTCTTTGATTTCTTTGTTTATTTTTTCTTAGATTTTCTTATTTTCTCGTTCTAGATTCATGCAATATGTGCTTAATTGCTTTGAAAGTCAGTGATTTCACAAAGTTCTTTCGTAAAAATCGCCATAACAGAACCCCGGAGGGCTGCCACTGGAAACCATACGGAGAGTTCGTGAATAAATCCAAATCGGGCCCTTAGAACCAGTTAGAGTAATTTTTCCTTAGCACCCTCTGCAACGCTGAGTTTTCATAAAGAAAACTCAGTGATTGCAGAGGGCTTACTGGTTC
>SFND01000028.1 GCA_004554245.1 Oribacterium sp. | reverse complement strand
GTGCATCCACGAGATACTTCGGATTAAAGCCGATCATGAGATCGTTTCCGGTTTTCCGGATGGCGATTTCTGCATCCATCGTACCGAGGTCTGTCTTGATCTTCAGGCCGAGTACATTCTCCTCGATTTTCAGAACCAGCGGCTGCTTGTCGTTATCCTTTACGAAAATCGTCGAACGATCGAGACAGTCGAGGAAGTTCTTACGGTTTACGATGATTTTTGTTTCATAATCCTCGGACAGCATCTGTGCTACATGGAAGTAATCACCATCGATCAGTCTCGTAACAACGAGCGTGTCATTAAACTCAAACATGATGTGATTCATGGAGAAGTAGACGATGACTTCATCATAAACTCCACCGGATAGAATCTTACTGAGCTCGTTCAGTGCTTTACCAGGAACGATGGCTCTGGCTGTATCATAATTTTGATTCAGCTTGATGCGACGGATCGAAATACGGTGACCATCGAGGGATGTGACGGTGAAATCATCTCCATTTACCTCGAAAAGTTCACCGGTCATCTTTTTGTTACTGTCGTTGGCAGCGATGGAGAAGATCGTCTGTGAGATAATCTGGCGCAGCATGAACTGGGAGAGTGACACAGACTGGTTTTTATCGATCTTCGGAAGTGCAGTGAACTCATTGCCATCACGTCCGGCGATCTTAAATACAGAATTCTCACAGGTGATGATGGTATTGTTACGTTCATCTGTCTCGATGGTAACTTCGATTCCGGATGCTTCCGGAAGACGGCGGATGATCTCAGAGAAAATCTTCGCTTCCAGTGCAACCTTACCAGCTTCGATGATCGTACCGTTGCATACCGTCTGGATACCGAATTCTGCATCGTTACCTACGAGTTCGATTTTTCCATTGGATGCATCGACGAGGATACACTCGAGAATCGACATCGTGGTTTTCGACGGAACAGCTTTGGATACGATATTGATCGCGTTGATCAGATCAGTTTTCTTGAATTGCAGTTTCATGAGGCGGCCTCTCTTTATATTTAATTAATTCTTTTAATTTCTAGTACTATTATTAGGGGCTGTGGAAATGTGAAAAAGTCATTTTCACGGCATAATTACGTCATTTTCGGCATCTGACAACTCGGTTGACAGTTGCTTTACACACTGTGAACAAATCATGTCACGATAAGACGCTTAAGGTGAGATTTTTTTCTTCAGGGTCTCAATTGTGGATTTCAATTGTTCGTTTGTGCGTAATTCTGTGGATATCTTATCGATACCATGCATAATCGTCGTATGATCGCGCCCGCCGAGGTACTCACCGATGGTTTTCAGCGGCGCCTCGGTCATGGTACGGCAGAGGTACATCGCAAGCTGTCTAGGGTAGACGATTTCCTTGCTTTTCTTCTGCGAAGCGATCTCGAGATTTGTGATGCCGAAGTGTTCTGCAACGGTCGTGATGATCAGCTCCGGGGTCACTTCCTTCGGACCATCCGGTGTGATGTGGTCCTTCAGAAGATCCTCGGCGAGCGCGAGATCGATGGACTGGCCCTTCAGGCGGGACATGGCCACGATTTTCGTCAGTGCGCCCTCGAGCTCACGGATGTTTGACTTGATATTCGTCGCGATGTACTTGATGATCTCGTTGTCAATGTTTACATTCATGAGCTCCTCCTTCTTACGAAGGATAGCCATACGTGTTTCGAAGTCCGGCATCTGGATATCCACGATCAGACCGACCTCGAATCGTGAACGGAGTCGATCCTCGAGATTATCGATGTCTTTCGGTGGTTTATCTGATGCGATGACGATCTGCTTCTTATTTTCATACAGGGTATTAAAGGTATGGAAGAACTCTTCCTGCGTTCCTTCCTTACCTATAATAAACTGGATATCATCGATCAGCAGAACATCAAGCTCACGGTAACGGTTACGGAAGTCGGCCGGCGACATGTTGTTCTTGTTTCGGATGGAATCGACGAACTCGTTAATGAAGGTTTCCGAGGTGACATAACGGATCTTCGCGTTCGGATTATTTCTTAATATAAAGTGTGCAATCGAATGCATCAGATGCGTCTTTCCGAGACCGGCGCCTCCATAGATATAGAGCGGGTTATAGATCTCGCCCGGTGATTCAGCGACCGCGAGGGATGCTGCATGCGCCAGGTTGTTGCTTGAACCAACGACGAAGGTGTCGAAGGTGTATTCATTATTCAGATTTGCTTCCTTCAGCGTTTCAGCAAACAGCTCTTCCGGATCTTTTTTCTCGCTGGAGATACCCTGAAGACGCTTCACATAGTCGCGAGCATCTTTTTCCACCATAAAAAGAATCTCGACAGGAATGCTGGTCTTTTCTTCGACCGCTACCTTTAAAAATAAGGAATACTTTTTATCGAGATACTTGATATAGCCTTCTTCTGGTACAAGAATCAGCAGCTGACTGTTGATAAAATCAAATAGTCTGAGCGGTTTCAGCCATGTATCAAAGGATACAGGGAGGATGTCATGCTCCTCCTTCATATTCTTCAGAATATCATCCCAGTTTTTTCTAATCGTCTCAAAATCGTTCATGAGATGCTCCTTAAACGATAAAATCACGAATAAATTATAAACGATTGTGGATAGAATAGCAAGGCAATGCCACTTAGTCTGTGGATAAACACTTGTGAACATCTGTTTTTCCACATAAAAATGACGTAATTCTGTGCTTTTTAAAAATCCAAGTCAGCCTGGTACTCCACTTATCCACATTTTGTACACAATTTGTGGACAGATTTTTATACTGTTGAAAAGTGGATAAAAATGTTGATAAAGTGCATAAATAAAGGATTGACGAAAAAATAGCTTTTCTATATAATATACAAGCGATGTTTACCCTAGATCTGAAGTTACTTCAGGACGAAGGGCTATTCAAGGAGTCCAACATTGAAAACTGAAAATTCAATGGAGTCCTGAAAGATTATCAGAAAAGGAGGTGTCAGTATATGCACAAGGGAAAAATGACTTTACAGCCAAAGACCAGACAGAGATCCAAGGTTCATGGATTCAGAGCCAGAATGGCAACCGCAGGCGGTAGAAAGGTACTGGCTGCCAGAAGAGCAAAAGGTAGAGCAGCATTAACCGTTTAATTCACGACATATGATGAAGACCGCTTTTGAAAGCGGTCTTTTTTCATATAACAGTGTCTGTTTTTCGAGGGGATTCTGCGGGCGCGCTGCGCCTGAGAAAGCCGTTCGGGAGGAGACGGGTCGACAGCATTGAACAGAAATACACAGGCAGGAGAGGTTTTTTGAGAAGATGAAGCGATTTCCATCCGTAAAAAAGAATAGTGATTTTCAGAGAGCTTATCAGACCGGCCGATCGTATGCGTCGAGCGCGCTCGTGATGTATGTTTGTGAGAACGGATGCAGGCACAACCGTTTAGGGGTTTCCTGTTCGAAGAAGATCGGAAACTCGGTCGTGCGTCATACATTTGCGCGGAAGATGCGTGAAATCTTCAGATTAAATGATTTCAGAGTGAAACAGGGGCTAGACATCATCATCGTGATTCGCGGAAAGGCGAATTACTGTACTTATCAGCAGATTGAAGAGCAGTATCTCAATCTTTTGAACAGGCATCATATCTTTATGAAAGATGCGGAGGCGCAGAAGACGCCGGACGCATAGTGGTATCGAAGTGGGACGATGGGATGTGTGACGAAGAGAGAATACACATCCGGGGGGCGTGCATATGATTTCGAAACTCATGGTGGGTTTGATTCGTGGATACCAGAAGTGTATCTCGCCTTATATCGGTGCTCACTGCAAATATACACCGACTTGCTCTCAATACGCCATTGAAGCAATCAGAAAGTACGGGTGTATCAAAGGTTCATTGTTGGCGGCATGGCGCATCCTGCGATGCAATCCATGGGCCAAGGGCGGTTATGATCCTGTTCCCTAATCCGGAGGTAAATCTTGGACTTTTTATCCTTAGTTGTACTTACAAAAAATACGTCAACGATTCCTATTCTGGGACCGATCTGGAATATCATCGTAAATGTACTCGGCGTGATCATGAATGTGATCTATCTTTCGCTAGAGAAAATCGGTATCGGTAATATCGGTCTCGCGATCATTATCTTTACCCTCGTCATGAGAATTATTCTTTTCCCGACCAGCCTTAACCAGCAGAAGTCTTCCCGTATGATGCAGATCATGCAGCCGGAGATGAAGGCGATCCAGGATAAGTATAAGAATAAAACGGACAATGCGTCCATGATGGCGCAGCAGGAGGAGATGAAGGCCCTCTATGAGAAGTATGGTACATCCATGACCGGTGGATGTCTGCCGCTCCTTCTTCAGATGCCGATCATCTTCGCGCTGTATCGTATCATCATGAACATCCCTGCCTACGTTCCGCATGTATACTCCATCTACGAGAACGTCATGAATGCCATCGGTGGTTCATCCGCAGCTCAGAAGCTCGTGGATTTCGCAACCGATAACGGTATGAAGAACATCCTGGCACAGCTTCATAATCTCGGTGTCGGTGAGAATGTTTCCTACACGGCAGATCAGATCGGGAATTTCATCATCGATTTCCTGTACAAGCTGAACCCGAGTCAGTGGACCGCACTTCAGGGTGTGTTCACCGACACAAATGCGGTCAATGCGATTCAGACCGCTGCAGAGCAGTCCGCACATATCAATAACTTCCTAGGTATCAACCTCTCCACTGCACCGAGTGCGATGGGCTTCGTACCGAACGTTTACTGGATCATCCCGATCCTCGCCGGTCTTCTGCAGTACCTGAGTGCGAAGCTCATGACTGCACAGAATGCAGGTATGGCAGAGGGCAATGATCAGTCCGCGCAGATGATGAAGAGCATGAATATGATGATGCCGCTTATGTCGGTATGGTTCTGCTTCACCTTCGCATCTGGTATCGGTCTGTACTGGTGTGCTTCTTCCTTCTTTATGATCATTCAGCAGATCATGATGAACAAGTACTTCGGTAAGTTCTCGGATCAGGAGCTTCTGCAGGCTTCTATGGAAAAGACCAATAAGAAGCGTGCGAAGAAGGGGCTGCCGCCAATCGACGAGAAGACCGTAGAGAAGCGCATCGAGAAGGCAAAGGCGATGGCAAATACGGCCGAGGAAAACCGCATGGCCGTCATCGCAAAGCAGAGTGCGAAGACAAAGGAGTCCACAGAGTATTACAACCGTAATGCAGCACCGGGATCTCTGGCATCGAAGGCCAATATGGTTAAGATGTATGATGAGAAGAACGAAAAGAACAAGAAGTAAAGAGGTTTATCATGGATAAAATCAGAGTTTCAGCCAAAACCAAGGATGAAGCCATCACCAAGGCCCTGATTCAGCTTGGGATCACATCTGATCGCCTGGATTACACTGTGCTTGTCGAGGGTAAGTCGGGTCTTTTCGGTATCGGTGCGAAGCCATGGATTATCGAGGCTTCCGTAAAGGCGGCTTCTCAGAAGTCCGAGCTCGAGCGTCTCGAGAAGGAGATTCATAATATCACGAGCGGTAAGGCAGCGGAAAAGAAGACCGCGCCAGCCGCTCCGAAGAAGCCTCTTACGGAAAAGCCGGTCGCAGCGCCTGCAGAGAAGAAGGCGGAGGATGTAGCAGATCCGAAGGATGAGAGCCCGAAGTCCGAGAACAGAGCGGATACAGAGCGCACGGAGCGTCGTGAGCGCAGTGAGCGTCGTCCGAGACGTGATCGCAATGAGCGTAATGATCGGGGAAATCGTGGTGAGCGTCGTAATGACCGTGTTTCCGGTAAGCGTTATCCGCGCGGCGGCTACGAGGTAAAGGACATGTCCATCCTGAATACCCCGGAGCCGGAGCATAAGGTACACGAGATCAAGCCGGTTTCCCCAGAGGAAGCAGCGGCAGCACAGAAGCAGGCCGAAGAGTTCATCACGACGCTTATGAAGGGGATGAACATGGACGTCAACATCAGCGCATCCTTCGATCATGCCAATAATGAGCTTCTCCTCAATATGGAAGGCCCGGACATGGGTATCCTGATCGGTAAGCGTGGACAGACACTCGATTCGCTGCAGTACCTGACCTCCCTCGTCATCAATAAGGAGCACAAGGAGGATTACATCCGCGTAAAGCTCGATACCGAGGATTATCGTTCCAGAAGAGAAGCAACCCTTCGTAATCTTGCAAGAAACATCGCCTATAAGGTTCGCCGCTCCAGAAAGCCGGTGGCACTCGAGCCGATGAATCCATATGAGCGTCGGATCATCCACAGCGCACTGCAGAATGATCGCTATGTGACCACTCGTTCCGAGGGTGAGGAACCGTTCCGTCATGTGATCATCTTCATGAAGAAGAAGGATCGGAAGCCGTATCCACAGGATGAGAAGCGGCAGGAGAAGGCACCGGAAGCGGTAGAAGCTCCGGTTGTGGAGATGCCAGTTACAGAAGCAGTAGCCGTGGCTGAAGAGACAACAGAAAATGCATAATCCACCGAATCGGCGTATCCGTCGATAGAAATGTGGATAACAGGGTCCCGTATGCAAAGCGCATACGGGATTTTTGTATGCATTTAAACGTATTGCAAATAAGCGGATTAGCTATTAGAATAAGTGGAGTTTTAGGATGATTATGGTGGATAACTGTCCGCTTTTTTGAAGGGAGACGAGATGAGAGAGGATACAATATGTGCACTGGCGACGGCTGCCGTCGAATCCGGTATAGGAATCATACGTGTCAGCGGGCCAGATGCGGTTTCGATCGTGTCGACACTCGTCCGCTCGAAGAGCGGTCACGCTGTGGATATCTCGGAAACGCATCGTATCAGATATGCGTTCATCTATGATGCTGAGGAGCCGCTCGATGAGGTTCTGATCCTGACGATGCGGGCACCGCGTTCGTATACAGGGGAAGACACGGTGGAAATCGACTGTCATGGCGGTGTGCTCATGATGCGGAAAATCCTCGAGGCAGTGGTGCACGCAGGTGCACGCCTGGCAGAGCCGGGCGAGTTCACAAAGCGTGCATTTCTGAATGGTCGGATCGATCTTTCAGAGGCAGAGGCCGTCGGTGATATCATCACATCCGAAAATAAAAATGCACTGAAGGCGTCGGTTCGGCAGCTGCGCGGCTCGGTTTCCAGAGAAATCAAGGGCTATCGTGCGCAGATTCTCGAGGATGATGCCTTCATCGAGGCGGGGCTCGATGATCCAGAGCATATCTCACTCGATGGGTTTACAGACGAGCTTAAAACACATGTTGAGACTATACTGTCCGGTATACGACGGCTGATCGCCAGTGCGGATGATGGACGTCGACTCCGGGAGGGCATCCGTACCGTCATCCTGGGGAAGCCGAATGCCGGTAAATCCTCTCTGCTCAATGCACTCGTCGGTGCAGATCGTGCGATCGTCACCGATATCGCAGGCACGACACGCGATACGCTCGAGGAGCATATCAATCTGAAGGGGGTCAGTCTCACCATCGTGGATACGGCCGGCATCCGTGCGACCGAGGATACTGTCGAAAAAATCGGTGTGGAGCGTGCGCTGAAGGCTGCGTCGGATGCAGATCTTCTGATCTATGTCGTGGATGCGTCGGTACCACTGGATGCGTCGGATGAACAGATCATCGGGGAGCTCGGCGATCGGAAGTGCATCGTACTGATGAATAAATCAGATCTTCAGGCAGTGATCAGCGAGGAGGAACTCGAGAAAAAGACGGGCCGTCCGGTGCTCTCCATCAGTGCGAAGCAGGAGACCGGTATGGACCTCCTGGAAGAGAAGATCCGGGCGATGTTTTTCCATGAGGAGCTTCGTTTCAACGATCAGGTGATCATCACAAATGAGCGTCATAAGTACTGCCTCAGTGAAGCTGCGAAGGCGCTCGAGGAGGTGCTTCACTCCATCGCGATGGATATGCCGGAGGATTTCTATACGATCGATCTGATGCGGGCCTATGAGGAGCTCGGCTACATCCTCGGAGAACAGGTATCCGAGGATCTGGTCAATGAAATCTTTTCGAAGTTCTGTATGGGAAAGTAGAGATAGGAGACGGAAATGTCAGTAGTAGAAGAGAGATATGATGTGATCGTCGTCGGGGCGGGTCATGCCGGATGTGAGGCAGGACTCGCAACGGCACGTCTCGGACTGGAGACCGTGGTATTTACGGTGAGTGTCGACAGCATCGCTTTCATGCCATGTAATCCGCATATCGGTGGCAGCTCGAAGGGACATCTCGTCCGTGAGCTGGATGCGCTCGGCGGTGAGATGGGAAAGGTCATCGATCAGACTTTCCTGCAGTCGAAGATGCTGAATAAGTCGAAGGGACCAGCGGTGCACAGTCTGCGTGCGCAGGCAGATAAAAAAGCCTATGCCGATGAGATGCGGAAACGCCTCGAGAATCAGCCGCATCTTCTGATCCGGCAGGCGGAGGTCGCGGAACTGATCACGGAGGATGTGTGCGACGAGAACAGTGAGTATACAGCTGCCCATAAGAAGGTGACGGGCATCCGGACGACATCCGGTGCCATCTACCATGCGAAGGCCGTCATCCTCTGTACCGGAACCTATCTTAACTCCCGCTGTCTGACTGGTGATCTCATCGAGCATACCGGTCCGAATGGCTTCAAGGCAGCGACAAAGCTGACGGATTCCCTGAAGGCAAACGGGGTACGGATGCTTCGTTTCAAGACGGGAACGCCGGCGCGTGTCGACAAGCGTACACTGGACTTCTCCCAGTTTGAGGTGCAGAAGGGCGATGTACCGGTGATTCCGTTCTCCTACTCGACGGCGTTTTCCGAGGTACAGCGACCGCAGGTCGACTGCTGGCTCGTGTATACAAACGAAAAGACGCACGAAATCATCCGTGAGAATATCGAGCGTTCCCCGATGTATAACGGATCGATCCAGGGTGTGGGACCGCGCTACTGTCCTTCCATCGAGGATAAGGTCATGAAGTTCCCGGATAAGAACCGGCATCAGATTTTCATCGAGCCGGAGGGACTGTATACGAACGAGATGTACCTGAGCGGTATGTCGAGCTCGATGCCGGAGGACGTACAGTATAAGATGTACCACTCCATGAAGGGATTCGAGCATGTACACATCGTCCGAAATGCCTACGCTATCGAGTATGACTGTATAGATGCGACCCAGCTTCGCTCGAACCTCGAATTCATGAACATCGACGGTCTCTTCGCCGGCGGTCAGTTTAACGGTTCCTCCGGCTATGAGGAGGCAGCTGTGCAGGGCTTCATGGCCGGTGTCAATGCTGCCATGCGTATCCTTCATCGTGATCCGGTCGTACTCGATCGTTCAGAAGCCTATATCGGCGTACTGATCGATGATCTCGTCACGAAGGAGAGTACAGAGCCGTATCGTATGATGACGAGTCGTGCAGAGTATCGTCTGCTCTTACGACAGGACAATGCCGATCTTCGTCTTCGAAAAATCGGCCATGCGATCGGACTCGTATCCGATGCAGAGTACGAGAAGACGCTCGAGAAGCGCAGAATGATCGATGTCGAGGAGGAGCGCCTTCGGAAGACCTTCATCGGAAACAGCGATGAGGTGAATCACTTCATGGAGGCACATGGATCGACGGCACTCAGTTCCGGTGTCTCCCTCGCAGAGCTTATCAAGCGACCGGAGCTCGACTATGAGAGTCTGAAACCGCTGGATCCGAAGCGACCGGAGCTTCCGTATGGCGTACGGGAAGAGGTCGGCATCGAGATCAAGTATGAGGGATACATCCGGCGGCAGGAGCAGCAGGTCGAGGGATTCCGTCGCATGGAGAATAAACGCATCCCGAAGGACATACGCTATGAGGAGGTCGGAAATCTCCGCATCGAGGCGAGACAGAAGCTCGAGCGCATCCGGCCGGAAAACATCGGTATGGCCAGCCGTATCAGTGGTGTCAACCCGGCAGATATTTCAGTGCTGCTGATCTATCTGGAGACGTACCACGCACCGAAGAAGGATGCAAATACGTAAAGAAAATCCCGTCGCTGAATGACGAATCCATCCTCTTTTCTGAAAAGAAACAGGTGATAAGAAGGGTCAATCAGAACGGATAAAACAATAGAAAATACAGGGAGCAGTATGACCGATACATTTTATCATCGACTGAAGGAGCAGGCGGAAGCACTGGGCATCCGGCTGAGCGACACGCAGATCGAACAGTTATTTACATATTATGAGATGCTGGTGGAAACCAATAAGGTGATGAACCTGACGACCATCACAGAGGAGTCTGAGGTCGTGACGAAGCACTTCATCGATTCTATGGCGATCGTAAAAGCCGTCGTGAAAAACGAGAATGTTTCACGTGAAACATTGAGCGGAAAGACACTGATCGATGTCGGAACTGGTGCGGGTTTCCCAGGGCTGGTGCTGAAAATCGTATTTCCAGAGCTGAGGGTCACACTGAGTGATTCACTGCAGAAGCGTCTTCGTTTCCTCGAGGATGTGATCGCGAAGCTCGGACTTCAGGAGGTCGAGACCATCCATGGAAGAGCCGAGGACCTCGGGCATCAGAAGAATCTTCGTGAAAGCTTCGATTTCTCGACCTCACGGGCTGTAGCAAATATGTCAACATTGAGCGAATATGATCTGCCGTTTGTGAAGAAGGATGGCTACTTCATCGCATACAAGTCGGGCAAGGTCGACGAGGAGCTGGCGACGGCGGAGAGCGCGATCCGAAAGCTCGGTGGTAAGCTGGAGCAGGAGGTAGAGTACATGCTTCCAGAGTCGGATATCCGTCGCTCACTGATTACGATCCGGAAGGCGAAGGAAACACCGAAGACTTACCCGCGAAAGGCCGGCACACCGGCGAAGGATCCGCTATGAAGAAAAATCAGATTGCATTGATTTCAAATTCACTGCTCCTGCTGACGGCGATCATCTGGGGCTTCGCGTTCGTCGCGCAGAGCGTCGGCATGAATTATGTCGGGCCGTGGACCTTCGTGTTTACGCGTTTCTTCATCGCGGCGATTCTGCTCCTTCCGCTCTCGGCATTTTCGGAGAAGAACTACCGCGCATCGCTGCCGGAAGCAGTGGAAGAGAAGCACTATAAGACAGAAGCGCTGCTCGGTGGGGGAGTCTGTGGACTGTGTCTGGGGGCAGCGAGTATCACGCAGCAGATCGGTATGCAGACGACCTCCGCAGGCAAGGCCGGATTTATCACCGCCTGTTATGTCGTCATCGTGCCGGTGCTCGGCATATTCGTAGGAAAGAAACCGAAGAAAACGATCTGGCTGAGTGTGGCGCTGGCGCTGATCGGTCTCTACCTCATCAGTATGCATGGCGGCATGACGATCGAGCGGGGGGATGCGATGGTGAGTCTCTGTGCACTGCTGTTCTCGTTTCAGATCATTTCCGTCGATCACTTCTCGGAGAAGGTGAATCCGATCCGGCTGTCGAATATTCAGTTCTTCTTTGCATCCCTCGTCGGACTGATCGGTATGCTTCTGTTTGAAAGGCCGGATATGGCGGGCATCCTCGGTGCGATGCCGTCGATTCTGTATGCGGGTGTGCTGTCATCGGCGGTCGGCTATACGCTGCAGGTGCTGGCGCAGAAGAATACGGATCCGACGATTGCGTCGCTGCTGATGTCACTGGAGTCGGTGTTCTCCGTGGTCGGTGGATTCCTGATCCTTCATCAGATGCTGTCGATGCAGGAGCTCATCGGGTGTGTGATCGTGTTTGCGGCGGTGATCATCGCACAGATCGTCTGATGATCATTTCGTTATGAAGAGCTCGGAGGGGCGGCAACAGAAGCACAGTACTGCGAGCTCGGAAGACGCATGGCTGAGAAAAGTTGGTACGTGGTGGTGCCAAAATTTGACACGTATATATGTATGGGGTAAAATAGCGACAGTGATGATGTTTCACGTGAAACATTATCACTGTTTTTTCTTTAAGATGGATGTTACATCTAATGGTAAATGTTCTTAAATATCTGGTCTATGTTTCACGTGAAACATAGATGGACCATAAGTGACTGAGATGTTTCACGTGAAACATTTTCAGTTCACCTTAAATCGATCACGGGAGAGTATCATGGGGAAGATTATAGCGATTACAAATCAGAAGGGTGGCGTCGGAAAGACGACGACGGCAGTAAATCTGGCGGCGACGCTTGCGGAGGCCAATCAGCGGGTTCTTCTGGTGGATTTCGATCCGCAGGGAAATGCGACCAGCGGGTTCGGTGTCGAGCGTGATGAGGTCGAGCATACAATTTACGATGCGATGAGCGGCAGCTGCACGATGGATGAGGCGATTCTCGTGGAGGTGACGGAGAATCTGGATCTGATACCGGCAGATATGAACCTGGCAGCGGTCGAGGTGGAGTTTGCGGATCAGGAGGATAAAAATCAGATTCTGAAGAATCTGCTGACACCGTATAAGGAGCACTATCACTATATCCTGATCGACTGCCCACCGAGTCTCGGCACGATCACGGTCAATGCACTGACAGCGGCGGATTCGGTGATTATCCCGATTCAGTGTGAATACTATGCACTGGAGGGTCTGAATCAGGTGCTGAATACCATCGGACTCGTACAGGAGGGACTGAATCCGGAGCTCGACATCGAGGGTATCGTGTTCACGATGTATGATGGACGAAATAAGCTGTCACAGCAAGTGGTGGAGTCGGTCAAGCAGAATTTCCAGGGCAATATCTATGATACGTTGATTCCGCGAAATGTACGTCTCGCGGAGGCACCGAGTCATGGTGTGCCGATCACTGAGTATGAATCATCGTCGACGGGGGCTGAGAGCTACCGGAGACTGGCAGCAGAGCTTATGAGTAAGGGGGACGATATCTATGGCTAAGGAGCATGGACTGGGAAAGGGCCTTGGGGCCATCTTCGGAACCAGCACAACGGTGAAATCGGATCGCCCGAAAACAGAGCATCGCTATAAGACGGTCGCAGAGAAGGCGGCGGAACAGTCTGAGACAGCGGCGGGCCTCGCGGAGCCAATGCAGGCGACCGAAGAGACTTCTGCTGAAGCAGAGAAGAGTGTCAGCGGAAGAAAAAAGCGGGTGACCGCGGCCGCAAAAAAAGAGACGGCGAAGAACAGCACAGAAAATACCGTGATCGTGATGGCAGGCGAAAAGACCGTTCATGAGAATACAATCACGAAAGATACGAAGAAGGTTCACAGCACCGAAACCGTGCATGATACGGAGCAGGACGGGATGCTGCTCGTGAAGCTCAGTCGCATCCAGCCGGATCCGGATCAGCCGCGAAAGAATTTCGATGAGGAGAAGCTGAACGAGCTTGCAGAGTCCATCCGAACCTACGGGATGATATCACCGATCGTGGTGAAGAAGAGGGGCGCACTGTATGAGATCGTCGCTGGTGAGCGTCGCTGGAGAGCAGCACGCATCGCCGGTCTCAAGGAAATCCCGGTGGTCATCAAAGAGGTCGATGAAAAGACGAGCCGTGAGCTGTCCATCATCGAGAATATCCAGCGTGATGACCTGAATGCGGTCGAAGAAGCGAGAGCATATCAGTCTCTGATCGAGGAGTATGGACTGACGCAGGAGGAGGTCGCTGCCCGTGTAGCGAAGAATCGTTCGACCATCACGAACAGTCTGCGACTTCTGAGGCTCGAGCCGGAGATCCTCACACTTCTCCAGGATGGAAAGATCACGCAGGGACATGCCCGTGCACTGCTGGCGGTCGAGGATCCGGAGCTCCGAAAGAAGATCGCAGAGAAGTGTACGAAAGAAAATCTCTCTGTACGAGAGATCGAGACCCTCGTCAAGCTTGATAAGCTCTCGAAGGCGAAGAAGGAGAAAAAATCCTCTCCGGAAGCCCAGGAGCTTCGGCGGCTCAAGGTCATCTATAAGGATCTCGAGCGGAAGATGAAGACGAAGCTCGGTACGAAGGTCTCCATCGTTCCGAAAAATACGGAGCGTGGCACACTCGAAATCGAATATTATTCGCAGGATGATCTGGATCGTATCTTTATGATCCTGAACTCCAGCAGAAATGATTAAACAGAGCGAGGAAATATATGATAGTGACAGAAACGCTTCTGCTCGGAATCGCAGCCGCTGGGCTGCTGATCGGACTGATCTCTCTGATCCTGGCTATCCGGGCAAATGCAAAATACAAGAGACTGTATCGTCAGTATGATTACTTCATGCGTGGCAAGGATGCAGAGACCCTG
Source organism: Oribacterium sp. (assembly GCA_004554245.1). Classification (GTDB taxonomy): domain Bacteria; phylum Bacillota; class Clostridia; order Lachnospirales; family Lachnospiraceae; genus Oribacterium. The sequence goes on along the minus strand of SFND01000028.1, from coordinate 21,374 downwards.
GAGGACTATTTCGTCGATCTCCAGCAGCACGTGGAGGCACTCGAAAAGGAGGACCTCAAGAATAAGGACGTCATGCGTGTACTCAATAAGAATATCCGTGCGTCCTTTCAGAAGCTCGGCATCATCCGGTATAACGCCTTCGGCGGAATGGGTGGAAACATGTCCTTCGCCATCGCGATGCTGGACAGCACGAACAGTGGCTTCGTCATCAATTCCGTGCACTCGAGAGAGGGCTGCTTCTTATATATAAAGGATGTCGATGCCGGTACCACCGAGGTGGAACTCGGCGCAGAAGAGCAGCTCGCGCTGGAGCAGGCGCTGGGCTATAGAGAGAAAGAAAAGCAGCAGTGAAAAAACAGACACGAAAAAAACTGAAAAAATTCCTGGCGATGGGTGCGGTATTTCTGATCGCACTCATCCTCTATTTTTACCGTTCCTGGCACTCGATGGAGCGGCAGAATACGGTGTACTCCACGATGGAAGAGCCGAGCCTGCCGGTGGCCTATGTTTCGAGCGGCGATTACCTCATGAATCCGATGCATGCCTATCTTCAGGATATGGGAAAGCAGGCAGCCCGCGATATGATCACGGTGCTGCCGCAGGATCGTCAGCTGAAGCTCGTCGTGCAGGAGTACGATAACATGGTGGCTTCGGCCAGCTACGAGATCCGTACACTGGACCTCAGCCATCTCATCGAAAAGGGAACGGTCTCCGACATCAGCCGGAGCGACGGTAACGCAAGCCTCGTCCTGCCGATTCAGAATCTCATCAATAAGGATCAAGCGTATCTTCTGCATATCACGCTGGAGACGGGTGCCCATACGCTGAACTACTATACACGTATCCTCTGGACGGACCGTGATTACACGAAATCGATGGAGGATGTCGCGTTCAGATTTACGACGGGCAGCTTCGATTCAACGAACAGTAAGGATATCACGACCTATCTGGAAACGAAGGATACGGCGGATAATTCGAGTCTCGGACATGTCGATCTGCACTCGAGCTTCAACCAGATCATCTGGGGAAAGACCGGGATGCAGCCGAAGGGAAGATTCTATATGACGCTCAAGGAATTTGACGGCATGATGGGCGAGATTCAGATCAGCTACGAGTCGTATATGACGGATGAGAACGGAGAGGAGAAGCACTTCCTGAATGAGGATAACTTCGTCTTTCGAAATGATCCGGAGCGGGTCTACATGATGGACTTCGACCGGACGACACATCAGATCTTCGAGGGCGACAGCGAGGATTTCGCGGGCAAGCGGATCACGCTCGGTGTCGGAAATACGGATGATATCGCCGTGCAGAAGTCGGAAAATGAGCATTATATCGCATTTAAGACGGATCAGGGGCTCTGGCGCTACGATCAGTCTTCGAAGAGCGGACATGCGGTGAATATCTTCAGCTACCGCTCGGATACGGATGATGGCGTCCGCGCAAACTATGATCAGCATGACATCAAGATCCTGTCGGTATCGGATAAGGGCGATGTGGATTTCCTCGTCTACGGTTATGTGAACCGGGGAAGCCATGAGGGATATAATGGTATCCTGTACTACCGCTATGACAGCTCGAATGATACAGTGACGGAGAACTTCTTCATTGCGATCCCGGAGGTATATGATCAGATACGCTGGAATCTCGAGAAGCTCGCCTACCTGTCCGGTGACGGACTCCTGTATCTCTATTACGGCGGCAGCATCTACGGCATCGATACGAACAGCCTCGAGGTCGTCACGATCGCCACAGGACTGCAGGAGTCGGGCTTCGCAAGCTCGGATACGCAGCAGTACATCGCTTACCAGAATCCGGATGCGGAGGACATCTATCACGCCGCGAAGATCACGCTCGTAAATCTCGAGAGTAATCAGTCCAGCGAGATCCAGGGTGGTGGCTATCTCCGTTTGATCGGCTTCAACCAGGATGACCTGATCTACGGTATCATCAATCCGGCATACGCCAGCATCTATACCGAGAAGCATAAGATTCCGATCAGCGAAATCCATATCGTCGGACCGGATCTCAGCGATAAAACGAGCTACGCGAAGGATGGATTGCTCTTTACGAACGTTCGTGTGAGCGGAACCCGCCTTCACTTCGATAAGATCCGTCCGGTCGAGGGTGGACACTATGAGGCTGCCGGCGAGGACACCATCATCTCGAATCGTGAACAGACCGATGCGAGACTTAGTGGTGTCGGCTCGTACACGGATAAAATCCTTCAGAAGGTCTGGTATATCGAGATCAAGGACCTCGGCACGAAGCATGTGCGGAGCACGGCACCGAAAAATCTCTCCCTCGAGCGAGCCTCCTCCATCGACCTGAACATCACGGAGGATAAAAATGTGATACCGATGTTCTATGCCTACGCACACGGTCATTTCCAGGGCCGTACCCGGACGCTCGAAGAGGCGTATGAGCTCGTGTACGATGATTTCGGTTATGTGCTTACCGCGGATGGGGAATTCGTATGGAATCGTGTGGATAAGAGTACGATGGTGACGATCCGGAACGCGACAGCCCTCGCCGAGGAGCCGCTCACGAAGCTCTCGAAGCTGACCACGATCGACACCTATGATACCTACAGTATGGTCAATGCTTATGGCATGGACCTGAGCTCCGCCCTTTACTTCCTGAATAAGGGCTACCCGCTGATCGCGTATCTCGAGGACAGCTGCTATCTGATTTACAGCTATGACTCCTTCAATATCCGTCTGGTGGATCCGATGAGCGGAAGCCAGAATGTCGTCGGAAGAGAGGACGCGGAAGCGATGTTCCGTCAGGATGGAAATCGATTCGTCGGGATCGTGCCGCACAAAACATAAGAAAACCGGAGGCGAAAGCCTCCGGTTTTTCGTTATGTCGATTGAAAGTCCGACAGTGCGTCTGCGAGTGCGGCGAACTGTGCGAGGGTGAGGGCTTCGCCACGGATGGTCTCGGAGAGACCGAGGGAGGCGAGGGCTTCACGGGTAGCGTCCTTCGGGATGGAGGCGAGGGAAGAGAGGGCGTTCAGCAGTGTCTTCCGGCGCTGTCCGAAGGCGGCCTTAATGATCTGGAACATCCAGCGCTCGTCCTCGACCTGTACCGGCGGCTCAGTGTAGCGCTTCAGTCGGATGACGGCGGAGCCGACATTCGGGCGTGGGATGAAGCAGTGTGGTGGCACCTCCTGGATGATATCCGGCTCGGCATAGTACTGCACGGCGAGGGAGAGGGCACCGTAATCCTTCGTGCCTGGTCCTGACTGCATGCGATCGGCGACCTCCTTCTGCACCATGACGGTGATCGACTGGATCGGTGCATGGCTCTCGAAGAGGCCCATGATGATCGGGGTCGTGATGTAGTAAGGGAGATTCGCGACGACCTTTACCGGATTACCGTGGTTGTAGGTCGCGATGACCTCGTGGAGATCGAGCTTCAGTACATCGTTGTGGATGATGGAGACATTGTCATACGCCTGTAAGGTCTCGTGCAGGATCGGAATGAGGTTCGCGTCGATCTCGACGGCGACGACATGGCCGGCCGCCTCAGCGAGTGCCTGGGTCATCGTGCCGATGCCTGGTCCGATCTCGAGGACACAGTCGTCCTTCGTGATTTCCGAGCTCCGAATGATGTTCTGGAGCACGTTTTCGTCGATCAGGAAGTTCTGACCGAAGCGCTTCTGGAAGCGGAAATCGTTCTTCTGTATGATTTTGATGGTTTCCTGTGGGTTGATTAATTTATTCATAGGCGTAGTGTACCATAATTTATAGAAAAAATCTCCCGGATTTCTCCGGGAGATTCAAATTCTTCATCGAGAAAATGTTACTGTTCACTCGTGGCTCGGCGGACAGCAACACCTTGACTTGCCCACGTTTGAACAGGGACGAGAAAATACATCGAACAGAAGAAGATCAGTGGCTGCGACGTACGACGCGTGCGACGCGGAGGCGGCCACGGTTCAGCAGGTAGCAGAGGATTGCCCATCCTTCGGCGGCGTTTGCGAGGGACTCCTGTGCAGCGACGGTCTTGTCGCTGAGGGTCAGGATACAGCCGAGACGGGAGGTCGGAATCGAGGTGGAGAGAGGGAACATGTGGCTCCAGATCGCACGCTTCTCCTTATAGGAAAGATAGAAGCCTTCCTTCTCTGCATTTTCTACCGCGTCTTCCGGGTGATAGAAGCAGTACCAGCGGCCGTCATGGATGGTCTTATCCACCTTATGATAATCAATCAGGCAGAAATCGTGCAGAAGACCTACACGTGCGGCACTGTCCGGATCGACACCGATATGCGGTGCGATCGCGGCAGCCATCTTCGCGACGCGGACCGAGTGATCGTAGGTGTTCGTGCTGCCATGACGAGGCACGGACATCAGTTTTCGATACGCACGATTCTCGGTGATCGTCGGGTACTGCTTCGCAAACTGCACTGCGTCATCATTTAAAACCATCGGTATATTCCTTTCTGATGCAAGGCATCGAGACAAAAAACAGAATAAGTGAACACGGGCGCCGCCTGCAGTTACTGCAGTGCGGTCCATACGTCGCAGGCTTCGGTCAGAAGTTTCAGAACAGAGCCTGCATCGCGTATAGCTGCCCGTAATTATTAAAACTATATACGAATGCACGAAAGGCCGTCAATTATATTTAGTAAAATTTTAGAAAAGAGTATGTAAAAAGCAAAAATCTTAGAGATTTCTGCACATTGTGAAGAAGTTTCGGGATGACTACACTAGAAGTCGATTTGAACAGTATACAAAAGGCCGGGTGCCGCATGTATACATTGACCGAAAAACATCGAGGTCAGCGTGGATCCGCGTCCTCCGGTGTTGATCTGCAGCAATCCTTAACCGAGGCTTTATCATGAAGCGTTTTCACCATAGACACAGAACCGCTGTCCTCGATATGACGACCATCGCAGCGGTGATTCTGTCTTTTTTTTCCGCCCTTCTCCTGTTCAGCCTGCGCTGGCTGATGAATACCTGGTCGGAGCTCACCGTGGATGAGGTCCTGTATCACCTCTTCGCGCCGCTCCAGGGCACCAGCACCGCGATGGTCCACGAGTATATCCTGAAATGTGCGATTCCGGCCGCGATCATCGCGATCGTCATCATCGCGATCTTCATCGTCTGCCGGCATAAACAGAACTACCGGAAGCTCGTGACGCTCGCACTGCTCGCCGCCTTCTTCACCACCGGCTTCACCGTGGTGGATGCCTGGGACGACCTCGACATCGGCACCTACATCAAGTCGCAGCTCGAGACCTCCCGCTTCATCGACGATCACTACGTCGACCCGAAGAACGTGACGCTTTGCTTCCCGGAGAAGAAGCGGAACCTCATCTACATCTTCATGGAGTCGACGGAGGTGACCTTCGCCGACCAGGCCTCCGGCGGTGCCTTCCCGCAGAACACGATCCCGGAGCTCACGAAGATCGCCGAGGATCACGAAGACTTTTCGGGTGCGGCATCCACCCTCAACGGTGGGTACGCCATGCCGGGTGCGACCTGGACGATGGGCGCCATGTTCGCACAGACCTCTGGACTTCCGCTGAAGATTTCCATCGATCAGAACGCGATGGACTCGCAGAAATCCTTCTTCCCGGACATCCTCACGATCGGTGACATCCTCGAGAAGCAGGGCTACACCCAGGAGCTGATGCTCGGCTCTGTCGGCTACTTCGGTGGCCGCAAGCTCTACTTCCAGACCCATGGAAGCTATGCCATCAAGGACTTCAGCTACTGGAAAAACCAGCACAAGTTCCCGGCGAACTACTGGGTCAACTGGGGCTTCGAGGACCGGAAGCTCTACGAGTACGCACAGGAGGAGCTCACCCGCCTCAGCAGCAGTGAGCAGCCGTTCAACCTCACGATGCTGACCGTCGACACGCACTTCCCGGACGGCTATGTCTGCCCGCTCTGCCCGACGACCTTCGATGAGCAGTATGCGAATGTCTACGCCTGCGCATCGAAGCAGCTCAGCAGCTTCCTCGACTGGTGTAAGCAGCAGGACTGGTACGCCGACACGACGATCGTCATCTCCGGCGACCACCCGACCATGGACCACGACTTCTGTGACGATGTGCCGGAGAATTACGAACGGACCGTCTACACAGCGTATGTCAATGCTGCCGTCCAGCCCGTCCGTGCAGAGCGCCGCGACTTCACGACCTTCGATGATTTCCCGACGACCCTTGCGGCTCTCGGCGTCGATATCGCAGGCAACCGCCTCGGCCTCGGCACGAATCTCTTCTCCGATGTACCGACGCTCTCCGAGCAGTTCGGACGCGCGAAGGAGAAGGAAGAGCTCGAGAAGAAATCGGCACTGATGGAGCAGCTCGGGCAGATCGACGAGCAGGCCGCCATCGAGTCCAAAGAAGCAAAAGAACTGAAAGAGAAGCAGAAAAAAGAAAAGGCAGCCGCCGAATCACGTGCGGCTGCAGAGAACCGTAAATAAAAACAGTGCAGGGCCGTCGCCCTGCACTGTTTTTCATTTCTGAGCGTTTTTCTTCAGGATGTAGTCGATCGCATCCGCGATGCCATCCTCGAGGATGGACGGGCAGATGTAGTCCGCGACGTCCTTGCACTCCTTCTTCGCGTTCCCCATCGCGATGCCGAGCCCGCAGTGCTCGATCATCCCGACATCGTTCCAGCCATCACCGATCGCGGCCGCCTCCTCGAGCGAGAAACCATAGTCCGCGAGGAGGGCATCGATGCCCGACACCTTCGAGATGCCCTTCTTCGTGAGATCGAAGCTCATGCCGTCGGACCAGCGCACGAGCTCGCACTCCGGCACCCGCGCCTCCATGACGTCCGCCTCATCCAGTGTCATGATCGGGATCATCATATAGATCGGATTCTCCAGCGCCTCCTGCACCGGTCGCACCGGCGGCTGCGCTGAGTTGATGTGCTTCAGCACCGAAAGCAGCTCCGGCGTCACCATATTTGCGTAGATCGCACGCTCCTCCTCGAAGAGGCAGGCGAAGGGCTGCTCCTCACAGAGTGCCAGCACCTTCTCCACCGCCGAACGCGGGATCTCGATGCGCTGCACGACCCGCCCGTTCCGCGGATCGAAGTACGCCATCGGCTCCGGGCTGTTCTTCACATCGAAGCGGTACGGCTCCTCGTGCCGGAGATGCTCCCCGTGCACGATTGCTGCATCCACCTTCTTCGGATCCAGTACATAGCAGAACTCCCCATCCATGGTGACGAAGGCGTCGAAGCGCATCCCTTCCGTGAGGTTCTCGTTCCGGATCTCCATCCAGTGCCGTCCCGTCGCGATCGCACAGAGGATCCCCGCCTCATGTGCCCGCCGGAGGGCCGCCTGCGTCGACGCCGGCACCCGTCCGGTCTCGAACGGTCGCAGCGTGCCATCGATATCAAAAAAGATGATCTTAATCATAAAATTCCTCTCCTCCAGTTGTTTCATGGTAACAGTTCAGAGAGGTGACCCGGAGGGGCAGAGGGTGCTAAGGAAAAAAGTACCAAGTGCCGCTAAGGGGACCCGGCTTGATTTCACACGGTCTCTACGTATGGCCTCCGTTGCCGTCCCTCCGGGTCGCCCTGCCTGAACTGTTACGTTTCATGGGCTGATGTCGTCGGTTCGAGCTTCATCCCGCGCTGCACGGTGCCAGCGCCGAAGCGCTCCTGCAGGGTCTTCGACAGGGCCTGCAGCTTCCGTTCCTTCTCGGCCTTCCGGCGCGTGTCACGGATCTCTGCCTCGATCTCTGCGCGGTTCTCTGTGAGCTCCTCGAGCGTCATCTGACGGAAATCGCCATGGTCGAGGTTCGCGGTGAAGATCGCCATCAGGCGAACCTTCCGTCCCTGCCCGAAGAGGCCGTCCGGCGCATCGAGCAGCTGATGCATGAGGACGACGGCGACCGAGAGGATCTTCTCCGGATCCTGCGTCGGGTCCGGCAGCTTCTGCTGTACCGAGCGCCGCTTGAAATCATCGGTCTTCGCGGAGAAGCCGACCGTGCCGGCGTAGAAATCATGCTTCCGGAGCCGCCCCGCGACCTTCACCGCGAGTGCCCGCATGATCTCCATGCCCTCGGTCTCGAGATTATCCTCATCGATATCCACCGTCGTCGTGATCTCGTTCGAGATGCTTTTCGCCTCCTCCTGCACGGAAGATACGGCGCGCGTCGAGATGCCATGGGCGGCCGCATGAATATAGCTGCCTGCATTGGCGCCCAGAAGACCGGTGAGAATCGTCGGGTCGAGGCGAGCGGCGTCGCCGATCGTATGGATGCCGATGCGCCGGAGCTTTTCTGCCGTCTTACTGCCACAGCCGTAGAGGTCACCGATCGGAAGCGGCCACATCTTCGTCTCGATCTCGGACGGGTAGAGCGTGTGGATCTTATCCGGCTTCTCGAGGTCGGAGGCCATCTTCGCGAGGAGCGTGTTGCTCGAGATACCGACATTGACCGTGAAGCCGAGGGTGTCGCGGATCTCGTCCTTCAGGAGCACCGCGGCATTCATGGGGAATGCAAACGACCGGAGCCGGGTGGCCTTCTCGCCCGTCAGTGTCCCAGCGACGATCTGCTCGAAGATGGCGCTTCGGATTGACTGCTCGGTGCCGGTCATGTCGAGGAAGGCTTCATCGATGGAGAGCTGCTCGACGACCGGGGCATACTTGTGCAGAATCTCGATGAAGGCCGCGGAGTACGCGCGGTAGGTCTCGAAGTCAGAGGGCACGAGGACAAGGGAGGGGCAGAGCTCGAGGGCCTTCACCACGGGCATCGCCGTCCGGATGCCGTAACGCTTTGCCGGGAGGGAGCGCGCCGTGATGATGCCGTGGCGGGTTTTTACGTCGCCGCCGACCGCGGACGGGATCGTGCGGAGGTCGATCGCCGTCGGATCCTCGCGGAGGCGCTTCACCGCGGACCAGCTGAGAAACGCGGAGTTGACATCGATATGAAAGATCGTGCGGTCCATCGGGCCTCCTTTCTGCTCAAACAATTTCGTATAGTATAGCAGAAAAGAGAATATCTGTGGTATGCTGTTAGCGTTTCCTTATCAAAATGGTAAAAGATACATAAAACAGAATATAAGTGAATAACAACAGGAGGAGAAACCATATGAGAAAATCGAAGTATACGATGCTGATGTTACTGATGGCGGCGTCGCTGTCGGCCTGTGGTCAGTCGAAGCCGGCGGAGACGACGGCAGCGGCCACGACCGTGGCGGCCAAAACCGAGGCGGCGACGGAGGACAGTGCGGAGGCGGATCAGGCAGCCGCAGATCATGTGGCGTCGCTGATCGATGCGATCTATGTACAGGAGCGGACCGAGGATACCGATGCGCAGTGCGCGGAGGCGAAGGAAGCCTGGGACCAGCTGACAGATGCGCAGAAGGCGCTCGTCGAGGGTGAGGAGGCCGATCCGGATTATTTCGGCCGCGACACCGGGGATGCCAGCAAGGACGATCCGCTGAACGAGGACGGTATCGGCGAGAAGGAGCTTCTCGTCGTGAGCTTCGGTACCTCCTTCAACGACAGCCGTGCGCAGGACATCGGCGGCATTGAGAAGGCGCTGCAGGCAGCGTATCCGGACTGGTCGGTTCGTCGTGCCTTCACCGCGCAGATCATCATCAATCACGTCCAGGCGCGTGATGGCGAGAAGATCGACAACATGGACCAGGCGCTGCAGCGTGCCGTCGACAACGGCGTCAAGCATCTCGTGATCCAGCCGACGCACCTCATGCACGGCGCGGAGTACGACGAGCTCTGTGCGGCCGCTGAGTCCTATAAGGATAAAATCGAGACCATCGAGATCGCCGAGCCGCTGCTCGGGGAGGTCGGACAGGATGGCTCCACGACCAACGCCGACAAGAAGGCCGTCGCCGAGGCGCTGACTGCCGAGGCAGTGAAGGCCGCCGGTTATGAGAGCCTCGAGGATGCAGCGAAGGACAGCACCGCCTTCGTTTTCATGGGCCACGGCACGAGCCACGCAGCCGCGGTGACCTACACGCAGATGCAGACCCAGATGGAGGAGCTTGCGTATGGGAACGTCTACATCGGCACCGTCGAAGGAAAGCCGGCAGAGACCGCCTGCGAAGCCGTGATCGAGCGCATCAAGGAAGCGGGTTATAAAAAGGTCGTGCTTCGTCCGCTCATGGTCGTAGCCGGTGACCACGCAAACAACGACATGGCCGGTGACGATGACGACTCCTGGAAGAGCCAGTTCCTCGCATCCGGCGCCTTCGATACGGTGACCTGCCAGATCGGCGGTCTCGGCGGCATCCCGGCCATCGAGCAGATCTACGTCGAGCACACGGCAGCCGTGATCGGTGCACCGACCGGTACGACGTCTTCCGACAGTACCTCTGAGGCCAATGCAGACGCCCTCGAGGATGGTACCTACGCGGCAGACTTCACCACGGACAGCAGCATGTTCCACGTGAATGAAGCGGAGGACGGTAAGGGTGTACTCACCGTGAAGGACGGGCAGATGACGATCCATGTAAGCCTCGCTTCCGAGAACATCCTGAACCTCTTCCCGGGAAGCGCGGAGGATGCGAAGAAGGACGGCGCGGTGCTTCTCCAGCCGACGAAGGATACCGTGAAGTACTCGGACGGCACGGAAGAAGTCGTAAACGGCTTCGACATTCCGGTCCCGGCCCTCGACGAAGAATTCCCGCTCGCCCTCATCGGCAAGAAGGGAAATTGGTACGACCACATGGTGAAGGTTTCGAACCCGGTGAAGAAATAACAGATCTTACTAAGGAGGCGCCTGCGGGTGCCTCTGTTTTTATGCGCCGCCCGGGGGCATCCATGCGCCGCTCCGTGCTGCGCACGGTCATCGCATGGATATTAAGTAAAACTTTGTTAAAAATTAAATTAATTGTATCGACAAAGAAACAATATCGTGTATAATAATTAACGAGCGAAAAATGTAAGCGCTTTTTTGCTCGAGGATAGAGGAATCCACCGCTTTCGGCAGCGTCCGATGCTTTCTGAAAATATCAGAGAGAGGTCAGAAGCGTTCGGAAGATCCCCAAGGGATTCCGCTGACTGGTAACCAGAGAAGAGAAAGAGGTTAAACAGAATGGCAAAGATTGATTTAACGAAGTATGGCATTACTGACACAACAGAAATCGTATACAATCCATCATACGAGGAGCTGTTCGCAGAGGAGACCAAGGAAGGTCTTACAGGCTATGAGAAGGGCTTCGAGACCGAGCTCGGCGCTGTAGATGTATTCACTGGTGTGTACACTGGTCGTTCTCCTAAGGATAAGTTCATCGTCATGGATGAGAACTCCAAGGACACGGTATGGTGGACTTCTGACGAGTATAAGAATGATAACCATCCGGCTTCCAAGGAAGCATGGGCCGCTGTGAAGGAGATCGCTCAGAAGGAGCTTTCCAACAAGAAGCTTTATGTCATCGATGGCTTCTGCGGTGCCAACAAGGACACTCGTATGGCTGTTCGTTTCATCATGGAGGTTGCTTGGCAGGCTCACTTCGTAAAGAACATGTTCATCCGTCCGACCGCTGAGGAAGAGGCAAACTTCGAGCCGGATTTCGTTGTTTACAACGCATCCAAGGCGAAGGTTGAGAACTGGAAGGAGCTCGGTCTCCACAGCGAGACTGCGGTTGTCTTCAACATCACCAGCCACGAGCAGGTTATCGTAAACACCTGGTACGGCGGAGAGATGAAGAAGGGTATGTTCTCTATGATGAACTACTACCTCCCGCTGAAGGGCATCGCTTCCATGCACTGCTCTGCAAACACCGATTTCAACGGCGAGCACACCTGCGTATTCTTCGGTCTGTCCGGAACAGGTAAGACCACCCTTTCCACCGATCCTACCAGACTCCTCATCGGTGATGACGAGCACGGCTGGGATGACAACGGCGTATTCAACTTCGAGGGCGGCTGCTACGCAAAGGTTATCAACCTTGATAAGGACGCAGAGCCGGATATCTATGGCGCGATCAGAAGAGACGCTCTTCTCGAGAACGTAACCGTAGATGAGAAGACGGGCAAGCTTGACTTCAACGACAAGTCCGTAACCGAGAACACTCGTGTATCTTACCCGATCGACCACATCGAGAAGATCGTTAAGCCGATCTCTCACGGTCCTGCAGCAGAGAACGTAATCTTCCTTTCTGCAGATGCATTCGGCGTACTGCCACCAGTATCCATCCTTACTCCGGAGCAGACCAAGTACTACTTCCTGAGCGGATTCACAGCAAAGCTTGCTGGTACAGAGCGTGGTATCACGGAGCCGACACCGACCTTCTCTGCTTGCTTCGGTCAGGCATTCCTCGAGCTTCATCCTACAAAGTATGCTGAGGAGCTCGTAAAGAGAATGGAGAAGTCCGGCGCAAAGGCTTACCTCGTAAACACCGGTTGGAACGGCACCGGCAAGAGAATCTCCATCAAGGATACTCGTGGAATCATCACCGCTATCCAGAATGGCGATGTTGCCAAGGCTCCGACCAAGAAGATCCCGTTCTTCGATTTCGAGGTTCCGACCGAGCTTCCAGGCGTAGATCCAGCAATCCTCGATCCTCGCGACACCTATGCAAATGCATCTGAGTGGGAGGAGAAGGCAAAGGATCTCGCACAGAGATTCCAGAAGAACTTCGTCAAGTACGAGGGTAACGAGGCTGGTAAGGCACTCGTTGCAGCTGGTCCTCAGCTTTAATATCAATCTTTACCATTCATACAGGGCAGTCAGGGCGCAGGCTCCGGCTGCCCTCTTTTTATAGTCTGGTTATAGTCTGGACAGGAGCCCCGGAGGGGCAGCAACGGAGGCACAGTACTCCGGGGCTCCTGCCTGAACTGTAACGCTAGTCTTAAAAAAAGATGAAGGACAAGTGTGGAATCTATACTTTTTCGAGCTATCTGTTAGAATAGTAGGGTCTGGAAAAACGTAGTAAATGTAAGTACAGACATAGTAGAACAGGAGAAAAAAGTATGGACAATAAATTTTTCGATGTCGTGGACAGCGATGGGCATCATGTGGATAACGTGTCTGCTTCCGACGAGGGGAAGGCTGAGAATTCCACATCGGTGTCCGGGGACAATGCCGGCGATCAGGGTGCAGCCCAGGTGAGCAGCGATTCCGGACAGGCAGATGGAGCATCCCCACGTGTTCGGACAGCTGGTGGAAAGAAGCGGAGACCAAAGAAGTCCGATGACGGAGAGCAGCCGACGACGCTGCTCGGAGAGATCATCGACTGGGTGAAGGTCATCGCGGTGGCGGCGGTGCTGGCGTTCTGTCTCAACAACTTCATCATCGCGAACTCGACCATCCCGACGGGCTCCATGCAGGACACGATCATGGCCGGGGCGCGCGTCTTCGGCTCCAGGCTGAAGTATACCTTCGGGGAGGTGGAACGTGGAGACATTGCCATCTTCGTCTATGGGTACAAGTGCAAGGGCTGCGGGCAGAGCTACCGGGAGACAGACGAGGGTGTATGCCCGAACTGTGGGCGCGAGGATAAGAAGAACTCCGTCGTATACTATGTGAAGCGTGTCATCGGTATGCCAGGGGATCACATCGAGATCCGGCAGACCGGGACCGCGGATGCGTCCGAGTTCCACAACATCAGGATCGGGAAGAACGCAGACGGCTCAAGCGTAGAGGTGCCGATCGGTACGGTCTATGTGAACGGTGAGGCCATCACGGAGACCTATCTGCCGGAGCCGATGATCGTCGACGGGCAGCAGTTCCCGGCGGTGGATGTGACGGTGCCGGAGGGCAGCTACTACATGCTCGGGGATAACCGGAACAACTCACTCGATGCCCGCTACTGGGGTGAGTACAACATGGTCTCCCGCGACAAGATGGTGGCGAAGGTATACTTCAAGTACTGGCCGCTCACGGATATGGGCAGCGTGAACTGATTTCACAGAAATAACACAGACAGCCGATAAAATGAGGAGGCTGCTTTAAAGGAGGATATATTATGGCGAAGACAGAAGGACAGAAGCTTGAGGAAAAGCTCTGTTATAAGATTCAGAACATCGGCATGGAGCGTCCGGAGGACGTGGAGAAGGCCATGGCGTTCTGCGAGGGCTACAAGGAGTTCCTCGATCATGCGAAGATCGAGCGTGAGGCCGTACGTGAGACGATCCGGATGGCAGAGGAGAACGGCTACAAGCCATTCGAGCGTTCGAAGAAGTATAAGACCGGTGACAAGGTATATTTCGATAACCGTGGCAAGAGCATCATCCTGACCACCATCGGTAAGCGTCCGCTCGATGAGGGTGTGCACTTCAACATCGCCCACATCGACAGCCCGCGTCTCGACCTGAAGCCGAATCCACTCTATGAGAAGGAAGAGCTTGCGTTCTTCAAGACGCACTACTATGGTGGCATCAAGAAGTATCAGTGGGCGGTGACCCCGCTCGCACTGCACGGTCGTGTGATGCTGCGTGACGGTCGTGCCATCGACCTCGATCTCGGTGAGAAGCCGGGGGATCCGGTCTTCGTCGTATCCGACCTTCTGCCGCACCTCGCGCAGGAGCAGGTGAAGCGCACCCTCGCGGATGGCATCAAGGGCGAGGAGCTGAATGTGCTGCTCGGCTCGACACCGATCGCTGATCCGGAAGTGAAGCAGGCGTTCAAGCTGAAGGTGCTGTCGATCCTCCACGAGATGTATGGCATCACCGAGGCGGACTTCCTGCGTGCCGAGCTCACGATGGTACCGGCACAGCATGCCGTCGATATCGGCTTCGACCGCTCCATGGTCGGTGCCTATGGCCAGGATGACAAGGTCTGTGCGTACACCGCACTGATGGCTGAGCTCGAAACGAAGAAGCCGGAGTACACCACCGTGACCGCCCTCGTCGATAAGGAGGAGATCGGTTCGGTCGGAAACACCGGTATGTCCGGCGATATGCTGCTTCACTATATGGAGGACCTCGCAGAGGCTGAGGGTGAGCGCGTGCGCGATGTGCTGCGTGCATCGCTGTGTCTGTCGGCAGATGTCAATGCTGCCTTCGATCCGACCTTCCCAGATGCGTTCGAGGCGAACAATGCTTCCTACATGAACCGTGGACCGGTCCTCACGAAGTACACCGGCTCCCGTGGCAAGTCCGGCTCCAACGATGCGTCTGCGGAGACCATGCAGCGCGTCATCAAATATATGGATGATGAGAATGTGATGTGGCAGATCGGCGAGCTTGGCCGTGTGGACCTCGGCGGTGGCGGAACCGTGGCGATGTTCATCGCCAACATGGACGTCGATACCGTGGACCTCGGTGTGCCGGTACTCGCGATGCACGCACCGTTCGAGATCACCTCGAAGCTCGACGTGTACTACACCTATAAGGCGTTTAAGGCGTTTAATAAGTAATTCAATGACAGCGCATACCAGGTCCCCGGCGGGCCGGCTACGGAGGCACAGTACTCCGGGACCGGTTCAATCTAAGCCGGGGACCCGCACTGAATGCTTATGTAATAAAATCTAGAACTGAGGAGAAAATTATGAAGAAGAACAGACTGATTCTGACTGCCGCTGTGGCGGTAAGTGTGATGGCGCTCGCGGCGTGCGGCTCATCGAACAAGACCCCGGAGGCGACCACCGCCGCTGCAGCCGATGCAACGGACGCAAGTGCATCCGATACCGCGACCGCTTCTCAGCTCAGCGCGGATGATCCGGAGATCCAGGCCCTCGAGGCGACCGAGGTACCGGAGCTTCCGAAGTTCAGTGACATGGGTACCGTGAAGCTCTGCGACCTCTCGAGCATCACCGTCGAGACCAGCCCGAAGCTGACCGTCGATGAGGACATGGTGAATTCCCAGATCGACTACCTTCGCAAGAACTACCTCACGGAGACCGAGGACGCAGCGAAGGAAGGCGATACTGTAAACATTGACTTCGTCGGAAAAATGAACGGCGAGGCATTTGATGGTGGTTCAGGCACCGGCTACGATCTCGTACTCGGCTCCGGCAGCTTCATCGATGGTTTCGAGGACCAGCTGATCGGCGCGAAGAAGGGCGAGAAGCTCGAGGTCAATGTGACCTTCCCGGAGTCCTATCCGAACAATCCGGACCTCGCTGGCAAGCCGGCGGTGTTTGACGTCACGGTGAATAAGGTTTCCACCATGCCAGAGCTCACCGATCAGTGGGTGAAGGAGCATGCGGAGGACATGGGTTCCAAGGCATCCGATGTGGCTTCCTTCCGCGTAGAGCAGCAGGCGCTTCTTCAGGCGCAGGTCGACTATCAGTACAACAACACGATCCAGCAGGATGCGCTGCAGCAGATCGTGGATACCTCGGAGATCACCGTCTCGGATGCGATGCAGACGTACGCAGAGGACTATGTGATTTCGCAGGAGGTATCGTCCGCGAAGCAGTATGGCTACAGCCTCGCGGATATGCTGAACATGTACGGCATGAGCGTCGATGATTTCAAGACGGAGATCGCCGGCTATGCGACCGATTATGCGAAGCAGAGAATGGTCGTTGCGGCCATCGCGAACGAGCAGGGCATCAAGTCCAGCGATCAGCTGATCGACGAGCTCGCAGTAGAGCTCAGCGGCCTCGCCGGCAAGGAGCTCAACAAGATCCAGCTCATCGAGCAGTACGGCGGCGATGCGGTGAAGGACGAGGCGGTGAACAAGGCTGTCCTCGACTACGTACAGACGCAGGTGAAGGTCGTGGAGACCACCGAGACCAGCGCAGCAGCGACCGAGGCCGCCGCTGAAACGACGGTAGCGAACGAAACCACTGCAGAGGCTGCGGAAGAGACCACTGCCGCACAGGGCTGAACAGCTCTTTTTCAGTGGCTGCCCTCCGCTCGATCTGCGATTGATTTATAGAAGGAAGCTGTCGTCCCTCTCGAAATCATGCTACACTAGTAGGCAGCAAATCTGAAATCAATCGGAGGCATCTTATGCGTCATCATTTACGTGGCTTTCTCGGCATCGTGTTTGCCGTGCTTCTCATCTTCATCACCTTCGTCACGAGCTTCGAGGCGGTCACCTACTGGACGCCGGGCTTCTATCGTGATGAGTTCGAGCACTACCAGGTTCTCGATGACATGCAGGCCTGGATGGGCGACGAGATGACGATGGACGACCTCTGCGACGTCATGCACCAGACGATGGTGTACCTGCGGGGCGATCGTGAGAATCTCATCGTAGAAATGACCATCAACGGCCGGACGACCGAGTTCTACAACGAAAACGAGAAATCGCACATGGCGGATGTCCGGCAGCTCTTCGTGATCTGCCTCGTCGTCCGCTCCCTCGCGATCCTCAGCTGCATCGCCATCGCCGGCTTCCTGATCGTGGTCGCTGGTCCGCGTGGCGCGCTCGGGTACCTGAGTCGAGGCTTTATCCGTGCCTGCCTGCTTATCCTCGGGCTCGTCGCCGTCATCGCGTTCCTCGCCATGATCGACTTCACGCGGGTCTTCACGGTCTTCCACGAAATCTTCTTCAGCCAGGGCAACTGGATGTTTGACCCGCGCGAGAGCCGTATGATCAACATGCTGCCGGAGGGCTTCTTCTCCGACTGCGCACTGCGCATCGCCTCCACCTTCGTCGGGGCAATGCTGGCGTTCCTCGTGGCGAGTGGCGTCGCGCGTCAGTTCACGAAATCATAAAACAGCATACCCACGCTGCACGCCGGACAGCATCAGCACATACATTCATCCGAGATAGAGGAGTGATTTACATGTTCGAAACAGATCAGAATATCAAGCGAAGAAAGACCATCCTGGTCGGCGTCTGCCTCGGCGGCGACGGCTTCGAGGTCTCCATGGAAGAGCTCGCAGGCCTCGCCGAGGCGGAGGGGCTCGAGGTCGTGGCAGATGTCACGCAGAACCTCGCTTCGCAGGACGCCGCCTGCTACATCGGCTCCGGCAAGGTTCAGGAGCTGAAGGGGCTCGTCTTCGAGCTCGACGCAGACCTCGTGGTCGTCAATAACCAGCTCTCGCCGTCACAGCTTGCGAATCTCGCACATGACCTGGAGGTCGAAGTCATTGACCGTACGAACCTGATCCTCAACATCTTCGCGGACCGCGCCCGCACGAAGGAAGCGAAGCTACAGGTCGACTACGCGAAGCTGCAGTACATGCTTCCGCGTCTCGTCGGTCTCCGTCAGAACCTGAGCCGACAAGGCGGCACCGGCGGCTCGATGTCGAACAAGGGTGCCGGTGAGACCCAGATCGAGCTCGACCGTCGCCGCATCGAGAAGGACATGTCAGAGCTCCGAAAGCAGCTTCGAGAGATCACGAAAAACCGCGACACGCAGCGCCGCAAGCGCCAGGCCTCCGGCATTCCGCAGGTCGCGCTCGTCGGCTACACGAACGCCGGCAAGTCGACGCTCATGAACCGGCTCCTCGAGGCCTGCTGTCCGGACGAGGAAAAGGAAGTCATGGTGAAGGACATGCTCTTCGCGACCCTCGATACCACCGTTCGGAAGATCACTCCGGGCAGCCATCGCGACTTCCTCCTGTCCGACACCGTCGGCTTCATCAACGACCTCCCGCACGATCTCGTCGACGCCTTCCGCTCGACGCTCGAGGAGGCGGTCAATGCCGACCTGATCCTCGAGGTGGTCGACTGCTCGGACCCGAACTACCAGATGCACATGGACGTCACCGCCCGCACCCTGAAGGAGCTCGGCGCCGGCGCCATCCCGGTCATCTACGTCATGAATAAGGCTGACCGGAAGTACCCGCTCTCGGAGCTCCCGATCGACCGCGGCGATAAGATCTACATCTCCGCCGCAGGCCGCCTGGGCCTCGACCTCCTCCTCGAGAAGATCGAAGAGAAGCTCTTCGCCGGCTACATCACGATGGACCTCATCATCCCGTACACCGCCGGCCAGGTCGAGCACGACCTCCAGGAGCGCGCCCGCGTGCACAAAACGAGCTACGAAGACGACGGCATCCACATGACGGTCGACATGAACCAGGAGCTGCTGCAGCGGTACAAAGTCTACCTGCAGTGATTTCGCCCGCGCATGCCCGGGCCAATGCTTCCGGCCGGATACATGGAACCCGCCCGCAGCCGGCGATTTCCCGCGAAGGTATGTGCTTCCTGCCGACAGCATTGGCCTCACGTACAGTAAAACAGAGAAAGATTTATGGACCAGAATGCACTTCTCGAGGGCCGCATCCGCGATCTCTCTGAAAAAGCCTATAACAGCAACTATCTCACGCATACATGCTTCCTTGCGGCGTCCGAGCTCGCGCAGTTTCATGCGATTCTCCGGAAGCAGGGCATCAGCAGCAAGGTGCACGCGGTGAATGGTGTGCCGTACCTTATCTTCGGCGGGCGTGCAGATGCCGACCGGAACGTCGTCGTGTTCCTCCCGGACTACATGACAGAGGAGAGCTTCCTCGCCGAAGAGCCGGCACAGGGGGATGTCATCCGCTGCCTCCATGTGACGCCGCTGAATCGGAAGTTCACGGATGCGCTCACGCACCGTGACTACCTCGGGGCCCTCATGAACATGGGCATCGAGCGCGACCAGATCGGCGACATCCTTTGTGGGGACGCCGAGGCCTTCATCTTCGTGCTCAGTGATATGGCCGACATCATCGCCCGCGAATTCACCCGCGTGAAGCACACCTCGGTGAGTTGCGAGGTCGTGCCGCCGTCCGCCTGCACCCTCGAACCCGCGTGGGAGGAGCTGTCCGGCTCCGTCGCCTCGGAGCGCCTCGACGCCGTACTCGCGATGGTTTACCGCCTGAGCCGCACGAAAGCGCAGGAGCTGATCACCGCAGAGAACGTCTTCATCGACGGCTACACCGTCACCGACACCAGCTACATCCTGAAGCCGGACGAACGCATCTCCGTCCGCGGCCACGGCAAGTTCATCTTCACCTGCACCGGAAATACCACGAAAAAAGGCCGCGTGTACGCGCACGTGAAGCTGTATAAGTGATGGCGATTGAAAGTCTCTCATGGATATGTTAATATTAAGTGTTTTGTAAATTACATAGCACGTTTGCGTAGCTCAGCTGGATAGAGTGTCCGCCTCCTAAGAAGGATGCTATCATCCGCCATTTTTAAAAAATCGTCCTCTTTTTGGGCATGATTTTGGGGCATTTTTGCCCACTTTTTCTAAAATTGGCGGTATGATCAATTGTTTATTTTGGGTTCTGAGTTCGAATCCGTTGGCCAATTTTTTAGCCTGATTTCTAATAAATTTTGCGGTGCAACACGCGCCAATTGGGATTTTGTTTCGCCGCGTTTTCGGCCTTGCCACTTAAAAATTCGCGCGCGATCAACCACCCAGAGGGTGGGCGATCGCGCGGCAGCAATTAAGAAATTGCTTGCCGCGCTTCACGCCTTTTCTTCTTTTGATAGTACCGGAAAACCTTGATATTTCAGCGTTTTCTGTTATTATATCACTTGGCTTGTAAGAATCCTGGTAGTACTCTCTGGTCTCTTCCAGATTGACTTCCTTGGCTTCTCTGTAGCTCAGCAGGATAGAGCGTCCGCCTCCTAAGCGGAAGGCCGCTGGTTCGAATCCAGTCAGGGACGCCAGCGCACTATCGCGGAAGATTTTTCACGAAATCTTCCGCGTTTCTTCTAATAAAAAAGAGGCTTCGTTGATAAAGTGCTAAAGAAACAGGGCTTTTATCTAATAAGGAAAAACGCCCTGAACTGGTGATTCCGCTAAAAATGGCGCATGTTTCCGTGTTCACCGGTGTATCTGGGTGTAAATCTGTGATAAATCACTCCTATCGCCGCAGAAATCTGAAATACGATACCCGGAACTGCTATGACGAAAGAAAAGACTTGAGGGCTGATTTCTAAAGACGTTAGAAAATCAGGTAGCGAAATTTTAGATTTCTAAAATCAACCGCCAAGGATTAGAAAACAGAATACTGATATCTTACATAGCCCCGTGGTGCTGAAAATCACTGCGGGGCTTTTTTCGTCTCCGGACTTCCCCGGTGACTGATCAAAACTATGGAGGATATCGTGATGAGAAAAAAAGTGAAACGCAAAACCATTCTGATCGACGGGATCAGATACTATGATGACAAGCCGGATACCTGCCGCAAGTGCTTCTTCTGGAAGAATCGCAAGGTCGGCTGTGTGCTTGGTACGCAGAACTGCTACTACCTGGCTGAGGCAGTAAAGACCGGGCAGGAAAAGAAATGTGAGGGCTGCTGTTACGCCAAAGGCCATCCCTGTGTCAGCGCTGTCTGCTACAAGGAATTGGACGCATGGCTCAGAGCAATCCGCGCTAACCGCGCAAAGGAAGAAGGTGCGGCAAATGAGTAAGAAGGATGAGGTCTTCCGCAGATATGAGAAGCTGTCGAGGGCTGCAAAGAGAGAAAATCCCGGGAGTGCATCAGAGCATAAACCCGGAAGCTGCGCTCACTGCCTCTACTATCGCCCGGATTTCAAGTATCGCCGGTGCCAGTTCACCAGGTGTCCCTACGGTAAGGATAAGGATGTGTTT
>SFND01000007.1 GCA_004554245.1 Oribacterium sp. | reverse complement strand
GTACCTGAACACCGTCTACGATTTCGAGCGTCTGCTCGGAAAGATCTGCTATAAGACGGCGAATCCGCGGGATCTCATCGCCTTCAAGCAGTCGCTTCGCATGCTGCCGGATATCCGGCAGGAGCTCGGGCTCTTCCAGTCACCGCTTATGAAGGAGATCTATGAGGGCATCGACGAGATGCAGGAGCTCTACCAGCGTATCGACCAGGCGATCATGGAGGATCCGCCGGTATCGAGCCGCGATGGCGGCATCATCCGGGAGGGCTACCACGCGGAGGCGGACCGCTACATGCAGTCGAAGCTGAACGGTAAGCAGTGGCTCGCGGAGCTCGAGCAGCGGGAGCGGGAGCGCACGGGGATCAAGACCCTGAAGGTGAAGTTCAACCGTATCTTCGGCTACTGTATCGAGGTGACAAACAGCTTCAAGGACCTCGTGCCGGCGGACTATATCCGGAAGCAGACGCTGACGGGCGCGGAGCGTTACACGACGGAGGAGCTCGAGAAGCTTCAGAATGAGATCCTCGGTGCGGAGGAGAAGCTGCACCAGCTCGAGTACGAGCTTTTCTGCGATGTGCGGGATACCATCGCGGAGAATGTGCAGCGCGTGCAGAAGACCTCGCACTATGTGGCGCTGCTGGACTGTCTGATCTCGCTGTCGAAGGTTGCGACGAGCAACAACTACTGTCGTCCGGAGATCAACGAGGCGGGGCGTATCGAGATCCGGGATGGGCGTCATCCGGTCATCGAGAAGCTGCTCCAGGATGGGATGTTCGTGACCAATGATACCCGCCTAGACGATGCGAAGGACCGGATCGCCATCATCACCGGGCCGAACATGGCCGGTAAATCGACCTACATGCGGCAGGTGGCGCTGATCGTGCTGATGGCGAGCATCGGCTCCTTCGTGCCGGCGAGCCATGCGGATATCTCGATCTGCGATCGTATCTTCACGCGGGTCGGCGCGAGCGACGACCTCGCGTCCGGTCAGTCGACCTTCATGGTGGAGATGAACGAGGTGGCGAATATTCTCCGGAATGCGACGACGAAGTCGCTGTTGATCCTCGATGAGATCGGTCGCGGTACCTCGACCTTCGACGGCCTCAGCATCGCCTGGGCCGTGGTCGAGTACATCGCGAAGGTCGTTCGGGCGAAGACTCTCTTCGCCACGCATTATCACGAGCTCACCGAGCTCGAGGGACGGCTGGACGGCGTCAACAACTACTGTATCGCGGTCACCAACCACGATCAGGATATCGTGTTCCTCCGGAAGATCATCCCTGGGGGCGCCGACCAGTCGTACGGCATCGACGTGGCGAGCCTCGCCGGCGTGCCGCGCCCGGTCATCGAGCGGGCGAAGGAGATCGCCGCGGAGCTCAGCGACGCGGATATCCTCGCGAAGGCGCGCGAGCTCGACTGCGAGCCAGGCTTCCGTCAGGAAAGCCTCGCGCTCGAGGAGAGCGGCGCCGGCGCGGACAGCGACCTCCTGTTCGGCGCAGGGGATGCGCCGAACGGCATGGTCGCAGAGCGGATGCCCGAGGCTACGCGCGGAGCAGCTGGCTCCACAGCCGACGGCACAGCCCCGGCAGGTGCAACGACACCAGCTGGTGCGGCAGGTACCGAACCGGCACTCCCGGCATCGATCCGCGACGCCCTCGACTACCTCCGCAGCATCGACATCAACCACATGACCCCGCTCGACGCCATGAACACCCTCTACGAACTGAAGGACCGCTTCCAGCTGTCATAACATGTCCGCGAGGCCAAGGGGTCAGACCCACGCTTTACGGCCTGAGTCCCGTAAATTCAGCCATTCGGGGGTCTGACCCCAGTAACTTCCGGGAGTTAATGCAGCTCCGACCGTAAACTATCGCGAGGCCAAGGGGTCAGACCCACTTCTATCGTTTATGCCCCCTTGAATCTATCCACAAGGGGGTCTGACCCCGGTGACTTCCGGGAGCCATCAGGACTCCGACTCTATGAATCGAGGATTGACACATGAAAATCAACATTTTAAGTGATGAGACCATCAATCAGATTGCGGCTGGCGAGGTGATCGAGCGGCCGCTCAGTGTCGTGAAGGAGCTCCTCGAGAACGCCATCGATGCTGGCAGCACCGCGGTCTCGGTCGAGATCCACGACGGCGGCATCTCCATGATCCGTGTGACGGATAACGGCGGCGGCATCGCAGAGGAGGATGTGCGTAATGCTTTCGTCCGCCATGCCACCTCGAAGATCCGCGATGCCCGCGACCTCCTCAGTATCCAGACACTCGGCTTCCGCGGTGAGGCCCTCGCCTCCATCGCCAGTGTCGCCCGCGTCGAGCTGATCACGAAGACCCCGGGTGCCCTCATGGCTGTGCATTACCAGATCGAAGGCGGTGTCGAGAAGGATTTCGCCCAGATCGGCGCACCCGACGGCACGACCTTCATCGTGCGGGATCTCTTTAAAAACGTCCCGGCGCGCCGTAAATTCCTGAAAAGTCCGCAGGCCGAAGCGGCCCGGATCCAGGATATCCTGGAGAAAGAAGCATTGGCCCACCCGGAGGTCGCTTTCCGCTACCTGCAGGACGGCCGCCAGCTCCTCGCGACGCTTGGCAACGGCTCCCTCCTGGACGTGGTCTACTCTATCTACGGCCGCGACGTCACGAACCAGCTCATCACCGTGAACCGCGCCTACCAGCGCTCGGCCCTCACCGGACTCCCGGCGGTCACCGTCCGCGGCTTCATCGGAAAGCCTGTGATCACCCGCGCGAACCGCAACTTCGAGCTCTATTTCGTGAACGAGCGCTTCGTGAAGAACCCGATGATCATGAAGGCGATCGAGGACGGCTACCGCGCCTTCCTCATGCAGCACAAGTTCCCGTTCGTCGTGCTGATGATCGACGTGAATCCGGAGATCGTCGATGTGAACGTCCACCCGCAGAAGCTCGAGGTGCGCTTCTCCGACGGCATGCTCATCTATAACTCCGTCCTCGACGCCGTGCAGAACGCCCTCCGCCAGACGGAGCTGATCGTAAACACGGATCTGGACAATGCTGCCGACGGCAGAGGCGCACACGCCGCCACTTCGACTGGCAGCGGAAGTGCCGTGCCGAAACCCCCGGTCATGCCACATGTCGAGCCGTTCGAAAAGAAGCGCGTGGAGGCGACTCGTGAAGTCTTCGCGGAAGCCCTCCGCCCGCAGCTGCACCCGGACGCCGCCCCGAAGGAGGACATCTACCTCCAGGGACAGCCACGCAACGGCAACAGCGGAAGCCATGACGGACTCCATGAGCGGAGAAGCGAAGCGGAGATGCCGCGTGCCGTGACCTCATCGTCTGATACCGTGACAGCCGCAGGAGAACAGAAAGCTACTGTTGCTGAACGTCTTTCGACAGGTGATG
The DNA here is from genome assembly GCA_004554245.1 of Oribacterium sp. Classification (GTDB taxonomy): domain Bacteria; phylum Bacillota; class Clostridia; order Lachnospirales; family Lachnospiraceae; genus Oribacterium. Next base: position 65,788 of record SFND01000007.1, on the reverse strand, counting down.
TTTCAGTCACGAAGGACATTCAGGCAGCCGCTGAAACGAGCGCTGTTCCGATGGTGCACGAAGTGAAGGAAGCAGGCAATGCATCTGCGATTTCTGCCTCTTCGGAAGAGAAGAGTACCGTTGCCGACGCTGCATTATCCGCGTCGTCTGAGATGGTGAGCGCACCAGCGCCATCCGCGTCATCGGAGACCACGGCACCCGCACCAGCGCCGCAGAAGCCGGAGCAGGAAACCCTGTTCTCAGATCGCTTCCTCAGTGAACAGGCGCGCACCGCGCACCGTATCATCGGGCAGGTCTTCGAGACCTACTGGCTCGTCGAGTACGGTGATAAGCTCTACATCATCGACCAGCACGCCGCCCACGAGAAGGTGAACTTCGAACGCATGATGAAGCGCCTCCGCGAGAAGAAGCCGGCCAGCCAGTACCTGAATCCACCGATTCTTCTGACCCTGACCGCCGACGAAGCCCGTGTGCTCGAGGAGCACATGAGCTACTTCGAAAAGCTCGGCTATGTGATTTCCAGCCTCGGGGATCGCGACTACAGCATCTCCGCCATCCCGACCGACCTCCCGGAGCTCGGAAAGAAGGAGCTCCTCCTCGAGATCCTCGATGAGCTCACGGACGAAGCTGGCATGACGACCCCGGACACCATCTATGACAAAATCGCTTCGATGTCCTGCAAGGCCGCCGTCAAGGGCAACAACAGACTCAGCCTCATGGAAGCCGACGCCCTCATCGGCGAGCTCCTGACCCTCGAGAACCCGTACGCCTGCCCGCACGGCCGTCCGACGATCATCTCGATGTCGAAAACAGAACTGGAGAAAAAGTTTAAAAGAATTGTCTGAATACCAGACATTCATGTAAGGCGGGCCGCAGGAAGCCCTCCGGCCACCGAAAGGAAGCAGAGACTATGAATATCAACATTGCGAAGAGGCCCCTCATCATCCTCGCCGGCCCGACCGCCGTAGGGAAGACGAGCACCTCGGTGGCGCTCGGGAAAGCGCTCGACGGTGAGATCGTCTCGGCGGATTCCGTCCAGGTCTACCGAGGCCTCGACATCGGCTCTGCGAAGGTGACGAAGCAGGAGATGGAGGGTGTTCCGCACCACCTCATCGACGTCATCGACGTCGACACCGATTATGACGTGCAGGCCTTCCAGCAGATGGCGTCGGAAGCGATCGACGGCATCTACCGGCGCGGCCATATCCCGATCCTCGTCGGCGGCACCGGCTTCTATATCCAGGCGCTTCTCTATGGCATCGACTTCACGGAAGAGGATGCTACGAAGCATCAGGAAGTATCGGCCCGCCTCCAGGCGATCGCCGACCAGCCGGGCGGCGCAGAGCAGCTCTACGAGCGCCTCCGTGAGGTCGACCCGGCGTCGACCGAAAAGATCCACGCCCACAATATCCGCCGCGTGATCCGTGCCCTCAGCTTCTACGAGCTCCACGGCACCCCGATCTCTGCCCATAACGAAGAGGAGAGGGCGAAGACCGCCATCTACGACAGTGTCTTCTTCGTCCTGAACGACGAACGGGAGAAGCTCTACGCGCGCATCAACCAGCGCGTCGAGGGGATGCTGTCGGACGGCCTCCTCGACGAGTGCATCCGGCTCCGTGCCCGAAACCTGCCGCCGGAGCGCACCTCGATGAAGGGGATCGGCTACCGCGAGGTCCTCACGGCGTTCGACACGATCCTCGCGTATGAGAAGGGGATTTCCGTCGAAGAAGCCTCGAAATCCGTGGTTACCGAGGCGGAACTCCGGGCCCTCCCGCTTGAAACCCCGGAGAATCGTGTTATAATGGCTCAGGCTGTCGCTAAGATTCAGCAGAACTCGCGGAATTATGCGAAGCGCCAGCTCACCTGGTTTCGCCGCGAACGCGACGTCCACTGGATCGAGCTCCAGAATTTTGAATATAAGAAGGAAAAGATAGTAGAATGGATAATCGAGACATGTTCCGTGCACTGGGCATAAAGGAAGAAGTATATACACTCTGTGAGGAGGCCCTCGCCGACCTCCGCGATCGCTTTGCAGAGATCGACAGCATCGCCGAGTACAATCAGCTGAAGGTCGTGAAGGCCTTCCAGGACGCGCACGTATCCGAGGCGCATCTCTATGGCACCACCGGCTACGGCTACGACGATATCGGTCGAGATACCCTGGAGCAGGTGTATGCCAATGTCTTCGGCACCGAGGATGCACTCGTCCGCTCACAGATCACCTCCGGTACACACGCCCTCGGCATCGCCCTCGCCGGCAACACCCGCCCGGGGGACGAGATCCTCTGTCCGGCCGGCGGCCCGTATGACACCCTCGAGGAGATCATCGGCATCCGCCCATCCACCGGCAGCCTCGCCGAGTACGGCATCACGTACCGTCAGGTCGACCTGCTGCCGGACGGCGGCTTCGACTACGACGGCATCCGTGCTGCTATCAATGAGCGTACGCATCTCGTCGAGATCCAGCGCTCAAAGGGCTACGCAAGCCGGGATACCTTCTCTCCGGAGAGCATCGGCGAGCTCATCGCCTTCGTGAAGTCCATCAAGCCGGACGTGATCTGCATGGTCGATAACTGCTACGGTGAGTTCACCCGCCGTGAGGAGCCGTCCCTGTACGGAGCCGACATGGTCGTGGGCTCCCTCATCAAGAACCCGGGCGGCGGACTCGCGCCACTCGGTGGCTACATCGCCGGCACGAAGGACTGCGTGGAGCGTGCAGCCGTACGCCTCACGACCCCAGGCCTCGGGAAGGAGGTCGGTGCTTCCCTTGATAACAACAAGCTGTTCTACCAGGGCCTCTTCATGTCCCCGGTCATCACGGCCAATGCTGAGAAAACCGCCATCTTCGCTGCAAAGGTGTATGAGCGTTTAGGTTTCCAGTGCCACCCGAGTGCAGACACCACCCGCTACGACATCATCCAGGCGATCACCCTCGGCTCCGAGGAGGCCATGGTCGCGTTCTGCCAGGGCATCCAGGCAGCCGCACCGATCGACAGCTTCGTCACCCCGTATCCGGATGATATGCCGGGCTACGACAGCAAGGTCATCATGGCGGCCGGTGCCTTCGTTCAGGGCAGTTCCATCGAGCTCTCTGCCGACGGCCCGATCCGTGCACCGTACAACGTCTACTTCCAGGGCGGCCTCACCTGGTACCACGGAAAGCTCGGCATCATGATGTCCGTACAGAAGATGCTGGAAAAGGGCCTCATCACGATTTAAATATTAAAAAACAAGACACAGAATCATCACAAAACCGTAAACTCTTAGGCGTTTACGGTTTTGCCGCTTTATGTTAGAATAAGGCATCGTGGGCTCCATGTTCTTCCCTGGGACAAGGAGTAAATATGTGTAATAAATGGAATAATCTGAAACCTGAGGAGATGCCGTACGAGAAGTGCATGACACTGGGGGCGGAGAGCCTCACCGACGCGGAGCTCCTCGCGATCCTGCTGCGCACCGGCACGAAGAATCACACGGTGCTGGAGGTGGCAGAAAAGGTGCTGTCCATGAATCCGGAATTTGACGGACTCGTCGGGATGATGCACTTTACGCCGGAGGAGTACCGGCAGGTGGAGGGGATCGGCTATGTGAAGGCCGTTCAGCTCAGCGTCGTCGGTGAAATCGCGCACCGCATCTGGCAGCGGGCGAAGAGAGTGAAGCATACCGTGTTTTCACGCCCTGAGCTGGTGGCAGAGTACTATATGGAGGATCTCCGGTATCTCGACCATGAGGTCGTCCGCATCCTCTACCTCGACTACCAGATGCAGCTTCTGAAGGATAAGCTCCTTTCGACCGGCACCTGCTGTCGCTCTGCGATTTCATCACGGGAGATCTTCATCGAAGCGCTCGGCATTCATGCCGCCTGCTTCATCATGGTGCACAATCACCCGAGCGGAGATCCGGCACCGTCGGAGGAGGATATCAAGTTCACGCGTGAGCTGGATCAGGCCGCACAGCTCGTCGGGATACGCCTCATCGATCATGTCATCATCGGCGACCATCGCTATATCAGCTTCAGAGAACAGGAATTAATCAGTGGAAAACAGGAAGAGTAAATATATCTTTATTGTTCTTACGGTACTATGCGTCATGATGATCGTCCTTTCGAGCGTAAAGGACGGTCTCATGAACCCGATCCGAAACACCATCGGCTATGTGCTGGTGCCGCTCCAGACCGGCGTGAACCGTGTGGGCTACGGGCTCTATGAGGAGCTCGAGGACCATCGCAGCCTGAAGGCCGTACAGGAGGAGAACAAGCGCTTAAATGAACAGATCGACCTGCTCACGGAGGAGAACAACCGGCTCGCCCAGAACGAGGGCGAGCTGAGTCGCCTCCGTGATCTTTATGCCCTGGATCAGGATTACCTTCAGTATGAGAAGGTAGCCGCCCGCGTCATCGCAAAGGATTCCGAGAACTGGTTCCAGGTCTTTCGTATCGATAAGGGCTCCCAGGACGGCATCCGTGTCGATCAGAACGTCATGGCGAACGGCGGACTCGTCGGCATCGTGACCGACGTCGGCCTGAATTATGCGACCGTCCGTTCCATCATCGACGACGAGTCCCGCGTTTCTGCGATGTGCCTGCAGTCGAGCAGCACCTGCATCGTCGCCGGCGACCTGACCCTCTACCAGCAGGGACGGCTCCGCATCACCGACATGCAGAAGGACGCGACGATCCAGGACGGTGACCGCATCGTCACCTCCAACATCTCCTCGAAGTTCATGCCGGGGATCCTCATCGGCTATGCCGTCGATATCCAGGATGACGAGAAGAAGCTGATGAAGACCGGCTATCTGATTCCGGCAGCCGATTTCGATGATCTCACCGAGGTCCTCGTGCTGAAGGATGTAAAGTCCGACCACTTCCTCGACACGAATGAGGGGCAGGATGTCCTGATGAAGAACCTGACGGACACAACGGCCGCAGAGGAGAGTACTGCCGTCGAGGAGAGTGCTGTCGCCGAGGAGAGTGCCACTGCAGCAGACGGACAGAGCATCGCGTCCACGGAGGCGTCTTCACAGTGGTCCGGGATGGAAGGGCTGACGCCGCTCAGCGACATCACCGGCGAGACGAGTGCCTCTGACGAGAGCACAGACGAGAATGCAGGGTGAGGTCGGATAGGATATGAACGCAGTTACGAAACGAAAATTACCGAAATGGAAGCCTTTGAAGCGGAAGACGAAGCAGCGTCTTCGTATCCTCTTTTATATCGCATCCCTGGGGCTTGCGTTCCTGATTCAGACCAGCGTATTTCCGCTGATTCCGTTTCTCGCCGCTTCCCCGAACCTGCTGCTGATCCTGACCTTCTCCTTCGGCTTCCTGCACGGCAGTCTGCCGGGCATGATCTACGGACTCGGTGCCGGCCTCCTGATGGACCTTTTCTATTCCGGTCCCTTCGGCTTCTACAGCCTGGTCTTCGTCCTGATCGGCTATCTCAACGGCTTCTTCAGCCGCTTCTACTACGAAGAGTACATCACCCTGCCGATGTTCATGTGCGTATTCAATCTCATGATCTACCACATCTACATCTATGTGTTCCGCTTTCTGATCCGACTGAAGCTGAATCTTCTGTACTATGGACTGCATGTCGTACTGCCGTCTATCGTATTTTCACTGCTCGTCACACTGGTACTGTATCGTTTCTTCTTCTCCGCCCATGAGCGGATCGAACGCTAGAGGAGTCTTCATTGTTCAAGGAATTACTGAGCGCAGTTAAAGAATTTATCATCCGTTTCATCAGCTCCCGTCTCTTTGCACTGGGGCTGATTTTCACGCTTTTATTTGCGGTACTCGCAGGACGCCTGTTCGAGCTGCAGATCGTGAACGGAGATCAGTACCTCTCGGATTATCAGAACCGTACTCTGACGAAGGTGACCACGGTCGGTACGAGGGGCAATATCTATGACCGCGACGGTCGTCTCCTCGCGTATAACGAGCTTCAGTACAACATTACGATCGCTGACAACGGTGCCTACGACACGACGGATCAGGGCATCAACCGCCGGAATCTGATGCTGTATCACCTGACGGAGATCATCGAGAAGTACGGCTATTCCGTTGACGGACAGTATAAAATCCGGCTCGATGAGAATCATGAGTTTCAGTTCACGACGAGCTCCGAAAATGACCGGAAGCGCTTTATCGCGAACATCCGCGGGCGCAATGTCTCCGACCTCAGCGAGAAGGACTTTCACCTGAGTGCACAGGAGGCCTTCAACACCTCGAAGCGTCGTTACCGCTTCGATAACATCAAGGATGAAAACGGCATGGCGATCGTCCTCGATGACGAGACCGCCCTCGATATGATCAACATCTTCTATACCATGCGTCTCACCGCCTACCAGCGCTACCAGACCACGACCATCGTAAAGAACGTGTCGAAGGAGTGCATGGCGGAGATCCTCGAGGCGAAGGGCGAGCTGCAGGGTGTCGATATCGAAAATGTTTCCGTACGAAAGTACAACTATGCGCCGTACCTGAGCCACATCGTCGGCTATACCGGCCAGGTCCGGGAGGATCAGCTCGCAGAGCTCCGAAAGATCGATGAGGGTTACGAGCTGAACGACACCGTCGGCGTCTGGGGTCTCGAGAAGAGCATGGAGTCCGAGCTGAAGGGACAGAAGGGCTACCGCGAGATGTACCTGAACTCCGTCGGCTCTGTCCTCGAGGTCGTCTCGGAATCCGAGGCGAAGGCGGGCAATGATATCTATACCACCATCTCCGCGAACGACCAGATCGCGATCTACCACCTGCTCGAGCAGGAGCTGGCCGGCATACTCGCATCGAAGATCGTCGAATCGGATGCTCCGCAGAACGTGCAGGTAAAGCAGTCCCAGATCACCATCCCGGTGAAGGACGCCTACTTCCAGCTCATCAATAATAACGTGCTGGATTCCGCCCATTTCGCCGAGGCTGCGCCGGGCAGCGCCGAGCGCCAGATCGCGGACATCTTCGCGGACAATAAGGAAAAGAAGCTTCAGCGCATCGAGCAGGAGCTCCTGAACCCGAGTACGAGTGAACTGAATGCGCTTCCGAAGGATATGCAGGCCTTCATCGTCTACATCTATGACTATCTTCTGAGTGACGCCTCGGGTATGATTCAGAGCTCGAATCAGAAGTTTAAGGATTCGGAGGCCTACCAGGCATGGCGAAACGACACCATCAGTCTCCACGACTTCATCATCGCCGGCCTCGAGGAGGCGTGGCTCGATACCTCGAAGCTGTCGCTTTCCGAAGATTACTATGATACCGAGAACATCTACCAGCTGCTCGTCGAGCAGCTGATGGTGCGGCTCCGGGACGATACGGATTTTGACAAGGTCCTTTATAAGTACGCGATCGCGGACAACACCCTTCAGGGCTACCTCTTACTGATGGCCCTCTTCGAGCAGGGCGTTCTCCCGGAGGATGCACAGGCCTACCTGCAGCTTTCAACCGGCGACGCGCACTATGCCTACACCTTCCTCGTGAAGAAGGTCCGGCAGATTGCATTGACCCCGGCACAGCTTGCGCTGGATCCGTGCAACGGCTCGGTCGTCGTGACGGATGTGAAGACTGGAAAGATCCGGACCCTCGTGACCTATCCGGGCTTCGACAACAACCGGATCACGGACAGTGATTACCTCGCGAAGGTGAACAAGGACCTGTCCCTGCCGCTTCTCAACAACGCAACCCAGACCCAGCTCGCACCTGGTTCGGCCTTCAAGCCGATCACCTCGATCGCGGCGATGGAAGAGGGCGTCATCGACCTCTCGACCATCATCGACTGTACCGGTATCTACAAGGACGTCGTACCGAACATCCGCTGCTGGATCTACCCGGAGAAGCATGGGGAGGAGAATATCATCGATGGTATCAAGAACTCCTGCAACTTCTTCTTCGCCGAGGTCGGCCATCGACTGGCGACGGATCCGAACGGCATCTACAGCCAGACTCTCGGTCTCGAGCGGATCGCAAAGTACGCCGCTGCCTTCGGACTCGATTCCCTCTCGGGCGTCGAAATCGATGAGACGAAGCCGCACATCTCGGATTACGATCCGGAGCGTTCTGCGATGGGTCAGGGTAATCATGCATACAATAACGTGCAGTACGCCCGCTATATCACCGCTGTCGCAAACCGTGGCACAGTCTTCGACCTCTCGATCCTCGACAAGGTGACGGACTCCGACGGAAACGTGCTTCGTACGATCGAGCCGAAGGTGAAGGACCAGCTTGAGTTCAGCACGGTAACCTGGAACGCGGTGCAGACCGGACTTCGTGAGATGATCACGGATGGTGTCGCGAAGAACGTCTTCAGCGGTCAGAATATCCCGATCGCCGGTAAGACCGGTACCGCACAGGAGCGTGAGGACCGTGGTAACCATGCGGTTTTCGTTTCCTACGCGCCGTATGACAACCCGGAGATCGCCGTCACCGTGAACATCCCGTACGGATATTCCTCCGGTAACGCCGCGAGTCTCGCAAACAACGTATACAATTACTGCTATGGCAAGGACAGTCTCGAGGCCATCCTTTCACGGGATGCGTCCTACGTTTCCTTGGTCAATGTTTCCGACTAAGCATCGTCACCTTCCTTTCCGTGTGTGCGCGTGCGCATGTGTATGCAACAGGCGCTGCGCAGCACAGGCAGTCATTCATAGAAGAGTAGACATATGAGGTTTGATTACAATTTTAAGCATTATGATTTCCGGCTCGTCCTCTATATGATCGTGCTGAACATCTTCGGCGTGCTCGTCATGCGCTCCGCGGTCGGTGCCGAGAGCTTTCGGGACGTACAGGTCGTGCGTCAGATCCTGGGTTCCTTCGCCGGGCTGGCGATCTGCATCGCCCTGTCGCTCGTGGACTATCGCTGGATCGTGCAGCAGGCGAATCTGATCTACCTGTTCTGCGTCCTGCTCCTCGCGGGTGTTCTGATCTACGGAACCGCCGCCGGACACGATGCGGTCCGCTGGATACAGCTGCCGGTCATCGGACAGGTCCAGCCGGCCGAGTTCGTGAAGATCGGACTCATCGTGTTCTTCGCTGCCTACTTTCAGCGGGCGAAGGACCAGATCAATCTGCCGCACATCGTGCTGATGGCCTTCGTGTGGTTTATGATCCCGATCCTGCTGATCCTTCTGCAGCCGAACCTGAGTACGAGTATCATCATCACGATCATCGTGGCGGCCATGGTCTTTGCGTCGGATATCAGCTTCCGGTGGATCCTCGGTGTGGTCCTCGCCATCGTTCCCTTCGCCCTGATCTTCGTCTATCTGTTCCGGTCGGGCCTCTATGATAAGATCCCGCTGCTGCGTGGCTATCAGGCACAGCGTATCCTGACCTTCCTGAACCCGTCGGAGAACACGCAGACCTTCTACCAGCAGATGTACTCCATGATGGCGATCGGCTCCGGAAAGCTGACGGGCAAGGGGCTCTACAACAGCTCCATTTTTTCCGTGAAAAACGGTAATTTCCTCGCGGAGGAGGATAATGACTTCATTTTTGCAGTCGTGGGAGAGGAGCTCGGCTTCCGTGGATCGCTGATAATTATCATATTATTCTTGTTGATTATCGTAGAATGTCTTATAATAGCAAGGAAGGCTCGAAATCTCAGTGGACGTCTGATCTGTGTCGGTATGATGGCATGGATCGGATTTCAGACCTATACGCACATTGCGGTAACCACGGGAATCTTCCCGAATACCGGCATCACACTTCCTTTTTTCTCGAGAGGCGTAAGTTCACTGGTTTCCGTCTATGCCGGTATGGGCATCGTGTTAAATGTAGCATTGCAGAGAAGCAATCGTGCGTGAATCAACGCTCCTTTTTGAAGGGCGTCATGCTTCTATGTTGTACAATGAAAAAGTAAGGTCAGAGAGGTCTCAATAATGAATGTCGGATTAATCGCACATGATTCAAAGAAGAAGCTGATGCAGAACTTCTGCATCGCCTACCGTGGCATCCTGAGCAAGCATGAGCTCTATGCGACCGGTACCACCGGACTCCTCATCGAGGAGGTCACGAATCTTCGTATACATAAATTCCTGCCGGGAGAGACGGGCGGCGCTCGTCAGCTGGCATCACAGATCGAGCAGGGAAACCTCGATATGGTGATTTTCCTGCGTGACCCGTTACATGTAAAGGCACAGGAGCCGGAGGTCAACTCCATCGTTCGTCTGTGCGACAGCTACAATATCCCGATCGCGACGAACCTCGCGACCGCCGAGCTTCTGATCAAGGCGCTGGAGCGTGGCGATCTCGAGTGGCGAAACATCTGATGTAGACATTGACCATGGCCCGGCTGAAACCGCTGCCTGCAAGCGCAGCGCGTCGGTACGGTTTCACGGTCCGCTCGGTGCGAGATCAGGGCAACAAAGATTACGACAGGAGATAAACAGATACATGCTTAGACAGAATCGAAAGAATCGCGATCGCAGCATGAAACCATCCGGAGGGAGCTTCCAGCGAAGACTCCTTCCGTTTCTTTTATGCTTGCTTTTTATGATACCGCTCGCCGGCTGCGGGCGAAAGAAGCTGGAGCACAGCTATGACATCCGCATGGGACTCACCCGCATGAATGCGGTCAGCGTCAGCGACGTCTCCGGGAAGCACGCAGATGGCTTCTCGAAGGGACTCGCGCTTCCAGATGCGAAGCAGGCGGTCGGGGCAGACGGCCTCACAGCAGAGGCAGCCCTTCTCGTCTCGAACGAGGGCGACGATCCACAGGTGCTCGTCTCGAAGAATCCGTATGTCCGCACCTACCCGGCATCCATCACGAAGGTGATGACGGCCCTCGTGTGCCTCCGGCATGTCGACGACCTGCAGCAGGAGTTCACGGTCACGCAGAACTCGAAAATCACGGTTTCCGGATCCTCCATGGCCTATATCCATCCGGGCGAGACCCTCACCATCGAGGAGCTTCTCTATGGTATGCTGCTGCCGTCCGGAAATGATGCCGCGGTGGCTGTCGCGGAGGCCACGGCCGGCTCCGTTGACGCCTTCGTGGAGATGATGAATGAAACGGCAATGGAGATCGGTGCCACCGGCTGTCACTTCGTAAACGTGAACGGACTGCCGGACGAGAATCACTATATGACGCCGTATGATATCTACCTGACGTTGCATGCAGCCCTCGCGTATGACGCCTTCCGTGAGATCGTCGGAAGCGTGCATTACGATCCGGAGTACAAGGACGCGAACGGCATGCCGAAGAAGCAGGAGTGGACCGTCTCGAACAAGTACATGCTTGGTGAAGTCGAGACACCGGACGGCCTCCGCGTCCTCGGCGGAAAGACCGGCACCACAAAGGCCGCCGGCTACTGCCTCACCCAGGCGACGGAAAAAGAAGCCACCGGCGAGGAGTTCATCAGCACCGTCATGAAGGCGAAAACCCGCGATGATCTCTACGCAAATATGACGATGCTACTGGAGAAGATCCACTGAGCTACACCCCGGAGAGCCGGCACCAGAAGCCATACGAAGTGGTCGTGAAAGATCAAGTCGTAACCCATTAGCGGCACTTGGTAAATATCCATGCGCCTTCAGCGCATGGATGCCCCCGGGCGGCGAGGCCGTTTTGCCACCGTGGTGGCAAAATCAAACGACGATGCCCGCGCCGTAGGCGCTTCTGATGGCATCGTCTCCTTGCCATCTCTCCTTGGAACCCTCTGCAACGCTGAGTTTTCATAAAGAAAACTCAGTGATTGCAGAGGGCCTAGTGCCGCTTATGGGTTTCGACTTAGAGCTTTCCGAGCGCGCAGTACTGTGCTTCTGGTGCCGGCTCTCCGGGGTGTGCGCTCGGATTTTTAGAAGCCATGTTCTGTGATTGCTCCTTGAATTAGACCCCCGAATGAGATATACTAAACCTACAAAAGTTAGGAGGTACTTGACTATGGTACAGTTGATTGTAGGCAAGAGAGGCAAAGGTAAGACCAAGCAGCTTCTTGATAAGGCAAACTCAGTAGTGAAGGAAGCCAACGGCAGCGTGGATTTCCTTGATAAGTCGGCACAGCATATGTATGAGCTCAGTAATAAGATCCGTCTTATTAACGTAAATGAGTTCCCAATCGATTCCGAAGATGCTTTCATCGGCTTCGTAAGCGGTATTATTTCTCAGGATCACGACCTCGAGTACATGTTCCTGGACAGCTTCCTTAAGCTTTCTTCTCTTGAGGGCGCAGATATCACAAACTGCATCAAGCGTTTAGAGGATCTCGGCGATAAGTACAAGGTAACCTTCGTACTGAGCGTATCGATGGATGCCGAGGAGCTTCCTGACAGCGTTAAGAAGGATGTAGCGATCGCGCTTTAATCCACAGTTCACAATGGCCGTTAAACAGCAAGTAAAATCTACAGCTAAATACAGAAGACCATTTCAATTCAATGTAGGGATGATAATCTTCGCGATTATCTTTCTCTACATTGTTTTTAGTGTATACTCCTATGTTTCCCGGGACCAGATTCGATATTATGAGGTTCAGAAGGGGAGCATCGTCCGTGACCAGCAGTATACAGGCATCGCCATCCGTCAGGAGCAGGCCGTGAATGCAACCAGCTCCGGCTATGTGCACTACTATATCCAGGATGGCCGGAGAGTGGCTGTCGGCAGTGATGTCTATACCATCGATGAGACCGGTGCACTCCAGTCCTATCTGAAGGAGCATCCGGAGCTTACGACGGAGATGACGAGTGAGCAGATCTCGGATATCCGCTATCGTCTGTCCCAGTTTTCACAGTCCTTTAAAAACAGCAATTTCTCTGCACTGTATAATACGAAGTACGCCCTCGATGCGTCTGCACTCGAGTACTCCAGCGTAGCGAATGCGCAGGACCTCGATGATGTACTGCAGAAGCTCGGTATCAACTATGTGCGGGTGAGTGCAGATCAGGCCGGAGTGGTCTCGTATACCATCGACGGTGATGAGGCGCTGACGGCAGACGCGGTGACCGCGGATCTCTTCACGATGAGTGGTTATAAGCGGAACATCACGAAGCCGGGTGCGCTGATGGAGAGCGGTCAGCCGGTGTATAAGCTGATCACCAGTGAGAAGTGGAGTCTCGTGTTCCAGCTCGATGATGCAGGGAAGGCGAAGTATCAGGATGTGAAGAGTGTAAAGGTTCACTTTACAGAATCGGATCTGACGGTGAACGCGACGCTTCAGGTCTTTACGGGCAAGGATGGAAACAGCTATGGTCAGCTCGATTTTACAGAGCTGATGGAACAGTTCTGTGACGAGCGTTTCATCCAGTTCGATATCGTGACGAATGATCAGAAGGGACTCAAGATTCCAGTGACCGCGGTTACGGAGAAGGATTTCTATATCGTTCCGAAGGCGTTTAAGACGACGGGGCCGGATGGCAGCACCGGCTTCTATCGTGAGGCCGTGGCTCAGGATGGTTCCGGTGCTTCCGTCGAGTTCGTACCGACGGACATCTACCGTATCGATGATCAGTACTGCTACCTCAGCATTCCAGATGACAGTAATACGAGTTCGATCCGAACGAATAACATCCTCGTGCGACCGGAAGCGGCGGCGAGCGGTCAGCTCGACTCGACGATGACCTATCCGGTGGGACCGGTGAAGTCCCTGCAGGGTGTCTACAACATCAACCGTGGCTACTGCATCTTCCGACAGATCGTGCCGATCGAGCAGAACACGGATTACCTCGTCGTCGCCGAGAATACAGATTACGGCATCTCGGTCTATGATCATATCGTACTGAATGCGTCACTCGTGAAGGATGGACAGCTCGTTTACCAGTGATTTAAGACTTTACAAACCGTGAAAATGGTGTAAAATTTCACTATTCTGTGTTTTCATGTTAGAACACGGAGTTGTATTTATTGACAAGGAACGATAATTGTATAAAATAGACCTTATGAATAGTAGGGAAACTGTGTGTACACGGGGGTTAAGTAAATGAGCTTTATCAGTAATATCATGAAATCCATGCGCGTCGATCAGGATGATGATTACGATCTGGATGACGATTATAATTATGACGACGATTATGATGAGGAGTCACAGCGTGGTGGTAACATCTTCACGAGATCAAAGTCGCAGGATATGGACGACGACAGGGCAGAGGATCGCCCGTTAAAGCCGACACTTTTCTCCAGAAAGTCACAGGCACAGCCGCAGCCGACACATAGAGGTATGGAGGTCACCATGATCAAGCCGACCTCGATGGATGATTCCAGAGAGATCTGTGATTACCTGCTTCAGGGGAAGGCGGTCGTTCTCAATATGGAGGGCCTTCATATGGAGATCGCGCAGCGCATCATCGATTTCACATCCGGTTCAGCGTATTCTCTGGAGGGAAATCTTCAGAAGATCTCGAACTATATTTTCATCGCGACACCGCCAAATGTGGAGTTGTCCGGTGATTTCCAGAATATTCTGGCAGCGAGCGCAGATGTAAACATCGGTGGTCTGAATCTTCGGGTTTAATCGAAACGGATACAGGGCGGAGGGACGCAGGTCCCTCCGTTTTTTACATCTTAGGACAGGTGCCCCGGAGGGCCGGCAACAGAAGCACAGTACTGCGCGCTCGGAAAGCTCTAAGCCGAAGCCCCTAAGCGGCACTAGGCCCTCTGCAATCAATGAGTTTTCTTTATGAAAACTCAGCGTTGCAGAGGGTTCCAAGGAGAGATAACACCAAGTGCCGCTAAGGGGCTCCGGCTTGATCTTTCACGACCGCTCCGTATGGCTTCTGTTGCCGGCCCTCCGGGGCACCTGCCTGAAAGATTACGGATGTAACTGTAAGGTATCTCAGTGAGTAGTTTTCTGAACTGTATTTTATGGGATCTGTATGATAGAATGAGAAGAGTTTTTTGCAGGGGGATCGATCGATGGCGAGAAAATTAGATGTGATGTATCAGGGGGCTTTTTCCTACTCGATTTATATCGAGGAGAGTTTCGCGGGGCTGGCAGCGGCTGTAGAGACGCTGGGGCTTCGTGAGCGGCGTGCGCTGATCGTGACGGATGCGCATGTGGCACCGCTGTATCTCGAGGAGGTGCGCGCGGCGCTTCGTCCGTGCTTCCGTGAGCTTCATGAGCTGGTGCTGGTGCCGGGGGAGGAGCATAAGAATACAGATTCCATCGCGGAGATCTATGCGGCGGCGGTCGAGGCGAGCTTCGACCGAAATGATGTCTTCGTCGCCCTCGGTGGTGGTGTCGTCGGGGATATGACGGGCTTTGCGGCAGCGACGTATATGCGCGGGATCCGTTTCATTCAGATTCCGACGACCCTGCTTTCTCAGGTCGACAGCTCGATCGGCGGAAAGACGGGCGTTGATTTCCGCGCCTATAAGAACATGGTCGGTGCCTTCCACATGCCGTCGCTCGTCTATAGCAATGTGGCGACACTTCGGAGTCTGGATGCGATCCAGTATGCCTCCGGTATGGGGGAGGTCATCAAGCATGCCCTCATCCGGAGCCGTGATTACTTCGACTACCTGAAGGCACATCAGGCGGAGCTGGAGCTTCGGGATATGGCCGTACTGATGGAGACTGTCTATCAGAGTAATCTCATCAAGCGTGCGGTGGTCGAGGTCGATCCGACCGAGAAGGGGGAGCGTCAGCTGCTGAACTTCGGTCATACCTTAGGACATGCGATCGAGAAGTGCTCGAACTTCAGCTACAGCCATGGCCAGTGCGTGGCGTTCGGCTGCCTCGCGGCGATGCAGATTTCCGGGACGATGACGGCGGCGGAGGTCGACAGCATTGAGCGACTGATGGCGGCGGTCGGTCTCGAGACCCGCTGCCGGGCGATGAACCAGGAGGAGATCCTCCAGGCGACGCGGAAGGATAAGAAGATGGACCATGGTCATGTGCGCTTCATCCTGCTTCGGCAGCTCGGCGAGGCCTATATCGATCTTGCCGTGTCGGATGCGCAGATGCTCGAGGGGCTTCGGTCCATCATGCAGACAGACTGAGAACAAAACATGGAGTGCGGGCCGGGCGCTGTCGGTGCGCTGATTTATGCCACGGGATGAGAACCGTGCGGCGGCCGTGAAAGGCGGGCGAAGCACTGGAAAACAGGGAGTAAGATGAAAGAGAATTTGAAACGTTGGGGTATTTTTCTGCTGCTTGCGTTGCTGCTGGTCGGTCTCGATCAGTTCACGAAGCAGCTTGCGGTAGAGCATCTCATGGGGGCAGACCGTGTGCCGATCATCCGGAATGTGCTGTACCTTCTGTATATCGAGAACCGCGGGGCAGCGTTCGGCAGCCTGCAGGGGGCACAGATTTTCTTCTATATTATCACCGTGGTGGTGCTGTGCGGCATCGTCTATGTCGTGCACCGCATCCCGCAGGGAGACCGGCATTTTCTGCCGCTGCTGCTCGTATGCGAGCTGATTTTTTCGGGTGCGATCGGTAATTTCATCGATCGTGTCCGTCAGCAGTATGTCGTCGATTTCATCTATTTCAGCCCGATCGATTTTCCGGTGTTCAATGTCGCCGATATCTACGTTACGGTGGGCTGCGCCCTGATGGTCGTGCTTTTCCTTTTCTACTATAAGGATGAGGAACTTGGCTTCCTGCATCGCAGCAAAGAGGTGTGAGATGAATTTCGTAGAAATCCGTGTACCATCGGCGCTGTGTCCGGTCCGGATCGATCAGTATCTCGCGACGCTGAAGGAGCCGGAGATCTCGCGGAGCTATGCGGCGAAGCTGCTGAAGGAGGAGCGTATCCTTCTGAACGGAAAGCCGGCGAAGGCGAGCACGAAGCTGAAAGCAGGCGATGTACTGTCGCTGGACCTGCCGGCACCGGTCGCCCTCGACGTGGAGCCGGAGGACATCCCGCTCGATATCATCTACGAGGATCAGGATGTGCTGATCGTGAATAAGCCGAAGGGGATGGTCGTGCATCCGGCGGCGGGGCATGCGCAGGGCACGCTCGTGAATGCGGTGATGTATCACTGTGGTTCGGAGCTGAGCTCCATCAACGGGGTGATGCGTCCGGGCATCGTCCACCGCATCGATATGAACACGACGGGACTGCTCGTGGTCTGCAAGAATGATCAGGCCCATAAATCGCTCGCGGCGCAGCTGAAGGTTCACTCCATCACCCGCCGCTATGTGGCGATCGTGATCGGGAACCTCCGGGAGGACGAGGGCACCGTGGATGCACCGCTCGGCCGCTCGAAGAAGGACCGGAAGAAGCAGGCCATCGATGAGCTGAACGGCCGCCCGGCGGTGACGCACTATCACGTACTCGAGCGCTTCGGCGGGGCCTACACCCTCGTGCAGTGCACGCTCGAGACGGGGCGTACGCATCAGATCCGTGTGCACATGGCCTCCATCGGTCATCCGCTGCTCGGGGACGAGGTCTATGGGCCGAAGAAGTGCCCGTTTGATCTTCAGGGCCAATGTCTCCATGCGCAGGTGCTGGGCTTCGTTCATCCGCGAACCGGGGAGTACGTCGAGTTCAGCTCGCCGTATCCGGCGTATTTCGAGGAGCTTCTGACGAAGCTTCGGAATAAGTATAATAGTTAAGGCAAGGGTGATTTTGTACCCTGGATATTTTTCATGGGATGCCCATACCAGGCGCCTCTTCTCGTTTGCCTGCCCACCCCCGGTATACATCCTTTATCTACTTACATATCGGCCCCACCCTGTGCAGGCAAACAGAAAATCGGCGCCTGTATTCGTCCGAGCGGGTGATGCTGTATCAAAACAGCAAAAAATGGGAAGGATGCCAACGGTAAGAGGGAACCGAGGATCATGATGCTGCATCAAATTGGCAGAAAATGAAGCTGATGCCAACAAAAATCAAGCTAGTATGCCATTAGGCTTTTTCACAGTTGCCTTTCTTGGCGAGTCTATGACATTAAGTCCCGTCACTCTCGCCCGGTATTATCAGTGTGAAATTCTGATTTTTGACGCAAAACCGCTTATTTCTGAGTCAGTGGCTTTATCTCTTCTCTGATTTTCTACTGCAAACCACCAGCTGAGCCAGTCTCGAAGCCGCATACTTAATGTCACAGAGTTTGATATTTCTTATTCTGTGAAATAATCTAATGGCACAGATCACCGAAATTAATGATTTGTAAAAGTCACTTAATGGCACGCATCTTGAAAATGCCCTGTTTGTTACAAACTCCAGAAAATATAATGGCATCGCTCTTTGAAATCCTCTCTTTGCGAAAATCATCTAATGGTGCTCGAGTCGAAAATCGCCTGTTTGTAACAAAGATTAAAAAACTTAATGGTGCTAGAATGCTATAAACGGTTTTTGTGAAAACTTGGGAAACCGTCGTAACCAGTGATACATATGCCTCCTTTCTAGACCTCTGATCACCAGGTTTTTATCAGATAACACCCCAGTCAGGATTTCGGTCAGGATGTATGGGCGTCGATTTTTGTTTGTTTGCATGGGGCGGGGCCGATAAGTAAATAGATAAAGAACGTTGAATGGGGGTGGCAAACAAACAAAAAGAGACGCTCGGTATAAGCGTCTCGTAAAAATCAGCCGTGTGAAGAAGTCCCCCCGGCTGAACTGTTACAACGGTTGCGCGTAAATTCACGAAAAATTAAAATATTCGGGCGCTGAGCTGTGCTATGATGAAGCCTATGAAAATTAAAGATTTCCATTTACATATGAATAAAAAGCAGACGGCAGCCACAGCAGTTTTACTGGCTGCCGGTCTTGTTGTGTCCATCGCGGCGCAGCACTACGGCGCTGCACCGGCAGAGACGGCGGCTGCAGAAACAGAGGCCGAGACTGTCGTCGAGGAGGAAACATTGGCCACGCTCAGCGAGCTGCCGAAGGCGAACGGCCTCAATTTCGGTGGGCTGCGTTCCTCCCTCGCGAACCTCATGGACAGCGAGAGCGCGTCGCAGTTCCAGCCGGCGCCGGATAAGCTGAACCTCGCGTACTTCTACCGCGACGGCGCGGATACCAGCGATACCATCCACAGCTACGCCGGTGAGGTGTACCAGAAGCTGATGACGGCGGATAACGAGTACCTGGCGAAGATCTACGATGAGGCGGGCGTTTCGCCACTCAATCTCGCGAAGCGCCTCGGCGTGAGCTCAAGCCGCGTCATGGGTAAGTATAACCCGAACGCCGGCGGGCAGGATCCGAATGATGCCTCGACCTGGTACATCCCGAACTTTAAAAATGTCAATGTCTCCTTCTACAACGCAGATGGCGAGCAGGTGAACGAGTACTCGAACGTCAAGGACATCATGGCGATGGCGTCCGTGTACTGCTACGCACACAACTACCTCGACGTCGATACCTTCGAGAAGTACTGTGAGGAGCTGTACAGCAAGTCCAGAAGCTACACGATCAGCATCGGCAAGGTCTACTACGACAGCGGCTGTATCAACCGGACGGCGAAGGAAGAGGCGGATGATGCGAAGAAGGTCGAGGAGGCACTGGCTGCGCTGAAGCTGCAGCTTCAGGCGGCGACGAACCGGAGCGAGGGACTCCTCACGCAGGACGCACTGTCCGCGGGCAGCGCGGCGATTTCCGCTGAGAACCAGCAGGTACTGAATCTGACGGGTGACAGCACCACGACGACGGCGGAGATGAAGAACTATGAAACCCAGACCGACGCCGAGGGCAATGCCGGCGGCAAGGGGATCATCTTTCACTCGGATGGCAGCGGCAGCGGAAGCGCAGGCAGCCAGAGTGCAGTGACGAGTGTGCCGGAGAGTGCGGTGGCCTCGACGGAAGCCCAGACGCAGGCAGTCGCACAGACGGCAGCACCGGCACAGACTGCTGCACCGACCCAGTCCCAGACCCAGGCGGCAGCCGCACAGACGCAGGCCGCGTCCGGCAACAGTGGCATGCTGGTGCTCGGGGCGATGAAGCCGGTGAAGAAGATGTCGACGCGCAGCACACAGGGCGCTACGACCGGTCGCTCCGGTTTACTCTCCGGACTGAAATCACTTCGGGAGCTGGGTAACCTCGACACTTCGGATACCGATGGAACGGCGGGCACGATGGCGCAGGCCGCGCAGGAGACGCTGGCATCGCTGGATGGCGTTCACTATGGTACGCCGGACAGCTATGGAACGGCAGGCACGATGGCACAGGCCGCGCAGGAGACGCTAGCATCACTGGATGGCGTTCACTATGGTGCGCCGGGCAGCTATGGTACGGCGAGGGAGTATGCGGAGGCGCAGAAAAACGCGCGTGCAGCAGCTTCCCTGACCAGCAGCATGCTGGTCTTCGGAGACAGTGATACTGCAGCCGCGAGTGCGGTGCCGGAGACAGCAGCGGTTTCGACCGAAGCGAGTGAGACGCAGGCTGCCGTTTCTCAGACGACGCCGACGAGTACCGAGGATACGACGTACGAGACGGACGAGAACGGACAGAAAAAGAAGCGCTATGCAGGCTATGAGGCCGGTAAGGGCATCGATGAGGTGAATAAGCAGGCGACAACCGCAGCGGACACGAACAGCAGTGTGGGTGGTGACGTTCAGTCGACGACTGCATCAGCCGACAGCGCGCAGACCGTGATTGGTACCTTCACGGGGGAGCAGCTCAAGAACATGGACGAGAATACGCTTCGCCAGCTCGTGCAGCAGAGCCTCGCAGCCGAAGAGGAGAAGCAGAGCGCGAACACGGAGACCGATGTCAAGAGCAAGAACTACTGTCCGGGGCATGTGGACCTCTATGTGAAGGTGACGATCTACGGCTTCGAGGATGCGAAGGGCCTCCGCATGGTGGCGCTCTCGGCGGATGATCAGGACGAAAACGAGGCGACGAAGAGCCTCGATGCAGCGCTCGCGCGGAACGGCTGGAACGGCTGGACCGAGGAGCAGATGGGCTATGTGCAGAAGCTGATTTCGCAGGACTGGTTCAAGACCTATGGTCTCTCGATCTCGACCATCAATCCGAAGCAGCCGCTGACAGAGGAGGAGATCTCGAAGTACCTGTCCTCGCTGCCGGACGATATTTCAGAGGCGCGGAAGGCGGTTATCAAATTTGCGCTTTCGTCGGTCGGCAAGATCCCGTATTACTGGGGCGGAAAGGCGAGTGCGGCGAGCTATGAGAAGAACGGCTTCGGTCGTGTCATCGAAGCGGACTATAAGGGCCGTGTACTGCGGGGGCTTGACTGCTCCGGTTGGGTACAGTGGGTCTACTGGTCGGCGATCGGGAACCGGCTGAACGGTGCGAGCAGTACGGCGACGCTCATCGGTGAGGGACAGAAGATCCGACGATCGGAGCTGCAGCCGGGCGATATCATCGTCCGTGTCGGCGCGGACTCGCATGTCGTGATGTTCCTGCAGTGGGCCGGCAACGGAAACATGATCGTCATCCATGAGAATTCCGGCGCGAATAACGTATCGGTGAGTGAGGTGACGGCGAACTATCCGTACTATCGGAAGTTGATCGATTAAGGCCCGGAGGACGTAACCGTTCAGATGATGGGGCCCTCCGGTTCCCTCCCTGTCTGAACGGTTACAAAGGGTCGAGCCTTGTGAAATAAATTTTGCAAAACTTATTGACAAATCGAGTATGGAAGAGTAATTTATATGAGTATGCCGCGTGGCGAGGTAGAAGTGTGTGAAAACACCACCGAAGCCAGCGAGTAATGATAAAAAGGAGGACCCTCGTAATGTATGCAGTAATCCTTACAGGTGGAAAGCAGTACAAGGTAAGCGAAGGCGATATCATTAGAGTTGAGAAGCTTGATGTAAAGGAAGGCGACAAGGTTACTTTCGATCAGGTGCTTGTTCTTAATGATGGCGCTATGAAGATCGGTACACCGGTCGTTGATGGTGCTAAGGTATCTGCCACTGTAACTAAGAATGGCAAGGCCAAGAAGGTGATCGTTTACAAGTACAAGAGAAAGTCTGGATACCATAAGAAGAATGGTCACAGACAGCTCTTTACAGAAGTAAAGATCGATTCTATCGGCTAATCAGTTTGTTTTTTGGAGGATAATCATGGCTCATCATAAAGGTATGGGCTCTACCAAGAATGGTAGAGATTCGGAGTCCAAGAGACTTGGACAGAAGAGAGCAGATGGTCAGTTCGTAAAGGCTGGCAATGTTCTTTACAAGCAGAACGGAACAAGAATTCACCCGGGTCTTAATGTAGGTCTCGGCAATGACTACACTCTTTTTGCAAAGGTTGATGGCGTCGTTAAGTTCGGCCGCCTCGGCAGAGACAAGAAGCAGGTTTCCGTTATGCCAGTGGATGCTGAGTAATTTACTGAGCGCTTCTACAAGAATCAAACCCTGTACTGAATCTTCAGTACAGGGTTTTTGCTACCTATATTATGTTCCGTACGAAGCCGAACATGGTGGGCACTGCTCACTTAGTTCAAAGTACAGAACCTGCTTTATGGTTCGCGTCTGTCATAGCAGCAAGCTGTATGCCAGAACACGGACCATAAAGCAGAACCTGTTCTTTGAATGCGCAAGCTAGTGCCCGCCATGCTTCGGCTTCTGTTTTGTGAATACATAGTATATAATGTAACTGTTATATTAATGGCTCTCCGGTTGTTAGCGACGGCTTCTGTAGCTGGCGCTAGGATACAGTCGGGAAAGGAGAAAGATTCTATGTTTGCAGATATTGCAAAGGTTTTCATCAAGAGTGGTAAGGGCGGAAATGGTCATGTGTCGTTCCGTCGTGAGCTGTACGTGCCGGCGGGTGGTCCGGATGGTGGTGATGGCGGTAAGGGCGGTGATATCATCGTCGAGGTGGATAAGGGGCTGAATACGCTCGAGGATTTCCGTAATCGTCAGAAGTATATCGCGACGCCGGGTGAAGAAGGCGGCGGAAAGCGTATGCATGGTAAGAATGGTAAGGATCTGGTGATCCGTGTTCCGGAGGGAACGATCATTCGTGATTTCGAGACGAAGAAGATCATCGCGGATATGTCCGGCGAGAACCAGCGTATGGTTCTGCTGAAGGGCGGTAAGGGCGGTCTCGGTAATATGCATTTCGCGACACCGGCCATGCAGGCACCGAAGTTCGCGCAGCCGGGTCAGGATTCCCGTGAGCTCTGGGTACAGATGGAGCTTCGTGTGATCGCGGATGTCGGTCTCGTCGGTCTTCCGAACGTGGGTAAGTCGACGATTCTTTCGATGTGCAGTAATGCGCGTCCGGAGATCGCGAACTATCACTTCACGACGCTGACGCCGCATCTCGGTGTGGTCGGCCTGAAGGGCGACCGCAGCTTCGTCATGGCGGACATTCCGGGTCTCATCGAGGGTGCCTCGGAGGGGGTCGGCCTCGGTCACGAGTTCCTGCGTCATATCGAGCGTTGTAAGGTGCTGATCCACGTGGTCGATGCTTCCGGCTCGGAGGGCAGAGATCCGGTCGAGGATATTCGGACGATCAATGATGAGATCGCGAAGTATGATCCGCGGATTCTCCAGAAGCCGATGATCATCGCATGCAATAAGACGGATCTCATCATCGATGAGCAGGGGACGGACTGTGCACTCACGCGCATCAAGGAGATCTACGAGCCACAGGGCGTGAAGGTCTTTGCAATTTCTGCAGCGACGAATACTGGTCTTCGCGATCTGCTCGAGGCCGCCTGGACCTATGTCGAGGCAGCGGGTGCGGAGAAGACGGAGGTCTATGAGAGCGAGGTCGATCTCGAGACGCTCGGTCATAAGGAGCAGCTCGCCATCGAGTTCAAGAAGCTGAATGCGGATACCTACTCCGTCGAGGGTCCGAAGATCGAGAAGATGCTCGGCTATACGAACCTGCAGGCAGAGAAGGGCTTCGAGTTCTTCCAGCAGTTCCTGGTGGATCAGGGCATCATCCGGAAGCTGAAGAAGATGGGCATCCAGGAGGGCGATACCATCAAGATCTATGGTCATACCTTCGAGTTCTATGATACCGATGCGTATGAGGAGGGCGACCTCCAGTCGGCCATCGATCTGGCCTTCCCGAAGCGACATGCGGAGAAGGGTGACGAGGTCGAGGACGAAGGTATTGGCTACGACGAGGGTAACGAGGACGACTACGCAGAGGCCCTCGAGCTCAGCGACGAGGATGACACAGAGAACTAAGCGGGAACAGAGATGTACGGTTTCACCGGACGCAGCGGTCGAGGAGTCTGATCCGGGGCATGGGAAGGTGAAATCGTTGAACACAGGAGAATAAAATGAAGAAATATATCAGAGACAGTAAGATGCGTTCCCAGCTGAAGGGCGCAGCTATGACCATCGAGCCGGTGCTTTCCATCGGTAAGAACAGCCTGACACCGGAGTTTATCGATGCGGTTCGTGAGAACATCGTGAAGAACGAGCTCATCAAGATCAATATTCTGAAGAACTGCGATGATGATGCGAATGAGATCGCGTATACACTTGCGGGACGTACACAGTCCGAGGTGGTACAGGTGATCGGTCGGAAGATCGTGCTGTATAAGCCGAATCCGGATTTCAAGAAGCGGAAGTACGAGACCTCGAAGGCAGAGCTCGAGAAGCAGACGAAGGGTACGAAGCGTGCCGGTCACAAGCAGGAGATCGCGGATGCGAAGAATGCAGCGAGATCTGGCGGTTTCAGTCTTCGTTTCGTCGAGGAAGACGACGAGGAGTTCGATAACGAGTTTGACGGCGAGTGATCGCCGTGAGGATGCATCTGCGGACGCGGGTGCGTACGACGGGACAGGCTGCACAGATGGTTTATGCTGTGCAGCTGGATTTCAGTCCGGGTGCGGATAGAAAGTGAGGCAGGCGATGGAGAAGGAGAACAGGAAACGCGTGGGGATCATGGGCGGGACCTTCGACCCGATCCATAAGGCGCATATCGCGCTTGCGGAGTGTGCGAAGGCTCAGCTCTCGCTCGATGAGGTCTGGTTCATGCCGGCCGGGGATCCGTACCTGAAGCACAGCAGGAAGGTGAGTCCGGCCGCCGATCGTGCGACGATGACGGCGCTCGCCATCGAGGGTCATCCGGGCTTCCGCCTGTCGCGGCTCGAGATAGAACGGAGCGGTGAAACCTACACGTCAGAGACATTGACCATACTGCATGCGCGGTATCCGGACGTACACTTCTACTTCATCGTCGGCTCGGACTCCCTCTACCAGCTCGAGCGCTGGCATGCGCCGGAGACGATCCTGCGTCTTGCAACGCTGGTGGCGGTGGAGCGGGAGTATGCGGACCGGCCGCGGAGCTTCGGGGCGCAGGTGCGTTATCTCGAGGAGTGCTATGGCGCGGATGTCGCGGTGCTTCCGTTCGAGGAGATGGATATCTCGAGTACGGAGATCCGTGCGCGGGCGGCGCGCGGCGAGGACATCACCGCGCTCGTGCCGGCGGCCGTCGCGGCGTACATCGAGGCGCATCAGCTGTATCGCTGAAGTTCAGTGCAGAGCGCTGCCCGGAGGGGCCGGCAATGGGGGCACAGTACTCCGAGACCGGTTCCTCCGGGGCAGCTGAAAGAACATTTACGAAAAGGAGCACTATGGGAAATCATATAGCTACGGGGAACGGAAAGACCGATCTGGAGAACATCCTGGAGATCCGTGCGAAGCTGCAGACGATGCTGAAGCCGTCGCGCTATGAGCATTCGCTGAGTGTGAGTTTCACCTGTATCTGCCTCGCGATGCGCTATGGCGTGGATCTCCATCAGGCGGAGCTTGCGGGGCTCGTGCATGACTGTGCGAAGCAGTTTTCGAACGAGGAGCTCCTGAAGGCGTGCGCGCAGGACGGCGTGGCGCTGACGGAGGATATGCTGCGGGCACCGCAGGTGATTCACAGCGTCTACGGCGCCACGTACGCCCGTACCTGCTTCGGGATCGAGGACCCGGAGATTCTGTCCGCCATTTATTTCCACACGCTGGGAAAGCCGGATATGAGCCTTCTGGAGGCCATCGTGTTTACGGCGGATTACATCGAGGCGCGGCGGGATAAGGCGGCACGGCTCCCGGAGATCCGGCAGCTCGCATTTACCGACCTCGAGCGAGCGGTGTATGAGATCAATCACGATACGATCCACTACCTCGAGGCATCCGGCGGCTACATCTGTAAGGATTCGTACGATACCTATCAGTACTACCGCACACGGATGCAGGAGAGAGGCCTGACGGTTTCGGATTGATACGCTGACAGCCTGAGGCTTCGTACAGTGGCGGGCCTTCGCAAGCCGGAGCGGTACACGGGCAGCCGCCGGCATTATACAGACATAGAAAACCTTAGAAAAAGGAGAACGAAATGAGTAATTCAAAGGATATGGTAAAGGTAGTCTACGCTGCACTCGAGGAGAAGCAGGGCAAGGACATCTCCATCATGGACATCGGCGGCGTGTCGGTCATCGCGGATTATTTCGTGATCGCGACCGCGGACAATATCCGTCAGGTGGATGCACTCTGCGACGAGGTCGAGGATAAGATGGCACAGCACGGCTACGAGCTTCGCCGCCGTGAGGGTGTGACCAACAGCGGCTGGATCCTCCTCGACTACAACGATATCATCGTGCACATCTTCGATAAGGAGCAGCGTCTCTTCTACGACCTCGAGCGCATCTGGTCGGATGGAAAGAAGATCGTATCAGTGGAGGAGCTGTGACCTTGCCTACAGGAATCATCATCAATGTACTATCGGTTGCGATCGGAGGACTCGTCGGCACGCTGGTCGGCCATAAGCTGAGCCTCGATTTCAAGGAAAATCTGAATATGATCTTCGGCGTCTGTGCCATGACGATGGGCATCAGCAGCATCGTGCTCATGGAAAATATGCCGGCGGTCATCTTCTCCGTGGTGGTCGGCACGGCGATCGGTCTCGCGATTCATTTCGGTGCGCTCATCGCGAAGGGATGCGCCGTGATGGAGGGCGTGGTTTCGAAGGTCCTGCCGAAAAAGGAGTCCGCGATCAGTGAGGAGGAGTTCCGTGCGACGCTGATCACGATTATCGTGCTGTTCTGTGCGAGCGGCACCGGAATCTATGGGTCGATCGTGGCCGGCATGACCGGCGATCAGACGATCCTCATCGCGAAGTCCATCCTCGATATCTTTACGGCGATGATTTTCGCCTGTCTCCTCGGTCCGGTCGTGTCCTTCATCGCGCTTCCGCAGTTCGTGATTTTCATGCTGCTGTACGTACTCGCAGGCGTGATCTATCCGCTGACGACCCCGGCGATGATCGGTGACTTCAAGGCCTGCGGCGGCATCCTGCTCCTTGCGACTGGCTTCCGCATGATCAAGGTGAAGATGTTCCCGACCGCGGATATGATTCCGGCGATGGTCCTCGTGATGCCGATCAGCTGGTTCTGGGTCAATGTCATCATGCCGATTCTCTGATGGCGCCACACGAAAAGACGGTCTATAGCGAAGTCAAAGGCAAGGATCCTGGGCTCCTGCCTGAACAGTTACATCCAGTCGTCATTTCTAAGTACAGATGTTTATGTTTGTCTTGCAATGAACGCCTGTTCGTGGTATTATGGAAACAACATAGAATGAAAAGGAGTATACCATGGGCAGACATAAGAAGCAGCCAGATCCG
Source organism: Oribacterium sp. (assembly GCA_004554245.1). GTDB lineage: Bacteria > Bacillota > Clostridia > Lachnospirales > Lachnospiraceae > Oribacterium. Next base: position 38,382 of record SFND01000007.1, on the reverse strand, counting down.
AATCATATGACGCCGAAGCAGCAGGCCGTGTTTGACTATATCAAGCAGTGTGTGCTGGAGCGGAACTACCCGCCATCCGTGCGTGATATCTGCGCGGCCGTCGGACTCAAGTCTACATCCAGTGTATTTACGTATATTAACGACCTCGAGACGATGGGCCTCATCAAGAAGGACCCGGCGCATCCTCGTGCGCTGATGATCACGGAGAAGGAGTTCCGTCAGGATACGATGCGTGATTCCTTCGCGGAGCGTGCCGCGAGTGCGACAGTGACCTCTTCTGAGCGGGAGATCGCAGAGATTCCGCTGGTCGGTACGGTAGCTGCCGGTCTACCGCTGCTTGCGGAGGAGAACATCACGGATTACTATCCGATGCCGGTCGATATGCTGCCGAATAAGAAGGTCTTCATGCTCACCGTGAAGGGTGATTCCATGATCAACTGTGGTATCCTCAGCGGTGACCGTGTGATCGTGGAGCAGCAGAACACCTGCGAGAACGGCGAGATCATCGTCGCGCTGGTCGACGACAGTGCGACCGTGAAGCGCTTCTATAAGGAAAAGGACCACATCCGTCTCCAGCCGGAAAACGACAGCATGGATCCGATCATCGTTCCGGACTGCCAGATCCTCGGAAAGGTCATCGGTCTCGTGCGACTCGGCATGAAGTGAATATGAATTTTAAAAGTGGCAGACTCCATCACGGAGCCTGCCACTTTTTGTTGCCGCGCGCCAGTTAATGGGGTCTGACCCCATTAAATTTTTCTAAACAAAATCTAAACGGAAGTTAATGGGGTCTGACCCTATTAAATTTTTATAAATTCACTCGTCATCCGAGCGCAGATGGACCTTGTTGCGGGCACTGCGTCGACGCTCATCCTCGAGGGCGGCGTAGTGCTTTTTCGTGGTGTTGACATCGTTGTGGCCGAGTACATCCGCCACGAGGTAGATATCGCCGGTTTCCTTATAGAGGTTCGTGCCATAGGTGGAGCGCAGCTTATGTGGTGTGATATGTTTCGTCGGTGTGACGGTTTTCGCATATTTCTTCACCATGTACTGGACGGAGCGGACACTCATGCGCTGCATACGGAGTGAGAGGAAGAGGGCGTCCTCATGGCCTGGCGCTGTGGCCTGGTGCTTCCGCCACTCGACATACGGGCGGAGTGCATTCTCGACCTCGTCACCGAAATAGACGGTAACTTCCTTGCCGCCCTTACGATGGATGTGAATGCCGTCGTTGTTGAAGTCGACGTCGTTCATATTGAGGCCCACGCACTCCGATACACGGATGCCGGTACCGAGCATCAGCGTCATCATGGCCTCATCCCGAAGCTCCGTCTTATCGTGGAAGACCTGCTGCTGACGGGTCAGCTTTTCGCCGTTCTCGACTTCGTCAAGAAGGTCCGCTACCTCATTTGCGTCGAGACGGATGATGTCTTTTTCCTTTAATTTCGGCATCTGCAGGAGATCCGCCGGATTCGTCTTGATCAGCCGGTCTCTGTATAAATACCGGTAAAAGGTTCGGATCGACGCGACCTTGCGCTTGATCGAGGTTCTCGAGTTGATGACTTCCTTTTCGATTTTATTGCCATGTTTATCTTCAGAAACATCCGTTCTATATTTGATATACTCGAGATAATCCTCGAGATCCGTGACGCTAAGCTGATCAAGGTCCTCCAGCTGGAAATCACGCGGAGAGTAGTCCTTATAGAGCGGGTTTTCATGGATAAGAAACTGGAAGAATATTTTCAGATCACGTGCATAGGCAATGCGGGTACGTGAGCTCGTCGTCGTTTCGATGCCACGAAAATACATCGTGCAGAAATATGGAAGCTCATCGAGCAGTTCACGAAGTTTTTTTGTGTTGTCACGGTCGATCTGTTCATAGTATTTTAAAGCCATAAGAAACACCTTCTGTATAATTCATAAGTGCGTGCATGTCTGCATCTGCAGATCGCGTTCATGCATCGCGCGAAGAAATAAATATCCACCGGATATATTATAAATGCTTGACCACAGACATGATAAATAGAATATATATATTTATATATTCAGGGGCAGCGGGCCGGAACACGGGCATCCGTGAAGCAGAGCACCCGGACACTTCGCAATCCGAATTATTGCGCATAACCATAGTTTAACGCAATATTGTGCTAAAATCAAACGTTATTCACGGAATCACCATAAATTTGCTCGACACATGCCGTTTAATCATCACTCTTTAGTTTACAAAGGCTGACTTATACTTCAACTTTAGATTCTGTTTATAAAAATTTAACGGGGTCAGACCCCATGAACTTCCGTTTAGATTCTGTTTATAAAAATTTAATGGGGTCAGACCCCATTACGAAATTCTTAAGATAAATGAGTGGTCTCTCGAAAAAAAGAAGGATGCGCGATGCATCCTTCTTTCAAAATATAACGTATCATGAAGCATGTTGTCGATGGCGTACATGCCAACGGATCTGCTTCGCCTTCCACCGGGTTTCCCAGCTGGATGCCGAAGCATCAGTTCGACTTCCGCCAGGTTCTCGGCAGGAATAAAAGCAGCATCGGGAGGATCTCCAGTCTTCCGGCGAGCATATCGAAGGTCAGGACGATTTTACTGAAATCGGAATATGCGCTGAAATTACAGGTTGGACCTACGGCTGCGAGGCCCGGTCCGATGTTGTTGAAGGTCGCAGCTACGGCGGAGAAATTCGTCGTGAAGTCGAAATCATCTGCCCATGCGATCAGGAACACGGAGACCATGTAGATCACCACGTACATGATGAGGTAACAGTTGACGGAACGCACGACGCTGTGCTCGAGGCTCTTATGCTCGAGGCGGATGTGCTTGACGGCCTCCGGGTGTACCAGTACGAGAAGCTCCTTTCCAATCTCCTTCACCATGATGATGAGTCGGGAAATCTTGAAGCCACCGCCGGTGGAGCCTGCGCAGGCACCGGTAAACATCAGGAACAGGAGGAGCATCTGGCTCGCCTGCGGCCAGGTCGCGAAATCGAGGGTCGCGTAACCGGTGGTCGTGATGATCGCGCCGACTGTGAAGAAGCTGTGATGCAGTGCATACAGGAAGTCACCGCCGTACATCTTCACGATGTTGAACGCGAAGAAAAAGGTACTGAAAGCGACGATGCCGAGGTAGACACGCGCTTCCTCACACTGGAACGCATCGTGAAACTTCCGCTTCTGCATCAGGTAGTAGACATTGAAGTTCACACCGAACATGATCATCGACACGGCGATCAGGAACTGGCTCAGCATGCTGTAGTCGGCCATACCGGAGTTACGGACGGCGAATCCACCCGTGCCGGCGCTGCCGAAGGCGATACAGATCGAGTCATAGATGCTCATGCCGCTCAGGAGGAAAAGGATGATCCAGAAGAGGGTCAATGCAGCATAAATCTTATACAGTGCCTTCGCGGTATCTGCAACACGCGGCACAATCTTGCTGACATCCGGTCCCGGGGACTCGGCCTTCATGATCATCATATTGTAGCCGCCGCCGAGCGGAAGGATCGTCAGAACCAAGACGAGAACGCCCATGCCGCCGACCCAGTGGCTGAAGGAACGCCAGAAAAGCAGTCCCTTGCCAAGGTGCTCGACCTCCGCAAGAATCGAGGCACCGGTCGTCGTAAAGCCGGATACGATTTCGAAGACCGCATCGATGTAGGACGGAATCGTGCCGGTCAGATAAAACGGCAATGCGCCGATCAGCGACATTACGATCCAGCTCAGTGCACAGATGACGAAGCCCTCACGCGCATAATAGTCGGTACGCTTCGGCCCCTTTATGGTGGCCAGGGTACCGATGACGAGCGCTAGCACGGCGGAAACCGCCAGGGCCTGTACAGCCCAGAATTCCTGATAGATCAGTGCACAGATGATCGGCAGGATCATGATGACGACTTCCAGCTTCAGCACCCATCCGAGCACGTAAATAATCATACTAAAGTTCATTACCGAACGCTCCTTATGCGAGAATATCCTTGAGATCGTTGAAACCGGTATTCGTGGTGATCACGATGACGCTGTCGCCCGGCAGCATGAAGTCGGAGCCGCGCGGCGTGATGATCTGGTTTTCACGGACGATGGCCGCGATCAGAACGTTCTTCTTAAATGTCAGATCCGCGAAGGTATGATTGCAGAGGGCGGGATCATTGCCCACCTTGAACTCGAGGGCCTCTGCTCTTCCATCGGCGATTTTATACAGGGTCTCGACGTTCGAACCTTCAGAGTTCTTCAGCGCACGTACATACTGTACGATGTGATCCGCGACGATCTGCTTCGGGTAGATGACAGAGCCGAGGTTCATCTCAGAGGTGACGTTCTCAAAGGCGATACGGTTGATCTTCGTGATGAGACGCGCGTTGGAAAGCTTGCCTGCATAGAGAGACAGCATGATGTTCTCCTCGTCGAAGCCGGTCAGGGAACAGAAGGCGTCGGTCTTCTCGATGCCCTCGCGGATCAGAAGATCCTGGTCGGTACCGTCACCGTTGATGATGGTCGCATCAGGGAACTCGCCGGCAAGGAACTCGCAGCGGTCACGATCGTGATCGATCACCTTCAGCTTGCACTTCATATGGGAGTCGTGCATGTACTTCGCGATGTAGTAGGTGACCCTGCCGCCACCGACGATCATGCAGCTGCGGATCGGCTTATAATCGACGCCCAGCTGCTTGACAAATTCGTTGGACTGATCCGCACTCGCGATATAGCTGATGACATCGCCGTTCATGATGGCGTCGTTACCACTCGGGATGATGATCTGGTCGCCACGCTCGATCGAGCAGATCAGGACGTTGACCTTCAGAATACGCGGGATGTCATACATGCGGATACCGACGATGTTGCTGTTCTCCGGCACCTTGACGCGGATCAGGTCGATCTTGCCACGGGAGAAGCTGTCGATCTTCATGACCGACGGGAAGCGAAGCAGACGCTCGACCTCCTTTGCGGCCGCCATCTCCGGATTGATGACCATCGCGAGGTTCAGCTCATCACGGAGGTAGGTGATCTCATCCTTGTACTCCGGGTTACGGATACGCGCGATGGTGTTACAGTTACCTTCCTTCTTTGCGATCAGGCAGCACAGCATGTTGATTTCATCGGAGTTGGTTGCGGCGATGAGGACATCTGCATTCTTGACACCGGCCTCCTGCTGGATCGCCAGCATCGCGCCGTTTCCGTTGATACCCATGACATCCAGTGAATCTACCGCATGTCGAAGAACCTTCTCGTTGTTGTCGATGATCGTTACGTTATGGTTCTCCCTGTTCAGCTGACTGGCGAGAGAATATCCCACCTTACCACAGCCAACCACAATAATGTTCATAGCTCTACGCTCCTCCATCGTCTATCGAACTGATCCGTGTCGACCGGCATCCATCCTGAGGATATCCGTACGATCCACCCAGGCGGTTCGGGTCACGGGATGTCTGCACCATCCTCTTCTGCCGATCCGGCGCGGTCCCGCTCGTCGAGATCCCGCTGCAGCGGCTCCAGATAATGCACAAACATATCTTTGTGAGACCGGATCCGGTAGTTCAGATCGATCTCCTGAATATTAAAGGATTTCTTACCGCCGTTCTGCATACGGTTCCAGAAATACTGAATATCCCGGAAGGGAATGTAGTACATCTCCTTCCGGGTCGTAAATGAAAGTATGATAAAGCTGATGCCGCCCTGCTCCTCGAAGGCCTGCATGAATCGGACCTGGTGCGGATGCAGATTCTGCAGCGGCCAGAAATTCGTGGCGCATTCCTTCGCGTCGAAGCAGACCGGGATGCCCTGTACGAGGCCAATGTAGTCGACCGTGGACTTCTGATCGAAGTAGGCCAGTGTGATCTGCGTATGGTCCTCGTTCATGTTGATCGGTGTGATCGGCGTCGGAATCTTCTGCACGACCGCCAGCTTCTTCTCTAGGTAGGCCTCGTTCGTCCGGTTGATGAGCTCCTCCAGCTGTGAGCCACGGAGCCCGCGGGACTTCCAGGTGCCCATCAGTTCTTCGTATGGCTCTCGTTCAGCCAGGACTCCCAGCTCTTCACCATCGCGTCCTTATCATCGAAGTAGTTGATGCGCATCGCATCACGGCACTCGTGGAGGGTCTGGTTCGTTACCTGCACCGCATGATCCGTACCGGCCTTCAGGATGTCATAGACGTCGTTGATGTTTGTCTCCCACTTCGCACGGTTCTCACGAATCGGCTGAAGGAGATCCTCCATGACCTTGAGAAGGAACTTCTTGCACTTCATATCGCCGAGACCACCACGCTGGTAGTGCTCCTTCATCTCCTCGAGGTTCTTATAATCCGGGAGATAGTCCGCGAACTGGCTGTCATCACGCAGGAAGGCGTCGAGGTAGGTGAAGACCATATTGCCCTCGACATGACCAGGATCCGCAACGTTAATATGCGTCGGATCCGTGTACATGCTCATGACCTTCTTCTTTACGGTCGCGGCGTCATCGGACAGGAAGATACCGTTGCCGAGCGACTTCGACATCTTCGCCTTACCATCGATACCCGGGAGACGACGCTGTGCCGCATTCTCCGGAATCAGGATATCCGGCTCGACGAGGACATCGCACTTGTAGATCGTGTTGAAACGATGTGCGATCTCGCGTGCCTGCTCGATCATCGGCATCTGGTCCTCACCGGCTGGTACGGTGGTCGCCTTGAACGCTGTGATATCGGCGGTCTGCGATACCGGATAGGTGAAGAATCCGGCTGGAAGGCCGGCAACATTGTCATCCTCCGACTCGCTGCCGTTAAAGCCACGCATGAGCATCTCGGACTTGACGGTCGGGTTTCTGGACAGACGCTGGGTAGTTACGAGGTTCATATAGTAGAACGTCAGTGCGTGCAGTGCCGGGATGCCGGACTGAATGCAGATAAAGGACTTATCCGGGTCGATACCTGCGGAGAGATAATCGAGGGTGACCTCGATGATGTTATCACGTACCTTCTTCGGGTTATCCCAGTTATCGGTCAGGGCCTGATCGTCCGCGACGAGGATGTTGATCTCGTCGAACTGACCAGAGTTCTGAAGCTGTACTCTCCGCTGGAGAGAACCCACAAAGTGTCCTAAATGAAGTTTTCCGGTCGGACGATCGCCCGTCAGGATAACTTTACGCTTACAATCTTTTGCTAACATGCCTGCCTCCATAAAATGCACAAACTTATTATGAGTATAGCATACTAAAATGCGTTTTTAAACAGTAGTATCTTGTCATCGTCGATCGAGACGACGTCGAAGCGGCACTTCGTGTCGGCCTGTGAGCGCTTCGTGCAGGCGAGATAGGCTTCCGCTACCCGGCGGATCCGCTGCTGTTTCGCATGGTCTACGGCCTCGCAACCGTAGCCGTGGGCGCTGTCCTGGCGTTTCTTCACCTCGACGAAGACGAGCGTGTCGCCGTCCATCGCGATGATGTCGATCTCGTTCCGGTGAAAGCGCCAGTTTCGTGCGACGATCCGGTAGCCCGCCGTCTCGAGGTATGCTGCGGCCATGTCCTCCCCGCGGACACCGTCTGCGTGGTTGCCACGACGCGCGTCGGAGCGCTTCTGACTAGGTTTCGGATCCTCGATTTTCTCGGTGAATATTTTGGGGAGTTCTTTGAAGTACATGATGTTCCTTTAGTTTCAGGGGTCAGACCCCCTTCCGAAAGCCGAAAGGGGGTCGCAGAATTCACGCGTGGGTCAGACCCCTTGGCCTCTCGGGAATCGGTGAGCAACAGGGGTCAGACGAAATGGCCGATGAAGGAGCGACGGTGGATCGGGCATGGGCCGAGGCGTTTCAGGGCTTCGATGTGCTCCTTCGTGCCGTAGCCTTTATTACGGGCGAAGCCGTACTCCGGATACTGCGCGTCGTACGCCTCCATGAGCTGATCCCTCGTCACTTTCGCGAGGATGCTGGCGGCGGCGATGGAGACGGACTTCGCGTCGCCCTTGATGATCGACTCCTGTGGGATCTCGAGGCCTGGGATCGTGACGGCGTCGTTCAGCAGGAGACCTGGTGCGTCGGCGAGTCCTTTCGCCTGGAGCATCGCGCTCGTCTTCTGAACTGCGATGCGCATCGCTTCATAATCCGCCTGAAGGATGTTGATCTCATCAATCCGTTTCTCATCCACGATGCCGATGCCGTAGGCGATGGCTTTTTCTTGGATTTCCGGCAGCAGCGCTTCGCGGCGGAGTGCGGTCACCTTCTTCGAATCGTTGAGATAGAGGATCACGGCATCCTTCGGGAGGATGCAGCAGGCGGCCACGACTGGGCCCGCCAGCGGACCTCTGCCGGCTTCGTCGATGCCGGCGATGAAGCGGACATCGGCATGCGCGTTTTCATATTCGTGCATCGCTGCTAAACGCGCGAGCTCCTTCTCCAGACGCTCGCCCTTCAGTTCTCTCGACATGAAATTCCTCTTTCTGGTTGTTACTGGTATCGTTGTGAAATGGTGTTGGGAAAGGGGTCTGACCCCCTTCCGAAAGCCGCAAGGAGGTCACAGAATTCAGGCGTGGGTCAGACCCCTTGGCTTTCCACTGCGTCTGCTTCTCCCGTCTCCTGGCTGGCCGTGGTCGGAACGTGCTCGAGGGTGATGGCGCCGAGGCGTCCGCTGCGGAAGTCGTCGAGGATGATCTTCGCGGTTTTCGTGTAGTCGATGTTTCCACCCTTCATGATGCAGCCGCGACGGCGGCCGATCTCGTCGAAGACCTGAATCGCTTCCTCGAGGCCTTCGAGGGAGCTGCCGTAGCGCGCGATCAGTGCCTCCGGGTAATAGCGCACGAGGTATTTGATGAGGTAGAATACGAGCTCGTCAATGTTCAGGATCTGGTCGTTGATGGAGCCGATGAGGGCCAGATTCAGGCCGACGATCTCGCGCTCAAACTTCGGCCAGGTGATACCCGGGGTGTCGAGCAGCTGCAGCTTTTTATTGACATTGATCCACTGATTACCACGGGTGACGCCCGGCTTGTTTCCGGTCTTCGCCATGGACTTTCCGACATAGGAATTGATGAAGGTGGACTTGCCGACGTTCGGCACACCGAGAACCATCGCACGGATGACCGGGGTCTTGATGCCGCGCTTCAGGTTCTTCTCGACGAGCGCCTTCGTCGCCTCATCGATGAGCGGATTCAGCTTCTTCAGGCTGCCCTTGTTTCGCGCATCGATTTCGAGTGTATAGTAGCCGCGGGCGGCGAAGTAGTCTGCGAAGCGCTTCGTCTCACGACGATCCGCGAGATCCGCCTTATTGATAAGGAGGATGCGGGCCTTATCCTTCGCGAAGCTGTCGACGTCCGGATTACGGGAGGATTCCGGGCAGCGGGCGTCGATGACCTCGATGACGAGATCGACCAGCTTCAGGTCCTCACGGATGTTTCGTTTTGCTTTGGCCATATGGCCTGGATACCATTGAATCGTCATAATTCACCTGTCTTCTATACTTCTTATATGTACATTACCTTGCATCATTGGATGAAACTGATTTGCTTAAACGGCAGCAGCCGGAACCAGATGCACTTTAAGCTGCGGATGCAGTGGGCAGCATCATCGGATGAAACCGATCTTTTTAAACGGCAACAGCCGGAACCAGATGCGTCCGAGGATCTGTGAGCGTTTGACATTACCGACATTGATGAAGCGGCTGTCCTCGGAGGAGTCTGCATTGTCCCCGATCAGGAAATACTCGTCCTCCATCAGTTCGACCGGCTTCTCCGCGATACCGCCGAGGGAGATGTCGGAGATCTGATCACTCTCCAGCAGGGTACCGTCGATGTAGATGCGACCGTTCTGGATCACGACAGTCTCGCCCGGCAGTCCGATGACGCGCTTCACGTTCCGTGTCGCGTCGCTTCGCTGGAAGATGACGACATCCATACGCTTCGGCTTCATGAACTTATACGTGAGCCGATCGACCAGCACGAGATCGCTCGCGGATATCGCCGGCGCCATGCTGTGACCGGAAATCTCCTCGGTCGTCAGAAAGCTGTGCACCAGAAACCACGCAAGCGCGATCACGACGATAACGTTCGTAACCGTGCCGATAAACTTCTGAATCGGACTCTTCTCTCGCATTCTTCACCTCATAACAATATTGGGAAGCCAGGGGTGACCCCTTTCCTGCAACGATAATCCAGTCACCGACCGGATCTTCTGCCTGGCTGGCAAACTCATCCGAAGGCCGGAAAACGCCCTCCATAACCTGCCGGGAGGCCAAGGGGTCTGACCCCGTATGGGGTCAGACCCCTTCCCATAAACCATTTCATAACTGGGATTTTACCAGTAAATAAAACCATTGAAAAGGGGCATCCCGTAAAACGGAACGCCCCCAATGATTCATCGCTTCTGATTACAGTGCCTTAACCTTGGCAGCCTTACCAGTACGCTCTCTAAGGTATGTGAGCTTTGCTCTTCTTACCTTACCTTTTCTAACGACCTCAACCTTCTCAACCATCGGGCTGTGAAGCGGCCAGGTCTTCTCTACGCCTACGCCGTTGGAAGACTTACGAACGGTGAAAGTAGTTCTGTTGGAACCACCCTGGATCTTCAGAACAGTACCCTCGAAGATCTGAGTTCTCTCACGGTTACCCTCTTTGATCTTGTTGTAAACGCGAACGGTGTCACCAGTGTTGAATGCTGGAACCTCAGCCTTGAGCTGACCCTGCTCGATGTTCTTGATAATCTCGTTATTAGACATTGTGTACCTCCTAGTACTATTCGACATTCATTCACGGAGTTTCTCGTTCGGCCCGAGCCGAATCACCTATTCCAAGCAGATGGAACCGTCAGCGGAATATCTCTCTTAGTCACAACCTTGACAATTTACCATAGATACGGAGGAATTGCAAGCGGTTTTTACCTTCCGGACGAGTCTTTTGAACGCATTTAAAATCCCATGACAGAGGCTCCATCATGGGATTTTCCGTACTTTATACGCTGTGCTCTTCGCCACGCAGGCATGCTGGCATTCAGGCCATGCCAAAAATCTGAGCCCAGTAGTTCTTTCCGTTCTTATTTGCGATTCCGATGCCCATCGTGGTAAAATCCGGCTTTAAGATATTGGCCTTATGCTCAGGAGATGCCATCCATGCATTGACAACTTCATCTGCAGTGTGGTAGCCCTCCGCCAGATTCTCACCATACATAAGGTTCTCATTTACAGTGTACCATTCGGTTCCGTTTGGTCTTGTGTGAGAAAAAAATGTAGAAGCTTCGGTCGCTCTTACGAGTGCAGGCGCATCCAGATTCGTATCGTACCGAAGTGGTTTCAATCCGTTTGCAGCACGAATTCCATTTACCCTCGTGAGAATATCCATACCCATGTTCTGTGTAGCCATACGCTTACTCCTTCCGTCCGTTTCTCTTGATCAACTTATATAAATAATTTTACCATTAATCAATCAAATGGCAATTCTTTTTCCGGAAGTAGTCAGCTACTATTCAGCACGTTTCCGGCGGCGCTTCGGCTTCTTCGGTGCGAACTCCTTCGCATGCGAGGCGACATACGCCTCATACAGATCCGGGCGGCGTTCCTTCGTGCGCTCAAGGCTCATCTGGTGGCGCCACTCATCGACCTTCTTATGATCTCCGGAGAGGAGAATCGCTGGAACGCGGCGGTCCTCGTAGACCTCCGGGCGCGTGTACTGCGGGTACTCGAGGAGGCCGTCGGAGAAGCTTTCGATCTCATGCGAGGCATCCTTATTCAGGACACCATGCACGAGACGCGAGATAGAATCGATCATGCTGAGCGCCGGCAGCTCACCGCCGGTCAGGATGTAATCACCGATCGAGACATGCTCGACGTCGAGAATCTCGAGGGCGCGTTCGTCGATGCCCTCATAGTGTCCGCAGAGGAACAGGATATCCTCTTCCGCAGCGAGCTCCTCGGCCATCCTCTGATCGAAGGTGCGTCCCTGCGGCGACATGAAGAGCACGCGGGCCGGGCGATGGCCGATCTGATCGACGATATGCTGATAGCAGTCGACGATCGGCTGCACCTGCATGAGCATGCCGGCACCGCCGCCATACGGATAGTCGTCGACGTGGTTATGCGCGTCCTTCGTATAGTCGCGGATATTGAAGGCCTCGACATTCATAAGTCCTGCCTTGATAGCACGACCGCTGATGCTCTCGCGGACGACGTTTTCGATCATCTCCGGAAAGAGGGTCATCACATAGTAGTTTTTCATTCGTCCGCCTTTCTGGGGATAAGAAATCATCGACGGACAGGAGTGTTCTGTCCGCCGAAAACCAGCCGCATAGATGGATGAAGCCGGTTCTGCAGCGGACAGCCATCTGCTGTCCGTCGGAAACATTGGCATAGCCTGGTCCAGGTATCAGAGATCGAGGATGCCCGGAATCAGATGCACCTTCAGGAATCCCTGCTCTGGCTGTACGTCCGTGACGAACTGGCCGCGTACATACGGGATCATGAGGTCCTTCTTCTGATTCTCCACGATCAGCACATTATTCGCGCCGGTCTCGAGGATGTCCTTGACGGTGCCGAGGCACTCGCCGGACACATCGTCGAGGACGTCGATGCCGATCAGATCGCCGACGAAATACTCGCCTTCCTCGAGCGGAATCGCATCGGCGCGATCCACGTACAGCTCGCCGTGGCGGAACGGGAGGACATCATCGATCGAGTCGATGCCCTCGAATTTTACGATGGCCAGGTTTTTCGAGAAGCGCACGCGCTCGACGTGGAGCTCGCGCAGGTTTTCCATAGAACCGGAAAGATCCAGCCAGACTTTATCTAAATCGAAAAATCTGTCTGGATCCTCTGTCGTAGGATAAACCTTCACCTCGCCCTTGAGGCCATGGGTGGTAACAACTGTACCAACTCTCAGTTTTTCCTGCATATTAAATCCTTATGATCCGTAATCGGATGGTCTCAGCGGATGTCTACGGAAACCTTAACGTCAGCCTTGCTGGCAGCGGCAGACATCACTGAGCGAATCGCCTTGGCGATGCGACCGGAACGACCGATGACCTTTCCCATATCCTGCTCATTTACAGAGAGGGTGAGCACGATCTCGCCGTCCTTATCTTCCTCGACGACCTTGACGTCGTCCGGATTCTGCACCAGCGCCCGGGCAATCGTTTCGAGTAATTCCTTCATGAGGTCTCCTCTCGGCTAAATAATCAGCAGATACCAGCCTTCTTGAGGAGCTTTGCAACGGACTCGGTCGGCTGTGCACCGTTTGCGATCCACTGCTTCGCCTTCTCAGCGTCGATCTTGATCTCAGACGGCTCTACGCATGGATTGTAGGTACCGATCTCCTCGATGAAACGGCCGTTTCTCGGGGATCTGGAATCTGCTACGATAACTCTGTAAAACGGTGCGTGAATCTGTCCCATTCTTCTTAATCTGATCTTTAACATGTCTTTTTCTCCTGTTTTAAAAAAAATTGTACATATATATGATTAACAGCAGTGCTGTTGAATCCTGTTACTTATCGGGAGGCCAATGTCATCGGCCTCTGTGCACGTACCCGCCCGGGGACGGTGCGGTTGCCTTCCGTGCTGCGTACGCTGTCCGGAAGGCTTATACGAACGGAAATTCCGTCCCGATTCCGAAAACTGCGATTCCTATTAAGAATCTTTATCAGAACGGAAACCGGCCACGGCCCAAGCCGCCGAGATTTCCGAGTCCGCCGAGGTTTCCGAAACCGCCGCGGCCATGCTTGCTGCGTATCGCACCGCCGAACTGCTTCATCATCTTCCGCATCTGCTCGAACTGCTTTACAAGGCGGTTCACCTCTGCGATATCGACACCCGCACCGCGCGCGATCCGACGCTTACGGGACGGATTGATGAGATCCGGGTTCGCTCTCTCCTTCGGTGTCATGGACTGGATGATCGACTTCACCTGATTCATCTTCTTCTCAGCATCGTCTGTATCGATGTCACCGAGCCCCGACATACCAGGCAGCAGCTTCATGATACCGCCGAAGCCGCCGAGCTTCTTCATCTGCTCCATCTGATCCATGAAGTCGTTGTAGTCGAACTTGCCACGGGTGATCTTTCCCATGGTCTCCTTCGTCTTATCCTCATCGATGTTCTTCTGTGCCTTCTCGATGAGAGAAAGGACATCACCCATGCCGAGGATACGACCCGCCATACGATCCGGATAGAACTGCTCGAGGTCGTCGAGCTTCTCGCCCATACCTAAGTACAGGATCGGCTTCCCGGTCATCGCCTTGATGGAAAGCGCCGCACCACCACGGGTATCACCATCACACTTCGTGAGGATCACACCGTCGATGCCCACCTTCTCAGTGAAGGTCTCGGCAACATTGACCGCTTCCTGACCGGTCATCGCGTCGACTGTGAGGACGGTCCACTGTACATCGACCGCCTTCTTGATGTTCTGGAGCTCATCCATGAGCTTCTCGTCGATCTGAAGACGACCCGCCGTATCGAGGATCACCACGTTGTAGTGCTGGGCCTTCGCCTCCTCGATGGCTCTCCGCGCGATCTCGACCGGGCTGATCTTGTCGCCCAGGGAGAAGAACGGAACCTTCACCTTCTCAGCATTGACACGCAGCTGATCGATCGCCGCCGGACGGTAGATATCGCAGGCGACGAGGACAGGCGTCCGGCCCGCCGACTTGAACTTTCCGGCCAGCTTCGCTGCCGTCGTGGTTTTACCGGCACCCTGAAGACCTACCATCATGATGACGGAAATCTCGCTCGCCGGACGAAGTGTGATCTCGGTGGTCTCCGAGCCCATCATCTCGGTCAGCTCGTCGTTGACGATCTTCACGACCGTTTGCGCCGGTGTGAGGCTGTTCAGCACCTCCTCACCGATGGCCTTTTCCTTCACCTTCGCGATGAATTCCTTCACCAGCTTGAAGTTGACATCGGCCTCGAGCAGTGCCATACGCACCTCGCGGAGCGCCTGATTGACATCGTCCTCGGAAAGCTTTCCCTTCCGACCGAGATTTGAAAATACATTACTTAATCGATCTGTCAGATTTTCAAATGCCATATACTCTCCTGCATTTTCAAACGTCTCTGTGCATCTGCGTCCGCCCCTCGTCCGGCCAATGCTTCTGGCCTTTACGCAGTCTCAGACGCCATCTATGATCTCACCCGCGAGGGCTCGAATCGCGTCATCTCCGCTTAGATCGAAGATCCGCTCCGCCTTCTCACGAATGCTCACCAGCTTATGCTGAAGTCCGAGGATTTCCTCTGTGCTTTGCAGCTTCTTATCCGCGCGACGGAACAGCTCCTGCGCTGCCTGCCGTGTGACGCCCAGCTCCTCACCGATCTCGGTGAAGCTCATGTCGTCCATGACATGGTACTCATATACCTTCCGCTGATTTTCATTCAGCAACCCGCCATACAGCTCGAAAAGGTTGCCGCGCACTACAAATTCATCCATAATCACCCTCAAACCTTTGCTAGTATAGCACATAAAAATATGCTGTCAACTATTTTTGTTGACAGCATATGAATGTCCCGTGGCCCGTTCTAAAGCTGTTAATCCGCGAAGATCGAGTCGACGTACTCCTTAGCATCAAAGCGGCGCAGGTCGGTGGCCTTTTCGCCGGTGCCGATGTACTTCACCGGAATACCGAGCTCGGACTGGACCGCGAGGGCGATGCCGCCCTTCGCGGTGCCATCCATCTTCGTGAGGATGATACCGGTCACCTGGCAGGCATCCTTGAAGATCTCCGCCTGTGACATCGCATTCTGCCCCGTCGTCGCATCCAGTACGACCAGGGTTTCACGGAAGCCCTCCGCGAACTCCTTATCGATGATACGGTTGATCTTTCCCAGCTCCTGCATCAGATTCTTCTTATTATGAAGACGACCCGCCGTATCGATGATCAGCAGATCCGCGTTCTTCGACTTGAAGGACTGCAGCGCATCAAACACCACCGCCGCCGGATCAGAACCCTCCTTCTGCGCGATGACATCCGTATCGATCCTCTTACCCCACTCCTTCAGCTGCTCGATCGCACCCGCACGGAAGGTATCCGCCGCCGCCAGGATTACCCGCTTTCCCTGACGCTGGAAGAAGTACGCCATCTTACCGATCGACGTCGTCTTGCCCACGCCATTGACACCGATGACCGAAATGATACTCTTCTGCCGCTCGAAATCATAGTAGGACTCATCCACACGCATCAGCTCATACAGATAGTCCCTCAGAATCTTCTTCACCTCACGCGTCGTATTCACACCCTGACGCTTCGCCTCCGACTTCACCGCATCAATGATCTTCAGCGTCGTCGTCACACCCACATCCGACATGATCATCGCATCTTCCAGATCCTCATAGAACGCGTCATCCGCGACCTCATTTGACTGGAATATATTATTAATTAATCTCGAGAAAAAATTTGCCATAGAAGCTCCTTTAGTCTTTCGTAATATATTTATCAAACAACAGAAAGTAACTGTCTCTTTTGTATTTATTTAAATCAAAACAAATGCTGTTTTATAAACCAACAGGAAAATTCGAGCCGTTATATGGGGCTGATTGCGAATTCAAAGAACAGGTTCTTCCGAATTGTACGTGTCCTGCCATACAGGCTTGCCTGTAATGGCAGGCACGAACAAGGCGGAAGGTTCTGTACTTTGAACTGAGTGAGTGCCCCATATGACGGTCGAATTTTCCGTTCGTGTAAACTCAGTTCTGTACTTTGAACTGAGTGAGTGCTCTCTGGGGGTGGTCCAGAATCCGTCCGGTTAAATCACGCGTCGAGCTGATCCGCGACGAGATCCACCGACACGAGCGTCGACACACCCTTCTCCTGCATGGTGATTCCGAACAGGCGATCCGCATTCTCCATGGTACCACGACGGTGCGTGATGACGATAAACTGCGTCTGGTTCAGATTATGCAGGTACTCGGCAAAACGCGAAACGTTCGAGTCGTCGAGTGCCGCCTCGATCTCGTCGAGGAGACAGAACGGCGACGGCTTCAGACACTGGATCGCAAAGAGCAGCGCGATCGCCGTCAGCGCCTTCTCGCCACCCGACAGCTGCATCATGTTCTGCAGCTTCTTTCCAGGCGGCTCGGCGATGATCGAAATCGAGGTCGTCAGCACATCCGGATCCGAAGTGTCGAGCTCCAGACGGCCCTGTCCGCCACCGAAGAGGATCTTGAAGGTCTTGTCAAACTCCACCTGGATGCGCTGGAAGTTCTCATTGAACTGCTTCCGCATGCCCTGGTCGAGCTCATCGATGACCTTCCCGAGTGACTTCGCGGACTCCGTGAGGTCGAGGTACTGATTATTCAGGAACTCGTAACGCTCGCTGACCTCCTTATACTGCTCGATCGCGTCGACATTGACCGGACCGAGCGCCTTCAGCTGATTCTTCAGCTTCGACACGAGGGAACGCACCTCCGAGGTATTCTTATACTCCTCGGAATAGCGCTTCTTCGCTTCATCGAAGGTGAGCCCGTACTCGTCGAACATGTAGCTCGTGAGCTTGTCGATCTTTTC
The DNA here is from genome assembly GCA_004554245.1 of Oribacterium sp. GTDB lineage: Bacteria > Bacillota > Clostridia > Lachnospirales > Lachnospiraceae > Oribacterium. Next base: position 20,933 of record SFND01000007.1, on the reverse strand, counting down.
GTCGAGCTTCTCCTTCTTATTCTGCACACGCATCGACTCCTTCTCCATATCGAGCAGTCGCTGCGAGATCTCATCCTTGCGGCCGAAGAAGGACTTCCGCTCGGCGACGAGCTTCTCCTTCTCCTCCGTGGCCCGCGCTGTCTCCGCCTGGGCCTCTGCCGCCACGTTGTCTGCATTGGCAATCAGATCCTGGAGCTCGGTGATGCGATCCGCCTTCTCTGCGAGCACCTGGTCGCTGTTCTGCTGCGCATCCTCCATCTCACCCTTCTCGGTCGTGAGGGCCTCGAGCTCGCCGTTCAGGCGGTGCAGGGTCTCCGTCACGAAGTCGGTACGGGTCGACAGGGACGAGTACTCGACATTGATCTGGGACGCGATCGCCATCGTCTTCGTGTTCTGATCGAGCTTCAACTGCTCGATCTCCTCGTGATGCGCCTCCACGGACGCCTTCGCGAGCGCACGACGGTTCTCGCCCTCGCTCAGCTTCGCACGCAGCTCCGCAGCCTGCTTCTCGCCCTCGAGCATCTGCGCCTCGATCTCGTCGAGCTCGCGCTTCCGGCCCATCAGATTCGAGCTGTTGCGGAAGGCACCACCCGAGATCGAACCGCCCGGATTCAGCTGCTCGCCCTCGAGCGTTACGATACGGAGGCTCTGCCGGTACTTCCGCTGGATCTGCAGTGCATTGTCAATGTTGTCGACCACCAGCACACGGCCCAGCAGGAACTCTGCGAGACTGATGTACTTTTTGTCGAGGTCAATGAGGTCGCACGCGAGTCCGATGGCGCCGCGCTCATGCGACGCCTGCTCACAGTTGTTATCGCGGCGTCCGCGAATGTTGCTGAGCGGGAGGAAGGTGGCACGTCCGTAGCGGTGCTGCTTCAGGAACTGGACCATGTCCTTCGCCGTCGCTTCGTCCTCGGTGACGACGTTCTGAATCGAGCTGCCGAGGGCCGTCTCGATCGCCGTCTCGTACTTCGCCGGGACCTCGATGAGGTCTGCTACGACGCCGAGGATGCCGCGTCTCCGGTCACGCTGGTCCATGACCATCTTGACCGCATTGCCGTAGCCCTCATAGCGCTCCGCGAGGTTACGAAGGGTCTCGAGGCGGTTCTTGAGACGATCGAGCTCACGGTTCTTCTCGACGATCCGCTCACGCAGCTGCTGATTTTCGGTGCCGAGCCGATCCACCAGCGCGGTATCACTCGCGATGATGGCATTGACCTCCTCGAGGCGCTGACCGAGTGCGGCGAGCTCCTTCCGCTGGTCCTCGATGTTCGTGAGGAAGTGGTCGTTCTTCACCGGGGAGCTCGACTCGGCTTCCTTCACCGGACGCTCCTCGAGCTCGAAGTCCGGGCCCATGCAGCTCGACACGGTGAGCTCGGTCTCGTCCATCGTGGAGCCGATCATCTCGAGATCGAGATCGATGTTTTCCATCATCTCGTCGGTCGCCGCCTTGTTGTCACGGATGAAGGTGATCTGATCACGGATCCAGCGAAGGAGGCTTCGGTTATCCTCGATCTGCGCGATACGGTCGAACACGTCCTTTCCGAGGGCGTTGATTCGCTGCGTGTAGTGCAGTGCGTTGTTCTTTTCGGTGTTGATCTGCTCGTTCAGGACATCGATCTGTCCCTGGAGGTTTGTTTTCAGGACATCCGACTGACTGACGGTATCCTTCGCCTGCTGAAGCTTCTCATCGAGGGCGTGAATCTGCTCCTCGAGCGCGTTGTACTTGCCATTCAGCTGCTCGGACTCCTGCTTGATTGCGGCGAGGTCCTGCTCGACGGTGTCTGCATTGGCATTTACCGTGTCTAGGCCTTTCAGCGTGTCCTCCATGTCGCGTACGAAAAGGTTCGCGTCGGCGTTTACGAGCTCGTCACGGATCGAAAGGTACTCGCGGGCCTGCTCGGACTGGCGCTTCAGCGGGCCGACCTGGCGCTCGAGCTCGGTGAGGATGTCCGTCACACGCGTGAGGTTCGCTTCCTCGTCGCTGAGCTTCTTCTCGGCAAGGGCCTTCCGGCGCTTGAACTTCACGATACCGACGGCCTCATCGAAGAGGTCACGACGCTCCTCCGGCTTACCGGAGAGGATTTTGTCGACCTGCCCCTGTCCGATGATGGAGTAGCCGTCCTTACCGATACCGGTATCGTAGAAAAGCTCGTTGATGTCCTTCAGACGACACTCGGTGCCGTTCAGCATGTACTCGGACTCGCCCGAGCGGTAGAGGCGACGGGAAACCGTGACTTCATCGTAATCGATGTTCAGGATGCGGTCCGAATTATCGAGGGTGATCGCCACGAAGGCCGAGCTCTGCGGGCGGCGGAGCTGTGTGCCGGCGAAGATGACATCCTGCATGGAGCTTCCACGCAGCTGCTTCACCTTCTGCTCACCGAGTACCCAGCGCACCGCGTCGGAGATGTTCGACTTTCCGGAGCCGTTCGGGCCGACGATGCCCGTGATGCCCTTACTGAAATCCAGGACGGTCTTGTTCGCAAAGGACTTGAAGCCCTGAATCTCAATAGATTTTAAATACATAACCTGTTTCCGCCTTTATGCGCTTGAGTGTCTGGTACGCTGCGCCCTGCTCGCCCTTCTTTTTACTGGAGCCCTCGCCGATCCCGTAGGCCTCTCCATCAATCACTGCCTCGACTCGATAGTAGCGGTCGTGACATGGACCGGATTCCTCGATAACACGGTACTCGAGGGACTTTTTATTCTGTGACACGTACTCCTGAAGCACCGTCTTCGCATCACGATAGAGCCCTGCGTTCTCGATGTCGCAGAGCACGAAACGACGCACGAATTTCTCTGCCGGTGCGAAGCCACCATCGAGGTACATCGCGCCGATCACGGACTCGAAGGCGTCGGAAATGACGGAATCCCGACGGTTGATGCCCTCGCGCGCCTCGCCCTTTCCGAGGATGATGTAATCACCAAGGTTCACCTTTCGGGCTGCCTCTGCGAGCGTCGGCTCACATACCAGTGCGGCACGAATCTTGGTCATGACACCCTCCTGAATCACCGGACGGCGGTTAAAAAGAAAAACGCTGGAAACCAGCTCCAGCACAGCATCCCCGAGAAACTCCAGACGCTGATTCGAAGCCTCCTTCGGTTCTCCGCTCTCATTACTATACGAAGGATGCGTCAACGCATGCTTCAGAAGAGACACATCCCGGAAGCGATAACCGATCGCCTCCTGTAAAACATCTAAATTCTGTTCCATAAAACTCCTTTTAGGATCGTCATTATACAGAAGTCGGAGGTACAGTATGCACGAGCTTGCGCATTCAAAGAACAGGTTCTTCAGAGATGTCCGTGACTGACAGATTGGCTTGCCTGTATGTCAGTCACGAACAGCGCTGAAGGTTCTGTACTTTGAACTAAGGCTGATCACGGGGGTGCGCCTAAAGCGCGGGGTCCCCCGTGATGCCCTAGTGGCGAACGCATTCAGAGTTTTGCCGTAGGCAAAACATCTTCAGCGCCGTGCATACTGTGCTCCGACTTCGTCCGCTTGATTAAGAATTACTGATTGACCGCTTCCCGGATAGCGTCGACCGCATCCTGAACGGTGCTCATGTGCTCAGTGGCGTCATCCGGTACCTGGATACCGAAGGTATCCTCGATGGCCATCACGACCTGTACGACATCGAGGGAGTCCATCTCGAGGTCATCCACGAAGCGAGCCTCCGGGGTGATCTTCGCAGGATCCACACGCGGTACCTCATTCACGATAATCTGCTTCAGCTTCTCAAATTCCATGGTTTCTCCTATCTGTTTATGGGGTCTGACCCCATAAACTTCAACTTTAGATTTTGTTTATAAAAATTTAATGGGGTCAGACCCCCTTACGAAATTCTTAAGATTCGCGGGCGTTCTCGGCTTCGATGCTGGCGGCGATCTTCTGCACCGCGTCGGCGTGAACGAAGTCGTAGCACTGCTGGATGGCGTGTGTGATTTCGCGACCGTCGGTGTTACCGTGCACCTTTACGACGAGGCCACGGAGACCGAGGATCGGTGCACCGCCATACTGCTTCGCATCAAACTTCTTCAGCGTGCCCTTGAGGGTGCCCTTGATGAGGGCAGCGCCGATGAGTGAGATCGGGGTGGACTTGATGGCACTCATGATCTCACCGAGGAGCATCTTACCGACGCCCTCATACATCTTCAGGATACAGTTGCCGACGAAGGCGTCACATACGACGACGTCGCAGGCACCGAAGGAAATCTCACGTGCCTCACAGGAACCGATGAAGTTGATGTCCTTCACTTCCTTTAGGAGCGGCATGGTCTCCTTCACGAGGGCATTGCCCTTCTCCTCCTCGGCACCGACATTGACGAGACCGACCGTCGGGTTCTGGATACCACAGACCTCTTTCATATAGATGGAGCCCATCTTCGCGTACTGGACCAGCCACTCCGGCTTGGCGTCAACATTGGCACCACTGTCGAGAAGCAGGGTCACGCCCCTGCTGGTCGGAATCAGTGCGCCGAACGGTGGACGTGGCACACCCTTCGCACGTCCGATGATGAGCTGACCACCGGCGAGAATCGCGCCACTGGAGCCCGCGGAAATGAAGGCATCCGCATGGCCCTCCTTCACGAAATGAAGACCCTTCACGATGCTGGAATCCTTCTTGCGACGGATTGCAAGCACCGGTGCCTCATGCAGAGAAATCACCTCCGCCGCATCACAGATCTCGATACGCGCCGCGAGATCCGCATCCGACACCCCGGCTGCCTTCGCACTCTTCTGAAGCTCTTCCTTCAGAAGTCCCTCCGGACCGAAAAGAAAAAGCTTCGTATCTTTCGTAGCTGCAAGGGAACGAAGCGCACCATCCATGATCGCGGAAGGCGCTTGATCACCACCCATACAGTCGATTGCTATTCTGACCATAATACTCCTTTTTGTTCGAGAACTGCCGTATCCGGAATTTCGTGCTGCTATTCATCGCTATCGCTCAGACTCTGGATGCAAACATCTCGAATTTAACATCAAAATATCATTTTATTCTAATATGAACACAGTCATTTTGCAAGAATTGCATTTAAGGTTCAGGCAGGCCCTCCGGGGCTCTGAAAGCATGAAATCACGTAATCACGCATGTATCAGCTGATGATAGCGTCGCTTCTCCTCATACATCCGCTCGTCCATCTCGCGGAGGAAGGTTTCGGTGTCACTCGGGTCGAGCTTCGCATAACCCATCGAGACGCTGATCTTAAACGGCTCCGCACCGGAGCGGTTGAAGACATCGAGGCGACGGTTGATTTCCTTCATGGTCGCGAAGACCTCGTTCGGGTCCTCACAGATCATGAGCGCCACGAACTCATCACCGGCATAGCGGATCGGAATTCCCCCGTCCGGAAGAGCCTTCGAGAGGATATTGCCCATCACGCGGATCGCCTGGTCCCCCATGCTGTGACCGTAGTGGTCGTTGATCTGCTTGAAGTCATTGACATCCATCATGATCCCGAAGACGGATAAACGCGATAGTCTTTCCTTATTTGCGAGCACACGGTCGAGGTAACGTCGGTTATAGAGTCCCGACAGCGAGTCCGTCGAGATATTCTCGGAGTACACCTGCATCTGCACGAAGGTAAGCGAAATGGCGACCGAAATCCAGGAGCTCGTGATGCCATAGCACAGGAACTGAATGACGATACCGAGCACGCAAGGTCCTATGAAGTAGAAAATCGGGAAGAAATCGAGGTTTATGCCCACTTCCCTCGAGTGATATACGAGGTAAATGCTGTAGAGCAGATACAGATAAACCGAGGTAAAACCGATGATCGAGTAGAAGCCGCGGCTGTACATATTGTCCGCTGAAATCGTAAACATGAAGCCGTTCCCGCACAGGTTATACAGGAGACAGCCGAACTCGAACAGGAGCGGGAGCGCGACGTAGCGGAGGTTCCGCCGATACCGCGCATGGTTCTTATAGATATGCAGGTCGACATAGAGACACCAGAGGAAACCGATAACGACCGTGCCCATATACGCAAGGCTGTTCGTGAGATAGTTCAGGAAGCGCGCGCCGACGAAGCTCTGCCCATCCACGAGGAACGTGAGGGTGTCATTCACGGCCCCCAGCAGCGTGATGAGCGTCATCCAGTCATAGATTCGATCATCCCCATGTATGCTCTCTCTGTTTCGATGGCGGCAATACAACAGAAACGCCATCATGATGATAGCGGTGCCATTCACCATAAAAATCTCTTCAAAAACCATAGTTTTGTCCTGCTCAATCTCTTTATTTCATTCAGTAAATCGACACTTTTGCTCTTAAAGTATAAAATTTCGACGCCTTTAATGCAATTCGAATGCAGAAATTTACGTGAAAAAACAGGCAGTTGTTTGGCCAATGTTTCTGCAGGAGCGTCTATCACCGCCCGCTGTGCCCTGTTTATTCGGCAAAAAACGGGCAATGCCTGATGTAGACATTGCCCGAATATGGTTTACTACGTATGACAGTGGCTTAGTTTCCCTGTGCTGCGTTCTCTTCTACGATCTGGTTCTGAACGTCGCCCGGTGCCTGCTCATAGCGAGCGAAGCTGTACTCATAATCGCCGGTACCGCCGGTCATGGAACGAAGGTCGGTGCCGTAGCCGTACAGATTGGACATCGGAACCTCCGCCTGGATGACCTGCTTGCCATGGCCGATCGACTCCATACCGAGGACTCTGCCGCGGCGCTTCGTCATATCACCCATGATATCGCCGGTATTGGCATCCGGAACCGTGACCTTGATGGACGCGATCGGCTCGAGAAGGATCGGCTGACACTTCATGAAGGCATCCTTAAACGCCATGTTCGAGGCCGTCTTGAACGCCATATCGGAGGAATCAACCGGATGGTAGGAACCATCGAGGAGGATCGCCTTCACACCGACTACCGGATATCCGGCCAGAGGACCCTTCTCACAGCCCTCCTGTACGCCCTTCTCAACCGCCGGGAAGTAGTTCTTCGGAACGGATCCGCCGAATACCTGCTCCTCGAATACGTATGGATGATCGAGATCACCGGACGGCTCGAACTGCATGATGACATCACCGAACTGGCCGTGTCCGCCGGACTGCTTCTTATATCTGCCCTGTACCTTCGCGCTCTTCTTGATGGTCTCACGATATGCGAAACGAGGCTTCGACAGGACGAGGGTTACGTTGTAGCGCTCCTTGATCTCGGAAGCGACGACATCGAGCTGCTGATCGCCGATACCATAGATGAGGGACTGACGGTTCTCCGGATCAGAAACGGTCTTGAGGGTCTTATCCTCTTCCATCATGCGGGCGAGAGCGGTCGCGAGCTTATCTTCCTCGGTCTTATTCTCGGCAGCGTATGCCTTAAAGGTATATGGTGTCGAGAACTGCGGGCCGTGGTACATGATCGGCGCATTACGAACCGCCATCGTATCACCGGTCGCCGTGACGCTGAGCTTCGCAACGGCACCGATATCACCGGACCTAAGCTCCGGAACCTCGATGGATTCCTTACCGCGGAGAACGTAGATCTTACCGATCTTCTCGGTGGTTTCCTTATTTACGTTATAGACCTCAGTGTTCGGCTTCAGGGTACCCGTGCAGACCTTCATGAAGGAGTACTTTCCGAGGAACGGATCCACGATAGTCTTCCATACCTTCGCAGTCAGGGTTACATCGGAATTATACTTCGCGGTGAAACGCTCGCCGTTCGATACATCGACGCCGACGGTTTCGAACTCGTCCGGTGCCGGGAAGTACTTGTCGATGACCTGAAGAAGGACATTGAAGCCCTGTACGTTTACGCCGGAGCCCATGAGCACCGGAACCATGCTGCAGGTCTTCACGTTCTGACGAAGTGCGGTCTGGATCTCCTCGACGGTGAACTCCTCACCACCGAAATACTTCTCCATGAACTCGTCGGAGGTCTCTGCAACGGCCTCCAGAAGAGCATTTCTTGCGATACCGAGGTTCTTCTTAACGTACTCTGGGATCTCACAAGGCTCATACTCGTTCGGCTTCGTGAACTTACGGCCCTCCATCTTTACGACATTTACGAGGCCGACAAACTTCTCATTTTCGCGGATCGGGATCTGGAACGGTGCGACGGAACGTCCGAACTGCTTCTCCAGATTCAGTACCAGCTGACGGAAGGATGCGTGATCGTCATCCATGTTCGTCACGAAGAAAAGACGTGGGATGCGGAACTTCTCACAGATGTCCCATGCTCTCAGTGTGCCCGGCTCGATGCCAGCCTTACAGTTCACCACGATAATGGCAGCATCCGCTACAGAAACCGCTTCCTCCACCTCGCCCACGAAATCAAAATAACCCGGAGTGTCCAGTATATTAATCTTGAGATCTCCGTGCTCACCCTTATACTCGATCGGAACGGTGGTTGCGGAAATCGAAAACTTTCTCTTGATTTCTTCCTTGTCGTAATCCGAAACTGTGTTGCCCTCAGGGACGCTTCCCATCCGGGTGGTGGTGCCGGTGACATAGGCCAGAGCCTCTGCTACGGTCGTCTTACCTGCGCCGCCATGTCCCAAAAGAACAACGTTACGTATGTTTCCGGTGTCATATACCTTCATAAGTCTTTCCCTCCTGTGCATACGAAGTATTCATTAGTTAGTATTCTACTAAAAATTAAAGCCTAATACAAGAAATTTGTGAATTTTATACCAAATCAGATGGAGGTTTATTAGAGTTCAGACAGGTGGCCGGAATCGGATCCGTGAACAAAAAAAGCTGGCGCAGAAGCGTCAGCTTTTTAATCGTTACGAGGTAAAATCTTACATCGAGATCCAGCCGAAGGCGTTTGCGATCGAGCTGATCAGGATGATGGCGGCGAAGACCGGGCAGAGGAAGCGGATCATGAAAGCGAAGATCTTCTTCCGCTTGAACGGTGCACCGTCTGCGGTGACCTCCGCTTCGATCTTCTCTACACCGATCACTCTTGAGACGAGCAGGCAGGTGGCGATCGCGGCGATCGGCATCATGACGGTGTTCGTGAGGAAATCGAAGAAATCCAGGAACTGCATGCCGATGATGGTGACCTCTGCGAGTGGACCGTAGCCGAGGGCGGACAGGGTGCCGAGGGATACGATGATGAGGCCGATGATGGTCGTCGACTTCTTACGGCTCCACTTGAACTCATCCTCGAAGGTCGAAACCGCACTCTCGGTCAGCGCGATGGAGCTGGTGAGGGCTGCGAAGAGCACCAGCACGAAGAACATCACACCGGTCAGGGTTCCGAAGCCCATACTTGCGAAGACCTTCGGGATCGTGATGAACATGAGAGACGGACCCGCCTGAAGGGTCGCGGCATCTCCGCCGCTGAAGGCAAAGACCGCCGGGATGATCATGAGACCCGCCATGATGGCGATCGCGGTATCGAAGATCTCAACCTGCTCGGTCGCCGCTTCGATTTCGGTTTCCTTCCGCATGTAGGAGCCGAAGGTGACAAGGATACCCATGGCGATCGACAGGGAGTAGAACATCTGGCCCATCGCGGTTACGACGGTCATCCAGGAGAAGTTCTTCACATTTGGTACGAGGAAGTACTTCACGCCCTCGAAGGCACCTGGTCTCGTCACGGAATAGACGGCGATGATCACGGACAGCACGACGAGAATCGGCATCATAAACTTCGAAACACGTTCGATTCCGTTCTGTACACCGGCATAGATGATGGCGATGACGATGACGGAAAAGACGATGAAGCAGATTTCCGGTGAAAGCCCGTTGGAAATAAACTCGCCGAAATAACCGTCCTGCGCGACGAGCTGTGTCTGCCCGCCGAGGTACTCGGCGAGGTACTTGATGACCCAGCCGCCGATGACAGAGTAATATGGCACGATGAGGATCGGAATGATCGCATTGATCCAGCCACCGAGGGAAAGCCACTTCGACTTTCCGAAGCTGTCATACGCACCGACCGGGCTCTTCTTCGTCATACGACCGAGTGCGGTCTCAGCGATGATCATCGTATAACCGAAGGTCATCGCGAGAAAAATGTAGACGATCAGGAAGATACCTCCACCATACTTCGCCGCTAGGTATGGGAATCGCCAGATATTACCAAGTCCTACCGAAGCGCCTGCTGCCGACAGAACGAAACCGATCTTGCCGGAGAACGAGCTTCTCTTTTTATGCTGATTCATAATCACATGTCTCCCTTTAATTTAAAGCACTAAAGTCAAACATTAACATAAAGAGAAGTTATAAACAAGGCTTTGCATGAAATTTACTTTTGTCTTCTATAGCTTAAACACAGCAGTTCAGGCAAGGACCCCTGCCTGAACTGTTATATTCGAGATGGTTGCGTAAAAAGACCGGCAACTGCAGCAAAGAACTACAGTTGCCGGTCCGGTGCTCTCTTTATTTCGTCAGCTGACGTGCGACATATACGCCACTGGCGGAGGCGTGCGACAGGGAGTGGGTGATACCACTGCCGTCCCCGATGACGTAGAGTCCGTCGTGACGGGTCATGAGGTTCTCGTCGACCTCGACCTCCATGTTGTAGAACTTGACCTCGACACCATAAAGCAGGGTGTCGTCATTTGCAGTACCTGGTGCGACCTTATCGAGGGCGTAGATCATCTCGATGATGCCGTCGAGGATGCGCTTCGGAAGCACGAGGCTCAGGTCACCGGCAGCAGCATTCAGCGTCGGAACCGTGAAGGATTCCCGGATACGCTGCTCGGTACTGCGCTTACCACGGATAAGATCGCCGAAGCGCTGCACGATCACACCGCCGCCGAGCATGTTGCTGAGACGCGCGATACTCTCACCATATTCGTTCGAATCCTTGAATGGCTCGGAGAAGTGCTTCGCCACGAGAAGGGCGAAGTTCGTATTCTTCGTTTGCTTCGCGGGATCCTCATAGCTGTGGCCGTTTACGGTGACGATCCCGTTGGTGTTTTCATTGACCACGGCACCCTTCGGATTCATACAGAAGGTACGGACGTTATCCTCGTACTTCTCGGTACGGTAGACGATCTTACTCTCGTAGAGCTCGTCGGTGAGGTCTGAGAAGATCTCGGCCGGCAGCTCGACACGTACGCCGAGGTCCACACGGTTCGAGTTCGTCGGGATCTCGAGGTCCGCACAGACCTTCTCCATCCACTTACTGCCGCTTCGACCAGCTGAAATCACGCACTTCTTTCCTTCGAAGGAGCGCTCACCACTGTAGATCTTATAGCCCTCTTCGGTCTTCTCGACGGTGTCGATGCAGCAGTCGAAGTAGAAATCGACCTTATCCTTCAGGTGATCGTAGAGATGCTCGAGCACGACATAGTTGATGTCGGTGCCGAGATGACGTACGGAGGCATCGAGGAGATGGAGACCATGCTGCATGCAGGTCTTCTTAAACTTCGTGCCGGCTGTCGAGTAGAGCTTCGTACCCTCGCCGCCGAACTTGAGGTTGATCTTGTCGACATACTCCATCAGCTCGATGGCAGTTTTCTTTCCGATATACTCGTAGAGCGTGCCGCCGAAATCGTTCGTGATGTTGTACTTTCCATCCGAGAAAGCACCGGCACCACCGAAACCGCTCATGATCGAGCAGCAGTTACAGTGAATACAGGATTTGATCTTTTCACCATCGATCGGGCACTTACGACGGCTGAGCTCGTGACCGTGCTCGAAAATCGCGATCTTCAGATCAGGACGGCGCTCGATCAGCTCGTAGGCAGTGAAAATACCACCCGGGCCCGCACCGATAATTAAGACATCATACATACTCATAGGATTACCTCCAAAAATAAAAATCATTCATATATGCCGGTTTTCAGACTACCGCCTGCGCTTCGTTACGGACGCGAGACGTATCGCTGCTGTTTGCGAGCGGTTTCGTTCGGATTCATCACTTCTTTACGGAGGCGTGAAGCCCCCTCGAGACGCTCTGCATGCGTGTGAAATGGCATAAAAAAAGCTGACTATCGTGATGGTAGTCAAGCTGTTTGGCGCCTGGTAGAAACGTCTGCCCGTTTTGCAGACTATACCTTTATAAGTATAGCACAGTCTGTCAACTTTCGAAACGCCGTTTCGAAGGGAAGCCGATCAATAAGATTCTCACCATCGAAGCTTCCGGCATCGGCATTGCCTGCATCGTAGCGAACCACTTTCATGTACCGGTGGTGTTCGCGAAGAAGTCCCAGAGCCTCAATATCGATGGCGATGTCTATGCCGCAGAGGTGGAGTCCTTCACCCATAAGCGTAAGAACCAGGTGATCGTATCGAAGAAGTTCCTGAGCCCAGAGGATCATGTCCTGATCATCGACGATTTCCTCGCAAACGGATGTGCGCTGCAGGGCCTCCTGTCCATCGTCGCACAGGCCGGCGGCACGGTCGAGGGCATCGGCATCGCGGTTGAGAAGGGCTTCCAGCAGGGCGGACGGATCATCCGTAACCTCGGATATCAGCTCGAGTCGCTCGCCATCGTCGAGAGCATGGACGCAGAGCATGGTCGACTTCTCTTCTCTTGCGGGCACCTCGATCATCGCGATCCCGCAGCTGATGCCGTTCCATATGGAGTTCCGTGCGGATGCGATCTTTTCGACCATCCTGATCTTCCTGGTGTCCGCGACAGAGACCATCGGTGATACTTCAGCGCTGGCAGCGTCTGGCCTTGGTTGTGATGCGACGGAAAAGGAAACCTCCGGCTCCATCTGCTGCGACGGCTTCATCAGCTCGCTGTCCTCGCTCTTCGGCTGCCTGCCGATCACCTCGTTCAGCCAGAACGTCGGACTCGTCGCGATGACGAAGGTCGTCAACCGTTTCACCATCGCGACCGGCGCTGTGATCATGATTCTCGCCGGGATCTTCCCGATGTTCGGTGCGCTTCTCGCGACCCTTCCGGATGCTGTACTCGGTGGCTGCACCATCATGATGTTCGGCACCATCGTCGTCAGCGGCCTTCAGATGATCAGTAAGTGCGGCTTCTCACAGCGGAACACCGTCATCGCGGCCCTGTCGCTCAGTATCGGACTCGGCTTCACCCAGTGCCAGGACCTCTTCGCGATCTTCCCGGATATCATCCAGACCGTCTTCGCGCAGAACTGCGTCGCGGTCGTCTTCGTCGTGGCGATCATTCTGAACCTGATCCTCCCGGCCAACATGGAAGCGGTACAGGAGTAATCTATATCCACCGGCAGTTTATGGGGTCTGACCCCATAAACTTAATTCTCTTCACTCTCATAGCCGGAGTCAGCAACGATGTTCGTGTATCGGAACCCAAGGAAATGATACATTTCTGTCAGGAACGGGATCAGCGTTCTGCGATCTGTCGGATGCCAGCTGACCGTGAGCCAGGTGATGTATTCGGAGTCGACTCCATGCTGAAGATTATAGCCGGGCTTTAACTGACCGTTTCTCATATAGTCTTCCTTCATGCGCATGAAGGTAGCATCGGGATCTGTTTTTGGAATAACTGTTTCTCTCGCCAATGTTGTGCAGATGCCTGGTGTATTCCTTGTTTTTATCGAGATACGATTACAGGGTCTCTATCGATCTTTGAAGCCCGGTCTTTCGCTTGCCTGATCCATGGACAAAAGTGACACCTTCTGTAGCCTTGATGGCGTAGAGCTTTTTACGAAGCTTTTTTAGATGATAGATCTTCACCTCGTTTGTATAGGCGACCTTTATCCCATAAAGGTCCTCGCATGACTGGACGAATGCAGACAGGGATTCCCCTAGTTTAGCCATGCGTTTCGTGACGGATCTTTTCCAGACAAAGGTGTATTTATTGGCGACCGATTCGATCTTAGTTCCATCGATAAAGATGTCATGTCCGGATATTTCACCCAGTTCGAAAAGCAGGTTGCTGAATTCAGCCATGATCTCTTTCGCACAGACACTGAAGTGAATGGAGATAAATCTGGCGATCGTTGCATGATCAGGAGCAGGGCGGCCGTCAAGAAGCCACATAAAGTTGATATCGCGTCTGCAGGCAGATTCGATTTGACGTGAAGAATAGAGGTTGCACATGTGGGCATAGAGCACGATTTTCAGCATCTGACGCGGTGTGACTTGATTTTCCCTTGTGGAATGAAAGTAGGTCTTGTAAAGTTCTCCCAGATTTAATTCGTCAACGAATTGATCTACCAGTCGTACAGAATCATTTGTTTTGATCATACAGTCCACATCGATCGGAAGTTTTAATTGATACGTACCTCCATAAAGAGTATAATCCCGGTGTGTGAATGTTTGTTTTTGCATGACTACATTTTACACCAAAGCCCCGGTTCAGTTAATGAGCCAGGGCTTTTCTTTTGCGAATTTTGCGTGAGCAAGGGTGGGCTCAATAATCTATAGTCATTCATGCACTAACGATGGGTGGGCTCACGCAAAAGAGCTGCCGCACCATTTCATAGTGCGACAGCCCCTTTTCTTATAAACCGTAATATGTTGATCTCAACGGATCAGTACGCCGTTCGATCCGAAGACGCGGACGCGTCCGTCGATGTACTTCGTGCCGGTCGTCATCACACCGCGCGGGTTACCGCTGTTCGGGTCGAGGTAGTAGTACGCACCGTTCAGGTTCAGCCATCCGGTCATCACGGCCCCATAGCTGCCATCATGATTCGGATTGAGATAGTACCACTGGCCGTTTACATTGAGCCAGCCCGTCTGAAGGGCGCCGAAGGTACCGTCGTGGTTCGGATTCAGGTAGAACCAGCGACCGCCATCCTGCTGCCAGCCGGACAGGAGGCGTCCGTAGCTGCCGTCATGTGCCTGATTCAGAAGGAACCAGTGCCCCGTCGGATCCTGGATCCAGCCTGCCATCATCGCGCCGCTCTGCGGATTGCAGTAGTACCAGTTGCTGCCGTCGTAAACCCAGCCGGTCATCATGCGACCGTTACTAAAGTAGTACCAGTAGTTGTTGATCACCTGCCAGCCGTTGCTGCCTACGCTTCCACCGGTCGACGGGGAGGTGGTGCTGCCGGAGCCGCCGCTGCGTGCGAGTACATCGTACCAGGTCGCATAGTCGGTGAAGTACTCGTCGGTGTCGATACCGGTGATGCCGCTGGAGATGTAAACCCATTTACTCGGCGCGAGGTGCGGGTTCGAGCTCTTCGCATCCGCCGCCCGGATCGCGATGCCGCGGATATAGGCGGACTGCTTATACTTGTTACTGCCGGTGTACTGCTTGTTGTAGCTGCCGACCTGGATTGTGGAGCCGGTGACGCTGCCGCCCTTCGTCCGGTACTCGCCGTCCTGATCGACGTAGCTCACCACGAACTCGATCTTCGAAGCGCCGTTTTTGTTAATGCTTACAGAGGTGTCCCGCCCGCTGGACTGGGTCTTCGATTTGCTGCCCTTCACACTGTCAAAATCTGTTTCGAAGGACGGTGCCGCGAGACGGACATACGGATAGGCCTTGAACTTGATGGTCAGTTCACTGTCGTCCCAGCCGCTCGTCGTTTTCTTCGTGATTTCCGTGATGCCGTTTCCGGTCACCTGGATGCTGTTCGCGTTCGGGAAGTAGTAGCCCCGGTCTGCGGTGAGGGTCAATGTATAGCTCACCGGGTTCTTACCTGAAGCGAGGGAAGTGTCGCTGGCGGATACGGTGCAGTCGTACACCTCATAGCCATACTGGGAGCTGATGTCGATCGTCGGTTCGTTGTAGCCATCCGCGATGTTCGTGTCGCCGTCGATCGTAAAGGTGAAATTCACGGAGTTGATCGCCGTAGCTGCCAGTGCGGTGAATGAGGTCAATGCCGCGAAAACAACAGTCGAAGCGAAAAGTTTAAATGTACGGTGCTTCATAGGATGCTCCTTTCATCATAGAGTGCAAAGGCAGTCGGCATAAGTAAGCGAGAGGGCCTGCTGCGTGTCGGCTTCGCATCGAACCTGCAATTGCGAACATGATAGATAAAAATATCTTCTTCTATCATCCATATTACAGAATAAAATTCTTGATATCAATATCGCACATCTTACAGTTTCACCATAGTTTCTTAAGAAATTTCACCTCGTTTTACAGATTTTTAAGATACGAAAAAGAAGTGCCGGAAACGGATCTCCGCACTTCTTTTCTTAAGAATTTTGTAAGGGGGTCTGACCCCATAAACTTGAATTTTAGATTTTGTTTAGAAATATTTAATGGGGTCAGACCCCTTTAGTGGGGTCAGACCCCTTTCGTGATGTCCTGCAGCAGTTCGAGGAGGCCGTCGGCAGATCTGCCATCGAAGCTTTCCGTGAGCTGCTGTCCGTCTGCAGACCAGGTGAGCTCCAGCTTACTGTCGGTGCCGTCGAGAAGCTCCGGGTTCGGTGACTGATATGGAGCGAGTTCTGCTTTTCGCAGATAGTTCGCCAGCTCCTGCCAGCGCTCATGAGGGATACGCGGGCAGCGCTCCAGCTTGTAGATGAACATCTCATCTCCGAGCTCGATGCGCTCACGCGTCTCCGGATCTGTATAGGAGCAGTAGAGATACGGCTGCTCCGGATTCTCCTCCGTGGTCTTCAAACAGAAATCGAAACACTCGTCATGATTCATCGCACTCTGATGCCAGGAAAGCTCCACCAGAGCTGCTGTTTTCGAAAGCGCCAGCGTCATCGCCTGCTTCGGCTCCCGCGCTGACGCTGGCGCTGGCTTCTGTGCTGACGCTGCCTCTGGTTCTCTTGCTGACTCATGCTCCGCCTCGCTTTCATCCGGGGTTATATTTTCCATGAATGGTCCATCCATAATGCTGTTTATAACAAAATGACGGTACAGGAAGAAAGCTGCTACGATGACGATCACGATTCCGCCCGCTGCAATCACCAGTTTCTTCATATGCTGCCTCCTGTTCTGCAAAGTCTGAATTCCTACCTGCATTTATTATAACATGGTATCAGCTTTTTTCTCTTGATTTTACCATCTGAGCTCAAGGCTTTTATGCTGATGTCTTCACCAGCAGTCCGTCACATCCCTTCGCGATCTGCGTCTGTTATCCCCAGCGCATTTTCGATCATATCTGCTTTCATCAGCGTGTTTCATCAGCATTGCAGAGACAAGCTGGAATCTGACTTGCCTATTTTCTTAAAATCTCATGTGGAGCTTCTATTTCATTTGCCAGGGTATGCTCTGTCAATTCTGACATCAATTTCAACTTTTTATTAATCAATGGTCGCATACAATTTGGAACATGTTCCTGATGGGCTCTGTGGATTGCTACACATTCCTTACAGTTTCCGTGGTAACGACAGGCTTTCAGGCAAGGACAGTGATCTTTGTCTCTATACTCCTTACGAAATTCCGCTGCAAATTCTTCTTGCAGTCTCAGCCCCTCGACACGGTTTCCCTTATGAAATTCTACCATTGCATCCAGTTCTTTCTGGTTCCCTTCAATCTTCATGTTATTATAGCGCCTCCATTTCAACTATTCCTCATTTTTTGATAAATTCCAAGTTATCTCATAGTACCATCATCAGCGTACCTGCCCCGATCAGTACACAGCCTACAACATCCTTCACGGATACCTCTTCATGCAGCAGCAAAAATGCCAGCACGAGGGTGATGACCACGCTCAGCTTATCGATCGGCACCACCTTTGAGGCCTCTCCGACCTGTAGCGCACGATAGTAACAGAGCCACGACGCACCGGTCGCGAGTCCGGACAGAATCAGAAACAGCCAGCTCTTCCGACTGATCGATCCGATCCCACTCTGCGCATGCGTCAGAAACACCATTCCCCATGCCATCGCGAGAACCACCATCGTCCGAATCGCCGTCGCAAGATTCGAATTCACACCTTCGATCCCGATCTTCGCAAGAATCGATGTCAGCGCCGCAAACACCGCAGACAGTAACGCGAAAACAAACCACATAACCTAGCCTCCATTCAAGTCATTCATTTGCGCTTTCTGAAAGCGTATGCCCCTATCATACACCTTCGGCCAATGTCTCCGCCAGTAGTCCGTCACACCCCTCCGCTCCAGCGCCGCCTTCATCGGCGGATAAATCGCATTCCCGATCTCCTCCTTCGACGTCGCCGCCGAATCGATCACGAACTCTCCGGCAAGCCCCCGCCGGTTCACCATATCCTGAAAAATGTACTGTGCAGAAACGCTGCGACAGATGTTGCCGTGGCACACGAAAAGTATGCGATGTCTCATTATTTTTCTCCTTCTATGCCTTAAAACGACGTATTTTTGCGCTTTATGCGCAGTGTCTGCATTTGCTCGACATCTGCGTTCTTTTACAGAAACCGCATAAAAGGGCGTAAACGAGCAAAATGCGGAAGTCGATAGTAGTCAAATCGTAGTCTCCAAGGGGGTGCAGGAATACCGCGCATTTTTCGCATTTTCTATCGTTATAAGGTAGACTTCCCGTTTTTTACCCTAGGGGGGTGCAAAATTTCTCTAGGGGGTTGCATTTTTAACGATAGGTCTTTATAAAAAGAAGCACAGGGTAGAAAATGCTCTGTGCTCCATATTTCACCGTATTCGATTCAGAAGCACCTCGTTCAATATACCATAGGAATAGATGAACTTCCACTTGACTTCCAGACGCTTTCATCAGCGTGGCAGAGACAAGATGAAAATTGTTTACTGTTTCTTCTTTACAACGAATCCAATAACGAACACAATAATTGCAGGAATTACCAAAAACAAAGCATTTACTAACACCCACAAATAAAAAGGCGCAGAGTTTAGCGATGTTGAGTATTGAGTATAATCAACGATGCTCTTAATAACAAATACAATCAACAGAATGAGACTCACAATGTTGCATATCATAGGTACTTTCTGTTTCATTCTAAACACCTCCATAAATTCCAATTTGTACTGTTGATTCTTCTTGTCAATTCCATGCACACCATGGAATGTTCATCATCTCACAATACAGAGGCAGTATGCTCCAGTTCCAGCAGTTTGATTTTTTTATCAAGCCCGCCGGCATACCCCGTCAAGCTGCCATCTGCGCCCACGACCCGATGACATGGAATGATGATCGCGATGGGATTATGTCCGACCGCTCCGCCGACAGCCTGCGCTGACATCCTGGAAATCCCTCGCTTCTCAGCTATTTTATGTGCGATCTCGCCGTAGCTTATCGTCTCACCATATGGAATCTTCAGAAGTATATCCCAGACCGTCATCTGGAACGCGGATCCCTTCGGATGTAATGGCGGTAGGAAATCCGGTTTCTGCCCACAGAAGTATTGATCCAGCCATCGCTTCCCTTCCAACAGAATCTCCGTCTCCTGCTCTAAGTATTCATTCGGTATCCGATCGTATTTTGAGCCTTCAAACCATAGTCCTGTCAGACCGACCTCATCTGCCTCCATTCGTATGCGCCCCAACGGCGAATCATAGTATTGAATAGATGTCATTTTAACTGTCACCTCACAAGCTATGCCAAATTCTGTTCAATAATTGATTTATAGTAGTTACCAAAGTCAGCAAGTGAATTAATAATTGGAAGCATTTTTGTTCCGAGTTCTGTTAAACCGTATTCAACTCTCGGTGGCTGTTCATGGTAATCGTGGCGATATGCCAGTCCATCACTCATCATTTGTCTTAAACTATCTGTCAAAACCTTTTGTGAAATACCATCTATACTTCGTTGTAGCTCATTGAATCTCCATGGACGCTCTTTCAAGTTACGCAAAATCAGCAGTTTCCATTTTCCTCCGATGAGGGATACTGCTGTTGCAACTGGGCATTCTGGTAATTCTTCTTTTGCTCGCATAATTCTCACCTCCGAGTCTATTGTAACACATTCATTTTTGAGTGTACAGTTACAAAAAGGTGCGTACCTGTTTTTGTATGTGTCTCACACTATACTAATACCAAGCAACCAGAAACTACAAATTAACTATGGAGGTTATTATGGCAAATTACACAAAAACAACTATTGGAAAGGAAAACCGAATTGAGCTGCATGAAAAGTTGTCTTTAACAGGTGCAGAAATCAGTTTAAACGAACTACCTGCAGGAGCAAATGTCCCATTTGTTCATTCTCATAAAGAAAATGAAGAAATCTATGGAATTCTTTCAGGTAACGGCAAAGCCATAATTGATGGAGAAGAAATTAGCCTTTCAACTGGAGACTGGCTAAAAATCGCACCTGCTGCAAAGCGTCAGTTTTTTGCATCCGATATTTCTGGAATTACTTATATCTGCATTCAGGTAAAAGAAAATTCTCTGGAACATTTTACAGCAGAGGATGCCGTAATCGGCTAATTAAAAGTATTTATTTACAAAAATGCACAGTTCACGATAAGCTAAGAACTGTGCATTTCTTTTTTGTTCAATATTACGTTTTCTCAATTTTTCAAACAAGAAGTTATCAGTGATTATCTTTTAGAAATCAGCCAACTACAGCAACGCCAAATCCAAGAACACCTAGGACATATCCCCAAAAATTATTTGTTGTCACAGCAATTCCTAAAAGTATTATTGCAATCCCCAATAACTCAATCTTAATTCCTTTCATCGCAAATATCTTCGTTACAAACTACGATTTATCAAAATAATTATAGCACAAGAGTGTGAACACTTCTACCATCAGAACCGGTCAAAGTCCTCCTGCGATGCGACCTTCTGGTAGGTCACGCCATCGTTGCCTTTTTCCGTCCACATATCCATCACAAGCCCGATGGTGAGGAGGTCAAGGTCAGCGATGGCAATACCAATCTCGGTGCATCGCAGGAGGAACAGAGCCGTGGTCATTTCACGGCTGCTGCGCTGGAGTTTTTTTTAGAAGCCACATCAGTCACCAGATTGGAACCCCACAGCTCCAGAATCTCCGGAAGGATTTCGTAGATGGAGAACATCTCAAACTGGTCGAGCCAGTCGTCAATGTTGTCCGGGATGGTGCGGTCGGCATGGTAGGCCATAATGTAGGCCACATTCTCGAAGATCTCCAGATCCTCGATGGCGAAGGACCCATCCTCGTTTTTCTTCTTGCTGTAGGAAGATTCCAAACGGGACAGGTCCTTGAAAATGTCTCTCTTGAACTTGATGCGGTACAG
>SFND01000027.1 GCA_004554245.1 Oribacterium sp. | reverse complement strand
TGTTTATCTACAACTGTATCTGTGTCATGAGTGATCTTATGACTTCAAAGGCCGGCACGATCACATCCGGCGAAGATCGCTTCATGGAGTGGAAAACCAAGGACGGCAGCTACGAGAATACGCAGTATGCTCAGTTTGATACCTTCTTTGAGGGCATCTTTGAAAAGGCACGCTTTCTGGATATCATAAAGAACTTTATTTGTTTCTCGAATGAGGGTACAAAACAGTTTAAGATTCTGGCAGGATACCATCAGTATTTTGCAGTCAATAAGGCGGTAGCATCTACCAGGCGCGCTACGAAAACGGATGGTAAGGGCGGCGTGTTCTGGCATACGCAAGGCAGCGGAAAATCCCTGTCGATGGTTTTCTATGCACATCGTCTGCAGGATGCGCTGGACAGTCCGACCATTGTGGTCATCACAGACCGTAATGATTTGGATGACCAGCTGTATGGGCAGTTTGCAAAGTGTAAGGACTTCCTGCGTCAGGAACCGGTT
The DNA here is from genome assembly GCA_004554245.1 of Oribacterium sp. Classification (GTDB taxonomy): domain Bacteria; phylum Bacillota; class Clostridia; order Lachnospirales; family Lachnospiraceae; genus Oribacterium. Next base: position 29,851 of record SFND01000027.1, on the reverse strand, counting down.
CACGCTGAGAGTCGCGCACATTTGAAGAAACTGCTGGATGGCAGAAAAGCGAACGGTATCATCTTTACCACCATGCAGAAGTTCGAGGAGTCCTTCGATTGCCTTTCTGAACGTAGAAATATTGTGGTTATGGCGGACGAGGCGCATCGTGGACAGTATGGCTTAAAGGAAAAGGTCGACGCTAAGACCGGTGAAATCAAAATCGGTTCTGCGCGTATCATCCGAAATGCCCTGCCGAATGCGACCTTCATCGGATTTACCGGTACACCTATTTCTCTGAAAGATCGCAACACTTGTGAGGTGTTTGGTGATTATATCGATATTTATGATATGACGCAGGCAGTGGAGGATGGTGCCACCCGTCCAGTATATTACGAGAGCCGTGTCATTAAGCTGAAGCTGGATGAGCAGACACTGAAACTCATCGATCAGGAATACGATATCATGGCGAATAATGCGGATCCTGGTGTCATTGAGAAAAGCAAAAGAGAGCTGGGACAGATGGAGGCTATTCTCGGTAATGAGAAGACCATCCATTCGCTGGTGGATGATATCCTGAACCACTACGAAAATTATCGTGCCAGTCTGCTGACCGGAAAGGCAATGATCGTAGCGTATTCGCGGCAAATTGCCATGAAGATATATGAGCGCATCCTCCAGTTGCGTCCGTCATGGACAGAGAAGGTTGCTGTTGTCATGACCAGCAGCAACAAGGATCCAGAGGAATGGAATAAAATCATAGGGAATAAGCATCGCAAGGATGAACTTGCAAAACAGTTTAAGGATAATGACAGTCCGCTCAAGATCGCGATCGTTGTAGATATGTGGCTGACAGGCTTTGATGTTCCGTCCCTGGCTACCATGTATGTTTATAAGCCGATGCAGGGCTATAACCTGATGCAGGCCATTGCGAGAGTTAATCGTGTATTTGGCAACAAGGAAGGCGGCCTCGTTGTAGATTATGTGGGAATCGCATCTGCTCTTAAGCAGGCGATGAACGACTATACCGCCCGCGATAAGAAGAATTATGGAGATACGGATATTGCAAAGGTAGCATATCCGAAGTTCCTCGAAAAGCTGTCGATTTGCCGGGATCTGTTCCATGGATATAACTATTCGAAGTTCATAAGTGGCACGAATCTGGAACGCTCGAAAGCGATCAGTGGCGCAGTGAATTTTATCGTTGGCGTAGATAAGGAGCAGGAGCGTGAGGACTTTCTGAAAGAAGGACTGCTTCTCGGACAGGCGTTATCGCTGTGTTCTTCTCTGGTAGAGAAGGATATGCGCGTAGAAGCGGCATTCTTTGAATCTGTGCGCGTGCTTGTAACGCGGCTTATGAACCAGGGCGAAGGCAAGAAGATATCTCTGCCGGAAATGAATGCCCGGATTAACGAGCTTCTGAAAGCCAGCGTGCAGAGCGAAGGTGTCATTAATCTTTTCTCAGATGTTGATAGGGAATTTTCACTCTTTGATCCGAAATTCCTTGAGGAAATTTCGAAGATGAAGGAGAAAAATCTCGCCGTAGAGCTGTTGAAAAAGCTGATTGCAGAGCAGGTACAGATTTACCGTCATACGAATGTCGTAAAATCGCAGAAGTTCAGCGAGATCATTCAGAGGGCAATGAATGCTTATCTGAACGGCATGTTGACGAACGAGCAGGTTATCGAGGAACTGTTAAATCTTGCACAGCAGATTGCGGCGGCAAATAAAGAAGGAGAGCAGCTCGGACTGACAGCAGATGAACTGGCATTTTATGATGCGTTGACGAAGCCACAGGCAATCAAGGATTTTTATGAAAATGAAGAGCTGATTGCGATTACCAAAGAGCTGGCAGATACATTACGCAAAAATCGTACAATCGACTGGCAGAAGCGAGACTCGGCAAGAGCGAGGATGCGTATCATGATAAAACGTCTGCTCAGAAGTCATCGTTATCCGCCGGAAGGCATGGATGATGCTGTGCAGACGGTGATGACACAGTGTGAGCTGTGGACGGATAACAATGATATGGGGCAGCATGAATATGACAGGCCGAAGTATTCATACCAGCCGCAACCGGATTTAAGCATGGTCGCTGAAAGACCAGTGCAGTATGGATATGATGAATGATTGCGGATGGCCTATCCGATTTCGGGAAATATTGACAGAAAACAGCCGATAAAATGAGGTGACATTTATGATGGGAAACGAAGCTGGGTTGAAAATAGAAGAGATGCTGTGTCAGCTGGCCGATGCGACACGTATCGACGGAGAGATCTGGCGTGCAGCGTATACCCCGGAAGACAGAATCGCGAAGAACATCCTGCGTGGGTGGATCGAAGAGCAGGGGCTGGAATACAGGGAGGATGCGATCGGGAACGTGTATGGGCGGCTTCCGGGGACAGAGCCAGGTACCGTACTGACGGGATCCCACTTGGATACTGTAAAGAATGGTGGAAAATATGATGGCGCACTGGGCGTTGTGACCGGTGTAGCCGCGCTGGGATACCTCAAACAGTCGGGCTACGTTCCGAAGCACAGCCTGGAAGTGGTCGGTCTGATGGAGGAAGAGGGCAGTCGTTTCGCTTCTGGCTGTCAGGGGAGCCGTGCGATCTGTGGCACGCTGAAAGAGGAGGATCTTGAGGAAGTCGGCCGTGATGGTGTCACACTTCGTGAAGCACTGTTATCTGCCGGGTATCAGCCGGAAGCGCTGAAAAGCGCGAAACGTGACGATATTCGAGCGATCGTAGAGCTACATATCGAACAGGGACCGGTGCTTGAAAGTGAGCAGAAGCAGATCGGTATTGTGGACAGTATCGTCGGTATCTTTAACTATGAGCTGACCATTCAGGGAAGCCAGAACCATGCAGGCACCACCTCGATGCCGTTACGGCACGATCCGGTGGTAGCTGCTGCGGAATTTATCACAGAGTCTACCCGTCAGATGATGGAGCAGGCCCCTTCCGCCACCCTGACCTATGGCATGCTGCAGGTATTTCCTGGGATGCAGAACGTCATCGCAGATCACGTAGATCTGCGCATCGATATGCGTGATGGCAGTGAAGAGGCACTGCTTCAGGATGAAGTGATTCTGAAGCGTGCGCTGGAATCCATCGAACGCAAGGGCTTTAAGACCCGGCTTAGCAAGAATCATTGCCTGGCGTCCGCACAGATGGATCCGAACGTGATTCAGGTGATCGAACGGCACTGTAAAGAAAAACAACTGGCATATAAGCATATGAACAGTGGTGCCGGTCATGACTCGATGGTGTTCGGAAAGCATTTCCCGACCGCGATGATTTTCGTGCCGAGTATCGGAGGTATCAGTCATAATCCGGCAGAAGCCACCGCTGCAGCGGACATACAGACGGGCTTTGAACTGCTGTGTGACGTGTTAAAAGAGTTATCATGAGCACTGTTGTGCCTATCCGATTTCCTTCAGGATCTCAGCTTCATGATTCTTTGCAAAATCGCTGAGCGTATAGGAACGGATACGCTGGTTTACGAGTTGCGGAACGATTCAAAATTCCATTATTTCTCCACTATTTTTACAGTATTTTCCATTATTTCTCCACTATTTTTCCTTAAGGGGCTATGGAGTATTCTTCTATATGGCTTTGATAGGCTACCTCTCCGCTGCCCCTGGCAAAACGTTACTGTTCACTCGTGACACGGCGGACGGCAGCCGGAGGTTCGAAACTTATATGAATCCAGTCGCCTTTTCGACTGGATTTTCTGCTTGCAGGAGGTACATTTTCGGCAGACGACAGGGACGTCATCAAAATCTTCAAATCAGTTGGCTTTAACGCCGTGCAGTGCTAAAATCTCACTTATATATGTTTCCGCTCAGGGCGGAGAGAAATCCAGGAGGACGATCATGCTGAATTTTGCAAGTGATTATACAGAGGGCTGTCATCCGAAGGTGCTGGAGGCACTGACACGGACGAATATGGAGCAGCTGACGGGCTACGGTACCGATATCTACAGTGACCGTGCGAAGGAGAAGATCCGTGCATTCATCGGACATCCGGAGGCGGAAATCTTTTTCCTGACCGGTGGCACGCAGACGAACCAGACGGTGATCGATACGACGCTTCGGATGTACGAGGGTGTGGTCGCTGTGCAGTCCGGTCATGTCAACTGTCATGAGGCGGGCGCCATCGAGTTCACGGGACACAAGGTCCTGGCGCTTCCGAGCCACGACGGCAAGATGGATGCCGCGGAGCTCGACCACATGGTGGCAGCGTTCTATGCGGACGGCGACCACGATCACATGGTGTTCCCGGGCATGGTCTACATCAGCCATCCGACGGAGTACGGCACGCTCTACCGGAAGGCGGAGCTCGAGGCGATCGCTGAGGTCTGCCGGAAGTGGAAGCTTCCGCTCTTCCTCGATGGCGCACGTCTCGGCTACGGACTCATGAGCCGTGACACCGACGTAACGATCGAAGACATTGCCCGACTCACGGATGTGTTCTACATCGGTGGCACGAAGGTCGGCGCACTCTGTGGCGAGGCTGTCGTGTATCCGCACGGCGGGGCACCGAAGCAGATGGTGACGATGATCAAGGAGCATGGCGCGCTGCTCGCGAAGGGCCGCCTCAACGCCGTGCAGTTCGACGCGCTGTTCACCGACAGCCTCTACACGCAGATTTCGGTCAATGCCATCGACCGCGCAGAGGAGCTCAAAGCGGTTTTCCGTGACCGCGGCTACGCGTTTTTCCTGAACTCTCCGACGAACCAGCAGTTTGTGATCCTGCCGAAGACGATGCTTGAGGCGCTGAAGGCACGGGACGTCATCTGCACCCCATGGGAGCCGTACGGCGAGGACCAGATGGTCGTCCGCTTCTGCAGCTCCTGGGCGACCACGAGCGCACAGGTCGCTGCCCTTGCGGAGATTCTCGACGAAGTAAAGGATATTTGAATGGATGCTGGCCATATCGCCGGTTCGTGATCTGAAAAGGCGGGAGGAATCGATATCCTCCCGCCTTTTAATGCCTATATCGTATACGATTATAAAAGAGGAAGGCACCCATACAGTGTCTTCCTCTTTTAAGTTCACAGACATGGATCCCCGTTTCTATAAATGGGAACCGGCCAGCTTCAAACAGCTGGATTTTCGGATCACTTTCCGAGAATCGCGTCGCGAAGCGGTGCAGCGATCTTCTCGAGCTCGGCCTCGTCGGTGATCTTATTCATGTTCGGATCCATCGCGAAGGTGCCGCCCCACTCGAACTGATCCTTATACTTCGGAACGAGGTGCATGTGAAGATGGCAGCCCGTGTCGCCGTACATACCGTAGTTCAGCTTGTTCGGGTGGCATACCGCATGAATCGCATTGGCAACCGTTACGACATCCGCGATAAATGCTGCGCGATCTGCCTCGCTGAGCTCCAGCATCTCGGATACGTGGTGCTTCGATGCCACGATGCATCTGCCCGGATGGCTCTGCTCCTTGAAAAGATAAACGGTGGAAGCCGGCAGCTCACAGATCTCATAACCGAACTTCTTTACCAGCTCGCCCTTTGCGCAGTATGCACAGTCTGGATGTTCCTTCGCCATATCTGCCATATCAAAATCCTCCTTTTTCATGCCAATGCTGTCGACCAGCACGCTTATGTTCATTCTCTACGATTATATCACCGATGGCGCAGTATGGAAAGCGCTTACATGGCGATGTAGAAACGTAACAGTCTGGCCATTACTGTTCACTCGTAAACCGGCCCCTCTGCCTGATCAGTACACCTGTGAACGGTAACTCTGCCGCGCTGGAATACTGCTCGATTTCCAGACGATTATCGCGCGCGGCCCGGAAATTTTAACTGATGAACTGGATGAAGATGGATGGCACTATCTAATAACCGGTTAATTTTGAAATCGTGGATATTTTTAGCACCATCTATCATTTTTGTGCGCAGAGCTAAAATATCCACGATTTCGAAATAAGGAGCTTATTGGATAGTTTTCTGCGAAATCAGGCATACGCATATATGCGTACCATCGAATAATCCTCGCTTTTTAAAATAGTGGATATGTATTTCTGACTTCAGAGAAGATTTTCTTTCGGCAGATATCCAATAACACTTCTTTTTTTAAATACTGGATACGCGAGCCCGGATTCCTCTTAGGAAATAAGGTTTTTCGTATCCAGTATTTTTGAAATCGCCTAAGAGTGGATAGTTTGCAGCCGCCTGTCATGCTTACAGGCAAAAAACATATCCAGTATTTTCATAATCAAACCATATTGGATAGGAACGTTAGCCAGGGGCTACGAAGGGGCGGCAAGCAACGCTGAGTTTTCATAAAGAAAACTCAGCGATTGCAGAGGGCCTAGTGCCGCTTAGGGTCCCCGGCTTAGATTGAACCGGTCTCGGAGTACTGTGCCTCCGTTGCCGCCCCTCCGGGTTCCCTGTCTGAACAGTAGACGCCCTCTTATTGAAAACCCCTGCATAACTTGGTACAATAAGATGATGCATTATCGACACTTTACGAACCCTTCGAAAAGGTTCATGATATAGAAAAGAAAGGAGCAGCGAGGATGAAACTCCGTACGTTTTTCCTGACGGCGGCAGCCTGTGTGATGCTGTCTGCGATGAGCGCGATGACGGCCCTGGCAGCCGGGATCAGCACGGTCCGCATCGATCTGGCCCCGGAAGAGGAGAGCAGCATGACCGCCGGCGACATGTCGAGCGGTGAGGAGCCGGCGACCTACGATCATCTCTACTTCGTGTATGATTACAGCACCTCCGGCGATCGCACGAAGCCGGGCAAGTCCTACACCTACACGATCGAGGTTCACCCGATGGCGGGCAACAGCTTCACCGAAACCTGTGCCGTCGAGGTCCTCGGCGCGACGAAGGTCGAGATGCTGAGCCGGAACGAAAACGCGATCCGCCTCCGCTGCACCACCTACCCGTTCTACGTACTGAAGAATCCGACCGGCTTCGAGCATAACGGCGACGAGATCAGCTGGGATAAGGTGATGTACGCGACGAAGTATAACGTCTACATCTACTGGACGGACGCAGACGGTGATTATCACGAGAATAAAACCTCGGTGACCGGTCCGAAGCACGCGGTCAATGTCTCCAGCTACAGCTCGGGTGGCCGCTCGGTCGACCACATCTCCGTTCAGGCAGCGGCCTCCGGCGATGGCGGCGGTTTCATCGCGAAGTCCATGTTCATCTGTGATGACGCGACGGTCGATGGTGATAAGACCGAATCCGATTACAGCTTCTCGATCCCGACCGCGCGTTCCAACGCGATCGTGACGAGTAACTCGACCGTTAAGGTAAAGAACAACGCAGAAAAGGTCTTCGGTCCGGGCTTCAACCTCCAGCAGGGCAGTCCGGCGAGCGCCCTGAATCCGACCGGTGTGACCGGCACGGGCAGCGGACAGTGGATGCAGTACATGAATAAGTGGTACTACATCGCCGGCAATCAGTTCCTGACCGGCTGGATCTGTCCGGACGGCCTCAACTGGTATCTCATGGGATCGGACGGCGCGATGCTGACTGGCCTCCAGCGTGTGGATGGCCGCTGGTATCTGCTCAATACGACCGAGGGCGCCACCTACGGCGCGATGCTCCATGGCTGGTGGAAGATCAACGATAAGTTCTACTACTTCAACCAGCTGCACGACGGCACCTTCGGGGCAATGCTGACGAACACGACTACCCCGGATGGTCTTCACGTCGGCGCAGACGGCGCGTGGCTCGGCTACTGATATATGAATATGCACTTCTCTGACCGGCCGATGTCGGGATGATGGGGAGATGTGGTTCAGTAGAAACATACATAAGCATAGAATAGGAGATTGCCCGCGTTCTGCGGACGAGAGAGGAAGTAAAGTAAAATGAAAAAAACGGCACTGGTAATTATGGCGGCAGGTCTGGGATCCCGTTTCGGCGGTGGTATCAAGCAGCTGGCGAAGCTGGGACCGAGTGGTGAGATCATCATGGATTATTCCATCCACGATGCACTGGAAGCCGGATTTGACGAGATCGTGTTTATCATCCGTAAGGATATCGAGAAGGATTTCCGTGAGATCATCGGCGACCGTGTCGAGAAGATCGCGAAGTGCAAGTATGCCTTCCAGGAGATCGACAAGCTGCCGGAGGGCTACCGTGTACCGGAGGGCAGAAAGAAGCCGTGGGGCACCGCGCATGCACTGATCCAGGTGCGGGATCTCATCGACTGCCCGTTCGCCGTCATCAATGCGGACGACTTCTATGGCCGTGAGGGCTTCAAACTGATTCATGACTACCTCGTAAATACGATGGATGAGGATGCACCGGCCTTCGATATGTGCATGGCCGGCTACATCGTAGGAAACACCCTGTCCGATCACGGCACCGTCAACCGTGGTGTCTGTGTGATGGGCGAGGGCGGCTATCTCCACGAGATCGACGAGACCTACGACATCGCGAAGCAGGCGGATGGAAAGCTCATGGGTAAGGATGGCGATGGAAATTCAGTCGAGGTCGATGGCAATGCGATCGTTTCCATGAACATGTTCGGTCTTCCAGAGAAGTACCTGGATGTCCTCATCGAGAACTTCCCGGCATGGCTTGACGAGCACGGTCAGGAGATGAAGAGCGAGTACCTCCTTCCAGCGGAGATTTCGAAGCTGATGCTCGCGGGTAAGGCGACGGTCAAGGTGCTGGAAGATCATGACCGCTGGTTCGGCGTGACCTACGCAGAGGATAAGGAAGCCGTACAGCAGTCCTTACAGGAGCTCGTAGATCAGGGCGTATATCCGCACAGCTTATATTAAAAAACATGGCAGATATTGAGAGAGAAAATCGAAAACAGGAGCTGCGCCGTCGCGTCGTCGATACGAAGGAGCTGCTGCAGCAGGAGGAGGCGGAGCAGGCTGAGGAGAAGGGGAAGCGGAGACGCAGTTGTCGCCGCCTCCTCGTTTTTCTCGTCGTCGTACTGGTGCTCGGCGCGCTTGTGGCGGGTGCAGTATATATGATGAAGCGGCCGTATACGGGCTTTTCGCAGAACTGGCGAAACAGCTTCACCGGTGAAAACGGCGTGAGCGAGTCGGACTATGAGGACTATGAGATCTTCGGCGACGGCTTCCTGAAGGTGACCCGCGATGGTGCGACCTATATCGATTCGTCGGGGAAGACCATCTGGAATCAGTCCTACGAGATGAACAGTCCGTATGTGTCCATCAGTGGAGACTACTGTGCAATCGCCGATCAGGGTAAGACCGCGATCTATATCATGAATAAGACCGGTACCACCGGACAGGCAGAGACGAATCTGCCGATCACGAAGATTTCAGTGGCCGGCACCGGCGTCACCTATGCGCTTCTCGAGGATTCGAAGGCGAGCTATATCACCGTCTTCTCGAAGGAGGGTGCGGCGCTGGATATTTCCATCAAGTCGGTGCTCGACGGTGACGGATATCCGGTGGATATCGCGGTATCACCGGATGGCACAGAGCTGATCGCGTCGTTCGCCTCCATCGAGAATGGAACGATCCAGAACAAGGTCATCTTCTATAATCTGAGTGAGATCGGCCAGAATGCCGGCAGTAACCGTGTCGTGGGTGGCTTCACCGACGATTTCAGCGGACATCTCGCCGGACGGGTGCATTTCTCGGATGATACGCATGCGCAGGCCTTCTATGATGGCGGCATCGCCTTCTTCAGTACGAAGGTGCTGACGAGTCCGGAGCTCAGCCAGAAGGTCGAGATCGAGCAGACGATCCAGGCGATTACCTATGCGGACGACTACATTGGCATCATCACGGATAACAGCGATTCGGAGACCTCCGCGGATCCGTACATGCTGACCGTATACCGGCTGAACGGCCAGACGGTGTTCTCGACGCCGTTCCAGCTGAACTATACAAACTTCGATATCGATCAGGACAGGGTCCTGGTTTATAATAATACCACGCTCCAGCTTTACGACATGAGCGGCACACTGAAGTACAGCGGCAACATCGATACCTCGATCTCCAGAGCGCGGGTAGCGCATGGCATGAAGAATCCGCTGGGCCTCGATCTGCTCATCGGAAGTGCGGGCGCGATGGAATCTGTAAAGCTGAAGTAGCAGAAGGGGGCTCTTATGAATCAGTATTGTGTAGGCGTTGATGTAGGCGGAACGACGGTGAAGTGCGGTATCTTCACACTCACCGGTGTTCTGATGGATAAGTGGGAGGTTCCGACCCGTAAGGAAGAGGACGGAAAGTATATCCTTCCGGATGTCGCGGATGCGCTGAAGAAGCGTCTCTGTGAGAAGGGCATCGAGCTCACGGACATCGAGGGCATCGGTATCGGTGTGCCGGGTCCGGTCGAGCCGAACGGCTATGTGCACGTCTGCGTCAACCTCGGCTGGCATGATCACTGGCCGGCGAAGGAGATGCAGGAGCTCATGGGCGGAAGGATCCGCTGTGCCGTCGGTAACGATGCCAATGTTGCCGCCCTGGGCGAGATGTGGCAGGGTGGCGGTAAAGGCCACGATAATCTCGTGATGGTGACCCTCGGCACCGGTGTCGGTGGAGGACTGATCATCGACGGTCAGATCATCGCAGGTGTCCATGGCGCCGGCGCAGAGATCGGTCATATCCAGGTGCGTGACGGTGAGCAGGAGGCCTGCAACTGCGGCGGCCATGGCTGCCTCGAGCAGGTGGCCAGTGCGACCGGTATCGTCCGCGAGGCAAAGCGTAATCTCGCGGCGAGCGACGAAGCCTCCACGATGCGTGCGTTCGGCGATGCGCTGAGTGCCCGTGATGTCTGCGACTGTGCGAAGGCCGGTGACCCGCTCGCGGTGAAGACCATCGACACCAGTATGTACTACCTCGGCCGTGCCCTCGCCACGATTTCCATGGTGGCGGATCCGGAGATCTATGTCATCGGCGGCGGTGTTTCCAGAGCCGGTCAGTACCTGATCGACCTCGTGAAGAAGCACTATGTAGACTACACGCCGATCCTCACGAAGAAGGCAGACATCGTGCTCGCCACCCTCGGCAACGACGCCGGCATCTATGGCAGCGCGAAGCTCGTCCTGACGAACTAAAGTGAAACGATCCTTATTTGTAAAATTTATCGTGGCGTATATCGTCTTCGGTGTGCTGGGCTTCATGGTCGTGGCGATCCTGTCCTCCGGACTCACCTACCGCTACCTGATCCGGGAGCGGGCGAACAGTCTCTACAGTGAGGCGACACTGATCTCCTCGACCTATTCCGAGACGGGAAACCTGAACCTGAGCACCGACGCGGTGAGTCAGCAGATGAAGGCGGTCTCCACCTTCCTTGATGTCGACATCTGGATCGTGGACCGAAACGGAAAGGTGCTGAGCGACACCGCGGAGGAGGCACATAAGAACATCGAGATCCCGGATTTCGATAGCACGATGACCGGCATGCGCTATAAGCTCGGCCGCTATCACGATCTGTATCCGGACGAGGTCCTCTCGGTCATGGCGCCGGTGACCCGTGGCTACACGACCGGCGGCTATGTTCTCATCCATGAGCCGGTCGAAAACATCGTCGCTTCACAGAACGACATCCTGAACATCGTCTACCTCACGGCGCTCATCATCTTCATCCTGTCGCTGCTGATCATGGCCGTCTTCTATGTCATCGTCTACCGCCCGCTGAAGCGTATCACGGAGGGGGCCACGAAGTATGCCGCCGGCGACTACCATTACAAGATCACGACGAACTCGGAGGATGAGATGGGCTACCTTGCGGAGACCCTGAACTTCATGTCGGATGAGATCTCGAAGTCGGACGACTATCAGAAGCAGTTCATCGCGAACGTCAGCCATGACTTCCGCTCCCCGCTGACCTCCATCAAGGGCTACCTCGAGGCCATCCTCGACGGTACGATCCCGGAGGAGCTGGAGCCGAAGTACCTCATGCGCCTGATCTCCGAGACGGAGCGCCTTACGAAGCTGACGCAGTCAATGCTGAGTCTGGGCACCCTGGATAAGAAGGGCTTCCTCAGCCGGACGAACTTTGATGTGAACCGCGTGATCCGTGACGTCTGTGCGAGCTTCGAGATGACCTGTCAGAAGAAGGAGCTCGTCTTCGAGCTGACCTTCGCCGAGAAGAAGGAGATGGTCTACGCAGACTACAGCAAGATCCAGCAGGTGCTCTATAACCTGATCGATAACGCGCTGAAGTTCAGTAATCCGAAATCCTCGATCGCGATCCGCACCGGGATACGCGGCCAGAAGGTCTTCGTCTCCATAAAGGACACCGGCATCGGTATCCCGAAGCAGGACCTCGCGAAGATCTGGGACCGCTTCTATAAGGCGGATCAGTCCCGCGGCAAGGATAAGCACGGTACCGGTCTCGGCCTCAGCATCGTGAAGTCCATCATCACCGCACACGGTGAGAACATCGACTGCGTCTCCACGGAGGGCGTCGGCACCGAGTTCACCTTCACACTTCCACAGGCCAGCTACGATGTGCCAGAGACATAAGAACAGAACCCCGGAGGGCCGGCAGCAGATGCACAGTACATCTGCTGCCGGCCCTCCGGGGTTCTGTTTATCATATCACTCTGAACTTGTAGCCGATGCCCCAGACCGTGGAGATCTCCCAGTCCGGATTCCCCGGCAGCTTCTCGCGCAGCCGCTTGATGTGCACATCGACCGTCCGGGAATCCCCGGCGAACTCATAGCCCCAGATGTGATCGAGGAGCTGCTCTCGCGTGAAGACCTGATTCGGTGAGGATGCCAGGAAGTAGAGAAGCTCGAGCTCCTTCGGCGGCATCTCCACGACATGACCACTGTAGTAGACCGCGTAATTCGACTTATTGATGATGAGATCCTTATACTCGATGTAGTCACCGTTCCGGTAGGCGTCGAGCATATCCGTCGCATGCGCCCGCGCGTCCGAAGCGCCGGTACCACCGCGATGCAGCTGTCCGGTCTGCCCGTTGTAGGTGTACAGCTCACCGGAGCCGCTGTCGCCCTCAGCATACGCCCGGAAGGTGATATTGCCCTCGGCATCCGCTGCCGGAAGCCCCGTCGTATCGAGGAAGCCCGCGCCCATCCGTGTCTGCGGTGAAGCCGCGCCGACCCCGCCGTTTTTCGCGAAGCCCGCAGCACTATTCATCGCGCGTCCTGCGCCCGCCTTCGCCTGCTGGGCGGAGAGTGCGGCATCGACGGCAGCATTGACCTGCGCCTGGGCCTGCTGGTAGCGACGAAGCACCGCCTTCACCCGCGCCACGAGCTCCTTCGACTCAAACGGCTTCACCATGTAGTCGTCCGCGCCGAGCTCGAGCCCGAGCACCTTATCGAAGGTCTCGCCCTTCGCCGACAGCATGATGACCGGCACCTGCGAGCTCGCCCGGAGCCGCCGGCAGACCTCATAGCCATCGATGCCCGGCAGCATCAGATCCAGAATCACGAGATTCGGCTGGTATTCCGGAAAGAGCTGCAGAGCCTCCTCGCCATCCGCGGCGCAGCGCGTATCAAACATCTCCTTTTCGAGATAGAGGGAGATGAGCTCCGAAATCGAAGCGTCATCATCCACGATCAGAATTTTCTGTTTCTCCGCCATCCGGCTTTCCTCCTCGTTCTTCTGCCAATGCTTCCGGCGCTGCCACAGGCACCCGTCCGCCGGTGTTTCTTCACCGGGCGTTCCTGTGCGCAGCGACCGCAGGCTCCGCGCAGCTTTACTTCTTAAACATGACGATCGTGACACCATCCTGGCCCTCGCCGAACTCGCCGAGGCGGAAGGAATCCACGTATTTCAGCTTCTTCAGCTGTGCATGCACCGCCTTTCGGAGCACGCCGGTACCACGTCCATGGACGACACGGACCTGCGGCAGATGCGCGAGGTAGGCGTCGTCGAGGTACTTCTGCAGCTCCGGGATCGCCTCCGCGGTTGTCTGGCCGATGAGATTGATCTCCGGAGAGATGCTCATCGTTTTCTGCATGCGGATGTTGCCGGCATGAGACTTCTTTCCCTTCTTCGTCGGCTCGAGACCAGGGCCGGATATCTTTCCGGTATCCACGAGCTCGATATCGCGCACCGATACCTGGGTGCGGATGATGCCGGCGGTAACATAGAGCTTACCGTTGCGATCCGGCAGCGTCGAGACCGTGGCGTTCAGGTTCATGGAAGCCACATGGACGGTGTCGCCGATGCGGAGGCTCTTCGCCGATACTGGCTGGGCCGGTCCCTTTACCTTCTGTGCGGCAGAGAGGCTCGCCTGGGTCTCCCGCAGCTTCTTATTCAGCGTGGAGCGGGTCTGGTCGGCCTCGAAGACTGCCGCACCGTTCTGCTCCTGCTTCCGGAGCTCCTTCACGATGGAGTCCGCTGTTTCCTTGGCATCCGCCAGGATCTGTGCGGCTTCCTCACGGGCCTTCTGGAGAATCTTGTCACGGCCCTTCTCGACGCCGCGGGAGTTCTCCCGCGCACGGCGCTTATACTCCTCGATCTCCGCCTTATAGCGCGCGATCTCCTCACGCTCACGCTCGACGGTCACGCGGCTCTCCTCGAGGCTCGCGATGACATCCTCGAACTTGACATCCTCGTTCTCGAGGCGGCTCTTCGCATCCTCGATGATGTAGGATGGCAGGCCCAGCTTCTGTGAGATGGCGAAAGCATTGGACTTACCAGGGACACCGATCAGCAGACGATAGGTCGGGCTCAGGGTATTCACGTCGAACTCGCAGCTCGCGTTCTCGACGCCCTCGGTGGAGAGGGCATAGACCTTGATCTCTGCGTAGTGGGTGGTCGCGACGGTCCGTGTCTTCATATTATGAAGGAAGTTGAGGATCGCCATCGCGAGCGCCGCACCCTCGGTCGGATCGGTACCGGCACCGAGCTCATCGAAGAGACAGAGGCTGTGGCTGTCGGCCTCGCTCAGGATACGGACGGTGTTCGTCATGTGCGCGGAGAAGGTCGACAGATTCTGTTCGATGGACTGCTCGTCACCGATGTCGGCGAAGATCTCCTCGAACACACCGAGCTCCGAGCCTTCGGCGGCCGGGATGAAGAGACCGGACTGGCCCATCAGCTGGAAGAGACCGATGGTCTTCAGACACACGGTCTTACCACCGGTGTTCGGTCCCGTGATGACGAGAAGATCGAATTCCTTTCCGAGGTACACCGTGATCGGCACGACCTTCTTCGGGTCGATCAGCGGATGACGGCCCTGCAGGATGTTGATGTAGTAGTGATCGTTAAGCACCGGACGGGTGGCCCGCATGGAGGCCGCCAGCTTCGCCTTCGCGAAGACGAAGTCGAGGTGCGCGAGGATCTCGATGTTCCGACGTATCTCGTTCGTGTAAGGCATCAGGGAGCCGGACAGGGTGTCCAGGACCTTCTCGATCTCCTTCTTTTCGTCGGCCTCGAGCTCACGGATGTCATTATTCAGCTTGACGATGCTCATCGGCTCGATGAAGAGCGTCGATCCCGTCGCACTCTGGTCGTGGACCATGCCCGGGAAGCTCGACTTATACTCCGCCTTCACCGGGAGACAGTAGCGGCCATCGCGCATGGTGATAACCGCGTCCTGCAGCAGGGCACGGCTGCCGTTCAGGATGCCGTTCAGCGTCGTGTGGATGCGCTCCTCCAGGGCATGCTTTTTCTTACGTACGCTGAAGAGACCGGCACTTGCGTCGTCGGCGATCTCATCCTCCGAGAGGATGCAGCGGACGATTTCCTTATTGACCGGAGAGAGCGGCTCGATGTCACGGAAGTACGGTGACAGTGCATCGTCTGCCGCTTCCTCTCGGAGCTTCTCCGGATCCGGCTGATTCTTCGTGTAGTGGGCGTTTAAACGCACCGCCCGTGGCACCGGCTTCGGTGCCTCCGGTGTCTTCTCACTGTCACGGGCATAGGCCTTCGCACGACCGGCGACGGTCAGCACGCCACTGATGGAGAGCAGCTCTGCCGCGGACAGAGAAGCCGCGATCTCGAGCCGCTTCAGGCTGTCACGGACGTCCTTCACGCCGGAAAATGAAAGCGTGCCATAGAGACCGATCCGGAGCATGGCCGCGTCGGTTTCCGCGAGGTTTCGATCGATCTCTGCGAGATCCGTCGATGGCAGCAGCGCCTGGACGAGCTTGCGTCCCTCCTGGGAGCTCGCACAGTCTGTCAGGCGATCCTTAATCTTATTAAATTCGAGTGTGTGTAATACTTTTTCATTCATGCCTATCAGTATAGCACATGAAGGCAAATTTCTTGCGTGAAAATATCTTCATGGTTATAATTGTGCTATGGCAGAAAAAGACTTTATCAAAGAAAATATCGTAGGTCGGAAGGGAGACTGGAAGAAGCGCACGCGGCACTATGCACGTGTGCTGATTTCCGCACTTCTGTTTGGTTCCGTCAGTGCCGCTGTCTTCGGTGGCCTGGAGCCGGAGATCCGGGAGCGCCTGCATCCGATGGAGAGCGAAGCCGTCGTCCTGGAAACGGAAGTGACCGCCTCGGAGGGCGATGCTGCACTTCCGGAAGAGAGTACAGCCGGGGGCAGTGCTCCATCTGAAGCGGAAACCACAGCAGAGGCATCCGGGGAAGTCGGACAGTCCACTGCAGAAGTGGTACAGGCTGCGGAAGTGAGTGCCCCGCCGGAGACGAGCCCGGTCGAGGACGTCGTGCGGCAGGAGCTCGCAGATTATGCGTACACGGTGGCGGATTACGAGAAGCTGAACGCGGCGCTCAAGCATGTCGCGCAGCAGGCGGAGCAGAGCCTCGTCGAGGTCGAGAGCCGCGTGACCAGCACCGACATGTTCGGCATGGAGGTGGAGTCCGGCAGACAGGCCGCCGGTATCCTGATCGCACGCACCGGTGACGAGCTTCTGGTGCTCACCTCTGCGGACATCATAAAGGAGAACGATGGGATCACGGTGAGTGTGAACGGCTCCTCCTATGAAGCACAGCTGAAGGCACAGGACCAGGCGGATGGGATCGCGGTGGTTTCCATCGCCCAGCACACGCTCAGCGCGAAGGACCGTCACGAGCTTCGGACGATCACCATCGGCAATGCAGGCCGCCTGCAGCGTGGGGACCTGCTCCTCGCGGTCGGGGCCCCGGATGGCAGCTATCCGTCCTGCACGACCGGCAGGATTTCGTCCATCAGCTATAACACATCCTACATCGATGGCAGTATCGCCGCGATGATTGCGGATCTTCATGCGAGCCCGGAGAGCGGGGCCTTCGTGCTGAATACGAAGGGCGAGCTGATCGGCTGGGTGAGCAGCCGCCTCGGGGAAACGGTGGATGGCTATCATCGCATCGCCGTCGCGACGGATTTCCTCGCACAGATCCAGAAGCTGTCGAATGGCATCGCGTACCCGTACCTCGGCTTCCATGCACAGGAGGTGACGTCCGAGATGGCCCGTGCAGGGCTTCCGGCCGGCCTCTACATCGAGGAGTGCGATAAGAGCTCGCCGGCGTTCAATGCAGGCATCCAGAGCGGGGATGTCCTCACGATGATCGACGACAGCGCGATCGATGACATGCCGACGTTCCGTAAGGTGCTCGGTGAGCTCGAGGTCGGCGACGACATCAAGGTGAAGGTGCAGCGCCAGCGCGGCTCCGAGTACAGTGAGGTCGAGTATAAGCTGACGGTCGGCGCACGATGATTCCATGAGGATTTTACGAGGAGCCCCGGAGGACTGCCATCAGCAGCACAGTACTCCGAGACCGGAAAAATCTAAACGAGAAGCCCCGGAGAGTCGGCAACAGCAGCACAGTACTCCGAGGCTCCTCGCCGATTTCTGTCGGTGAATTCTAAAAAACGCCGCCACACGGAGGATATCCTCTGTGTGACGGCGTTTCGTTCACTTATGATTTATGAAAGGTCGCTGGTCTTTCGAAGGTTTGAGTCGATGAGGCGGTTGAAGCCGAGCCAGCCGTTGTTGTCCGGCGCCTTGCCGTTCTTACCTGCGGCAGCGATGGCTTCGCGCATGGTTTCGAGCTTCGCATCGACGTTGTCGGCGAAGGAAAGTGCCATCGCCTCCATCAGTGCCGGCTTCTTCGGGGAGCCGTACTCGAGCTCACCATGGTGCGCGAGGATGCAGTGACCAAGCTCTGCGGCGAGGGTCTCCGGAAAATCCGGAATCTTCTTTGCCGTATTGATAACAGCCTGATAGCCGATGACGATATGACCGATCAGCTGTCCGACATCGCTGTAATCGTTGCGTGGGAACGCGGTCAGCTCCTGTACCTTTCCGATGTCGTGGCAGAGCGCCGCGGTGATCAGCAGGTCACGGTGCAGATCCGGGTAATGCTTCGCATAGAAATCACAGATGGCTGCGACCGACAGGGTATGCTCTGCGAGACCGCCGACGTAGCCGTGGTGTACGGACTTTGCGGCAGAGTGCTGCATGAACTCCTTATGGAAGCCTTCATTCTCGAGGAAGATCATATTGAGCAGCTTGTTCAGGTACGGATTTTTCACCGACTTGATCATCTGCTGCAGCTCCTGATCCATCTCCGGGATCGGACGACCGGACACCGGAAGATAATTCTTCGGATCGAAGGAGCCCTCCTTCGCCACGCGGAGGCGCTGGATGCTCAGCTGGTTGCTGCCATTATAAACGGTGACATTGCCCTCGACATAGACGTAGTCGAGTACATCGAATTCTGCGATGCCCGGGGAGTTTGGCTCCCATACCTTCGCATCCACCTGACCGGTGCGATCCTGCAGCGTCACGTTCAGGTACTCCTTACCATTCTTCGTGAGCGCAGCGTTCTTCGTCTTTACGAGGTAGATATCCGCTACCCGCATGCCGTCATAGAAGCTCTCAATAAAGCGCATGCCGCCGTTCTGGGTGGATGCGTTCTGTTCTCTGAAAAACTCGTTAAATTCCATTTATGTATTCTTTCTAATCCATAGCTCTAAATAACACAACGATTTCTCATCGTCGGATGAGGGGTACGGTATCCTCATCGCTTTTTCGTGGAAATCATCACAGGTTCCGGGCGCGTCTATGGATACGCGTCACTGTCGCCCATACTAACACAAGCGAAGGCATCTCGCAACGTTCCATTGCGTCATGCACGTAAAATCCCGGGGTGGGGGAATTAGATAAAGATGGATGGCACTATCCAATAACCGACGGATTTCGAAATCGTGGATACTTTCAGCAACGTTTACCATTTTTGCACACAGAGCTAAAATATCCACGATTTCGAGATAGGGCGCTTATTGGATAGTTTTCCGTAGAATCAGGCATACGCATATATGCGTACTATCCAATCTTCCTCGATTTTTCAAATAGTGGATATGTATTTCGTGCTTCAAAGAAACATATCTTTAAGCAGATATCCAATATAACTTCTTTTTTTAAATACTGGATACCAGACCCCGGAGAGCTCTTATGAAATAAAGCTTTTCGTATCCAATATTTTTGGAATCGCCTAAAAGTGGATACTTCACAATCAATTTCGATGATTATGGTCAAAAAACGTATCCAGTATTTTCAAAATCAAACCATATTAGATAGGAATGTGACAGTATGGGCCGGGAGCCCCTCCGTGCCACCCATTCAGATTTCCATAGTAAAGGGCTATGCGACCGGTACCAGCAACGTCCACCGCGCCACCCATCTGGATCTCCATAGGGCTGCATTGCAAGTTTGTTCGATTTTTTCTGTAAAAAGTCAATTATTAATTGATTAAAAGTTTAGTTATAGTATAATGAATTCCGGCTTAAAAGTTTAGTGATAGCATATTGCAAGTTTAGCAAAAAGTTTAGTGTGTACATGACATGGTTTTGCAGGATTACGATGCGAATCAGCTGGGACGGAAGACGAAATTATCATGTTATACACAGGAAGGGAAGCGCTCATGGCAGCAGAGCAGGTGAACGTCGAGATCGGGCGGAAAATCAAGAATCTCCGGAACCGAAACGGTCTCACGCAGCAGGAGCTGGCGGATCGGACGGAGCTGACGAAGGGCTTTATTTCGCAGCTGGAGCGGGGGCAGGTGTCGCCGTCGGTGGTGACGCTGATGGATCTCATCGAGTGCCTCGGGACGACGCCCGGTGAATTTTTCAAGGAATCGACGCAGGAGCAGATCGTCTTCACTGGAGCAGACTGCTTCGAGAAGGTGGATGAGCAGGGCAACTGCCGTAAGTGGCTGGTGCCGACCGCGCAGAAGTTCGAGATGGAACCCCTGCTGGTTACACTCGCCCCGCATCAGACACTCGAAGAGGATAAGCCGCATACCGGTGAGGAGTTCGGCTATGTCATGAACGGGAAGATCCGGGTGCACTTCGGGGAGGCGGTTTACACGGTGAAGGCCGGAGAGAGCTTCTACTACCGAACGACGCAGGTCCACCGGATCGAGAATCCGAGCGCGAAGCCCGCGAAGTTCCTCTGGATCAGCACGCCGCCGGAGTTTTAAGTTTCAGTTACAGTTCAAGCAAATGGGGACCCGGCTTAGATTTCACCGGTCTCGGAGTACTGTGCCTTCGTTGCCGCCCCTCCGAGTCCCCACTACACTGAACGCATATATTATTTATATATAAAGGGAAAGAATTATGGGAAACGAAACAGTAAAAAGCGAGAACATCATCGAGCTCAGGCATGTGATGCGCCAGTACGACGACAACGGTTTCATCGCCGTACATGATTTTAACCTCGAAGTGAAGCGCGGCGAGTTCGTCACCTTCCTCGGCCCGTCCGGCTGTGGGAAGACGACGACCCTTCGGATGATCGCAGGCTTCGACATCCCGACCTCGGGCGAGATCCTCCTGAACGGAAAGTCCATCACCTCACTTCCGCCATACGAGCGTCCGATCAATACGGTTTTCCAGCGCTATGCGCTTTTTCCGCACATGAACATCTATGACAACATCGCCTTCGGCCTCCGTCAGAAGAAGGTAGCGAAGGACGTCATCGATCGGAAGGTGAAGCGTATGCTGAGCCTCGTCGACCTCGAGGGCTTCGAGGACCGCAGTGTGTCGACCCTGTCCGGCGGTCAGCAGCAGCGTATCGCCATCGCACGTGCACTCGTAAACGAGCCGGAGATCCTCCTCCTCGATGAGCCGCTCGGCGCGCTCGACCTCAAGATGCGTCAGGAGATGCAGATCGAGCTGAAGGCCATGCATGACAAGCTCGGCATCACCTTCATCTACGTCACCCACGACCAGGAGGAGGCGCTCACCATGTCCGACAAGATCGTCGTCATGAGTGAGGGTGAGATCCAGCAGATCGGCACCCCGGAGGACATCTACAACGAGCCGAAGAACGCCTTCGTGGCCGACTTCATCGGAGAGAGTAACATCTTCGGCGGCATCATGACCGGGAAGCTGACCACCCGTTTCTGCGGTGGTGAGTTCGTGTGCGTCGATGATGTCCCGGAGGGCACCCACATCACCGCCGTCGTTCGTCCAGAGGATGTCGAGATCACGAAGCCGGAGAACGGTACCATCCGTGGCGTCGTGACTGCCGTGATCTTCAAGGGCATGCACTACGAAATCACGATCCAGTCCGGAAAGAACGAGATCGTGGCCCGCTCCACGAAGGCGGCCAATGTCGGCGACCGCGTAGGTATATGCCTGGAGCCGGACGGCATTCACATCATGATCGCAGAGGATCATACGAATACCTTCCAGGTAGATATCAACAAGGACTATCGTCTCGAGTACAACGGCCAGCTGCTCCACGCGAGCCTCACGAAGCTCATCAAGGGTGGCAAGCGTCAGGAGGACGGTACCATCATCGACGCGAACGGTGAAGTCATCGACCTCAGCCGTATCCGCGTCATGGCGTCCATCCAGCCGGAGGACATCGACATGACCGATAACCAGGAGGAGGGTCTCATCCAGGGCAACATCAGTAACCTGATCTACCTCGGATCCCACTACCTCTACATCATCCACACCGAGCTCGAGCAGGACTTCGCCGTCTACGATGAGGACCTCTGGAACATGGGTGACCGTGTCGGACTCATCATGCCGACCGAGAAGATGAGCTTTACGATCAAGAAGTAGAAAGGAGCCGATCTATGCGTTTCTCCAGAAAAAATCTGGGCATCCCGTATATGCTCTTTTTGATTCTGTTTGTGATTGCACCGCTGGCGGTGCTGTTCTACTATGCCTTCACGAACGGCTCCGGACAGTTCACGCTGATGAACTTCATCGGCTTTTTCACGAATCCGAACACCGTGGGCACCCTGTTTTACAGCCTCGCGATCGCTGCAGTGACGACCATCGTCTGCGTCCTGCTGGCGTATCCGCTCGCGTACATCCTCGCGACCAGCCACTTCCGCGCGAAGTCGGTCATCGTGATGATCTTCGTGATGCCGATGTGGATCAATTTCTCACTGCGCATCACGGCACTGAAGGAGGTGCTGACCTTCCTTGAAGGCAACCTCGCGATGCATCCGTTTCTCAATGCGGTCATCGGTATGAGCTATGATTTCCTGCCGTTTATGATCCTTCCGATCTATACGACGATTTCACGACTCGACCACTCCCTGCTGGAGGCCGCCGCTGATCTCGGCGCGGATGAGAAGACGGCGTTCTGGAAGGTGACCCTGCCGCTCTCGATGCCGGGCGTCGTCAGCGGTATCTCGATGGTTTTCCTGCCGGCGATGACGAACTATGTTGTGCTCGACATGCTGTACAACAGCACCTATATCATGGGATCGCTCATCGGAAGCTACTTCTCTGCGTACAACTGGCACGGAGGCTCCATGATCGCACTGATCCTGCTGGCATTTATCTGCCTCTTCACCCTGCTGACCGGCACGGGTGAGGACGACCACCGGAGAGGAGGCTCGGTACTGTGATGAAAAAGCTCTGGAAATCCATATTTTTCGTGGCGATGCTGCTCCTTCTGTATCTGCCGATCCTGATCCTCGCCGTCTACAGCTTCACCGACGCCACGACGATCGGTACGATCCGCGGCTTCTCCCTTCAGAACTATGTGACCCTCTTCACGACCGAGGAGCTTCGGACGATGATCTTCGGTACCCTGACCCTGGCCTTCACCTCGGCGCTGATCGCGACCATCCTCGGCAGCCTCGGTGCCATCGGCGCCTTCTACTCGAAGGAGCGCGTGAAGACCGCGATGAGCACGATGAATCAGATTCCGGTCATCAACGCCGACGTCGTGACCGGCTTCTCCATCTGTGTACTGATGGTCGTCGTCATGCGCATCAGCAAGGATACCTACATCCCGCTGCTCATCGGCCATGTGACCTTAAGTGCACCGTTTGTGTTCCTGAATGTCATGCCGAAGATCCAGCAGATGGACTCCAGCCTCTATGAGGCCGCGCTCGACCTCGGTGCCACGCCGTTCCGCGCGCTGAAGCAGGTCGTGATCCCGCAGATCATGCCGGGCATCGTCTCCGGCTTCGGCCTCGCCATCACTCTGTCCCTCGACGATTACTTCATCGCGACCTACACGAAGCCGGCGATGTTCGATACCATCAGCACCTACGTCGTGAACGCGACGAAGGGTTCCCAGACGACGATCAAGACCGCACTCTGGGCCCTGTCGACGGTGATTTTCCTCATCGTGATTCTGGTGGTGGCCGTCGGAAACTACCGTGCCATCCAGGAGGAGAAGAGAAAGGAGCCGGTACATGGATAAACTGTTTACATCCTATCGCAGGTCAATGCTTCCATCGGGCACGCGCCGGACAGTACACGGCATGCGCCAGACAGTCGGCGATCGCAGCCGGAAGCCGCTCGCCCTTCTCACGGCGGGGTGCCTCGCACTGAGTTCCTTCCTTCCATCGCTCGGCACCCTCGAGGCCTTCGCTGCCCCGAAGTCCGACGATACCATCACGCTGCGCGTCTGCAACTGGGAGGAGTACATCGACCAGGGCGGGTGGAACGCTGATGAAGTCATTGACCTCCCAAGCGGAGATATCCTCGGTGAAAATTCGCTGGTGAAGGACTTCGAGGACTGGTACCAGGAGACCTACGGTCAGAAGGTGAAGGTCGAGTACTCCACCTTCGGTACCAACGAGGATCTCTACAACATGCTGACCCTCGGCGACACCTACGACCTCATCTGCCCGTCCGAGTACATGTTCATGAAGCTGATCAGTGAGGGCAAGGTTCAGCCGCTTTCCGAGCACTTCTTCGACACGACGGACGAGCATAACTACTACATCAAGGGCGTGTCCCCGTATCTTCGAAAGATCTTCGAGGACCACGAGATCCACGGCGAGCCATGGAGTCGCTATGCCGCCGGCTATATGTGGGGCGTCACCGGCATCGTGTATAACCCGGAGCTGATGACCCGTGAGGAGGCCTCCACCTGGGATGTGCTGACGAATCCGAAGTTCCGGAAGCGCGTCACCATCAAGGACAGTGTGCGTGAGTGCTACTTCGCCGCGGTCGGTGCGCTGAACCACGACGAGCTGACGAGTGAAGCCTTTCTCGCGGACCCGGACTATAAGGAGAAGCTCGAGAGCCGCTTAAACGACACCTCGCCGGAGATGATCGACCGTGTGCAGGACTGGCTGCAGGGCATGAAGGACAATGTCTACAGCTTCGAGGTCGATTCTGGTAAGGCCGATATGGTGACCGGAAAGGTGGCGGGCAACTACCAGTGGTCCGGTGATGCCGTCTATACCATGGATCAGGCCGAGGAGGATGGTTACGAGCTCGAATTTACGATGCCGGATGAGGCGTCCAACATCTACTTCGATGGCTGGATCATGCTGAAGAACGGCATCAATAACGACCCGGCGAAGCAGCAGGCGGCGGAGGCCTGGATCAATTTCCTGTCTCGTCCGGACAATGCAATCCGGAACATGTACTACATCGGCTACACCTCCTTCGTATCCGGTGGCGATGATCCGCGTATCCTCGAGTACCTCGACTGGAACTACGGCGCGGAGGAAGGCGAGGAGGATACCGTACCGTACGATGTGACCTACTTCTTCACCGGCGACGACGAGACCGTAGATCCGGATTATGTGCTGACCGTTCCGGAGGAGCAGACCCGCCGGCAGCTCGGCGCACAGTATCCGAGCACCGAAAACATCCACCGCACCTGCATCATGCAGTACTTCGATGATGCGAAGAACCAGGCGATCAACAGCATGTGGGTCAATGTGCGCTGCTATAATGTTGAGCACATGCCATGGTGGGGCTGGTGCCTTGCGGTCGCTGCCCTCGGCGGCATCCTCTGGCTTTCGGTACAGAAGATCCGGCGTGTGAAGACGAAAGAGTAAGGAGACTGGCAGCAGATAGCTGAACAGTGCTACACTATGAGAAGCAGGTGCATCCGCACCTGCTTCATGAAGTATATGGAAACATCAGGACGCGCGTCAGAGCATCGGACGTGCAGGCATCGAAGAGCGCAGACGCGCGGATAGAATTATGGAAAAAAATCAGCAGTTTCAGGTAAAGATTACAGATTACTCCAGTGAGGGACTCGGCATCGGAAAGACCGAGGGCCAGTTCGTCTGGTTCATCAAGGATACGGTCATCGGTGATGAGGTCATCGCCGCCGCGACGAAGGTGAAGAAGCATTACGGCTTCGCCCGCCTCGTGAAGCTCGTTACGCCGAGCCCGGCGCGGGAGACCCCGGCCTGCCCGATCGCCCGTCAGTGTGGCGGCTGCCAGCTCCAGCAGATGCGCTACCCGGCACAGCTCCACTTCAAGCAGGAGAAGGTCTACAACAACCTGCTTCGCATCGGCGAGGTGCCGCAGGCGCTTCTCGACGAGGTATTCCAGCTGATCGTCGGCATGGAAAGCCCGTTTCGCTACCGGAACAAGGCGCAGTACCCGATCCGCCGCGACAAGTCCGGAAAGATCATCGCCGGTTTCTACGCCGGCCGGACCCACGACGTCATCGCCTGCGACGACTGCCTCCTCGGCGTCGAAGAAAATAAGGCGATACTGGAAGCCATCGTCACCTGGATGGAGGACTACAGCATCGACCCATACGACGAGAAGAGCGGCGAAGGCCTCGTGCGTCATGTACTCTGCCGTAAGGGCTTCCGCTCCGGCCAGCACATGGTCTGCCTCGTCATCAACGGCACGAGCCTCCCGCACCAGGAGGCGCTGGTGGAGAAGCTCTGTGGGCATGGTGGACAGACGGGCGCGGCAGCAGAGCTGCGCAGCGTTGATTCCGCAGATACGGTGGAAAACGGCGAAAATGCGTCGGATGGCCGCGCTGCGTATGTGGATAGAGCAGCGAAGGACAGCGGCGAGTGTCCGCATGTGGACAGCCTGAGCTTCTCCGTGAATATGGAAAATACAAATGTGATCATGGGGACGAAGATCGTGCATCTCTATGGCCCTGGATATATCGAAGATTCCATCGGCGAGGTCCGCTTCCGCATCTCACCGCTCAGCTTCTACCAGGTGAACCCGGTGCAGACCGAAGAGATGTACGGCGCGGCGCTCGAATTCGCCGACCTTCAGGGCACGGAAAATGTTTGGGATCTCTACTGCGGTATCGGTACGATCTCCCTTTTCTTAAGCCAGAAGGCGAAGCAGGTCTATGGCGTCGAGATCATCCCGGAGGCCATCGAGGATGCCCGTCAGAACGCGGCGCTAAATGGCATCACGAACGCAGAGTTCTACGTCGGTGCCGCCGAAGAAGTGCTCCCGGCCTGGTATGAAGTACATCAGGACGAGCGCATTGACGTCATCTGCGTCGACCCGCCACGAAAGGGCTGCGATGAGAAGGCCCTGAACACCATCGTCCAGATGGCTCCGGAAAAGCTCGTGTACGTGAGCTGCGACTCCGCCACCCTCGCCCGCGACGTGAAGTACCTCCGCGCCGCCGGCTATGAGCTCCGCCACGTCCGCCCGGTGGATAACTTCCCGGAAACGGTACATGTGGAGACGGTAGTCTTGATGTCACGCGTTAGCAATGAGCCACGTGCAGACCGAGCATAAGGTGCTGTGGGAGCTTGCTCACAAAGCACCATTATGCGATGGGCTGTATGCGGCGAATGCCGCGGATAAGCGTAGGAAGCTTTGCTTCCGTAGCGCATCCAGCGTGGCGTAAGACAAATTAAAAAACATAGATTCCGGGCTTTTTCGGAGGTTTGGATTTGAAGCCAGACTTCTGAAAAAGCTCGGTTTTCTTATATGGAAACATATCCACTGCAAAATGTGTGTCAGGTTGTAACCTCGGATTAGATGTCACGATTTGAGACAGTGGATTAGATGTTAAGAGAGCTTCCTGTATGATTTAAATATAGGGATCTCAAGAAAGTGGGTGAAATAGAAAGATACCTCGTTGTAATATAAGGTTTGCTGACCCTAGGAAGTTGGCAAAACCATTACAGAACAAGAGGTATCCGAAATGAAGTTTAACACACAGAACAAGAAAATTGCAGCTATTACTGAAAAAACATTAGTCGTTGGTATCGATATCGGCAGTGAAGTTCACTTTGCCAGAGCCTTCGATTGGCGCGGTTACGAGTATTCCTCTAAACCGTTCCAATTCACCAACTCTGAAGAAGGATTCGAGGCGTTTCGGGTCTGGATTGAAGATATGAAGGCTAAAGGTGGCAAAGAGACGGTGATGCCGGGAATGGAACCGACAGGTCATTATTGGTTTAATCTTGGGAGATACCTTCAGGACAGAGGAATGAAACCACTTCATGTTAATCCTCATCATGTTAAGAAGTCTAAAGAAATGGATGATAACAGCCAGGTTAAGAATGATCGCAAAGATCCGAAGGTAATAGCAGGACTTGTGAATGCCGGAAGATATATGTATCCGTACATCCCGAATGGGGTGTATGCAGAAATTCGAACGTTGAACAGCTTGAGAGTGTTTGCTCAAGAAGAAGCAATCCGTCTGAAGAATCGGATCGCCAGATGGTTTAGCATCTACTTTCCTAACTATAAAGACGTTTATGGGAACGTAAATGCAATCAGCGGATTGATGGTTCTGAAGAAGGCTCCATTACCGGAAGACATCGTCAAACTTGGCGTTGAAGGTGTAAATCACATATGGAGAGAGTCGAAGGTAAGAAGCGTCGGATTAAAGAAAGCAAAGGAGCTGGTAACGGCAGCATCGCACAGCGTTGGTGTACAGAATAGTCAGGATGCAGCCAGAATAGAGCTTCAGTTTCTTCTGTCTGATTATGAAATGCAGGTAAAAAGAGAAGCAGAACTTATGGCGATGATCGAAGCCAAGATCAAGAAAATACCGTATGTCGAGAATCTCTTGGCAATCAAAGGTATTGGAATGAAGACAGCAATCGGATTTGTTGCTGAGGTTGGAGACATTCGCCGATTCAAGGACCCAAAGGAGATACAGAAACTTGCGGGCTATGCTATCGTTAACGATGAATCCTGCAAACATGTCGGCGAAAGTCATATCTCTTATCGAGGTAGAAAGAGGCTTAGATATGTCTTGTATGAAGCTGCTGTCAGTGTTCTGGCACACAGTCCGGAGTTCCGCTTAATTCATCATTATTACACAACGAGGGAGCACAACCCACTGAAAAAGATGCAGTCACTGGTGGCTATAGCATGCAAGCTTATTCGCGTGTTCTATCGAATTCTGACATCAGGTATAACTTATGATCCAGGGAAGATGATGGGCGATATCCAGAGGCCGCAAGCTGCATAATAGTAGAACAAAATAACTGTATACTTTAAAAACTTCGTTTGTGGTCGGAGCCGAACACCTGAGTGGTTCGGACGTTCGGCTCCGGTCGCAAACATCAGACTGGACCCTTCATTATGGGGGGGGGAGGGACTAAGGAAGCGAACCATCAGGAAAACGTCCACCGTCAGGTGCTGGAGGAACAGCTTGCTTGAGTCGGCAAACAATTACAACAAACAAAGAAAGAGCCAGTAGTCGGCAGGAATTATTTCCAGAGGGCATGACCCTGTAAGAGAGCTGCGCTGACACCCTGGTTATGGGCAGGCGGAACGAAGGAAGTTGGGACCCGATGTATTCGGCGATCCTGGTAGATACGGGAGGTTTAGCTGCCATAGAGAGAAGGGTACACAATGGCCTTGCAGAGCTATCAAGATGACGTTCTGCTTCGTGTACCCAAACATCTCTATACTCGCACCAGATGCACAGAGTTGCCCATTAACACGGCTCTATTCACTTAGGTATTAAGCACACAATCCTTGATTTTCAAGGAAAAACACTTGACTATATAGGGAGGAAGTCCCATGATGAATAAACGTGCACCTCGCCGCTCTGATGAAGAGTGGCATCAGATCATACTCGCTGCCAGAGCATCCGGCTTAAGCGACTTTGAATACTGTAGAGATAACAGCATCCCGACCAGTACATTTTACCGGGCACTCGCTCGATTGAGACAGCAGGCCTGTGAGCTTCCGGCCAGATCTGAAAGGCTCGAATGCAAGCAGGAGGTTGTTCCGATAAATATATCAGAGCTCCCGATCAGCAGAGAGGATCGACTGCATCCGGTCTCACACGTGGTCGATGAACCATCACCTGCTTCATTTGAAGCAACGATGCGCATCACATTTGGAGGCGGCACGCTGGAACTGACCAATCAGGCAGATACTGCACTGGTTGCCAGTATCCTGAGCATGCTGAACAGCCGATGCTAGGTGACATCTCCAGCGCAAACCACATCTACCTGGTTACGGGCTATACCGACATGCGAAAGAGCATTGATGGTCTGATGGCGATCGTACGTGACACCTATGAGCTGGATCCGTACAGCAACTCTGTCTTCCTCTTCTGCGGAAGACGTGCCGATCGCATCAAGGCTCTCCACTACGAGAAGGACGGGTTCTGTTTGCTGTACAAGCGCCTTGAGAAAGGAGCGAATGATCACTTTCGGTTTCAGTGGCCACGCCACGCATCCGAAGTTCGCAACCTCACGAAACGGGAGTTCCGCTGGTTACTCGAAGGCCTCTCCATCGACCAGCCGAACGCCATTCAGCAGAGTCGTGGAAAGTACGACTTTTGAACCTTGGTGATGTTGCACAAACTTTCAAAAATTACATA
>SFND01000038.1 GCA_004554245.1 Oribacterium sp. | reverse complement strand
GGAAAGAGACTTCTCGTGCCAACCCATTCCCCTGCACGGCAGGGGTGTTCCTGTCTCCTTGGCGCTGATATTGGCGAGTACAACACCTGCGGACACGGCTGCCTTTATTGCTATGCCAACTACGACCAATCCGCTGTTCTCCATAATATGAGTCAGCATGATCCTTCGTCTCCGCTGTTAATCGGGCATCTCACAGAGCATGATATTGTACACACTGCCAAACAGGCGTCCTGGATTGACAGACAGATGAGCATCTTTGACCTTCTCTAGAGCTCCCTCCACACAGCAAAATGATCGTAGATGTAGAACATTAAACATTGATCCTGTGGAATCACGATTGGAAAAGTCGCGGGTAGAAAGATTCTTATACCGGCTCTACGTGGCCCGAAGAGGTACTCATTTTTCAGAATCAATCTGAGAAGGGGTGCCTCTTTTTATATGCGCGCCGGCTTCTAGGTATGCGTGATGGGAGGAAAAGAATATGAGCAAAGTAATCGCAGTAGCAAATACAGTGCTAGTGATGACAGAAAAAGCCGCCTGTTTCAGCAGGCGGCTTGACTGTAATTATGTCAGCAGGTTGTCAAGATCACGCTTGGCGTACAGAGCACGGCGAATTTCCATTGTGTCGCCAATGACAACATAGAATATTGAAAAGTTTCTTACATTGATTCGGTAGTAAGGATGAGGCCTGGTTTTCGATGACGGATAGGGTGCGAAAGCAAGCGGAGTCTCAAGCCGTTTATTGATCGCAATCTCAATATCATCAATCAGACGGAGAGCAGCATCAGGATTATGCAGATGGTTCGCAATATAATCTGTGATCTCATCCAGGTCTTCCTCAAAGAGGGGAAGGAAAGACAGATTATACTTTTGCGTGCTCATTGATTCTTCTCCTTGCTCTGCCGAAAACATCTGAAGCAGAATACCGAACGGTAGTTTGTTCGGCAGCGGCATCAGCCTCATCCAGTTTCTGCTCGATGTTATCTGTGAGTTCGGAGTATTGTTCAATGCTCATGAGCACCATCGTTCCATAACCATTCTTTGTAAGAAACACAGGCGCGTTGGAATTAGTAACTGTTTCCTCAATCTCTGGAAACTTATTTCTGAGATCTGAGACAGGACGAATGTTGATCATAGTGGCACCTCCTTTATAACACTATATTATCATTATTTTATCAGAATCACAATAAAAAAACTAAAAGCCAATGGGGCAGATGTCAGAGAAAAATTCATTCTCTGGCATCTGCATTTTTTAAGGAGAATCTGATGGCAAGAAAATCAAGGTACATGGGGTATAAGAACGCAGCGAGAACTATGAGAAATGCACCAGAAGTACCGAAGCGGGGAACCGCGCACGAATCAATCCGCCAGTGGCTCCGGTACTGGTTCGGAGAACAGCGGAAATCAGACGGGAAGCGATACGGAGAATTCTGGGAAACCGGATTCAGGAGAGAATACAGCGTCACCGGAGTCAACTGCGAATCTCGTTGATGAGACGAAAACGAAGCTGACGGAGATGAATTCTCTCGGCTGGTGGCTTCCGATCGTCTATGAGGAGGGCTATACCACAGAAAATACGGTCGTCACGGTCGACGGCGTAGACGTGACCAGTGCACTGACGAAAGTGACGGATGATGGAAGCATTGGCAAACTCGCACTGCAGCGCACGCCGGGGACGATCCGCATCCGCAGTACAGAAGATGCCGATAAGTACGAGACGATCGCTCTGAGTGAAGCGACGACGGAAACGGAAAATACGGACGCGAATGATAAGACCGAGGACGGCGCATGCAAGCTACGCACCGGACGCCATCATGAAGGAAGATGAGAGCGGTACGGTGTCTATTATGTTTAATTACAACACGGAGGACGAGAAGACCTGGTTTGATGGCATCGAGAAGCTCGCGCTGGTGTCCTATGACGAGCAGAAGAGGACGCTCAATGCGGATCTTCAGTTCGACATGAAGAAGAACGTTCTGCATGGCAAGTGGACCTGTTTCGTACAGGACCAGTTCTCGGATAAGAAGAACCTGGCACTCGCACAGTTCGGAAATCTCCCGGATGGACTGTTTAACGCGCAGATGAGCGATTATGATCTGCTTCGTTATGCGAAGCAGGGCATCATCATCCCGCTGGAAAATCTGATCGACAAGTACATGCCGAATCTTAAGGCGGTTTTCGAGGCTTATCCGGAGTACCGGACGATGTGTACCGCCCCGGATGAGGCGTATGATCGCCTCGGATGCTTCTCCGGTAGTGCCATCGAGGCAGATGGAAAGCATGTGCTGGTGTATACCGGTGTAACGAGAATTCATCTTTCGGATGGAAGTGAGCAGGAGCGTCAGAACCAGTGCATCGCCTTCGGTGATGGCGTGGACTATGTGAAGTATGAAGGAAACCCGGTCGTAAAGGGAGAGATGCTTCCAGAGGACTGCAGCCGGATCGATTTCCGTGATCCGAAGATCTGGAAAGAAGGAGATCGCTACTATCTGATCGTGGGAAATAAAAACCAGCATCAGATCGGTCAGGTCGTCCTCTTCTCCAGCGAGAATCTGACGGACTGGAAGTTTGAAACGATTCTGGCATCGAACGAAACAGGAAATGTCGGTACGATGTGGGAATGTCCGGATTTCTTCGCACTCGGTGATAAACGCGTGCTGATCTGTTCTCCGCAGGATATGAAGGCGCAGAAGTATGAATTCCATAACGATCATAATTCTGTATGCTTCCTCGGTGATTATGATACAGAAACACATACGTTCGTAAAAGAGGAGGCACGTCCACTGGATTACGGTATGGATTTCTATGCCCCACAGACGACAGAGCTTCCGGATGGTCGTCGTATCATGATTGCATGGATGAAATCCAGTGGCTGAGTGGAGAGCAGGACTTCGATGCAGGTGTTCGCTGGATTCGAGCGCGTTTTTCGATTCCACTGATTCTGGTTTCGATGGGAAGAGATGGAAGCCGTGCGTACTATCAGGATAAAATCGTAGAGGTGAAGCCTTTCCTTCAGCCGACGACGATCGAAACCACCGGTGCCGGTGACACCTTCTGTGCCTGTGTACTGCACTATATCCTGTTGCATGGATTACAGGAGTTAACAGAAACGGATCTCTGGGTGATGCTTCGTTACGCAAATGCGGCAGCATCCATCATCACGACACGAAAGGGCGCACTTCGTGTGATGCCGAAGCCAGAGGAAATCAAGCAGCTTCTGGATAATGCAGCGCTTTAATCACATACCATAAAACATCTGGCCATGCCGTAGTGATGCTACGGCATGGCTTTTCTGATGGAAGCAGGCATATGAAGCGGTGCTTTTTATGTACCGAAAAATAAACGGAAATCCTCTTCACAAAGATTTGAAAAACTGATATAAACAGGAATGTTTGCGTTCATTTCGGGTTATAGCTGAGAGGAATTCATGATGAAAAAGGCAATCAATATGACGGAGGGGCCACTGGCGAAGCAGATTCTCTTCGTGAGTCTGCCACTCGTGATGTCGAACCTGCTTCAGGTGCTGTTTAATATATCGGATGTTGCGATCGTCGGACGCTTCGCGGGCTCGACTGCACTCGGATCGGTAGGCTCGACGAGCATCTTCGTTACACTGTTTACAGGATTTCTGATCGGTCTCGGTGGTGGCATCAATGTGCTGGTTGCGCGCTATTACGGTGCCGGTCGTGCGAAAGACGTGAAAAAGACGGTCGGGTCGTCACTGATCATCAGCCTGATCGCCGGTGTGATCCTCCTGCTCGTCGGACTCTTCGGGTCGCCTGCATTGCTCAAAACCATCAACACGAAGCCGGATCTGCTGCCGGGTGCGGTCATGTACCTCCGGGTCTACTTCCTGGGTATGCCGGCGCTTGCACTGTACAATTACGGTAATGCGGTCTTCAGTGCGATCGGTGATACGAAGAAGCCGCTGATCTTCCTCGCGATCGCGGGCGTGCTGAATGTGATTCTGAATCTGTTCTTCGTCATCGTGTGTCATCTGAGCGTGGTCGGTGTCGCACTTGCGAGTGCGATTTCACAGTGTGTTTCCGCGGGACTGATCCTTCATGCCCTGACGAAGGTGCAGGACAGCTATGCGCTCCACCTGCGGGAGGTGAAGTTCGATCGGACGATCGGGCAGCGTGTGCTGATGCTCGGTGTGCCGGCGGGGCTTCAGAACGCCGTGTTCGCCTTCGCAAATCTGTTCATCCAGGCAGGCGTCAACTCCTTCGATTCGCTGATGGTAAAGGGGAACTCTGCAGCGGCCAATGCAGACAACCTGATCTATGATGCCATGGCCGCCTTCTATATGGCCTGCGCAAGCTTTATGAGCCAGAACTACGGTGCAGGCAAGGTCGATCGCGTGAAAAAGAGCTTCTACATCAGCCTGGCGTATTCCTTCGCCATCGGCCTCGTGCTCGGTGGCAGCCTGCTGCTGTTCGGACGCGAGTTCCTCGCACTGTTTACGACAGAGCCGGCCGTCATCGATGCCGGTATGTACCGAATCGGTGTCATGGGACTCGCCTACTGCATTTCGGCCTTTATGGATTGCACCATCGCCGCCTGCCGCGGCCTCGGTGAGACGGTCGTGCCGACCATCCTCGTCGTGCTCGGCTCCTGTGTGTTCCGTGTGATCTGGGTATATACGATCTTTGCCTACTTCCATACGATCCCGTCCCTGTACCTCCTGTATCCATTCTCATGGGGACTGACGGCCATCGCAGAAATCATCTATTTCGTCCGAATCTATAAAAAAGCGATGCGGGTCTATCAGCATTAATAGAGAATTGACGAGAGTCGTCCGGTCATTCCCGGGCGGCTCTTTTTCTGTCTTAAGAATTTCGTAAGGGGGTCTGACCCCATAAACTTCAGTTTAGAATCTGTTTAGAAAAATTTAATGGGGTCAGACCCCATTAAATTTCGAGGGGGCAAGAATTAAATATTCATCTGGAAATGACATTCTTAAGAGTTATGCCGATGAAAACCGGGTGGAATGAGAAAAGGTGCTTTGGAAAAGTGACGAAATTACGTAAGTGTAAGCGCTTTATGTGACAAATCTGTCATAAACATCGGCAAAATGATGGACAAATTCTAAAGAAATTGTTAAAATACTATAAAGTTAAGAATTTCACAATTCATAATAATTTAAAAATACACAAAATTCGTGATGTTAAAGCCTGCTTGATCGAGGCTTTTTTTGAGCAGTAAGAAAGGATGCGATACAAATGAAGGAATTTTCTTATGTGATTAAGGATGAGATCGGACTGCATGCGAGACCAGCCGGATTACTGGTGAAGGAAGTGAAAAAGTTCGAGAGTGCGGTGACGCTTTCCTGCAAGGGAAAGACCGCAGCTGCCGGAAAGCTGATCGCCATCATGAGCATGGGCGTCAAGCAGGGCGATGAGGTGGACGTGCAGGTCGAGGGTCCGGATGAGGATGCTGCGTTCGAAGCGATGGAAAAGTTTTTCCAGAATAATCTGTAATTCATCGATCGATATAGAATCTGAGAGGACAGAAAATGGAAAAGTACATCGGAAAGTCCGTTTATAAGGGAACGGCGATCGGTCCGATCAATGTTTTTAAGAAGCGTGATGGCATCGTGAAGCGCCAGCATATCGAGGATGTCGCGGCAGAGCTCGAGCGTCTCGAAGCAGCGAAGGCGCAGGCACAGACCCAGCTGGGCGCGCTCTATGAGAAGGCGCTCCAGGAGGTCGGTGAGGTAAATGCGCAGATCTTTCAATGCGGAGTACGCGGTGGCGGTCACCGGCGATAACTTCGCCGAGATCTTCGCGAATATGGACGATGAGTACATGCAGGCGCGTTCCGCGGATGTGAAGGATATCTCGAATCGTCTGATCCGGAACCTAAGTGGTGAGGAGGAGCTCGACTGGGCACATATGGAACCGTCCATCATCGTCGCAGATGATCTGACACCGAGTGAAACGGTGCAGATGGATAAGCGTAAGATCCTCGCGTTCGTCACCGTCCATGGCTCGACGAACTCCCATACCGCGATCCTCGCGCGTATGATGAATATCCCGGCGCTGATCGGTGTGCCGGTGGAGCTCGACCGTCTCCACTCCGGTACGATGGGTATCGTCGATGGCAAGGATGCCGTGTTCTGCGTGGATCCGGATGAGGCAGCCATCGCTGCTGCACGCGAGATGCAGGCGAGGGCGGCAGAGCAGAAGCGGCTGCTTGCAAACTACAAGGGACGTCCTTCGGTGACGAAGAGCGGCCGTAAGGTTCATGTCTATGCGAACATCGGCAGTGTTTCGGATGTAGCATATGTACAGGAAAATGACGCGGAGGGGATCGGCCTGTTCCGGAGTGAGTTCCTGTATCTCGGAAAGACGGCGCTGCCGGACGAAAATGAGCAGTTTAATGCATACCGCCAGGTACTGCAGACGATGGGCGGAAAGAAGGTCATCATCCGAACGCTCGATATCGGTGCGGATAAGAATGTCGATTACCTCGGACTCGGACAGGAGGATAACCCGGCGATGGGCTA
>SFND01000006.1 GCA_004554245.1 Oribacterium sp. | reverse complement strand
GATGTCAACGGTAAGAGGAGACCGAGGATCATAATGCTGTATCAAAACATCCCAATATGAAAATGATGCCAACGGTAAAAGTGTATCCGAAGGTCTTGATGCTGCCACCCGGTATTTAGCAAATTCGCTTTATTCGGATCGTATGCCATTAGGCTTTGTCACATTTTGATCTCCTGACGAACCTGTGACATTAAGTCCAGTCACGCTCGCCCTGAGCCGTCTGCGTAAAAACCCGGTTTTTGACGCAAAACCGCCCTTTTCGGAAGCAGTGACTTTATCTCCGACCAGATTTTTCTTCATAAATCGCCTCTTTGTCCCTCTATGAAGCCAAATACTTAATGTCACAGCTTCGAATATTTCCCTGTCTGTGAAATAATCTAATGGCACAGATCCCCGAAATCCATGATTTGTAAAAGTCACTTAATGGCACGACTCTTGAAAACGCCCCGTTTGTAACAAATCCCAGAAAATATAATGGCATCGCTCTATGAAATCCTATCTTTGCGAAAAACATCTAATGCCGCTCAGACTGAAAACCGCTTGTTCGTAACAAAGATTATAAAACCTAATGGCGCAAGAGTGCTATCAACAGTTTTTGTGAAAACTTCGGAAATCGTCATGATTAGTGCTACACGTAGCTGTCTAAAAATTGGGGCAACTAAAATCTCTTGTGTTCTTGACAAGGGGTACAATTCACATGCTACCTTCCTAAAACTCCGATCCCCAGATTTTCATCAGATTTCCCCACAGTCAGGATGCATGGGCGTCGATTTTTGTTTGTTTGCATGGGGCGGGTCCGATAAGTAAATAGATACAGAACGTCGAATGGGGTGGGCAAACAAACAAGAAGAGACGCCCGGTCTGGACGTCCCTTAAAAACACAACTGGATTAAGAAATAAACCCGGCTGAACTGTTATAAAAATACTTCTGAAATCGGCGCCTGCCTGCGTATCAGCGGTTAATTTTAATCGCGAGGCGGCTGTTCGGGTTGCTGCCTGGTTTTACGCCGGTCTTCTGTGTGCTGCTGTTTGAATTTCCATTTGTTTTCATTCCAGGATTTGAGTTCATCCCCGGCTTCGGCCCTGTACTCAGATCCGTATTTCCACGGAAGCCACTGCCTGTCCGCGAGTTCATGCTCGAAATCGGTTTTCCGTTTACGACGAACTGGCAGACCTCTTCGTTACTGGAGGTGCGCTCGAAGAGCTGGATCACCTCCTCCGCGGAGCTGGCCTTTTCATCCGACACGCGCTTATGAATGATGTCGACCGCTCTCTGCTCGAGCTCTGAGAGGAGCAGGTCGTCACGACGGGTTCCGGATTTCACGATGTCGATGGCCGGGAAGATCCGGCGCTCCTGAAGCTCACGGTTCAGGACGAGCTCCATGTTGCCGGTGCCCTTGAACTCCTCGTAGATAACATCATCCATGCGGGAGCCGGTTTCGACGAGTGCGGTGGACAGGATCGTCAGGGATCCGCCTTCACGCATATTACGGGCCGCACCAAAAAAGCGCTTCGGCATGTGGAGCGCTGCCGGATCGAGACCGCCCGAAAGCGTACGTCCGGACGCCGGTACCACGAGATTATAGGCACGCGCGAGACGGGTGATGGAATCGAGCAGGATGGTGACATCCTCGCCCTGCTCCACGAGACGCTTTGCACGCTCGATGGTCATCTCGGCCACCCGCTTGTGGTGCTCCGGGACCTCGTCGAAGGTCGAGTAGATGACGGTGACGAGGCCGCCCTCGACCTCTTCCTTCATATCGGTGACCTCCTCCGGCCGCTCATCGATGAGGAGGATCAGCAGATGCATCTTCGGCTCGTTCTTCACGATGGCCTTCGCCACCTGCTTCAGCAGCGTCGTCTTACCAGCCTTCGGCGGCGATACGATCATACCACGCTGTCCCTTTCCGATCGGCGCCAGCAGGTCGAGGATACGAAGCGAGGTCGAGGTTCTCTCCCCCGACACCTCGAGGCGGATACGCTGATTCGGGAAGATCGGGGTCAGCGACTCGAAGCTCCGCCGACGGAACATCTCGGAAAGTGGCTTGCCATTTACCGTCTCGATGTAGGAAAGCGCCGCATAGCGCTCGTTCGGATTCTTCGCCCTCGACAGACCATGGATGACATCGCCGGTCTTCAGGCGGTAACGCTTGATGATCGCCGGATTCACATAGACATCACTGTCACCCGGCATGAAGTTATCCGAGCGCGTAAAGCCGAAGCCGTCCGGCATGACCTCGAGGATGCCGCCGCACGGATTACCGCTCGGTGCCTTCTGGGTCTCGTTGTCGAGCTCGTCCGTCTTCTCAACGACTTCCGTCCGCGCGGTCTCACCATCATGGGCTGTCGACATGGCATCCGACGCTGCAGCATCGCTGTCACGCTCCATCCGCTCGCCCTGCCCCGCGGCCGCTCCACTGCTGCGGCCGGCGTATGCTTTCGCGCGCCGTGCCCGGATACGTTCCGCCTGCTCGGCCAGACTTCCCGGCTCTGCTGCTCTGCCCTTCGTGTCGTCGGCCAATGTCTCCGCCGAAGCTCGGGTGGCTTCCTTCGCCGGTGCTTCGGATACTACCGCACGATCCTGTGCAGGCTCCGCCACAGCGGCTGCGCCCGTTTCTTCTGCAACCACCACCGCCCCGGAGTTCTCCGGTACGGCAGCCGCTTCCGTCGTCTGCACCTCTGTGCTCTTCGACAGCGTCATCTCCACTGCTTCTGGCGTCGCAGCCTCACCGGTGTCCCCGCTCTGAGACTGTCGACCTCGTGTCGTGCGCTTCTGCTCATGCGCTTCTACTCCCGCTGTCTTCGGCTTTCGTCCGCGGGTCGTGCGCTTCGGTGTGCTTTCTTCACCGCTTTCCAGCATCTCCCTGCCTTCCTCCGTCTTTCTGGCGCGGGTCGTGCGCTTCGGTTTACGTTCTTCGGCCACCGGAGCTGTATCTGCAACTTCCTCTGTCTTCGGCTTCCGCGCACGAGTCGTGCGCTTCGGCTTACTTTCTTCGGTCACCGGAACCACCTCTGCACTTTTCTCTTCCTTCACCTTGCGTGCTCGGGTAGTACGCTTCGGCTTACTCTCTTCTGCCACTGCCGCCGCATCCACTGTCTCTGCAGTTTTCGGCTTCCGTCCTCTCGGCTTGCGCTCGACCGCTGTCTTCTTCTCTTCTTCTGCTGCCATACTGCCTCCATATGGTTTCTCTGAAACCATGCTATGTTTACGGAAACGCTCCGCTGTTTACTTTTTCTGCCAGCCGAAAGCTGTTTCAGCTGTGTCGGTCCTCTATCGGATGCATACTGGAATACATGTCGAACGAAGGCCAAAACACCGCAGCTATGACTCAGCTTCCGTGCATACCTGTACTGTTTCGTTAAGGGAATGTATAAAACGCTATCTTAAAATCTGGAATTCATGGATACGGGAAAGACCGCTCCGGAAATCATCGATTTGAAATCATGTTCGTCAAACGAAGAAATTAGGAAAATCGTAAAATAAGTATAACAACCGTGCCCTTGTAACGCAAGTTTCATTTTGTTATACTAGCGGCACAATCCCTATTAAAAAGAAGGTTATTATGGCGAAAAATTATAGATCCACCCCGGGGCCGTCGCTTCGCTACGACGCCCGTGGACAGCTCGTAAAAAGTAAACCGAAGTCGCGCGTTCTGCACTTCATCCTCTGCTACCTGCTTCCGTACCTGATCATCAACGGCCTGATTCTCCTCTTCGTGATCCAGCAGCCGACGATCGAGACGACCGAACCGGATACGAAGGATTACCAGACGGCTTCGATCGAAATCAAGGTCGATTCCCTGGTGCCGCTGAAGTCGCTGACCGCGACCATGGACGGCGCAGAGCTTCCGCTCGAGAAGTCCGGTTCGATCTGGACCGCCGATGTTACGAAGAACGGAACCCTGACCCTGAACGCGAAGTCCATCAACGGCATGTCGAAGACGACCTATGTACAGATCAATCTCCTCGACGACGTCGGTCCGACCGTCGATGAAGAGTCCGTCAATCTCGGTGCCGGCTACCTCGAGTTCACCGTCTCCGACACCCAGTCCGGTGTGAACTGGGATTCGATCTACGGTGTTGACTCGCTCGGCAATAACGTAAAGCCGACCGACATCAATAAGCAGACCGGTCGCGTCACCTTCTCCATGGCCGGCGACGCCATCACCGTCTATATCCGCGACCTCGCCGACAACGAAAGCTCCGCGAACTTCTCCGTGAATTAAACTTCATCAAAAAAGCTGGTCGGATCGACCAGCTTTTTCTGTATGTATTCTTTCAGAGCCCCCGGAAGATGGGATTTTAGAGTCTTCCGAGCTCAGAGTACTGTGCTTCTACCGGCAACCCTCCGGGGCCCTGTATAGATGTCACTTCTCTGGCTTCTCTGGCTTCGCCGGCGCTTCATAGAAGCGACCATAGGTGCGCTGGATCCCACAGATCACCTGCTTTTCATGCTCAGTGAACGCGTCCTCTGTCATACGCCACTGCCAGTTGTGACCGGCGGTACCCGGCTGGTTGATGCGCGCCTCTCCGCCAAGGCCGAGGTAGTCACCCACCGGCACGATCACGGTATCCGCGATGGACGCCATCGCACGCTTGATCAGCAGCTCCGGCATCGCATTCCAGTCGTTGCCAGAACGACTCATGTACTGGTACATATAGTCCCGCTGCCAGTCCGGGATGGTCTCGAACCAGTGGCGAAGGGTGTCATTATCATGCGTCCCTGTGTAGCAGACACAGTTCGGCGTGGTGAAGTTGTGTGGCAGATAAGCATTGCCCGCACCCGAATCCCAGGCGAACTGCAGCACCTTCATACCCGGGAAGCCGGTCGCGGCCATCAGCTTCCGAACCTCGTCGGTGATGACACCGAGGTCCTCCGCGATGATCGGCAGGTCCTTCGTACCGAAGTGCTGGTACATCGCGCGGAACAGTCCCATGCCCGGGCCCTTCACCCACGCGCCGTTTTCCGCCGTGTCATCACCGAACGGCACCGCATAGTAGGCCTCGAAGCCCCGGAAATGATCGACGCGGAGACAGTCGTACATCGAGAGGCAGTACTCCATGCGCGCACACCACCAGGCGTACTTCGTCTTCTTATGCGCGGCCCAGTCATAGAGCGGGTTGCCCCAGAGCTGACCGCTCGCAGAGAAGGCATCTGGTGGAACTCCCGCTACCTTCGAAGGATGGCCGTCCTTCGTGTACTGGAAGAGCTCGCGATGCGCCCAGACATCTGAAGAATCCGGTGCACAGTAGATCGGGATATCCCCGAGGATCTCGATGCCCCTCGCCGCCGCGTAGGCGCGAAGCGCCGCCCACTGCTTATTAAACTCATACTGCACGAAGGCGTAGAACGCGACCTCGTCCGCGTGCTCTGCGCGGAACGCAGCCACCGCCTTCGGATCGCAGTCGCGCAGCTCCTCCGGCCAGACATCCCAGCTCGCGCCGGATAGCGAATCCTTGATGGCCATGAAGACGCAATACTCGACCGTCTCCGGACGAAGCTCTGCGAAAAGCGCCTCGACATCACCGCCCTGCTCCTTGAAATGCGTGAAGGCAAGCTTCAGTGCCTTGTTCTTACTGCTGTAGAGCTTTCCATAGTTGACGCGTTCAATGCTGTCGACCGGCACGCCTGCCTCCTGCCGTACATTCGCCGGCTGCTTCAGCCAGCGACGGAGGTCGCGGAACGCCACATCACGATCATGCGCGAACCAGATGGCCGGCGCGTTCTTCGCATCCGATACATCTGCGCCTTCTTCGGTTTTATCTGCCGCCGGCTGCTTCTGTGCCCTCGCTGCGTCCTCGGCGCGCGCAAGCGCCGCATAGTCGACCGCATCACCGAAGTCAAACGCCTCCGGATCTGCGAGCTCCTCTCTGCTCAGCAGTCCCTCCTCGACCAGCAGGTCGAGGTCCACGAAATACGGATTCCCCGCGAAGGCGGAAAATGCCTGGTACGGTGAATCACCGAAGCCCGTCGGGCCCATCGGCAGGATCTGCCAGATCTTATTTCCGGTCTCACATAATAAATCGATAAAACGATATGCTTCCTCGCCAAGTGTTCCGATGCCGTACTTTCCCGGCAGTGAGAACACCGGCATCAAAATGCCTGCTTTTTTCACGCTCAAACCCCTCCTTATATCAAAGGATGTCACAAGTCCCGCCCCTTCCTGCGGATCGTGCAGTTTTTTTGATCACGGATCAGCCCTTGCGACGCTTCGTCAGCTTCTGGTCGAGCGCAGCCTTCTGCACGCTCTTTCGCTGTACCGCGGCCTTCGTGCCCGTCGACTTCGCGGCCGGCTTCTTCGAATCCGCCTTCGCCACCTCGACAGCCTGTGCTGCGGCGGCCTTCGCCTCCGTCATCTGCTTCGGCACCGTCGTCCTTTTCCGGGTCGTCTTCTTCGGACTTACGAGCGCTGCCTTCTCTTCCGATCCAGCCTTCTTCGTCACCGTCTTTTTCGCAGCGGTCTTCTTTGCAGCTGCCTTCTTCGCTTCCGTCGCCTTCGGTGCCGGCTCCGCGCATGGTGTCAGCTGGTAGATGGTGGTCGACATCGCCGGGATCTCGAGATCGACGGCGTAGTCCCGCTCATCCCAGTCAGCCTTCACAGCCTTATGTGCCGTGCGCTTCACTGCGCCGCTTCCGCCGTACTTCTTATCATCACTGGAGATGAGCGGCTTCGCGGAGCACATGAACGGAACACCGACACGGAACTTCGGATGCGCGACGTTATCAAAGTTCGATACCACGAGGATCGTCTCCTCCGGCTTGTCGGTCTTTCGAACGAACATCACCATGGACTCCTCCTGGTAGGAGCAGTTAATCCACTCGAAGCCGTCCGTGACGTAATCCTGCTGCCAGAGCGCCGGATGTGTCCGGTAGACAGCATTGAGATCCCGTACGAAGTCCTGGACGCCCTCGTGTACCGGGTACTCGAGGAGATTCCACTCGAGCTCCTGGTTCTCGGACCACTCGTCATACTGCGCGAAGTCCTGGCCCATGAAGAGAAGCTTCTTGCCCGGATGCGTCCAGAAGTAGCCATACGCGGCACGAAGATTCTGCGCCTTCTCCTCGAAGGTCTCGCCCGGCATCTTCCCGAGCATCGAGCCCTTGCCATGCACGACCTCGTCATGCGAGAGCACGAGCATGAAGTCCTCGGAGTAGTTATAGATCATCGAGAAGGTGAGCTGGTTATAGCTGCCCTTCCGGAAGAACGGATCCGTGCCCATGTAGCTGAGGAAGTCGTTCATGAAGCCCATGTTCCACTTGAGGTCGAAGCCGAGGCCGTCCTGCTCGACGTCACCGGTGATGTTCGGCCATGCCGTGGACTCCTCTGCGATGAGCAGGGTGCCCGGGAAGCGCTTGTGGAACTGGGAGTTCAGATGCTTCAGGAACTCCACCGCATCGAGGTTCTCGTTGCCGCCGTAGATGTTCCGTGGTGCGTCCTCGCCCTGACGTCCATAGTCGAGGTAGAGCATGGAGGCCACGGCATCCATGCGGATACCATCGGCATGATAGCGGTCTGCCCAGAACATCGCACTGCCGATCAGGAAGTTCGACACCTCGTTCTTCCGGTAGTTGAAGGTCAGGGTGCCCCAGTGCGGGTGGCTCGCGAGACGTGGATCCGGATTCTCATAGAGCCCCGATCCATCAAACTGTGCGAGCCCCCAGCTGTCGCGCGGGAAGTGCGCCGGTACCCAGTCGAGGATGACGCCGATGCCAGCCTCATGCATGTAATTCATGAAGTACATGAAGTCCTCCGGGGTGCCGTAACGGCTTGTCGGAGCGTAGTAGCCGGTCACCTGATAGCCCCAGCTCGCATCGAGCGGATGCTCCATCACCGGCATGAGCTCAACATGCGTATAGCCCTCCTGCTTCACATAATCCGCCACCTTCACCGCGAGCTCACGGTAGTTGTAGAA
The DNA here is from genome assembly GCA_004554245.1 of Oribacterium sp. Taxonomy (GTDB): domain Bacteria; phylum Bacillota; class Clostridia; order Lachnospirales; family Lachnospiraceae; genus Oribacterium. The sequence continues at coordinate 65,540 of SFND01000006.1, read as the reverse complement.
CTCCGAGCCGAGCTGTGTGGTGCCGTCCTCATTGACCGCCTGCTGCTTCCGTGCGAAGGAGCCGAGGTGCAGCTCATAGACCGACATCGCTTCCTCCTTGACGCCGGCGACACCGCGCTCCGCCTTCTGCTGCTGCCACGCCGCATCCGTCCACGCAAACTGTCCGATGTCTTCCACGATGGAGGCATTGCCCGGACGAAGCTCGAAGCCGAAGGCATATGGGTCGATCTTCAGGAACGGCTCCTGGTGGTGACACTTGATCTCATACTTATAGAGGCTGCCCGGGGTGAGGTGCGGGATGAACAGCTCGAATACGCCGGAATCGCCCAGGCGCTGCATCATATGGCGGCGGCCATCCCAGAGGTTGAAGTCGCCGACGACAGAAACACGCTCTGCGTTCGGAGCCCATACGGAGAACGCGACACCATCGACGCCGTTGATCCGGATCGGATGCGCGCCCATCTTCTCATAGATGTCATACCAGATGCCGCCCTGATACTTCTTGATATCACGGTCGGTATAGGTCGACGGGAAGGCATACGGATCCTCGGTGTCCTCCGTCGTGTCGTTGTCATAGGTGATGTGGTAGGTATAGGCCGGAAGTGCCTCGTTCCAGGCCTCCTCCACCGGCAGGAGGGTCGCGAAGAAGCCGGCCTCATCGACGAGCTCCATCGGATAGCGCTGTCCGCCGAGCACGAGCTCGATCGATTTTGCGGTCGGTACGAAGCTCTGTACCAGCAGCCCCTCCGGGATGATGTGCGCACCGAGGATCTTCTTCGGATTCGCGGTTTCCGCGTAGGTGACGTCCTCCACCTCCGCCCAGTTCATGATCTCTTCTAATCTCTCATTCATGCTTTATCTCCTTTATCTCATACATCAGATGGATGTTTCTTCACTTCGGAAGGCGACCTCTTCTCGGTCGCCGTGTGCCCGGATGCCACGCCTGCCGCTGCCGTCTCCGTCTGCGTTTCCTGGGCTAATGCTGTCGCCCGCTGCTTCAGATGGCGTTTATGTACTTTCTTTTTCGGCTGAAAGTCCGGATCCTTCACCGCCTTCAGTACGACGATGGAGCGCGGCTCTACGGTATACCGCTCCTCGAGAAGCATCCTCTCCTCCGGATAGATGCCGTTCGTTTCCTCCATGGCGGTATCGATCACCGCGGCCCACTTCATGCCGAGCGGCGGATGCGCCAGCAGGAAGCTGTGCTTTTCCCAGTGCATGTTGTAGAGCACGAGGAAGGTATCATCGCCGGCATAGGCACCGGCATACATGACACCGAGCTGTCGGCGGAAGTTCTCGCTGTCCGGCCGCCAGGCGTTCTCGCCATGGAAGCTGATGTCCGGGATACCGACGGAGCGGTAGTCCATCTGTCGAAGCGCTGTGCCCTGATGGAACACCGGGTGCTGCTTACGGAACTGAATCGCATAACGCGCGAAATCGTAGAGCTCCCGATTCCGATCGATGAGCCGCCAGTCGAGCCAGTTCGTCGGATTATCCTGACAGTACGGGTTATTGTTCCCGAGGCGGGACTGACCGAACTCGTCACCCGCGTGGATCAGCGGGGTGCCCTGGCTCAGCATCAGCAGCAGCCACGCGTTCCGCCACATCTTCTTCCGGAGAAGCTTGATGGACTTCTTTCGGGTCGGACCCTCCTCGCCGCAGTTCCAGCTGTAGTTCTGGTCGGTACCGTCGCGGTTATCCTCATGATTCTCTTCGTTGTGCTTGCGATCATAGGAGAGGACATCCATCAGACTCATGCCCGAGACATTGGCCATATACTGGATGCTCGCCCGGTTCGACGGGTTCTCGCGCACGCGCTGCATGAGCGTCGGCAGCATGCTCTCGTCGCCCTTCAGGATGCGGCGCATGTCGTTCTGGAAACCGTCGTTATAATCGGCGAGGTAACGCCCCGGTGCGGCTACCTGCGCAGCGCCATGGGTCGGCATCTCCGGAATCTGGCCCTGCCAGCTGTCGGCCCAGATCTTGAAGCGACTCAGCCACGGATCACGGGCGATGACACTATACGGCGCAGCACCGATCAGGTGGATGCCGTCGACGTGATAGTGGATGCGCCAGTAGCGCATGACGTTCACGATGTGATCCGGGATGGTTTCACTGGTAAAGTACAGGTCGACCACGAGCTCCATGCCGTGCGCGTGCAGGGTATGCACGAGCTTTCGGAACTCGTTCCGCGGATTTTTGTGGTCGGAGGTGAAGCTCGATTTCGGTGCGAGCTGCAGGGCATCCTTCGTGAAGCCCCAGTAGTTGATGCGGCCCGTCGGGCGGAGCTCGACCTCGTATGGGTTATCATGTCCGTAGTCCGGGAGCATGACCTCGTTAAATTCGTACGGTGGCATCAGCTCGAGCGTCGTGACGCCGAGCGCCTCGAGGTACGGAATCTTCTCGAGGATGCCCTGGAAGCTGCCCCGGAGCTCATGGTCGAGGCCGGAACTGTGGTGCTCGGTGAAGCCGCGCACATGGAGGCGGTAGATGATGCTGTCCTCGTACGGCAGATCGAGCGCCCGATCCTGTCGCCAGGCCTCACTCGATTCCGGAATCGCCGTCGCCTCACCGATCGGCGTCTTCAGGATACGGGTACCATCCTTCAGATTTCCGAAGCTCTTCCGTCCCTCAAACACCGTGCCGTTCGGATCGGTGAAGATGCGGCCATCCGCCTCGTAGCAGTAGCTGAGCTCCGTGAGCGGGAGGGCCAATGCAGGCTGCCTCTTCTCGTGCACCCTCGCCTGCGCATCCGCTGCGCCCGCAGCTTCCCTGCAAGCGTTCCCCTCGCCGCCTCGTGGTCCGGATGTGACCGGCAGCTCCAGATGCCAGACATCTCCGATCCGATCCGCCGGATCAAAGGCGATCTGACGGACACGTCTGTTTTTATGATATAGATTCAGAAACAGCTGCTCTGTACGAACCGCTGCCTCGAAGATGTAATGGTCATTTTCCTTCTTTAAGCCTAGCATGATGTCCCTTCTTCGTTGTCGTTGTCGTTGTCTTTCTCTATCTTCGTGTCGCCAAGCATTTCCCCCTACATGGCATGTGCTGCTGCGATGTATCCGAACCTTCGTATACACTGATTATAGCATTCAGGCATCCGGATGTTCATCTCAGATCTCGATGTCCAGCTCGATCGGACAGTGGTCGGAGCCGAAGATCTCCTGGTGGATCGACGCGCCCTTGACCCGGTCGCGGAGCTGCTCGGAGACGATGAAATAGTCGATACGCCAGCCGACATTCCGCTCACGCGCCTTCATACGATAGGACCACCAGCTGTACTCATCGGTGGCATCCGGATACAGCAGACGGAAGGTATCGATGAAGCCGGAATCGAGCAGCCGCGACATCTTCGCACGCTCCTCATCCGAGAAGCCGGCGTTCTTATGATTCGTCGCCGGGTTCTTCAGGTCGATCTCCTCGTGGGCGACATTCAGATCGCCGCAGTAGATCACCGGCTTTTTCTTATTCAGTTCACCGATGTACTGCCGCCAGGCATCCTCCCACGTCATACGGTACGGAAGACGCTTCAGCTCATTCTGGGAGTTCGGCACATAGACGGTCAGGACATAGTAATCCGGAAATTCCGCGGTGATCACACGCCCCTCATGATCATGCTCCTCGATCCCCATGCCATAGGTCACGGACAGCGGCTCCTCCTTCGTAAAAAGCGCCGTACCGGAATAGCCCTTCTTCTTCGCATAGTTCCAGTACATGTGATAGCCCGGAAGGTCCAGCTTCAGCTGCCCCTCCTGCAGCTTCGTCTCCTGCAGACAGAAGATATCCGCATCCAGGCTTTCAAACACCTCCATGAAGTTCTTCCCCATGACCGCCCGAAGCCCGTTCACATTCCACGAAATCATTTTCTTCATATAGTAAATTCCTCTGTTTATCTCTCTAAAATTCTGAACAGCTCTATTCTAGCATGATTTAGTGGTATTTTCTTTTATAATTCAGCAATAAAAAGAAATAAAACAAGAGGCCCCAGTGGACCGGCACCAGAAGCTCGGAGTATTGTGCTTCTGATGCCGGTCCACTGGGGCCTCTGTTAAATTCTATTCGGTCTGCTCGACGATCTCGAGCGAGCCCTGCATCCAGATCTTTCCCTTGAAGCGCCGGCCGACCGCCGGCACACCCGTGAGATCCGATTCGTTGATGGCGACATGGAAGATACACTCGTTGCAGCTGACCTTCATGTCCACCACATTTTCGTGGGTGTAGACATTTTCCTTCACCCGGAGAGAGACGATCTCGCCGAGGATCTGGTACATATCGCACTCGACACCGGTCGGCATGAAGGTGGTCTCCACGAGACTGTAGAGATCCTCCGTCTGATAGCGCTGCTGCACCTCGTGCATGAGGTTGAGATCGGTCTCTGTCAGCGTATCGATCGCCTCCGGGTCGCCCTGGCGGGCCGCCTCGAAGAGTCGCTTCCGCTCATTCTGACGATGCTTCACGATCTCCGGATCCTCCGGACGCTTCTCGACCGGAAGCAGGATCTTGCCGCTCTCCGCGAGACCGGTCAGAAAGGCCTGACGCGCGCGCAGTGGCATCTGCATACGGCGAAGCTCGGTGAGCTGCACCGAATTCGTGATGTAAAAGATCAGCGGGATGCCTGAACGGAAATCCTCGAGCACGCCGGCATAGGTCTCCTTCTCGAGATGCCGCTCGACGGCCCCCTCCTCCGTCAGTGTCCCATCGTAGGAACGCATGTACGGAAAGTAGTATCCCCGGTGAAACACGCCATCCGGCGTGCGCTGACCGACCAGCGTGATGCCCATGGACGGTGCCACCGGAAGCTGATACTCCTCGGTCACGACACCCTCGCCGGCATTGATCGTCAACACCCGGTACTTTTCATTCTCAGCCCGCACGAGCAGTGGCTCGAGCTGCAGCTCTGTATTCAGTTTTGAAAATCCGACGGATCTCAAAAATTTATGCATGGATGTATCTACCCTCTTTATAAAAATGACGCGATCGTTTTCATCATTTTCTCAACATCGATCGGTTTCGTCAAGTACCCATTCATACCAGCCTCGGTCGCCAGCATCCGATCCTCCTCGAAGGCGTTCGCCGTCATCGCGAGAATCGGGATCATACGGCAGTATGCGCTGTCCATCGCGCGGATCTGGCGCGTCGCTTCATACCCGTTCATGACCGGCATCTGGACATCCATCAGGATGAGATCATACTGTCCCGGTGCAGCGTCCGCCATCTTCCCGACGGCGATGGCACCATCCTCCGCGACCTCGACGAGGAAGCCGGCCTCCTTCAGGATTTCGGTGGCGATCTCCTGGTTGAGCTCGTTATCCTCGACGAGAAGGATCTTCCTTCCACGGAAATCAGCCTCTTTCTGCTCAGCTGTGATCCGCTCCCCGCTGGAATGACACGTCGACGAGGTCAGCGTCTGTCCGGAAGCGGACGTTTCCGACGTCGGTTCAGAAGCAGCGGTATCCGAAGCGGACGTCCTCTCCGCCGACACACAGCAGCGGAAGCAGAGGCCGACATCGAAGGTACTGCCCTGTCCTTCGGCGCTGCTGAGTTCGATGGTGCCACCCATCATGTCGACCATCCTCTTCGTGATGGCGAGGCCGAGTCCGGTGCCCTGGATGCCGCTGACCGTCGCGGTCTCCTCACGTGAGAAGTTCTCGAAAAGATGCTGCTGGAAGCGCTCGCTGATGCCGATACCGGTATCCCGCACGATGAAGTGATAGCAGGCACGGCTCTCCAGCCCGCTCTTTTCCTGACGCAGAAGGAAGCGGACGCTGCCGTTCATGCGGTTATATTTCACCGCGTTGCTGAGCAGATTGAGAAGGATCTGCGTGAGACGCAACGGATCGGCCAGTACATCCTCGTTCTCGACATCCTGCAGCTCCATCCGGAAATCGATCTGCTTCTCCTCGAGCGACGGTCGGATCATCGTACTGAGATCCTCCATGAGGGTCGGCAGATGGAGCGGCTTCTCCTGCAGTGTCACCTTGCCGCTCTCGATGCGGCTCATATCGAGAACATCATTGATGAGGGAGAGCAGATGCTCACTCGACATCCCGATCTTCCCGAGGTAATCCCGCAGCTTCTCTGGATGCTCGAGCTGTGCGGATGCAAGCCTGGTGAAGCCGATGATGGCATTCATCGGGGTACGAATATCGTGCGACATGCTATTCAGGAAGGTGGTTTTCGCCGCATTGGCACTCTCAGCCTCGGTGAGCGCCTGCTTCAGCTCCTGCTCGCTCTCCTGTAGCTTCGCATTCAGCCGCTCCGCACGGGCCGCGGCGAGGCGCGCATTCCGAAGGAAGCCGAGAATCACCGTAAGGATCAGAAGGAAGAGAGACAGACAGGATATCGTCACCGGCAGGAGATTATCCTTCACGAAATCGAGCAGTGTAACCTTTTTCACCACATCCTCATACATCGAGACCGCGCCGATCAGCTTCGCAGTCTGCATGGTCTTCAGTGTCTTGTTAAGGATCGAGTTCAGTACGCGGTTTCCACGATCCACAGCGAAGGAGACATCCTCCGCCTGGGTGAGGTAGACACTATGGAGCGCCTTATCATTGACATACTGCATAGCCTCAGCGGAGCGGATGAGCATACCATCGACATCTCCTCGCTTGACCGCCTGCTCCGCTTCCTTATAGCCGTCATATTTCGCGATCGTCCAGAACGGATAATTGTTCGAAATATACCACTTGGCCTGCGCATCGCTCTTTACGATCGCGATGGTATTCGTCATACTTTCATTAAAGGCATCCTGCGCGGTCACGACGGCGAGCGGGATGGACAGTACGGTGTTCGACAGTGACACGCCACTCCGCTCGGCGTAGTATGGATTCTGGCTGACATGAAAGACCATATCGATCTTCCCGTTCTGCACCGCCGAAAGCGCGGCCTGCAGCGTATCGAAGCCGACGATCTCGAAATGGATGGTCTCGTTGAGACAGTCCGTCGCGTGCAGGATGTAGTCATTGAGCACGCCCGTCACCTGCCCGGTCTTCGGATCCTCCACGCTGAAGCCCGGATCGTTTCGCAGATAGCCGATGCGGATGCTGCCATGCTGCGAAAGCCAGTCCTTCTCTTCCGCGGTCAGCGGCGAGAGCTGCTGTGTCGCGATGTAGCGCTTGTAGAGCTCGTTCGCATAGAAAGGCTTATCCCTCTCCATCGCGCGCATCGCTGCGTCCAGCTTTTCCTTCAGATCCGGGCGGCTCTTCGAGATACCGAAGTAAATATCCGAGCTGCCCGTGTCGATGATGGCCGTCAGCCCCGCATCCGCCCAGATAGAGGTCTCCGTCGACACCACGCCGTCCAGCTGCCCCGCTTCAAACAGCGCCTTCGCTTCGTCAATGCTGTCGACCGGCACGTGGATGGTCGTGATGTCATGCTTCTTTTCCCACGCACAGAACTGCGTGTACTGAACGGTTTTCTCCATCACCGCGATGCGCTTTCCCTCGAGACTCGAAAGCTTCGTCGGAGAAATGTCGGAATGCTCCAGATCCACGTACAGATAGTAGCGCTCCTTCCCCATCGGCTGCTCAGAGAAAAGCATATGCTCTGCACGCTCGTCGGTATAGGAAATGGCACTCATGATCTCGATCTGCCCGCTCTCAAGCTTCTCAAACAGCGTCGTCCAGTCATCCTTCACATAGATGTAATCCCAGCCGGTGTAGGATGCCACCGCCTGCTCGTACTCGTAGCCGTAGCCACTGCGACCGCCATCCGGATTCGTGATGTGGTAGGAATCCTCGTACCAGGCTGCACGGACATTGACATACATATCAGAGGCACTCGCTGACGTTTCCAGCGCCGACGCCTCCTCTGCCGAAGAAGCTGCCGCCGACGGCCCATCCAGCGACGCAGATCCTGTGACCACATCCTCCGACTGCACCTGCGCTGCACTCCCCTCCGTCGCAGCGAACGCGCTCAGCGTAAACAGCAGCGCAAAAAATAAAAAGTATGCCACAGTTCTCCCCATAAAGAAGAACTCCCTGTCGGCATACTTTCTGAAAAACGTATCCAGATACGAAAAGAGCCCACTCCCTCTATGTCCGGGCTGATATCGATACTGCTGCGCTCTGTTCATAATTCCCCCTGCTAACTGCGTGTGGTGTTTTCATACATCGTTCTACACACTATAGCACATTATCCCTCCATATTGGGGTTCTTTTGCAGAACATCGCAGAGCAAAACAAAACGACGTCACAGATTTCTCTATGACGTCGTTTTATATGCTGCAATTTTATATCTCTTATACGAGGCCCTGTGCAAGCATAGCCGTTGCAACCTTCTCGAAGCCGGCGATGTTCGCACCAACGACGAAGTTGTTCTCATAGCCATACTTCTTTGCAGTCTCTGAAACGCTCTTATAGATGTTCACCATGATGTCGTGAAGCTTGCTGTCGACCTCCTCGAAGCTCCAGCTCAGTCTCTCGGAGTTCTGAGACATCTCGAGTGCAGAAACCGCTACGCCGCCAGCATTGGCTGCCTTAGCTGGCATATAGAGAATCTTCGCAGCGAGGTAAGTATCGATCGCAGCCTCGTCGGAAGGCATGTTTGCACCCTCACATACACACCAGCAGCCGTTGTCGATGAGCTTCTTCGCATCCTCACCGTTGACCTCGTTCTGGGTTGCGCACGGAAGTGCGATGTCACACTTTACGCCCCATGGACGCTCACCCTCGTGGTACTCGGAACCCGGAACGCGGTTTGCGTACTCCTTGATTCTCGCTCTCTCGACCTGCTTGATCTGGCAGAGAACCTCGAAGTTGATGCCGTTCGGATCATAGATATAGCCGTTGGAGTCAGAGCAGGTAACAACCTTCGCACCGAGCTCCTCAGCCTTCTGGATCGCATACTGTGCGACATTACCGGAACCGGAAACGACGATGGTCTTTCCCTTCAGCTCCTTGCCGGCACCCTTGACTACCTCATCCGTGATGTAAACGAGACCATAGCCGGTTGCCTCTGGACGAGCGAGGGAACCACCGAAGGTGAGACCCTTGCCGGTCAGTACGCCCTCATAGAGGCCGGTAAGTCTCTTGTACTGGCCATAGAGGTAGCCTACCTCACGTCCGCCGACACCGATATCACCGGCCGGAACGTCGGTATCCTTACCGATGTACTTATAGAGTTCCGTCATGAAGCTCTGGCAGAAGCGCATCACCTCTGCATCCGACTTGCCGTGCGGGTCGAAGTCCGCACCACCCTTACCACCACCGATCGGAAGGCTGGTCAGGGAGTTCTTCAGAATCTGCTCCATACCGAGGAACTTAAGAATCGACTGATTTACAGACGGATGGAAACGGAGACCGCCCTTGTACGGTCCGATGGCTGAATTGAACTGTACTCTGTAGCCGAGATTTACGTGGTTTACACCCTTATCATCGGTCCATGGTACTCTGAACGTAATGATTCTCTCCGGCTCGACAAATCTCTCCAGAAGAGCATTCTTACGGTATACATCCTCGTTCTTCGAAACGATCGGGTCCAGAGACTCGAGAATTCTCTTTGCAGCCTCGAGAAACTCCGGCTCGTGCGGATGCTTTGCCTTTAATCCTTCGTAAACTTCATCAACATAAGACATAAAATTTCCTCCTTCAGGAACAGCTTATTTGGTTTAGTTTAAAAAATCCGGATACCAAGACATAGTGCGCCCGTTCTTTCCTGAAGGCGCCCCCATTGGCTCCGAATCCATGTTTTATCGGGGTAACTATAACATGGTATAATCTTTACGTAAACAAAAAATTTCTGATATAAACAAATATTATGGTGGCGCGGGCGCTACTGTTCAGGCTTGGGATCGTCTTGGGCCGAAGCTGGCTCTGGGGTCTATGCATCTGAAATGGTTACGAATAGTTGATATTTTTACGATGAATGATATGTTTGTCTCATGATAGTTTATTCAAATCCATTTGAATAAACTGGATTTGAGTCAAATTGATTTGAACAAACAGAGAAACTATATCCGTCCCTCTAAAAAGAAGACCTGTATAACGAAAATACGAATCGAGGAAGTCTTATGAACACATCGAAGCTTTTAAATGGAAGAGTTTTAATCAGCGATGGGCTGGGCAGAGACTGCTTCAACACCCAGCTTCTCTACTTCACCTGCTCGTCACTCAGCGCGGATGACGAGCGTATCTATCTGATTTCGGACCGGGACAGCCATCCGAATGTCTGGATGCATGACATGTTCCGCGGAACCGACCGGAAGCTGACGGATAATCAGAAGGGCATCCTGAAGAGCTACGTCTACTTCGATGGCACGCAGGATGAGGGCCTCGGAAAGGCCAGTGTCTGCCTCGACTACATCCGCGAGCGTATCTATTATATTCAGGATGACAAAATCTGCCGCAGTGATCGGGACGGCAACATCCGGGTGCTGAACCGCGTGCCAGATGGCCGCATGACCGCATTCACGCACGTCAGCCTGGACGGTACGAAGCTGTGCGTGCCGATGACCGACGGGCGCATCCTCGATTTCGATCCAGAGACCGAGGGTGAGGGCCTCGACAAGCGTCCGAAGTACAACATCGACCAGCGTGCACAGGACGAGGGTCTCAACTCGTATCTCTGCGTGTATGACACAGAGAGCGGTGCGCTGCTTTATGAAAAGACGATCCCGCGCTGCTGGATCACGCATGTACAGTTCCACCCGCTCGATTCGGACATCATCATGTATAACCACGAGTGGTCCGCCTTCGACTGCGGCATCCGTCGTGTGAATATCTATGACCATCATCAGGACATCTTCTATCACGTCCGGACGGAAGGCGATGATACCAAAGGCAACCCGCGTGGCTATGCGCGCAGTCGCCATGACTGGGTCTGCCACGAGATGTGGACGGACGACGGTCGAAGCATCATCTACCACGGCGGCTATGATCACGGCCCAGCGATGGTTGGCCGTTGTGACATTGACTTCACACACACCGACGCAGATGGCCTGCCCGTCCGCAACTTCTGGGAGATCGCCCTGCCGGATGAGTACAATGCTTACGGCCACTTCCTGATGGACCACCGCGGCAATCTGACCTGCGACGGCTACTATCGCATGCCGGGTGAAAAAATCATCGAGCGCGAGAACTCGACCGACAACGGCCCGGATCCGCATCGAAAGGATGGCGCCTACATCACGAAGGTGGAGCCGGACTGGGATGAGGGCATCCTCCACTGGGTTCCACTCTGTAAGCATGACTCCGACTGGCTCGGCCAGGACGCGCACCCGCACCCGATCTACGCCCACGCCGGCGACCGCATCTTCTTCAACAGCCGCATGGCTCATACGGTCAATGTCTACGCCGTCTCGGCGCGCACGCCGCAGTAGATCACCTGTTACAGTCCAGCTAAATAGCCACCACTCTCTGAACCGCTATGACTGAACGGTCGGAATCACCGGTTTCTGCTGGCAACCTATTGACATCTGCGGGTTAACTTCTTATAATTTTCACGTTCTGTAAACTTGTGAAAAAAGTGAGGTTAACTTCTTATGACGAATACAACCACGAAAACTCTGACCCTGACGGCTTTATGTGCAGCACTTCTCTGTGTACTGTCTCCGATGTCCATCCCGCTTCCAGGTGGTGTTCCGATTTCCCTCGCGACCCTCGCGGCGGCCTTCGCCGGTGCGCTGCTCGGTGCGAAGTACGGTACCCTTTCCGTGCTGATCTATCTTCTGCTCGGTGCCTTCGGTCTTCCGGTTTTCGCCGGCTACAGCGGTGGCTTTGGCTCCTTCGTAAAGCCGTCCTCCGGTTACCTCATCGGTTATCTTTTCCTCGCATTCCTGACCGGCCTCATCTACCACAGGTTCGGTCGTGAGCAGAAGGGCGGCCAGAAGTACCTGCTTCTCTTCGTCGCACAGCTCGCCGGCGAGGTGATCCTCTATATCTTCGGAACCGCCTGGTTCATGTACCTCATGGGTGCGCAGGGCAATGCTGCCATGGCGACACTCGGTGGCGCGCTCGGTGCGTGTGTGATCCCGTTCCTGCCAGGTGACTGCGCGAAGATGATCGCGGTCTGCATCGTCATCCCGGTACTCGAGAGAGCACTGAATGCCGCCGGCCTCGCAGTGAAGGTCGCGTAACGCGTTATTTTACTTATTCATTTTTTCTCCATACAGAAGCACCCGAGTCATATGGCCCGGGTGCTTCTTTCATTAGGCCAGGAAGAGGAATCCCCGTTTTCAAGGCGCTGAATTCAACGCAAATCCCCATCGGAAAGAAATAAATGGGTGAAAGTTTATGGGGTCAGACCCCCTTACAAAATTCTTAAGGCCGTCGTGATGGGGCTCTCCCCGCCACGACGGCCTTTTCATCCTATGATTTCCGACGGTCCACGCCGCTTTCACGGTAGAAGTACGCCTTCCGTTCGTACATACGTATATCGGCTGCCTTCGAGATCTCATGGACGCTTTCCCACGGGTGCTCGGTGCTCAGCACATATCCCCAGGCGATGCTCATGCTGTCCACGAGCTCTCCCTGCCAGTGCGCGACATCCACGTCGAAGTCCTGAAGCCGCGCGTCCAGCGCCTCCAGCTCCCCGGTGACGATCACAACGAACTCATCGCCGCCGATGCGGTACACCCTGCCGATATCCGCGAAGCTGTGCTTCATCGTTTCGGCCGCCGCACAGATCAGCTCATCGCCAGCCGCGTGCCCGCGCGTATCATTGACCTGCTTAAGTCCGTTCACATCCATCGACAGATAGGCCCAGGCCGCCTGCAGATCGAGCTTCGCGATATCCGTCTCGTACGCGTGCCGATTCCCGCAGCGCGTAAGCTCGTCCGTCATCGAGGTATAGAGCAGCTTCTCCTTTTCGTACTTCTCCTTCATCACCTCCGCGAGCATATAGATCATGCCACACGACGCGAGTATCAGGTACACTCCGACGATAAACATCGCGACGAAGCTGCTTTCGAGGTACACTGCCTTCTCCTCCGTGATCACCACGAGGTACTTCGCGTCCTTCTGCAGCATGCATCGACAGTCCTCTCCCTTTACGACGGCATCCATTCGTATGGTATGGCCAATGCTGACGGCCTCTGCATCGATGCCGAGTTCCTCGAGACGCCGGCCGAGCTGCGTACTGTCCGTGGCCCCCTCGATCTGCTTCGTCTCCGGATCTGCGACATAGAGCTCCATGCCTTTATAGAGCGGCATATCGGCCACCACAGCGGGAACCTGGTTCTGCTTCAGCTCCTGCAGCAGATGCTTCGGCGTGATGCCCACCTGAATCATCTTCGAAGCACTTTCATCCCAGACGATAGCATACATCATCTCCTTGCCTTCGGCGGTATTCGGCGTCACATCCTGGCACATCGACAGCTGTTTATCTGTCAGCATCGGCTTAAAATACGCCATCTGCTCGCCGGTATCGAAATTATAGCCGAAGTACTTCGGGAGCGTGCCGCTGTAGATCATGCCCGTCTGATCCAGAAGGTGGATCTCGTCCACCGAAATCAGCTTTGCAATCCGCTGGAGCTCATCGACATCAAGCTCCGCCTCCGGCTTCGCATCCAGGATATAGGACACCGCACGCGCCCGGACGATATAGTCCGACTTCAGCGATTCGATCATATCCGCTTCACTCTGCTCATTCTTTTCGAGCACCGTAAACACACGATCCAGCATCACCTCAGAGATCCTGTATGTCATCTTATCATTTACATATTTTAAAATGCCGGCCTCCAGCATCAGCGCGACCACGATGACGGCGACCGCCAGCGCCGCCATCCTTCTCTTCTTCATAAACGCCACCCTCTGCCTGTCCGAACAGAAATCACCTTCTGCCGGCTCGAACAGAAAAAACTCTGTCGAAGTGCCGATGAATCAACACATTTATCATATCATGGCTCACCGCCAAGCACCAGTTTATTGCGCCTCTTAAGTTTATGTGGTCTGACCCCATTAATTTTTTCTAAACAGAATCTAAACTGAAATTTATGGGGTCTGACCCCATTACGAAATTCTTAAGACACCGCAATAAAAAGCCGCCCGGAAACATCCGGACGGCTTTTATTTATGAACTTGTTGCCACAAGGTTCAAACGATTTGATTAAGCGGTGTACTCATCCATGCAAGGAAGAACCTCGACTGGTGTTGCGTCGTTCTTCTGGTAAGCCTTGCCGTAGAATGCAAGCTTGTACATCTCCTTGATGTCGGAGATCAGCGGGTATCTCGGGTTTGCACCGGTGCACTGATCATCGAATGCGTTGGTGCTCATCTCGTCGAGGGTCTTCAGGAAATCCTCCTCCGTTACGTTGTAATCCTGGATGCGCTCCTTGATGCCGACGGTGCGCTTCAGCTCTACGATCTTATCGCAGAACTTCTGAACAGCCTTCGCATCATCCTTCTCAACGACACCGCAGAAACGTGCGCACTCTGCATATCTGTGGAGTGTGTGCGGATACTCATACTGAGGGAAGGTACCCATCTTTGGTGGCTGCTCCGCCGCATTGTAACGGATAACCTCGGTGAGGAGGAGTGCGTTTGCGATGCCGTGCGGGATGTGGTGGTAAGCACCGAGCTTGTGTGCCATGGAGTGGCAGACACCGAGGAAGGCATTGGCGAAGGCCATACCTGCCATGCAGGATGCGTGTGCCATCTCATCTCTGGCCTTGACATTGGTCGGCTCGTTAAAAGCAGTCGGCAGGTACTCGAAGACGCGCTTCATCGCCTGAAGAGCGAGACCATCCGTATACGGTGTAGCCATCATGGAAGCGTATGCCTCGAGTGCGTGTACGAGAACATCGAGTCCGGATGCAGCGGTGAGGCCGCGTGGCTGTGTCATCATGTTGTCGGTATCGATGATCGACATGTTCGGAAGCAGCTCGTAGTCCGTGATCGGGTACTTGGTGCCCGTGGTCTGGTCGGTGATAACCGCGAACGGAGTCACCTCAGAACCGGTACCAGAAGAGGTCGGGATGGCTACGAAGAGTGCCTTCTCACCCATCTTCGGGAACTGGTAAACCTTCTTACGGATATCGATGTAACGCATCGACATATCGGCGAAGGTTACATCCGGGTGCTCATAGAGAACCCACATGATCTTACCGGCATCCATCGCAGAACCACCACCGAAGGCGATGATGCAATCCGGCTGATAACGACGCATCTGCTCAGCGCCTTCCTCAGCATTGGCCAGGGTAGGATCCGGCTGTACGTGTGAGAATACGCGGTAGTCGATGCCGAGCTCATGGAGCTTGTCGGTGATCGGCTTGATGTATCCTGCAGAATCGAGGAAGGAGTCGGTTACGAGGAACACCTTCTTCTTATCATAAACTTCCTTTAACTCAGCGAGGGCAACTGGCATGCAGCCCTTCTTGAAGTAAACCTTAGATGGGGTACGGAACCAGAGCATGTTTTCTCTCCTCTCTGTCACAGTCTTATAGTTCAGCAGGTGCTTGACACCGACGTTCTCAGAAACAGAGTTTCCACCGTAGGAGCCGCAGCCCAGTGTCAGAGACGGAGTGAGCTTGAAGTTGTAAAGATCACCGAGACCACCCAGGGCAGACGGCTGGTTCAGGAGGATACGGCAGGCATGCATCACATGTGCGTGCTTTGCGATCTTCTCGGTCTCACGTGGATCGATGAAGAGGGAAGCAGTATGTCCAGGACCGCCCTCCATCAGAAGCTTCTCACAGCTTACAAGTGCAGAGTCAAAATCCTTCGCCTTATACATACCAAGTACCGGCGCGAGCTTCTCATGTGCGAACGGCTCTGCCTTCGAGTTATCGGTCACCTCTGCGATGAGGACCTTCTTCGAGTGCGGAATCTCGATGCCGCACATCTCGGCGATCTTCCATGCCGGCTGGCCGACGATCTTTGCGTTCATGGAGCCGTTGATGATGATAACCTTACCAACCTTCTCCTTCTCCTCCTTACTCAGGAAGTACGCACCTCTGTACTCAAACTCCTTCTTTACCTTATCATACACATCTGCTACGACGGTGCAGGTCTGCTCAGAAGCACAGATCATACCATAGTCGAAGGTCTTCGAATGAAGGATGGAAGAAACGGCCATCTGGATATCTGCAGTCGAATCGATGATGCAAGGATCATTACCTGCACCTACGCCGAGTGCCGGTGTACCAGAGCTATACGCTGCGTTTACCATACCAGGACCACCGGTTGCAAGGATGCAGTCTGCGTCATGCATGATCTCATCCGTCATCTCAAGAGACGGCTCATCGATCCAGCCAATGATGTTCTCCGGAGCACCTGCCTTGACAGCAGCATCGAGAACGACCTTTGCAGCATAAGTGGTGCACTTCTTCGCTCTTGGGTGCGGGCTGATGATGATACCATTTCTGGTCTTTAAGCAGATCAGCGTCTTGAAAATAGCGGTCGATGTCGGGTTCGTCGTCGGGATAACTGCAGCCACGAGGCCCAGCGGCTCTGCGATCGTCTTGGTTCCGAAAGCCGGATCCTCATCGATGACACCACAGGTCTTCGTATTCTTATACTTGTTGTAGATATACTCAGCGGCGTAGTTGTTCTTGATGACCTTATCCTCGACGAGACCCATACCGGTCTCCTCTACTGCCATTTGTGCAAGCGGAATACGCATCTGGTTTGCAGCCGTTGCAGCGGCGTTGAAAATCTTATCTACCTGCTCCTGTGTGAAGTTTGCGTACTTCTCCTGTGCTTCTCTGACAACCGCGATCTTCGCCTGCAGAGAATCCATGTCCTTAACGATCTCCGGATTCTTTAATTCCTTACTCATGTGTGATCTCCTTTTTGTGGCAACAACTATAGATCAAATTATCTCACGTCGATTGATAATTAATTATCGTTAATTATTTATCAATCAAACTACAAGTAGTATACATGCCTGTTAATTAATTGTCAATCACTAATTCAGATTATTTTTCACCACATACAAATAGGAGACGGAGACAGGGCTGCCCTTCGGACAGCCCTGTCTCCGTCTCCATCTTCATCCGGTCACGCCCAGAACACCCAGATAAACGCATACCCGGTGAGCACCGCCGCCAGCGTAAACGGCAATCCGATCTTCATGAAATCGCCGAACGATACCTCATAGCCACCAGCCTTCAGCATACCGACCGCCGTGATGTTCGCACTCGCACCGATCGGCGTGATGTTGCCGCCGAGCGTCGCACCGGTCAGCAGCCCGAAGTACAGAAGATACGGCTCGATCCCGAGCAGCTGACAGATGCCCGTGATGATCGGCAGCATAGTCGCCACATACGGGATGTTATCGATAAACGCAGAGAACAGCACCGAGCCCCACACGATGATCGTATAAAGCATGAAGATGTTGCTGCCACCTGCACGTACGATCAGGTCTGCGGCCGCATCGATGATCCCGACATCCGTGATGCCACGGATCACGATAAACAGCCCCGCGAGGATCAGCAGCGTATCCGCATCCACCGAAGCGATCGCATGCTTGAGGTTGAGGTGACTCCGATGCCGCGCATAGTCACAGATCATACAGATCGCCGCGATCGTCATACAGATGATACCGTTGATCATATCCGGTGTATTCGGGATGAAGGACGCGACGATGAGCGCAACGACGATACCACACAGGGCGATCGTCGGGAAGTAATCCGTCACCACGGTCTTCTCGCTGGCCTCCACCGGCTGTCGATACTTATGGAAGAGAAAAATCATCACCGGTACCGTCATCAGTGCACCGAACTCGACGGACCAGAAAATACCCGGACGCCCATGCATGAAGAAGAACTCCATGAAGTTCATGTTCGCATAGTCACCGAGCATGATGGAGGTCGTATCGCCGACGAGCGTCGCCGCACCCTGCAGATTCGAGGACACGGCGATGGACAGAATCATCGATACCGGCGAGATATCGAGCTTCTTACATACCGCAAGTGCCACCGGTGCGATCATGAGGACGGTAGCGACATTATCGATAAACGCCGACACCGCACCGGCAAACAGCGACATCAGGATGATGACCCACATGACATTTGCACACTTATCGAGGATGATATCCGCCAGCAGATTCGGCATCTTCGATTCGATGAAGAACCAGACGACGAGCATCGTGCCGCCGATCATCATAAGGACGTTCCAGTTGATGACCGACAGGATGTACAGCGGATTCGGCCGGAGGATCCCGACCAGCATAAAGACGATGGCGACGCCCCAGATCGCGTAGATCTTCCAGTTCGGCTTCGCAATCATAATCACATACATTAAAATGAACAAAATAAAAGCGATGGCTCTTAGATCCATAATCATTTCTCCTTCATAAATTCACAAAAGACAGTATCGAATCATGGACTCAACACTGTCTTTTCGTATCCCAAGCTGTGCCGCCTGCACGGCGATGTTCTTTCAGACCCTGTTGAAAACAGTTTCTATTCTACACAAGCTATATGATTTGTCTCTTTCTACGTCAGCCGATCTTCAGCCGGAACTTCTGCGCCTCGCGCTCACTGTCCACCAGCTCGATCTGTGCGCCGAGGGCCTGCAGCTTCTGCTCGAAGTGCTCATAGCCACGCTGGATGTAGACGATGTCGCGGACCGTCGTGATGCCATCTGCGGCGAGGCCGGCGATGACGAGAGCGGCACCAGCGCGGAGGTCGAGTGCATTGACACTGGCACCCATAAAGCGCTTCACACCATCGATGACGGAGACGTTCCCCTCCACCTTGATGTTCGAGCCCATACGCGCGAGCTCATCGACATACTTGAAGCGGTTCTCGAAGATGGATTCGGTGACGACCGAGGTGCCATCGGCGAGGGCCAGGGTCACGGACATCTGCGGCTGCATGTCGGTCGGGAAGCCCGGATACGGGAGCGTCTTCACATCGGTCGGATGCTGCACCGGCGCGCCCACGACGCGTACGGCCTCATCGTACTCATAGACCGTGTTGCCCATCTCGAGCAGCTTCGCGGTGATCGACTCCAGGTGCTTCGGGATGACGTTCTTGATCAGGATGTCACCACGGGTCGCCGCGGCGGCACACATGAAGGTGCCTGCCTCGATCTGGTCCGGGATGACGGCGTAGGTCGTGCCATGCAGGCGGCGGACGCCACGGATGCGGATCGTATCCGTACCGGCGCCCTTGATGTTGGCCCCCATCGAGTTCAGGAAGTTCGCGACATCGACGATGTGCGGCTCCTTCGCCACGTTCTCGATGATGGTTCTGCCCTCTGCGAGGACGGCAGCCAGCATGATGTTGATGGTCGCGCCGACGGATACGACGTCGAGGTAGATGTGGGAGGAGTGAAGTCCTTCGGAGGCAGCGGCCTGTACACAGCCGTTCCGGATCTCTACCTTCGCACCGAGGGCCCGGAAGCCCTTGATGTGCTGGTCGATCGGACGGGAACCGATCGCACAGCCGCCCGGAAGCGGAACATCCGCCATGTGATGCTTGCCCAGCAGTGCGCCGATAAAGTAGTAGGATGCCCGGATCTTCCGGATGTACTCGTCGTCGATCGATACGCTCGTCACGCCCACGGCGCTGATCTTCGCGGTATGACGATCGATACGCTCGACGACGGCGCCGATCTCCTTCAATGCCTCAAGCATAACGTTGATGTCACGCACGTCCGGCAGATTCTCTATAATCACATCTTCATCTGTTAAAAGTGCGCCGGCGATGATGCCCAGTGCGGCATTCTTCGCCCCGCCGATCACGACCTCGCCGTGAAGAGGGGTGCCACCTTTCATGATAAACTGTTCCATATATCTCCTGTAAGTTTCCTATGCGCAGAGCATAAGAACCGCATTATTCAGACTGTTAAATCTTATAAATTATAAGTGAGTGTACACGCTTTTGCAAGCGTTTGTACTTTTTGCTTCTGCTGCCGGTAACCGCTCGGGCATGAGAGCCCGGAGGACTGGAATTTTAGAGTCTTCCGAGCTCGGGGTACTGCGTTTCTGCTGCCAGCCCTCCAGGCGCTCACCCGAGCAGTCCCATCATCATCCCGGATGCCCGCTCGCTGAGCGCCATCACGTTATTTAAGAAGATGATATCCTGCACACCGTACTCCTCGATCAGCTGCGCGATGCTGCCCTCGAAGTGACGATAGTCGACGACATAGACATCCTCATAGTGATCCACGAGGTACGGAGCGAAGGCATTGCCATAGGATTCCTTGATGAGGACGCAGGCCGAGCCGTCGCTTCGATGCGGATTATGGATGACCGTCAGCGGATTATCGCCATGGATGAAAGCGCTGTACTTGTCGCCGGCGTTCGAATTCGTGACGTCGTTGATGACCTGGGCATGGCCCTGCTCGCCGAGCTGGTTGATGTACTCCATCTCGTTCGTCGCGATCGGCAGCCAGGCCTCGACAGTATCCGGGTTCTGCTTTAGCGCCTCGGAGCGGTTCGTCGAGAAGTAGAAGGTGCCGTAGAAGCCATCGAAGCTCTCCTTCTGGTAGTCCCGGAGGCTGTGCGGCTCGATGCCCTTCGCATCGCAGAAGCGCATGTAGGCATAGTACGCCCCGAGTCCGGTCCAGTGGTGGTCGGTATGGAAGTAGATGTACTCGTTCTTATGCTGCAGAAGCGTCTCGAAGACGGACACCTTATGGACCTCCGGATCGATCATGCTGTAGATGTAGTTGAACGCGTCCTCCATGTTGCTGGAGCCGAGCGCCGCCTGCGTACTGCGGTCGAGCTCGACGCCGAAGCTGTTCGGCACGAGGATATCGTAGACCTCACACTTCGGGAAGCGCGCCCGATAGGTGTTGATCATGGACGCATACTTCACTGCACCGCCCTGATTATAATAGTAGATTTCGTAGCCGCGGTGGTTCGTGACGTAGATGCTGCCGGCCTGCTCGCCGTTCACCTCCGCTTTTTCTGCCTTTTTCTCCTTCAGCGTACCGTCGGCATTCGTCTCGACGAGGGCGGCATACTGATCGAGCGCACCCGTCGCCGACTTGTCATGTGCAAGTGACGATGGCGTGGCCGAAGCATTGGCCTCATCCGCGGCGCCCTCCGGCTCCGCAGCGGCGAGGGTCATGACCGGCGCGAGCGACTCGGCGGTCTCCGGAATCGTATCCGCGACGGCCGTGGACCGGTTTCCGTAGAAGGACTCACCCTGCGGGCCATAGAGGCTCTCGAGCTTCGCGCCGAGGCTGAGCAGGGTCTCGCGGCACGGAAAGGTGTCGGAGAACCAGGTCGCGAGGTCTGTGAAGTACGCACCGGACAGGAGGGTCTCCGTGGTCGCGGTCGGAAAGCTCGCGAGGGCGCGCTTCTCGGAGGCAGAGTACGTCGGGCGGAGTGGCAGGGCGAGGCCAATGCCGAGAAGTACGGTGGCGATCAGCGCTGCGGCGACCGCAACGATCTGAACGCCGCGCATCTCTTTATGCGGTTTTTCATGTTCATTTTCAGAAACTGGTTTCATGCTTTTCGATAGGCCGGCGGCTCAGCCGGTCGCGGGATGCCATGGACGTGGAACGGGCGCAGCGCTTTACGCGCGACGCCCGCGGGTCGCCGGAGACATCAGAACTGATTATACAGGAACGGGGTGTAGCTGGCGCCGACCATCGAGACGATGGAGAGTGCGAGGAGCAGGAGCATCAGGAGGAGGCGGAGGCCGTAGTACAGGCCCTCGCTCCGGCGACGGGCTTCGCTGCTCTTCGTGATGCGGCGCTTCATCCGGGTAGCGACGCGCTCGTGATTCTCGGCGTCTTCCTCCTCGAGGCCCTCGATGCTGGCGTCGAGGCGCTGCACCTGCTGATCGATCTCGGTTTCCTTCTGATAACGCGCCTTCTCACGCTCGAGCTGCTGCTTCTCGCGCGCCTCCTGCTGAAGGCTCGCATCATAGAACGCCCGCAGCTTCGCGGCGAGACGGGCACCGAGTGGTGTGCAGGCGATGATGGAAAAGATCAGGAAGAACAGATTACTGCGGAGGGTCAAAAGCTCCGCCGCATCGACCGTCGCACGTCCGCTCAGGAAGAACATCGTGCGGAGCACCTCGCGCAGCACCTGGAAATCACTGAAGCGGAACAGCACCCAGCCGAAGAACACGACGATCAGGGTGTAGAGGTGACCAAGCGCACGCGTGAGCGCCGGCAGCGGCGAGCGACGCGGTGCCTGCGCGTTGCGCTTCGTGTCCGCAGCTGAAGCCGGGCCTGCAGCGGCAACTGCGCCGTCCGTAGCGTCTGTGCCAGACACTGCCTTCGCTTTCTGGAATTTCTTCACGAAATTCTCGATCGCGATGAAGACGAAGTAGTAAAGTCCCCAGAGGATAAAATTCCAGCTGCTGCCATGCCAGAAGCCGGTCAACGCCCAAACGGCAAGCAGATTCAGCATCAGCCGTCCGGTCGATACACGATTCCCGCCCAGCGGGATGTATACATAATCCCGGAAGAAACGGCTCAGCGAAATGTGCCAGCGACGCCAGAAGTCACGCACAGAAACCGCGATATATGGATAGTTGAAGTTTTCCGGATAGTGGAAGCCGATCATCCGACCGAGGCCGAGCGCCATGTCGGAGTAGGCAGAGAAATCGAGATAGAGCTGCAGCATGTAGCAGAGCGCACCGAGGTAGGCACCGCCGACGGAGAACGTGGTGTTACCGGCGAGCGGCAGGAAGGTCTCCGCGAGTGTGCCGAGATGATCCGCGAGTACGGTCTTCTTCGCGAGGCCCACCATAAAGCGCCAGAGGCCCTCTACCAGATCCTCGGCATCCGCGCGCCGATGGTCCATCTCCTCGGCCATCTCGCCGAAGCGCGTGATCGGGCCCTGCGCCACCTGGTGGAAGGTCACGGTATAGAGCAGCACATGGAAGAAATCGCCCGGCTCCGTCTTTTTCGTATAGACGTCGGCGACGTAGCTGATCAGCTTAAATATATAGAAGGAAATGCCGAGTGGGAGTCCAATGTTTCGGACATACGCGAGGATGGCCGCAGCCATTCCCGTCGTGGCACCACCACCTGCGTCCAGGTCGTCTGCATTGGTCAGAAACAGACTCCGGCAGATCGGTCCGGCAAGCTTATAAAAGAGAAGCACCGCGATCAGCAGCACGAGCGCGAGGATCAGCCACGCACGGGCACGCCTCTGCCCCTCGACACGGATCCGCTCCGCGTCCGGACTCTGGAAATCATCATCGCCCTCCTGATAGTCCGGATTTTCCGAAGCCGCGAACTGTAGCGCCCGTCCGATGCGCTGCCCGCTGAACCAGGCGAGCATCGTCACCATGAGGAGCAGCGCAAGCTTCGTGAGCCCCGCGAAGGCATAGAAAATCAGAGAAAAGAGGAGCAGCACGAGGTTCTTCCGCTGATTTCCACGCGCAAGCACAGAAGCGATCATGAAAACCGGCAGAAACAGCGCTATGAAAATCAGACTCGAAAAGCTCATAAAAACCTCACATCACTATGAATCATAACAGTTCCGTTGCCGCCCCTGCGGGTCCCCTGCCTGTCTAAACTGTTACCATGAATCA
Source organism: Oribacterium sp. (assembly GCA_004554245.1). Classification (GTDB taxonomy): domain Bacteria; phylum Bacillota; class Clostridia; order Lachnospirales; family Lachnospiraceae; genus Oribacterium. The sequence goes on along the minus strand of SFND01000006.1, from coordinate 42,148 downwards.
AGGTATTATATCACAGGATGTCAAGTACAGCTTGCCATTTCCGCGATTTTCAGCTATACTTTCTATGCTTCGGGCGCTGGGCCCCACGCAATAGATCCCTCGAACCGTGTCAGGACGGGAACGTAGCAGCACTAAGAGGATCCTTCTATGTGACGTGGATACACCTGGCCCCGAAGTTTTTTATTTACACACATGTGCTCTGATTCGTTTACATAAACGCAGAAAAATCCGAGTCCTTCTTCCGGCCGTCATATCATGTATGGCATGCGCTTTATCGAGAAGGATTCGGATTTTTGTTATACATAATTCAGATCATCTCGTCCTCACAATGTATATCATGCGAGGATGCCGGTCGACTGCAGAAAGAGGATCAGCATGAGGAACGGTGCCACGAAGCGAATCATGATGCAGTAGAGCTTTTTCCGGTGGAACGTCTCGCCGTTCCGCTCCATTTCATCGACGACGTAGTTCGGCGTCACAACCCAGCCGAGCAGGAGGGTAGACAGCAGTGCGATGAAGGGCATCATCACGCTGTTGCTGACGTAGTCCATGATGTCGAGCAGCTGGCCGACAGAGCCGTTCGGCAGCTGCACTTCAAAGTAGAAGATGCTGTAGCCGAGGGCGATGATGGCTGACGCTGCGAGGTAGATGACCGACAGTACCAGCACCGTCTTCTTACGACCGGTGTGGAAGATCTCCATGCAGTTCGCGGTGATGGATTCGAGCACGGAGATGCAGGAGGTGAGCGTCGCGAAGATCGCAGTGACGAAGAAAAGTATGCCGACGAAGACGCCAGCCTTCCCCATCGCTGCAAAGACCTTCGGAAGGGACACAAACATCAGGCTCGGACCGGCGCTCATGCCTTCCGTACCGGAGAACACATACACTGCCGGGATGATCATCGCGCCGGCGATCAGTGCGACGCCGGTATCGAAGATCTCGATCTGATTCACGGAGGTGTTCAGATTGACCTCCGGCTTTACATAGGAGCCGTAGGTGATCATGATGCCCATCGATACACCGAGGGAGAAGAACAGCTGGCTCATCGCATCGAGCAGAATCTGCAGGAAGCGGCCGAGGGTCAGGCCTTCGAGATGCGGGGTGAGGTAGTAACGGAGACCATCCATGCCGGTACGCACCTGTCCGGAGGCATCTTCATGATGCAGGGTCAATGCATAGCCCGCGATCACAATCACCAGCACGAGCAGGATCGGCATCATGCAGCGGGATACACGCTCGATGCCGCCCTCGACACCGTTATATACGATAATAGCGGTGATGCCCATGAACAGAAGGGCGAACACCACCGGTGAAACCGGGGAGGTAATAAAGCCTGTAAAGTAGCCATCCTCTGCCGTAGCGGCCGCATGCCCCGAAAGATACGCAACAGCATACTTCGTGATCCATCCGCCGATAACCGCATAGTAGGTCATGATCAGCACCGGCACGAGAAAGGTCAGGATGCCGAGGAATTTCCACTTCGGATTCATCGTCGCATAGGCACCGATGGCGCTCTGCTTCGTGCGTCGTCCGATCGCGATGTCGGAGGTCAGCAGCGTGAAGCCGAAGGTCAGCACCAGCACGAGATAGACCAGCAGGAAGAGCCCACCGCCGTCCTTCGCTGCGAGGTACGGGAAACGCCAGAGATTACCGACGCCGACGGCACTGCCGGCCGCCGCAAGGACGAATCCGATCTGTCCTGAGAAACTGCTTGACTTCTTTTCCATAGTTATAAGACTCCCTGATTACTATAATCTTTTGCAATATAAGATAGCATGGGGTATTATATCAGTGAAACGAATGATTTTATGACGGGATATTAATTTTACTGATACCTGGTAGATGTGCCACATCGACGACATGTGAAGCCGTTTGTCGGCTGGCCCAAATAGCAGCAATGGAGATTCTGATCATGCGGGAACTGAAGGATCGATATGAGATATTTCTGAAGGTCTGCGAGACCGGCAGCTTTTCGAAGGCCGCCGAGGCACTGAACTATACGCAGTCCGGCATCAGCCAGATGATGGCGGGGCTCGAGGAGGAACTGGGCGTACAGCTCTTCGCCCGCATCAACCGCGGCGTGACATTGACCGACAACGGCACACGGCTGCTTCCCTATGTGCGGGAGCTCGCGAACCAGAAGGACCGGCTGCGCCAGGCGGCGTTCAACATCAACCATAAGGTTGAGGGAAAGCTGCGCGTCGGCAGCATTTCCAGCATCACCACCCGCTGGATGCCGGAGGTCGTACATTATTTTAAGAAACACTATCCGAAGGTGGAGATGGCGATCCTGGATGGAAACTACGACGAGATCCGCGACTGGATCATCCACGGACAGATCGACTGCGGCTTCCTCTCGTCGATCGTCGCAGATGATCTCGCCTTCTATCCGCTCCTCGATGACCCGCTCTGCGCGGTGTTCCCGGAAGGGCATCCGCTGGCAGCGCAGGAAAGCGTGACCCTGCCGCAGCTGTTTCAGTATCCACTGATTATCGAGACCCCGGGCTGTGATAACGACATCCAGCACCTCATCCATAAGTGTCCGGTGAAACCGGACATCGCCTACAGCTTCCGCGACGATCCGCTCATCATGGCCTTCGTGCGGAGCGGCCTCGGCGTCACCATCTCGCAGGAGCTCGTCATGCAGGCCTTCGGCTGTCCCGGCGTCGTCTCCCGCCCGCTCGAGCCGGCCTCCTGCCGCACCCTCGGCCTCGCCTTCTCAAAAACAGCGAGCTCCGTCGTCAGCCGGACGCTGCTTACGTATCTCCAGAACCGTAGGCCGTCACTATAGAAAAAAGCCGTGCAGCTACCGCACCGCCGAGCAGATCGCGACCGTGAATGCTTCCTGGAAACACAGTACGTCAAGAATATAAAAACGCAGGCGGTCGTTCTTCCGGAGCCATTGACCATGGTTACGCGGAAGACGACCGCCTGCGTTTTCTTTATTCACTGATGCGATACACGCGCTTCGCGTTTTCGGTGGTGATGCGGATGACCTCCGCCGGATCCATCTGGCGAAGCGCCGCGATTTCCTCTACGACATACGGGAGATTTCTTGGATCGTTCCGGGTGCCGCGCTTCGGTACCGGTGCCATGTACGGGCAGTCCGTCTCGAGGACGATGCGCTCGATCGGGATGCGCGCCACCACTTCCTTCAGCTTTCGGGCATTCTTAAAGGTGACGACACCGCCGACACCGACATATAAGCCGAGCTTCACGAAGCGCTCGGCCATCTCCACCGGATAACCGAAGCAGTGGATGATGCCGGAATTTTCATATCCGTGCTCCTCCACGATGAGATCGTAGGTATCCTGCGCTGCTTCCCGCGAGTGCACATTGATCGGAAGCCCGAGCGCACGCGCAAGCTGGAGCATCCGTCGGAAGCAGGCCTTCTGAATCTCCGGCTCCGGATCGGCCGTCGCGAGACTCTCCGGGTCCGGTTCCTGTCCGGAAGCGGCGGCCCGCCGCAAAATACCTTCACGTGTATAGTGGTAGTCCAGGCCGATCTCGCCGATCGCCACGATTTTCTGATTATTTTCCACCATCTGCCGAAGCGTTTCCACATCCTCGTCGCGCAGATGATCACTGTGGTCCGGATGGAAGCCCACCGCCGCATAGACCTGCGGATAGCGCTCCGCGAGCGCAAGCGCCGCGCGACTCGACGGTAGATCGAAGCCGATCTCTGTAAACGCACCGACGCCATGGGCGCCGAGATCCGCGATGATCGCCTCGCGCTCATCATCGAAGGCCGCATCGCAGAGGTGTGCATGGGTGTCAAAAATTTCACTTGCTTTTTTCATAAAAATTTAATGGGGTCAGACCCCCTTACGAAATCCTTAAGTTCATGTAAGAAAAAATTAATGGGGTCAGACCCCATTAATTTTTTCTAAAGTAACGCACCGATATAGATCATCAGGTAGAACGCGGTGAGGTGGAGCGGGTAATAAAGGTAGAAGAGCCACTTCGGATGCAGGCGGCCACGCTCGCCGTTGTAGAACCCGATCGGCAGGAAGCAGAGGACCGGCAGGAAGTGGGCGCTGACGGAGCCGGCGGCGGTGGTCAGGACGCCACTCGCAATCTGCAGGGTCTTCTCCTTATGAAAATTATACATGAGTGCCATACCGAGGATCGCAAACACGCCGAACTGGAGATGTGCGATATAGGCGGCGGCACAGCCGGCCACGACACAGAGCCACTTCCGCTCTATGCGCTTCCGGTTCTGTTTCATGCCATACATCACGAGGAGTCCGAGTGCGAGTGTGAGCATCGGGTTCTGCAGCGCGAAGTGATAGGTCTCGTTGTACATACAGAGGTCGAACGGAACCTCGCTCAGCAGTGCGAACACGAGCATACGTCCGAAATATTTCCAGAAGTCGGACGTATGGATGAAACCTTCGACGCAGAGAAATGCGAAGATCGGGAAGCAGAAAAAGCCGCAGAAATGAAGGATGTCGTAGAGTCGGAGCCAGCGCATCCCTTCCGCCGTGGCGATCGCCATCTGATAGTATTCCTTGGAGTATCCGTAGAGCTTGCCGTTCTTAATGATGACGACCGCGAAGCTGTACGCGGTCATCATGAGGGTCGCGAAGAGCTTCAGGAGGCCACCGGACAGTCCGATTCCTTTTCGGGTGCTTTTTAAAACACTTTGATATGTAGACATAATTTTAAGCGACGACCGGAACACAGTTTCCTGCGCGCCGGTCGTGTTTATACATCAGCCGATGAGACAACCGCTCGGCATCTTCGCCATCGGGCTCATAAGGGCAATGTTTCCATCATCATCCTCTGCCGCTACGATCATACCCTGGGACTCTTCACCTGCGATCTTCCGCGGAGCGAGGTTGGCGACGATCATCACGCGCTTACCGACGAGGTCCTCCGGCTTGTAGGACTTCTTGATACCGCTGAGAATCGTACGTGTCTCGGCACCGACCTGCACACTGAGCTTCAGGAGCTTCTTCGACTTCGGAACCTCCTCTGCGTGAAGGATCTTTCCGATACGGAGCTCGACCTTATCGAAGTCCTCGAAGGTGATTTCCGGCTTTGCTTCCGGTGTTGCGATGTGCGTATCCGGTGCACAGTCACCGTTCTCGAGGATCTCCTCTGGCATGCCATCGCCTTCCGCGTCGGTCTCTGCTGCCTGGTCGCCTGCATTGGCCTCGGAAGAAGCGGCGGCATCCTTCGCCTGCTGCGCCTCGTACTGTGCACGCTGCGCTGCCTCGATCTTCTCGACCTCGACCATAACCTCCTCTTCCTTCTTACGCTCGAAGAGGGTTGCCGGTGCATCGGTCACCTTCGTACCGGACTTGTAGAGACCCCAGCGATCCATGTCCTCGAGGGCACGCTTCTCGGCATGGAGCTCGGAAAGGATGGACTCAGCGGTCTCCGGCATGAAGCTCTCGAGGAGCGACGCACCGATGTTGAGCGCCTCGGTAAGGTTGTACATAACGGTCTTTAAGCGATCGGCCTGTGCCGGGTCCTTCGCAAGCACCCACGGCTCCGTCTCGTCGATGTACTTGTTGGAGCGACGGAAGATATCGAACACAGCCGTCAGGGCGTCGGCGACGCGGAGCTGATCCATCTTCTCGCTCGTGGTCTTCACCGCCTGGAGGATGGTGTTCTTCAGGTCCTCATCCATCGGACCGGTCACGCCCTTATCCTCGACGACGCCGTCGAAGTACTTGTTGCTCATCGAGATGGTACGCTTCACGAGGTTTCCGAGGATGTTTGCGAGCATGGAGTTGTAACGCTCCACCATGAGCTCCCAGGAGATGACACCATCGTTCTCGTACGGCATCTCGTGGATGACGAAGAAACGGACGGCATCGACACCGAAGAGCTTCGCAAGGTCGTCGGCATAGATTACGTTACCACGGGACTTCGACATCTTGATGCCTTCCTGTGACTTGCCGGCAGCGGTCAGGAGCCACGGGTGGCCGAAGACCTTCTTCGGAAGCGGGAGGTCGAGGCTCATCAGGAAGATCGGCCAGTAAATGGTATGGAAGCGGATGATGTCCTTACCGATGAGGTGGAGATCCGCCGGCCAGAACTTGTCGAACATCGGGTCGCTGTTTCCGTCTGCATCATAGCCGAGACCGGTGATATAGTTCGTGAGCGCGTCGAGCCATACATATACGACGTGCTTCGGATCCTCGACGACCGGGATGCCCCACTTGAAGGTGGTTCTGGAGACGCAGAGATCCTGGAGACCCGGCTTCAGGAAGTTGTTGACCATCTCATTCTTACGGGATACCGGCTGGATGAACTCCGGATGCTCGTCGTAGTACTGCATGAGACGGTCCGCATACTTGCTCATCCGGAAGAAGTAAGCCTCCTCACGCTCCTTCTGTACCGGGCGTCCGCAGTCCGGGCACTTGCCGTCCACGAGCTGAGAATCGGTCCAGAAGGACTCACATGGGGTACAGTACCAGCCCTCGTACTCGGACTTGTAGATGTCGCCCTTGTCGTACATCTTCTTGAACATCTTCTGTACCTGCTTCTCGTGGTAGTCGTCGGTGGTACGGATGAACTTGTCGTAGGAGGTGTTCATAAGATCCCAGATGGTCTTGATGTCACCTGCGGTCTTGTCGACGAAGGCCTTCGGTGTCATGCCGGCAGCAGCGGCCTTCTCCTCGATCTTCTGGCCATGCTCGTCGGTTCCGGTCTGGAACTGGACGTCGTAGCCCTGGAATCTCTTGTATCGTGCGATGGCGTCAGCCAGGACGATCTCATATGTGTTTCCGATATGCGGCTTGCCGGATGCATAGGCAATCGCCGTGGTGATGTAGTAAGGTTTCTTTTCCATAATACTCGCTTTCCGGGCGCCCGAATGGAAGGCGACCTGATGTATAGATCTGCGCACCGTATGTGGGTGCATTAACTTATTAACTATAATTTATTTAGGGCGTAAATGCAAGAATCGGGGCCGAAGGCGCGGGCGACAGCATCCGGCATTGAGGACTGGCGATCGATGACGCATTTCGGGTCCTCTGTCTGAACTGTTACCCTCAGCGCCGGTTACGTCCGGTGATGCTGATGTAGCCGCTCCAGCTGCTGGGTGCGGTGCCGCTGTACGTCGGGGCCGGCTTCACGCTGCTCTTCTTCGGCATCCGCTGGAAGAGCTCATCGCAGAAGCTGGAGTGCTGGGTCTTCATCGTGAAGACGTACAGCTGGTCCTTCGCGCGGGTGATGCCGACATAGAAGAGGCGTCGCTCTTCTTCGTAGGCTTCGAGCTCCGCCTTTTCGGCCTTTTTCAGGTCCTTCGGAATCTGCGCCGGGAGGACACCGTCGATGACGTCGAGGAGATACACGCTGTCGTACTCGAGGCCCTTGCTGGCATGGATGGTCGAGAGGATGAACGGGCAGTCCCGCTCCGACGACTTCTCCTTCAGGACCTGTCGGAGCTTCTCGAGGCGGTCGACGAAATGGCGCGGGCTGTCCTCCTGATCCGCGAGGATGCGGAGGATGTCAAGCTTCGTGTCCTTGATCTCGCTTCGCTCCATGTACTCACGATAGCCCATGTACTCGACGATGCGATGGACCGCGCGGCCGGCGCTCTCCTTCCGCAGGTTCCGCATATGGGTCTGAATGGCGCGGACCTTTCCCTTGGTATAGGCATTGAGCCCGCCGTGTTTGAGTGCTACGTCCCAGACGGAGAGTCCCTCGAGCTGACTGATGTCTGCGATGCTCTGCGCATCCTGCTTGCGGAGATAGGTGCCGAGCTTGTAGTAGAGCTGCATGAAAAGCTCCGTGTTCAGCGGGTTCTCAGCGAGGCGGATGATGTTGCAGATGTCGAGCACAACCCGGTTCGTGAAGAAGCCGATATCGGCGTTCCGCATCTTATATGGCACGCCGTTTCGTTCGAGGAGGTCGATCAGTGGGAGCGCGCATTCGTGGTCCCGGTAGAGGACCGCGATCGGAGACAAGCTTCTACGCCTGTCCGCGTGCAGCGCGTCGGTCGCCGGGCCGCCATCCGCTCTCTCCTTCACTTCGTCGGCTGCGACCGCCCGTTGTTCCTGATCCGCTGCATACGCGGCCGTACAGTCCTCCGCCACCTTCAGGAGATAGCTGTACTGGGCCTTCCGGTTCGCGAGCGGGATTTCCCGGATCTCGCGCTGCTTCGGTCGGGCGGGCTGCATGTGCTTTTCGTGGCGCAGGGTGTTCTTCTGGATGAAGCGGTCAGCGGCGCGGACGATGCTGGCATCCGAACGGAAATTCTCTTCCATCAGGAGGACCCGGGCACCGGGATGATGCTGCTCAAACTCGAGAAGCGCATCGGGATAGGCCGCACGGAAGCCGTAGATGCTCTGATCCTCGTCGCCGACCATGAAGAGGTTTTCGGTCCGGGACGCGAGGAGGGCGATGATGGCGTGCTGGATCTTCGAGGTGTCCTGGGCCTCATCGACACAGATGTACGGGTACTGCTGCTGGAAATGCTCGCGCAGCCACGGGAAGCGCTGCAGCATGGTATAGGCATAGACCATCTGGTCGTCGTAATCCATGAGCTGATGCTCCCGGAGCTCTGCATTGTATGCCTTATAGATCCGGAGAAGCTGGATCTCCGCGTCCTTTTCGAGCGTCCGGATTTCCTCCTCCCCAAGCATACGGTTCTTGATGAAGGTGATGAGGGTGCGGACATTCTGCAGGTCGCTCTCGGTCGGATAGCTGTGCTCGATCCGCTGGTAGATGCCGGCGAGCATCGCAGCGATGCGCTTTTCATCGGTGAGCAGCGAAAACGCGGTGCGGCCGCTCTTCCAGCTGCAGTACTGGATCACACGGGCACAGATGCCGTTGATGGTGCGGAACTCGAGGCGCCCGGCCATCTGTGCTCCGAAGCGGCATGCGAAGCGCTCCGCCATATCCTTCGTCGCCGCTACCGTATAGGTCACCGTCAGGATCCGCTCCGGTGCGATGCCCTTACAGAAAATCATGTAGCCGAGCCGTGTCACGAGCACGGTCGTTTTACCGGAGCCCGGCACCGCGAGAAGAAGCACCGGGCCCTCGACGGACTGTACGGCGCTCTCCTGCTGCTGATTTAACTGTATCGGAAATCGACTGGTGAATTCGGTCCAGGTCATCACTGAAATACCGTCCTTAAGTTCGCGAGCTCTGCCTGTGCCGCGGCATCATCGAAGTTCTGGTACGCATAGATGCCGAAGCCGCTCACCTGGCCGCTCTGTCGTGCGAGCTGCACCTCCCGGAGGAGGATATCACTGCGGCGGAGCCACTCCGGCTTCGCATTGCCGTCCCAGGCAGAGGTGCCGCACTTGTAGAGTGCGAGGCCGACGTAGAGCTTCACCTTCCCACCGGTCTTCTGACGAAGCTGCAGCCAGCTGTTTAAGCAGTTCGCATACGCAGCATCCGACGCCACACCGCTGCCGGTCTTCTGCTCGAAATCGAAGTAGATCTGCGGGAGCACGTAGTCGATGTAGCCCGTGTGACTCATCCATGTGTCAATGTCTACGAAGTAACTCTTCTCACTTCGCAGATTCCGGAGCGGCCCCACCGGGCTCACGCCGAACACCGCAGACGGACGGACCGCATGCACGGTCTGGTACACGGCGGCGATGAGGGCCGAGACATTGGCCTTCCGCCACTCCGTGATCGACGCGTTCCCGCTGTAGAGCTGGTACTCCGGGTAATCGAAGTTCGTCGCGGCATCCTTTCCGAGATCCGGGTAGAAGTAGTCGTCGAACTGCACGCCATCGATCGCATACTTCGTGAGTACCTCGCGGATCGAGGAGACGACGAGATCACGCACCGCCGGCTGTGCCGGATTCAGGTAATAGTTCCCGTCGAAGAGCAGCACGTTCCGGTTGCCGGACGCATACCACTGCTTCACGATGGAGCCCGCCGGCACATCCGACCACTTCATCTGGTAGCCCGTCACGCGGTACGGGTTGAACCACGCATGGAAGCGGAGGCCGTGCCGGTGCGCGCTGTCGATCATGTACTGGAGTGCGTCGAAGCGGCCGTTTCCAGGGAGAAACTTCGATGTCGGAAGTACGGAGGACGGATAATACGCATCCGAGTGACTATGCACATGACAGAAAATCGCATTCATGCCGTTCTTCTGGATGTCGGACATCACCTGATCCGCCGCGGCCTTGAAGCCCGCCTCATCCGTCGGCATGTTCTGCCAGTCGAGGTAGGAAAACCACGCACCGCGAAGCTCGCCGCTGTCTGCGCCCGAAGCACTGCCCGCGGAGGTGCTGCTGCCTGCGCCGGAGACATTGTCCCCCGCCGGGCTGCCCGTCCGCGTCACGCCTCGGCCCACGACGCTCGCCGCGTATGCCTCTGCACCACCGGTCCACGCGATCGCCCCGAGCATCATCACGACGCTGAGCACCATGGCTGCCAAACGTTTAAAATTCATGCTTCCTCCTCTCATCGGTCCCCGAATATGAAAAAACGCCGCAGGAGGCCCTGCGGTGTTTTCGTCTCGTGTCTTACTGAAGTGTTACCGTGCACTGGTTCAGCTCGAAGTTTGCAGCGTAGGTGTCGGCTACAGCCTTCTCTGCGGTTGCCTCATCGAGGCCCTCACCCGGCTTGAAACCGGACAGTGTCAGTACACCATCCTGTACCGACATGGTATCCTGTCCCTCCGGAGCACCCGGGCCGGCCAGAACGGTCTCACCCGTATCGACCTTCTCGAAGCTGACGAGGGTCGTGCCCTCTGCGACGGTGCCCAGCTCGATCAGCTTATCAAGCAGTGCCTGCTCATTGAGCTCCTCTACGGAATCCATCACCTGAGACATCTTGCCATTGACCATCGCATATACCATCACGGTATCTACGACCGGAGCCGTCGCATCCGGCTGACGATTCGCCGGGAGACCATTCTCTGCATTGGTCTCTACCTCTGCAGCTGCCTTCGTAACAGCAGAACCATCCGGCGCGGTCTCCGCTGCCTTTACGGTCTCCTGTGTCTGATCATCTGCCTTCTTACCACATCCTGCAACTGCCATACAGATCATCGCTGCCAGGACAAGCATCGCCATGAGTTTCTTCATCTTTTTCTCCTCATCATCGTCCGGTACGTGACTACGCGGATATATGCGCATATACGCGGCACCGGCGACCGATTTTATATACTCTGTAAGTAAAAAATAAAGCCCCGAAGAGCCTTTTAATCATTCGTAATATAGCAGAGCCCTACTATATTTGCAAGTAATGTGCTGAAATCTTAAACATTCTGAAAAAAATTAATAGTTTATAGGAAGCGTTTCGTTTACAATGGAGCTTAACGATGCAGCTCCCGCCGGGGACGCCGGCCGCATATGCCGGTCGGCCAATGTCGTCGACCGCCCATGTTCTCGCGACGCGGATCGTGACGGTCCCGGAAGAAGCTGCAGTTATGGAGGTTTACAATGGCAGGAACACTGTATGTATGCGCGACACCGATCGGTAATCTCGATGATATGACCTTTCGCGTGGTGAAGTGCTTACAGTCCGTCGACATGATCGCCGCGGAGGATACACGAAACTCGATCAAGCTGTTAAATCATTTCGAGATCAAAACGCCGATGACGGCGTACCATGAATTCAATAAATACGACAAGGCCCGGGCGCTGGTGCAGGATATGCTTGCCGGGAAGAGTGTCGCGATCATCACGGACGCCGGCACGCCTTGCGTTTCCGATCCGGGGGAGGAGCTCGTCCGGCAGGCCGTCGAGGCCGGCATCACCGTCACCTCGCTGCCGGGACCGGTCGCAGCCGTCACCGCCCTCACGATCTCCGGACTCCCGACCCGCCGCTTCGCCTTCGAGGCCTTCCTGCCGACGGAAAAGGCCAACAAGAAGGAGCGTCAGCGCATCCTCGAGGAGCTGCGCACCGAGACCCGCACGATGATTCTCTACGAGGCACCGCACAAGCTGCGTGTCACGCTCCAGGATCTCGCGGACGTCCTCGGCACGGAGCGCCGTATCTCCCTCTGTCGTGAACTCACGAAGAAGCATGAGGAAGCGATCCGTACCACCCTCGGCGACGCCATCGCGCTGTATCAGGAGGAGGATCCGCTCGGCGAGTATGTGCTCGTCATCGAGGGGCGCTCTCCGGAGTCCATCACCGAGGAGGCGCAGGCGAACTGGAACGCCATGCCGCTCACGGAGCATATGCAGCACTACCTCGATCAGGGCATGAGCGAGAAGGACGCCATGAAGGCCGTCGCGAAGGACCGCGGTGTCTCGAAGCGTGATATTTATACCGAATTGAAGACGTAGCGAAAGCCACCAGAGGACGCCCACTGGAAGCACAGTACTGCGAGAACGGAAGAATCTAAAATCCTACCCCTAAGAAGTACTAGGCCCTCTGCAATCACTGAGTTTTCTTGATGAAAACTCAGCGTTGCAGAGGGTGCTAAGGAAAAATTACTCCAAGTACTTCTAAGGGGTAGGATTTTGATTCTTCACGTTCTCTACGTATGGCTTTCAGTGGTCGTTCTCTGGCGTCTTCCGTTACAGTATCATCTCAAGTACGAATACCGTCACGCTGCAGGCGATGGCGGTCGGGAAGAGGCCGCCGCCGAACCAGGCGATGATCATGCCGAGCAGGAGCGAGGCGAGGCCCGCCATCGGCTGCGCGGTCGCGTCCATGATCGCCGGGAAGGTCATGACCGCCAGGGTCACGTACGGCACATAGTAGAGGAACGAGCGGATCGTCCGGTTCTTGATTTCCTTCCGGATGAGTGTCAGCGGCAGCACACGGATCAGGAACGACACGAAGAACATGATAAAGATATACACATATTTCTGATGCATCACTTCGTGGCCTCCTTTCCTGCAGTGACCGCGTTATCCACATTTTCTTCGAGCTTCTCCACTTCTGTATCCAGCGCACTCTTCATATCTGCCGCGCTGATATCGACCCCCTCACCCTGGGCCTTCTCCTCTTCATCGGAAATCGGGAAGAGAACCGCGCCGGCACCGGCGATCAGCACGGTCAGGATGATGATGCGCGTGCCATCGCTGAGCTGTGAGATCCAGGGTGCACGTGCAAAGATGAAGCTGAGCAGCATGGATACTACCACCAGCAGACGTACGATCCGGTCCTTCCGCGCCGGCGGCATGATGATGGCGAGGAACATGCCGTACAGGAGTACGCCGAGCGCACTCACGACATTCGCCGGCAGGATATTGCCGACCACGACGCCGAGGCAGGTGCCGAGGGCCCAGAAGCTGAGCGCACACACCGCGAGTCCGTAATTATAAAATGGATTCAGCTTGCCTGGTACCGTCGCGGAGGCACCGAAGATCTCATCCGTGATCCAGAAACCAACCAGCAGTCGATGACCGAGCTTCGTATCCGCCGGCAGCTTCTGTGAGAGCGCCGCCGACATCAGAAGGTAGCGCGCATTCGTGATCGCCGTGATCACCGCCATGGTGAGGTAGGAGGCATTGCTCGCGATCACCGTGAAGCCCGCGAACTCACCTGCGGAGGCATTGCACAGCAGGCTCGCGAGCGTCGCCTGAAACGCGTTGAGTCCTGCGTTCCGCGCCGCGATGCCAAGCGCAAACGACACTGCAAAATATCCCGCCGCGATCGGAATACCATCGCGTAAGCCCTTTGAAAACCACTGTTTGTTCATCTTCTCTTACAGGCTTCTCTGCCTGTTCTCCCTATGTAAAGTCGACAAACAGTATAACGGAGTTTCTCAGGAATGTTAAGTGGAATCTGCCATATCTGATATTTATATCACAAATTCACAAAAGATCCCCGGCGAGCTGCTGGCAGAAGTACGGTGCTTCTGCAGACAGCCCTCCGGGGACCTGACTTCACGTATATAAATCATTTGTTCAGGCAGATGCCGTCGGCTGCGAAGCTGTAGGTTGCGCCGCCGATCTGCTGTGTGCCGGTGTACATGGTGCCGCAGGTCGCGCCGACCTTCGACTCGAGGTAGTACCAGTGGCCGTTCCACTCGAGCCAGCCGGTGTGCATGTAGCCGTCTGGGTCGAAGTAGTACCAGCTGCCGTTGATCTGGCGCCAGCCCTGGTTAAACGCTGTGCCGTTCACGATGTACTGCCAGTGGTAGGCGACACGGTTCCAGGCGCCGTCCTGGCTGCCGGTCGAGGCCGTGGTGCCGAAGCGGGCTGCGCTGCCACGAAGCTTCGTCGCGAAGTCACCCTCGACCGTCGCCTGATAGCTGGAAAGAAATGCCCACTTGTCGTCGATCTCATAGTCTGAGGTATCCGCTGTATATCCGCCGGCACGTCCCCACTCGGAGGTCGCGATGTTGTAGTACGCCGCGTCGTTCTGCTTCGGCAGGGCACGCACGGTCACCACGAGCGAGTTGTTCGCCGCGGAATTCACATACGCACTGACATCCTTGCTGGTGTCCGTGGTCTTGCAGCGGGTGGTCTGCTTCTTTCCGTCGTTCAGCGTATAGCTGATCTTCAGCTCGTACTGGTTTGCAAACTCCGTGAGTGCATCCCACTTCGCGACGCCGTTCACGATCCCGCCGTTTACGACGGTGAGCGTCTGATAGCCCTCATCGCCCGTCGGCAGCGCGCGCACCGCGACACCGACCTGACCGTTATAAGCATTGGCCACCGCCGACGCGATGCTATAGTGACAGTTCTTCGTCGTATGATGCGTCGTGGTTTCGTTGCCGCTCTTATTTACATAGGTCGTCACGATCTCGTATTTTCCGGCGTATGGCACCTCGGCCCACTGTGCCTCTGTGCCGTTGATCGTCACGGTCGGTGCGATCAGCTCGTAGAACGGGTACACCAGCAGGCGGCCCGTCGCCTCGGAATTATCCACCGACACGGTATCCACATAGGTGCTGCGGATGCCGGTGCCGATGATCCGGAGGTCGTCATCGAGATCCTCGCTGTCGCTCTGGATCGTAAACTTCACGGTCGCCGGAATCGTTGGATTCGCGCTGCCCATCGCCGACCTCGCCTCTGGGGAGAAGGCCACGGTCAGCCCGTCTGCGTCGTCATCCGATACCTCGTACTCCGGGAAAAACGCCGTGCCCGCGCTGTAGCTCGGGATGGAATCCGTGTCCGCGTTGATCTCGATCGACTTGATCATCGCCAGTGCCGGCGACGCCATCAGTGCTGCGAGCGCACCGGTGATCATCAGTGTTTTCTGTATCTTCTTCATAGTGCTTCCTTTCCGCGCCATCCGCCCGCGTCCTGGGCCAATGCTTCCATCAGCCCTCGCTGCGGGGGATGCGGCGAAACCGTGTCGTTCGGGCTGCCGCACGCTGCGGATCCGCCACGCCACGGGGATCTTCTCTTCCTCTACGTATTAGTCGTCCATGCCGAGCAGGGAACGAACCGTGTTCCAGAGCTTCACGAATACCGCCTTGATTCTGCCGAGGAGCGTCGTCGATGCATCCGGAATCTCCGCATCAAGGGTCTTCGTCGTATCATCGCTGACCGAAATCTCATCCGAACGGCAGATGATCGCGATGGAGGTCGGCTCCTGGTTCTGATCACTCGTGAGGGAAACCTTCGTCGCCTCCGGGTCCATGTTCAGGAAGTTGTTGTCTGCTTCCTCCTCATCAAGCTTGTTATTAATCGTATCACGAAGATTGCGTCCAGTGGACTTGAAATCCTTCGTATCGTCGACGATCTTGTTCGTGTTGTCGATCGCCATGTGGCCGACCTTGAAGGAGTTGTCTGCTGCTGCAGAGAAGTCAGGCTCTGCGGAGCTAAGCGTCGAGTTCAGATTCTGAAGCGCCGTCGCCGCATCACCAGAGGTCTTCTGAATCTGGGTCAGTACATTCTCGGAATCCTCGAGGGTCTTCTGCACATCGCCGTAGTATGCGTTCATGATGCCGATCAGCTCATCGATATCACTGATCACGCTGCGAAGGGTGTTCAGCGTCTTCGCCGCATCGAACGCCACCGCACCACCGTTGTCCATGATCTCATTCAGATCACTGGTGACGCTGTTGATGTAGTCGACCATTTCGTCAACACTATCACCATTTGCAAGCTCGTTCAAAACATCTGATAATGCACCAGTAAGACTGTTCACATCATCTGCCAGCTTCGATGTACTGTCACCAACCGCCGTTTTATTCAGTGCCTCTGCATCCTCCTGAAGTTTCGTAAGATCACTGAGATGTTTGAGATATGCACTTGTCTGATTCAGATCTTCCTTAAAAGCCTCTGCTGTCTTTATCTTTAAAAATGTCTGTACAGCTGCTTCTGCGGCTTTCTTTCCATTCGGTGATGCTGCAAGTGTTGGTGCCAGGGCCCGCGTCATGGCATCCGTACCACCTGACATATATGCGGCGAGACCTGTACCCATGGCCTTCGTCAGTTCTGCCGTATCGGTGATGCCCATATTATAAAGGCCGGTCACAACACCAGCAACCAATGTCTGCGTTGCAGAATCCATCGCCGACAGGTCCTTCCCCAGTGCAGCCATAACGGTAGCTGCCAGCTCAGTCTTCGCTTCTGCCGCCATCGCTGTTTCAAAAGCCGATTTTACTGCCTTCGTGCATTCATCCTTGATCGGCTGTACGTAGTCTTCCGTACTATCTGTATCCGGATCTACCTGTACGATCTTAGCCGCCTTCTGAATTTTCTTTACTTCTGCATTCGCTGCTTCTGCGGCATCCTTATCTGTTACACCATCCGTATGATTCTTGACATGACTGAGTGCCGCATTGGTCGTAACCTCCGATGCGCTGGCATTGAAATCACTACGATTCTCAGGGTTCGTCATTTCATTAAGATGGCCATTTAAGCTCTTCAGGCTGGAGGTAACACCATCAATATCCCCCTTCATATCCTGAATCTGCAGGTTGTCGATGCTTGTCCCGCTCATGGAGCTGCCGAGCCGCTTGAGCTTCGTGCTCAGGCTCTTCAGCTTCGTGCTCGAGTCCATGAGATCCGAGTCGAGGGTGTTCAGGTTCTGGTTTACATCATAGACCATCCACTGTGCGGTCTTGAGATCGTCGTTCAGCGGGGTCAGGGTGCCGTTCAGATCGCGGAGATCCTGGATGGCGACGTCATTGCCGTCGAAGATGACCTGCGCGTTGCCGTGGATCTTATTCTTGCCGGACTGCAGCTGCTCGAGGATCTGGTTTGTGATCTTCAGCTGTGCGCTGACATCGGTCACATCATCGAGGACGTTATCGAAGTCGTCGAGCATGGCGTTCGTATCATCACGGAAATCATCCTTGATGTCCTTGAGATCCTTAATCTTGTTCAGCGCACCGACGGTGCCCGGGGTCATCGCGAAGATCGCTCCGACCGACTCGAACTGATCGGTACCGAGACGAACCTGGAAGTGTCCCTCCTGGCCCGGGAGCGCAGTGAACACGATACCGGTATACTGGCCGAGGGTCATGGTCTGGCTCTCCGGTGCATCGACCGAATAGCACTTCTGGATGTCGACCGGAATCGCCACGAAGAGCATCATGTTGTCCTGCATGTACTTCGACACGCTCTTGTTCGGCGTGCAGTCGATGTCCATCTCGACGAGGCCGGACGCACCGGCGATCTTATCCGCATCGGTCACCACGCCGTTCAGCTTATAGGTGATGTCGAAGGTCCACGGTGCTTTGATCTTATCCGGCTTCAGCTCGCCCTGGAAGAAGAACTTTCCGTTCTTGTTTTTCTCGAAGGTGATGGAACCGTTCTTGATCTCCGGCTTCTGCTCATCGGTCATGTTGGTGATCTTCAGATAGTCACCGAAGTCCGTGTAGCTGCTTGTTCCGTTGAAGTTGATGCCCTTCACGACATTGGCATCGCTGACATTGCCATAGTAGTCGAGGTTCAGGTACAGGGTCTCATCGACATCTGCGGTCGCCTGTCCGGCATACGCCGTCATCGGTGCGACCAGGATATTTGTGGTAAGGCAGCTTAAAAGCACTGTGTAAGCCGCCGTTTTTTTCATAATTTTCTGGACTGAATGCTTTCTCATAGTCCTCACTCCTTCACTTTTCGCTTGATGCTTCGTGGTCACTGTTTTCAGATGCGGTTTCCTTCACTTCGTCTTTCGTGATGCTGCCGGCGGGGGTATCTCCCTTCGCGGTGGAGACATTGGCTTCGGACGCTGTGCCCTGGTCAATGCTTCCGGCGGAGGTATCTATCTTCGCGGTGGAGACATTGGCTTCGGAAGTGGCTGTGCCATGTCCACCGAGGAGCTCCTTCACCCGCTGGTGACGGGCACGGCGGCGTTCGCGGAGACCGAGGATCGTTTCATTGATCGCGGCTCTACGGCGTGCACGCTTGGTGGCAGCCGGCACGGTGATGAAGCGGTCGGCCAGCTGCAGGAGGCACGGCATCAGGAGGGTAACGAAGGTCACGGAGAAAATCGCGCCTCGTCCTACGAGATGGCCTACCTGGCTGATCGCCGGGATGGACGACATGAAGCTGATGACATAACCGCAGACGATCAGGATGACACCCGATGTCAGGATGGACGGGAAGCTGAGCTGCGTCGCACGGATCGCAGCCTTCCGCTTATCCGGCTCGACGGCACGGGTCTGCAGGTAGTTCTCGGTCGACGAAATCGCATAGTCGATGGTGGATCCGAGCTGTACGCAGGAGACCACGGCGTAGGCGATGAAGATGAGCTCCCGGCCGGCGAAGTACGGGAACGCCATGTTCACGTAAATCGCCATCATGATCGGAATCATCGCGATGATCGGCATCACGACCGAGTGGAACGAGATCGCGACGACGATGAAAATACAGATCATCGCGAGACCGTTGACGAGGTTATAATCCGGGATCAGGACGGTTTCCATATCCTGGGTCGTCGGGGTGTTACCGGTGATGTACGCCTCGCCCGGGTAGTAGCTCTTGATGATGTCGGAGACCTCATCCGAGTACTTGAAGGCGGTCGTGGATTCCGGTTTCGTTCTTATATAGATGAGCAGTCGCGCATAGCCGTCCTTATGGAAAAGCTCGGTCACAGAGCTCGGAAGGAAGCTCTCCGGAAGTCCCTCCGGAAGGTAAGCCTCCATGCCGGTGACATTCTTTACATATGGAAGATCTTCCAGTTTATCGCAGAGCTCCTTCTCCTTCAGCCGATCGGTATCCGGGAAGATCGCGACGAGCAGATTGCTTCGACCGAACTCCTCGTCGATCGCCGCGGAGTTTTCATACATCGAGGTTCCAGGTCCGGCACCCGTCGCATCCGGGCCGTACATGAACTTGTTCATGCCCTGTGCGAAGTAGATCGGACCGGCCACCACGAGGGCAGCCACCAGGATGATCGGGCTTAATTTATTGACCGCGATACTGAAGCGGTGGAACTTCGGCAGGAACGGCTTGTGCTTCATGCGGTCGATACGGTCAGACCAGCTGAGCAACAGGGACGGCATCAGGAAGATGACCATCAGAAGGGAACAGATGATGCCCTTCGCCATCGCGATACCCATGTCCCAGCCGATGCTGAATCGCATGAAGACGAGGACGATGAAGCCGAAGAAGGTGGTCAGTGAGGAGGCCAGGATGGTCGTGATGGTACTCATGAGGCCCTGCTTCAGCGCAGCGACCTTTTCGAGGCCCTGCTCACGCTGTCGCTCATATGCATGGAGCAGGAAAACCGCGTAGTCCATCGAGGTGGCGAGCTGCAGGATATCCGAGATGTTGTTCGTGATATACGAGATCTCGCCGAGAAAGATGTTCGTTCCTTTATTCAGTACGATGGCACAGCCGATGATCGTCAGGAAGAGGACCGGTTCGAACCAGGAGGTCGTCGTAAAGAGGAGGATGATGAAGATCAGGATGACGACGATGCCCATGACCTCCTGCATCTCCTTCTTTACATTTTCCTCGATGAACTTATTTGTCGGCGACATACCGACGAGGTAGCCACGATCACCGATCAGATCATCGATTTCCTGGATGGCCTTGTGCGTTCGCTTCGAGGTATCGCCCTCTTCGAAGGTGATATCCATGACGGCGTTGTTATCCTTATAGTAGTCATCGATATCATCGTAGTTGATGAACTCGGAGGAGCCATAGACCTGCGTCGTCAGGTCACACCAGATGACCTGGTCGACGCCATCGATGGCCTCGATTTCATTCTTATACTGCTTCGCCTCATAGAGGGTGACATCCTTCAGCATCAATCGTCCGGTACCCGGATAGCCGAAGACGTCGCGCATCTTATTGATGGCGATCTTCGAATCCACATCATTCGGAAGGTACTTCGTCAGATCGTAATTGACCGAAACGAGTGGATAACATAAACCGAAGAAAACCACCAGCAGAATGATGAGATTTCGGATGCCCTTGTTATGATCGACGATGAAGTCGGCGAGATTTCCGTGCTTATACTCCTGCTTCCTCGCTTTTTTCGCTTCCTTCTTCTTTTTGTGGGCTTCGATGGCTTCATCCTCCGGAAGGTGGATTTCATTTCGTGCCTGCTTTACAGACGCTTCTCTGGCAGTATCCTGCGTTTTCTTCTTGAATAAGCTCATGTTGCTCTCTCCTGCACTGTCTTTTCGATGAAAAAACAAGTTTTAGTATGTCCCGCCACTGAATCCACGACATTTTGCGTTTTAATTGATACGAGTTCTTTATTAACCTGCGTTTCATTTATTGACACATGTCTATTTCTGTGGTACTGTCCATTATATAGACGAGCGTGCAAATTATCAATGGTCAATTTTGGCCACTTGGTTTATAAATAAACATTTTCATAATATGTGTCTAACACGTGTGAAAAACCACGAAATATATATATATTCAGGCTGTTAATGGCCTTTGGAGGGTATGGATATGGGAAGTTCTATAAAAGAAAATGATACGATGGATCGTCGTATCCGAAAGACCAGAGCCGCACTAAAGGGTGCACTGGCGAATCTGATGCTGGTGAAGCAGGTGAAGGATATCTCGGTACGAGAGCTCACCGATCTCGCAGATGTCAATCGTGGCACCTTCTATCTGCACTATAAGGATGTCTTCGATCTCCTGGAGAAGACCGAGGATGATATCCTGGAGGAGTTTAAGGAAACGCTGAACGAATTTGACGAGAAGAGTGTTTCAGATGATGCGACCCGCTTCTTCGAGAGTGTCTATACGCTCTGTATGAAAAACGGCGATTTCATCCGCATCCTGATCGGCGAAAACGGAGATATCCGTTTCCTGAACAGTCTGAAGGAGCTGGTCCGTGAGAAGTGCCTGAATGAGTGGTCCTTCATCACGAAGAAGCAGCGCCCGGAGCAGTTCGACAGCTACTATGCCTTCATCGTCGGCGGACTGATCAGTCTGCTGCAGTACTGGTTCTCGAGCAACATGAAGGAGACCCCACACGAGCTCGCCATCATCACCGGCGATATGCTGAGCGGCGGACTCTCGATGAAGTCGAAATAAAATATGAATGCTGGATACGTAACCATTCAGGCAGTGGGGAACCTGGAGGAGGCGGTACTGCCTGAACGGTTGCAGAGCGTATAAAAAAACAGGGCGCACATGACGCCCTGTTTTTGTGTTTCGGTTTGGATTTATGCTTCCGGCTGCTCTGTCTGCTGTGCCTTCTGTGCCTCCTCGTACTCGAGCAGTACATCATTGAGGTCGGCCGTCAGCATATCACAGTCGATGCCGTGCACCATGCAGGCCTCTTCCAGTGACTCCATCATGGATGACGGGCAGTACACACAGCCCATGCCGTTCTGCATCAGAAATGGAGCGATCATCTCATTCATCTGAAGCAGATCGCCGATGCGCATATCCTTCGTAATCGTCATAATTGTGTTCTCCTCTTTCATGGCTGCGTTCCGCAGCCTGTCTATGTTTCTATCCTCAGATGCTTCTCAGCTTCTGCAGGGCATTTTCCTTCAGGAAGAGCTCATAGTGCTCACTGAAATATGCCTCATATAGCTCATTCTCCTTCAGCTTGCTTCCATACTCCGAGAGGAGATTAGACGCACGGTTGAGTGCATTGGCCCCACCCTTTCCGGCATGAAGAACGAGATAGAAGTGATGGTCCTGCGGGTCCTTATACAGGGTATTCGGACCATCATAGATGTCACCGATGGCAGTCGCTGCATCGATGACACGATCCAGGGACTGGAAGGCGTAGATGCGATAAACATCCGTATCGTCATCGTGGCGATCCGCATCTGCTTCCGCATGTCCGTCCGGTCCACTCGTCGCGGCGTTTCCACCATCCAGTGTATTCGCCTGCTGCGATGCCTTATCCTTCATTTCCTGAAGAAGTCCATGTGCACCCTCGAGAATTTCACTTGCGAGCTGAGAGATCCAGCCGCTCTGACTGCCGGCGGCAGCCGCTGTAAATTTCGAAAAGCGTGTGTCGAGCTCTTCCGGATCATCTACTTTTGAAATCACGAGCTGAATCGAACCGCCCTGAAGCGGTACGGCCTCGATCATCAGAGGTCCGCTGTCGGCGGTGAAGCCGACCTCGTTCTGCGCTTTCTGCATCATCTCCGTGAACAGTCGCTTCGCGGCTTCTGACCCATAGGTCATATCCCGGAGATTGATGTTACGAGAGCTCAGATCCAGGCTCGTCAGTGTGCATCTGATGGAGTTGTCATCAATTCGTTCAATTTTCATAATGGCGCCTCCTTCGCTACCGGAAGAACTCCGGTATTTATATTCAGATTATAGTAACTGAAAGCGGTATAAAATGCAAATCTCTACATGAGATTTTATAAAACTTTTACGTGCAACCGCAGATTTCCGTCTGATTCTGGTGAAATCTGCAGAAGCCGCACGTTCTTACATCCTCATCCTGCGTCTGATCAGTGATTGTCGCGATCGAGGGCAGCGTTTACAAATCGTGTATACTCTGCCTGCCATCCGAGGATGACGGTACCGATCGGACCGTTACGCTGCTTCGCGATGATGACCTCCGCCTCATGCGGATGCTCCGTATCTTTATTATAGTACTCATCACGATACAGGAACATCACGATATCGGCATCCTGCTCGATCGCACCGGACTCTCGCAGGTCGGACAGCATCGGACGATGATCCGGACGCTGCTCTACCGCTCGCGACAGCTGGGAAAGGGCGATAACCGGACACTTCATCTCTCGTGCAACCGCCTTCAGGGAACGGGAGATCTCCGAGATCTCCTGCTGACGGCTCTCGCCGCCACGTCCGCCACCGGACATGAGCTGGAGGTAGTCGATGATGACGAGGTCGAGTCCCTTTTCGAGCTTCTGCTTACGGCACTTGGAGCGGAGCTCTCCGACCGTAATACCCGGTGTATCATCGATGGTGATATTTGCATCTGCGACACGGTCGACGGCATTGATCAGCTCGCCCCAGTCCTCATCCGTGAGGGAACCCTTACGGAGCTTATCTGCATCGACGAGCGACTCCATCGAGAGCATACGGTTGACGAGCTGCTCCCGGCTCATTTCGAGTGAGAAGATCATACATGGCTTCTTCTGTCGTACGCCGACATTATCGAGGATATTCAGGACGAAGGCGGTCTTACCCATGGACGGACGAGCCGCTACGAGGATGAGATCCGAGCGCTGAAGCCCTGCGGTCTTATAGTCGAGCGCTTTGAAGCCCGTCGGGATACCGGTAATCTGTCCACCGTTCTGTGCGGCTTCCTGGATGTTCTCGAGCACCTTCATCGCGACGGTTGCGATATCCTCACTGTCGCCGGTGTTTCTGGTTTCCAGGAGCTTGAAGATCCGCTGCTCCGTCTCATTCAGGATCGTATCCGCGGACTCTGTGCCGCTGTAACACATATTTGCGATATCTTCGTTCGTCCGGATGAGCGTACGGAGAATCGACTTCTCCTTCACGATGGTGCAGTAGGATTTTACATTGGCACTCGTCGGCACCGACATGACGATATCACGGATCACCGCGATGTCGTATACCTCCGGCGGGATGTTGCTCGTCGCCTTCAGCTTCTCGGACAGCGTCACGAGGTCGACCGGCTGATCCTTCTGATAGAGCTGGGTCATCGCGTCGAACATGAGACTATACTGCTTCTGATAGAAGTCCTCCGGGCGGAGCATCTCTGCGGCAGTGGAGACCGCATCCTTATCCCGGAGCATGGCGCCGATGACACTCTGTTCGGCTTCCTGACTGTGGGGAACGACCCTGGTCAGAATGTTTTCATTATTCTCTGCCATACTACTCCTGTGTGATACTGTGTGAAACTAGCGTATCGGATGTTCCTGCAGGAGCTCCCTGCAGAACATCGATATGGGATATGTCACGCTTATTCGCTGATCACAGAAACTTGAAGAATCGCCGTGACATCCTTATGAAGCTTGACGTTTACACGATAACCGCCCAGATTCTTCATCGGTACATCGCAGGAAAGCTTCTTCTTATCGACCTCGATGCCGGCCTGCTTCTTCAGCGCTTCCTGTACTTCCTTCGTGGAAACAGAACCGAAGGTCCGACCGTCCTTACTGGACTTGATCGGGATCGTAACCTTTACCGCCTCGATCTTCTCCTTCAGCTCCTGTGCCTCCTGAAGCTTCTCGGCTGCGATCTTCGCATCGTTCTGCTTCTGAAGCTTCAGTGTGTTCAGATTCTTATTATCTGCGAGGACACCTGTCTTCGACGGAAGAATAAAGTTCCGTCCGTAGCCCTCGGATACCTCTACGATTTCACCCTTTTTACCCAGTGACTTTACATCCTTTAATAAAATAACCTTCATTATGAAGCCTCTCCTTCCTTAATCATCTCGTCGATGGCCTGCTTGATCGTGGCGATCGCCTCTGGCAAGCTGCCCTCGCGAAGCTGCGCCCCGGCGATCGTGCGATGTCCGCCGCCGCCGAGCTTTTCCATCAGTACCTGTACATTCATCTCATCGATGGAGCGTGCAGATACATAGATGATATCATTATACAGTGTCAGTACGATGCTGGCCTTGATTCCGCGAATGTTCAGCAGCTCATTCGCAGCCTGCGCACACACGACCGTCGGACTCTCGAGTCCCTTCGGTTCGATCGTACTGAAGGCGTACGCGTCGCGGTAGATCTCCGCACTGGAGATGGCCGCTGCCTTCGCCTGATAATCCTTGAAGTTCTCACGGAAGATTTTCCGGATACGTGTGATATCTGCACCACAGCGGCGGAGATAGGCCGCCGCCTCGAAGGTTCGTACGCCGGTCTGCACCGTAAACTCCTGTGAATCGATGACGATACCGCCATACATCGCATCTGCCTCCGGCCCCTTGACCTTGATTCCGTCGGCGATGTACTGCATCATCTCGGCGATCATCTCGCAGGCACTCGACGCATACGGCTCACAGTAACTGAGCACCGCGCCCTGAATCGTCTCACTGCTCTGACGATGGTGATCGAAGACCACGATCGTCTTACATGCCCGGAGCAGCTCCGGTTCGTCGATGATGGATGGACGGTTACAGTCGACCACCACGAGCACGGTACTGTTATCCACCATCTGCAGCGCCTGCGCACCGGTGATGAACATATCCTCCGGATAGTCAGCGCTCTGCAGGAAGCGCTCCTTCAGCGGCAGAATCGGTGCCGTCACCGTATTTTCGACGATGTAGCATCGCTTTCCGAGTTCCGTCACCATCCGATATACACCGGCGGACGCACCGAGGCAGTCCACATCGCTGTTCGCATGGCCCATGACGAGCACGCGGTCCCGTGTTTCTAGGAGCTCTTGGAAGGCCTGTGCCTTCACACGCGCCTTCACGCGGGTTGCCTTCTCCTGCGTCTGCGTCTTCCCACCGAAGTAGGTCAGATTTTCGTTTGACTTCACGACCGCCTGATCGCCACCACGACCGAGTGCCATATCGATGGAGGTATGTGCATACTCATAGTTCTTCTGATAGGAGTCGGCACCATAACCGATACCGATACTCAGTGTGACGGCCATTTCATTGCCGATGTTTACATTTTTCACCTCTTCGAGAATCGAGAAGCGATCCTGAAGCATACGATCGAAATACTGCTCCTTCAGGATAAAAACATATTTATCCTTCTCCAGTTTATAGATCAGTCCATTCACCGACGAGATATAGTGGCTGATCTTTCGATCGATCAGCGCTGTCAGCAGTGAACGTCGAACCTCCTCGATCTGTTCGCGGACCTCATCGTAGTTATCGATGTAAACGAGACCGATGACGATATGCTCCTGATTGAGCTGCGTCCGAAGTACCGTTTCTTCCGTTTCATCCCGAAGGTAAACCGCGATGGTTTTCTGATCCGGCGCATACAGCGATGGCGCACTGCCATCCTCTGTCGTAACCGCTGTCCTCATCAGATCGACGAGATATTTTCGATCCTGATAATCCGAGTGGATCTCCAGGATAACGTCATCCTCCTCCAGCATCTCCTTATGGATATTCGGAAACATCTGCAGGATATTCCGGGCATCCGGACGATTCCCGGCGATTTCACGAAAGCTGCGGTTCGCCCACAGGACATTGCCACGCTCATCGACCATACAGTATGGCGTCGGCATCTCATCGAAGATGGTCGTATGCACCTCACAGGCGCCGATCGCGTAAGCCTGCAGTGCGCCCTGCAGCTTCGACTGACGTGTAAAGTACAGCAGCAGCGCAAAAGCAGTGGCGATGAGAATAAAGGGCAGCAGGATCAATGCGCCACGCGGTTCCGTCAGCCAGAGAACGATATCGCCGAGCAGCAGGATGGCGATGATAACAATTGGCCAGGCCAGATATATATCGATGACACTTTGTGTTTTTTTCTTCATCATAAGCTCTCCCTGAAACGAAGGCATAGCAATTCGAATACGATTATAGCATAAACCGGTATACGAAAAAAGCTGTACCGGAAAACTCCGGTACAGCCTCGTCTTCTTTTCAGTCAGGCTGAAATTAATCTACCTGGTATGGAAGAAGTGCTACGTGTCTTGCTCTCTTAACTGCAAGGGTGATCGCTCTCTGGTGCTTAGCGCAGGTTCCAGTGATTCTTCTAGGAAGAATCTTACCTCTCTCAGAGATGTACTTTCTTAATGTAGCAACGTCCTTATAATCGATAGGCTTAGCCTTCTCGCTGCAGAATACGCAAACCTTACGTCTGCTGCGGAAGCCGCCGGCTCTTCTAGGTCTAGCTGGCTTATCTGACTTCTGAAATGCCATGGTTAATCCTCCTTGTAAAATGTCACAAGGGCATGTCCTCACCTTAATTAAATGGGAGACCCTCGTCCTCTACCCCATCAGGTATATTCATAAAACCATCACCGATCGCAGCACTGCTCTGCTGGCCGCCATGTGACTGCTGTCCATAGCTGCGGTTTGCGGAATAGTTTCCGCCATTTCCAGCCGATGCGTTCTTGCTCTCTGCAAACTCCTGATTCTCTACGACGACATCCGTGGTGTAGACCTTCTGGCCTTCCTTGTTCGTGTAGCTTCCGGTCTGGATTCTACCCTCAACCACGATTTTGGTGCCTTGACGCAGGTACTTCTCAGCGAACTCTGCAGAACGTCCGAATGCTACGCATCCGATAAAGTCTGCGGTCTGCTGATCCTGGCTGGCGCCATCCTGTGAGCGGCGCATACGACGATCCACTGCAAGCGTATATCTTGCGATCGCCATCTGGCTCTCACTCTGTGCGTATCTGATATCCGGATCTCTGGTTAATCTACCCATGAGGATAACTTTGTTCATTGTTTTTCTCGCTTTCCGCTTGCTTATTCAGCTTTCTCTTCTGCAGGAGCAGCTTCCTCAGCTACTGGTGCTTCAGTCTCAGCTTCTGGCTTAACAACAAGATATCTGATAACTGGTTCCATAATACGAAGCTGGCTCTCGAGCTCGTTCGGAGTCTCGGAATCACCTGTGAATGGGATAAAATAGTAGAAGCCTTCCTTCATATGCTGAATCTCATATGCAAGTCTCTTCTTGCCCCACTCCTGGATGTTCTCTCCGACAGCGCCACCGAAACGAGTAACATACTCCTTAATCTTCTCGATTGCAGCTGCTCTTTCATCATCTTCGAGCTTCGCACTCAGAACAACACATAACTCATATTTGTTCATCTGCTTTTACCTCCTTTTGGTCTCTGGCTTCCGCTCCTGGGCGGAAACAAGGAATTTAGTCATACGATATTGCATCTTAACAGAAAACAAAGTTGTTTGCAAGCTATTTTGATTGAAATTTGCAACTTATTTTTTTCGGATTTTCCGTGCTTTTTTCTGCTTCTGCACGTCCTCCGATAGATGATTCTATCCTTTTATACAGTATCATCTATCATCTGCCGCTTCATTCCGGCGTACGGATGTGCCGGATCATCCCGTCCACCTTCGCCCTCGGAAGCATCAGAAGATGCCCACATCCCGCACAGCGAAGACGGATATCGGCCCCCACACGGAGGACGATCCAGTCATCTGATCCGCAGGGATGCTTTTTTTTCGCACTGATGATATCTCCGACATGGATTTCTGTCATACACACCTCTTTCTATGCCACGTTCAACGATCCGATCAGACAGTGTACCATCCGATCATCGCTTATGCCCGTCGTGGATCATCCGATCTTACGATAAAATCGTTCCACTGCATACTTTTATACAGCTTCTGCGATATAGATCCGCTGCTGCCGAAGCCAGTGGATCGCCTGCGCCCGGTCGGTCTCCTCCGGGAGACCACTGAACGAAAGGAAATCCGGCAGCGAGAGGATCCTCGCCATGATGACCGGGTGCGCCGGAAGCCCGGAATCGGACAGTTCATCTGCCTCCGCCGCCATCGCCTGCTGCGCCTGCACACGACGTACATAATCTTCGTTTTCTTCTATATATACGTCATACGCCTGCTGCACCGCCGCATAGTCCGTGGCCTTCGTGGTCTGAAAGTCACATACTGTATGGAAGTCGAAGGGCTGATAGATGGCTTCATCGACGGGGAGGAGGAAGCAGAACGGGATATGCGCTTCCTCCATCAGCTGGAAGCTGCGGCGAAGAAGTGCTGCCATACAGCCCTGATGGCGTGCCTCCGGTGCTGTCGCCACCGCATAGATATAGTATACACGGGCTCGCGTGCCTTTTTTTGTACGCATCACAAATGGATTCAGATGCGCCATCGCGACCAGCTGTCCATCCTTCCACATCGCAAGGATGATGCTGTCGCTGCAGCGATCCTGATAGTACCAGTCGAGAAAGCGTGCACTGTCCTCCGGAAATACCCGCTCATACAGTGCGCGTGTCCCTGCTTTTTCTTCGCGTGTTCGTAACACTCTGATTTCTGTCATACGATGTCTGCTCTTTTCTGATGCTCTGCATCGCTGTCTGGTTCTGCTGTATCGATGTGCATCCATGCACTGCACGGAGCAACACCGAAACTGCCGTCCCTCGTACTCATCCTTCGGATGCGGTATGTTCGTACTGATCGATCTCCGCCTCATACCGGTCGGTGATTTCCGCCTGCCAGCCAGTGAAATCCGTCTGGAGGAGCATGTATTTCCGTGCATATCCGCACGGATTGTAGCTTTCCTTCGCGCGCCGCAGTCCTTCGAGTCCCAGATCGTCCTCCCGGTTGACGAGCGCAGCCTCCGGAAATTCATGGATGAGAAACTGCTGATTGATGATCTGATAGATGCCCGGAATGTCTGCATTGCCCTTCTCGACACTGATGCAGGCCATATTCTCACGAGGGTTTAAGGCGCCCATGGAAAAGGCCTCCAGCTTTCCATCGATGAAGATGCCACCGATGTGGTAGTCCGGGAGAGAGAACTCCGATTGAAGCACCTGGTGAATTCCCTTCACCTCGTACTCCAGTGATGCTTCGGCTTCCTCATCCCCGGAGTGTTTCGCATACCACTGATCGAGAAATCCCCAGATCGTCAGCTTATCTTCGGCATGAAGTGTACGATATTCCCAGCGTCCTTCATATTCCCGGCAGAACTTGTTCACGAGATTCTTTTTCTTGTGAAACTTCTTTCCCGGCAGCGTCCGGAGCTCCTCTCCATCGTAGAGATAGTCCCGGAGATCGCGCTCCTCCTTTACGAGGAAGTGCGGATCCTCCTCGAGCTTCAGGAGCTGCACAGCCTCTTCATCTGCGAGATAGATCTTCAGCGGCTTCTTCAGCACCTCATTAAAGTACTGACGAAGGAGATCGAAGTAGTATGGCAGATCCGTCTCGCTGCAGTATGGCATCGCGGAGAAGTACTCATCGCCGTTTTTCATCTGTACGAGTACCGCCCTCTCATCGACGATGGCCGTCTTTACATCATAGTACTCGCTCCATAAAAATGTATCCAGCACACCGCTGTCACAGGTCTTATTCGGACGCATCGCGTAAAATGGGGCCATACGCGCTGCCTCCTTCGGATTCGCCCTGTTAAAATGTATATCCATAAAACCTCCTGTTTTTCATAGTAATCGCTTACAGTATATACATTCCCTCCCCGAAATAAAAACTTAACTTTTTCTAAAGTGTGCTCGGGGTGGCGATTTTCTCAGCATCCGGGCACGCTGCGATGGCCGTTTCATCGGGCAGCATTTCTTCCTCACCTCCTTCTTCTGGTGTTTTCTGTAACACATCCGTTTCCTGCGACGCATTCGTCTCCTGTGCCTCGATCGTCATCATCGCAGCTCCCGCCATCACCTCCTCGGCACAGATATCTTCGTACAGCTGCGCGCTCATCGCTGCCGCTTTTCCGCCTAGAAAGGACATCATCGGGCTTTCTTTTCGTTTCGTCTTAGGAAGTCCGCTTTCTTCCGATCGACATGGTCCGTTCAGCTCCGCCCCTACACCGAGCTCTGTCAGCTTCCATCCGACGAAGGCATAGCGTTCTGCTGTCGCCCCGGCGGATGCCCGCCCGCTTCTGCGCCCGGATGAAGTGCTTTCCCGGAGCTCCGGCAGTGACAGATACGTGAGGTTCTCTGTCAGCGTCTGATACGAGGTGCTCCCCGCCGACGGCACTGCGGCTTCCTCTGTCGGGTCATGCAGTGCATAGCGGATCTGATAGTAGAGATCCTGGTAGCGCAGTCGAAGTAGGCGCTCCATCATCTGCTCCCTTCGTTCGGGATGGTCCCGGTGTACGGCATAGGCCCCGAGGTAGATATCATGAAGCAGAAACTCGTCCGGCAGCCCGCTGAAGATATACTGCTCTCCCAGCGCCTCTTCCTGCTTATAATACAGATAGATTTCCGGCGGATCCGGCACGATGAAGCGGATCGGCTGACAGTTCTTTTCGTCCTCGATTCGAAACTCCCGGTTATTGATGAAGACCGTCTCGAAGCTTCCACTCGTGCTGTAATCCGTATACTCCTCCGAATCGATGCGGATACTCGAGCCCGCCCGCTGGATCTTCGTATTCAGAAAACCATCGTGCTGACCAGATAGACCGATGGCCTCCTCCATGGTTTCAAAAAAATCATGATATTCCGCATGTGGATTCTCCGCGAAGTTAAGCTTGATTTCCGGGATACGGATCAGCAGCTTATCCCGGGGGATACCCGACGCAGCGCTCTCGCCCGCCGGTCGCAGACTCTTCACTTGAACATTTCCTGTGATTTCCACTTCGACGGTATTGTCATCCGCATCCATATGAACGATGTAGGCACGGCTCTGTCCACCGGACATCGTATCGAAGCAGATGTCTGCCCGCGCGCAGAAGCTGACGCTGAGTGACAGTGCGATCGACAGCATCGGCAGCCGCAGCGCTCTAGCTTCCATGGCTCACCTCCCGGATCCTGAGTCCGCGCGCCGTCGGCAGACGGTAGTACACCACGGCATAATTCTCACCCAGGATGCACTCCTGCTCCGCCACCGTCGCGATACAGCGATAGCAGGTCGTTCCGAATCGAAGCGCCTCCGGCTCGAAGCAGTTCTGCGCTGCACTCGCCGTGCCGATATCCACATAGCCCGCCCCGTCGATGCTTTTCTGCCAGCGGTAGCTGCTGTATCCCCGTGGCTCAGTCAATGCAGTCTCACCGGCACCCGCCCGGTACAGGTAGCGGATCCCGCTGACCGGATCCGTGAGCGTCAATCCGCCTGCACTTCGTCCGGCCGGAAATCCGAAATGCCGGATGTAGTCCTCCTGTGACATCCCTTTATCCTCCAGTATATGCTTCGTGATGCCCCGGTCATTCCAGAGCCCATCGAGCTGATAGCGATGATTCGCCGCATGATAGGAGAAGCTGATGGCCTGCACCTCTCCTGTCGCCGGGATGAAGCACTCCTCCACGCCCAGCGGAAGCACCTCCGCCGGCTGAAACGGTGCACCGACATCCCCGACATCCTGCCAGAACAGCACATCCTGCTCCGCCGCCAGTGCGCGTAACAGACTGCCCTCCAGCAGTGCCCATACGCTGAGGACAAGCAGTGCCCGGAAAAAGCGTGTGTTCGCTTTTCCACGGTGGCTGCATCTGCACCTGATCATATCGCCTCCTTGCTTACGGAAATATCCGCACTCACTTCCTTCCCATCGAAATAATCGTACGCCTTCGCCTGAATCCCCTGTGATGCCAGCGTGATTTCATATACAGGGGAACGCACCACCCCGGCCTCTGCCACGAGCTCATAGCGCACATACTGCGGGATGTTTCGCTGTAGTGTCAGCAGCTTCGCTGCATCGAAGCTGCTCCACTGCATCTGACTTCCAGGCGTTCCTGCGCCCTCCATACCAACGGCACGATACCAGCGGATCTCCTCGATCGGGTGTGAGCCCTCCTCGACCAGCTCCGACAGAAGCACACTTCGACTGCGTGTCGGGATCTGCAGCTCGCCACCCGTCAGGTCGAGAACGCCGGTGACCGGCCCATGCGTAAAGCCGGATGTCCCATCCGCACTGGTCGCTGCACGAAGCAGCAGCTTTCCCTTCAGCGCGAGGACGCCTTCCGGCAGTGCTTCTGCACCAGGGAAGGACAGAACATAGTCCAGCACCCGACGTTCACCTGCATCGAGGCGAAGAACCGCATTCGTGCCTGCTGCCGTCCCACTGTTTCCGCCTGTACCAGACGACGCTGTGCCCGTCGTTCGTTCGAGTCGTACGCGAAGTTCCTTCTCCTCTGTTCCATTGACATAGAGCACGTGCTGATCGCTGAGATAGACCGGAACACTGCTCTCATTTCGTATCTGAAACTGTACCGTCAGTCGGCTGTCCTTCTCGATTTCCTTCGGTATCGTTCCGTACGATGGTTTCGAAACCGTAAGTCCCATCGATGCGGCGGCGGCCCGTATGCTCGCCTGCTGCTGATCCGTAAAATACGCTCCAGCCCCACAGAGCAACACGAGCATCAGAAAGATGAGTGTGAGGAGAAGGTTGAGCCGCCGTCTCATGATGCCTTCTTAGACTCATTGGCGACGATCAGCCCCTGGATATAGGCGAAGTTTGTGGCTGCACCATCCTGCTCCAGATTTTCCTTCTGGATCGCATAGATTTCTGCGCCGACATCACATTTTCCACCGGCGAAGCTGTTATCGGCACTCGGACTCAGCCGCAGCGTGAGATTCACCGGGATACCATTCGCCTGACTGTCCAGAACACCATGACCGACGATGAACTTTGCGACCTTACTGTCCTTCGACAGCGAGAGAAACTTGAGCGAATTCGCCTTCGAAAGCTCTGCCAGCGGGATGTCATTGACCGTACCGCCGCCGGCAACGCTCCCGGCTTCATCCTGCAGCATTTTGATTTCCTCCGGCGTCAGCGGTTTTCCGGTCATCTGAATGAACCACTCCACCGGATCCGACATCGGGATACTGGAGGTCAGTGTCACCTCAGAAAAAACGATGGCATCCTTCGAGCCGACTTCCTTTTTGATCGTATAGACGAGATCCCGGGTATCACCCGGCACCATATTCGCGACCAGATCGTCCGAAAACTTCGTCTTATCGACGGTGATACCGAGCTTCGCAGCGGTCGCCGACACCTTGATATCCTTCTTATCTGTGAAAAATGCATAGGCACCCGCCAGGACCGAAATCGCTGTCACCGCCATCACACCCGCCATCAGTATTCGTTTTTTCATGTTCATCTCCTTTTCTTTTTTCATTCGTGTTCTGTACGCCACCCGGTCGGTGCTCAGAAGAGAATATATTCCACCGTGCCGAGGATGTCCGCCTCCTGCACCCGTCCCGGATCTGCGTGTTCATTATGATCACCCTTTGTGATATAGCCACCCTCGTCTTTCCCTATCAGTCGATGGGTGACATACGTATCCATGCCGAAACCAGTCGCACGAAACAGGATGATATCATCCGGTTCCGGGGCACCCGTCCGCTCCCTGACGATAAGAATGTCACCAGAGGTATATGTGGGCTCCATGGATTCGGAGAGTACCACGACCGGCTTCCATCCGAAGAGGAAAAACGGCGTTCCATACCGCCGCTCCCGATAGGATGAAAGCATGGCATAGACTGCAATCACCATGAGAAACAGCGTGAGTATGCCGGATATCCATCCGAAGAACGTGTTCAGCTTTCGTTTGAGACCTCCTTTTGTTTTTTTACACGCTCTGTTCTGTCGATGCATATGCACTGTCCTCCTGGTTTTCTGACTGTGTGGCCCGATACAGGAGCCAGCACTTCATGATGATAAGGATCAGTAAGAGGACGAAGAGGAAGAGACAGATGACAAGCAGCACCTTCTCCCGCTGTGTCGGCCCGATATACAGTGTCACCGGATCCTGTATCGTCCCGCTTCCACCCTCTGTACTGATCTGTACGCTTGCGTGCTTCGGGCTTACATCCCGGATACGAAGCGCCAGCCTGGCGTTTCCGCCATCGTTCGTTGTGCCGTTTTTCTTCTCATTTTCCGTTTTTCCCACGCTTTTCGCTGCAGAAAAATCCCGCTCCGCTCCGGCGCCTGCTGCCTTCCTTCTCGTCTCCGGCAGCTCCTTCTTCGTACATTTCCTTTCTTCCAGGGAAGGCTTCGATATCCCCGACACATCGGGCGTCGAATCGATCCCGGACAGTTCCGCCGGATGTTTCTCAGCAGCTCCATACGGTCTGGAGGCGGTTTCCACCAGATCCTCCGGATGCGCATAGATGCGGTCGATCCACTCCATGAGCTGATCCATCAGTGTTCCCGGCGGATCCTCTGCGTGAAGACCATGCGTTTTTCCGTCATAGCCCTCGCCGCGAATCGAGGTTCCACCGTGTCCACCACCACCTGTCTGGCTTCCTCCGGAAGGACGGCCATCACTTGCGTTTTCCACGTCCTGTGTTCCGGCGCCGGATGACGGCGGTGGTTTCATCGTTTCTTCTGGTTCTGCTGTTCCCGGCGGCTTCTGTGTCTCCGTCGGTGTTTCCGTTTCCGGTGGTTTTTCCGTCTCTTCCGGCGGTCGCTCCTTAAGTGGAGCATCCGTTCCGGAGAAACAGATCGACAGCGTCAGCGTATTCCCGGCCACCGCGTTCGTCGCCTCCTTTCGTAAGTGGAGTCGAAGCGCCAGCTGTTGTTCACACCCCGCAGGGTGTGTGAGGATCTGCTCGAAGCTGTCCGTCCTGGAAAGCGAAGCGACCGTTCCATGAAGGAAGGCTTTTTCCCCATCCAGGAGGCTCAGCTCGAGCTCCTCTGCCAGTGCCTCCGACCCGGTAAATGTCACGGATTCTACCATGTACGCAAGGCACCTGTCTGTATGGTTTTGTACGAGAAGGATGTGTTCTGAGAGATCTCCCGGCAGAAGTTCATCCACACTGGAGAGATCAAGTTGAAACTGGAATTTTTCAGAATCGGCAACAGCCGTCGCCGCTGCCGGAAAAGAAAAAAGCACGAGAAACAAGGAAGTAAGCGTTAAAAGCTTCTTGATATTTCTCATGCTCAAAGACTAGCACAGTATGTGATTTTTGAAAATGTCTGAAAACGGACTATAATCTGAAAACAGACTATAAAATATCACGGTTTCAAGCCGTAAATCTGCATTATTTCATCCGAATAAATTTTTTTCTGACGGTACACGATCAGCGGTTTTTCCACCGTCAGCTGGCTTTTTCCACCCTTCACCGCCTCGATCAGCACCATGTTCGGTTCACTCTCGAGATACGGATACACGAGACGCATCCGCTTCGGCTCGAGATGCTCTGCACGAAGCGCGCAGAAGATATCCGCGAGCCGATTCGGCCGATGGACCATAAACAGCCGGCCATTCGATTTCAGCGTAAAGGCCGCTGCCGCACACACATCCTCGAGGGTACACAGGACCTCATGTCGTGAGATGAGCTTCCGGTCGGTCTGGTTTCGAAGGCCGGACTTCATGTATGGTGGATTTACCGTCACGATGTTCATACTCGAGTCATAGCCCATCGATCGGATATCCCGGAGATCCCCTAAGCGCATCGTCATCCGCTGCTCCTGGTGATTCAGCGCCACCGAGCGCTCCGCCATCGACTGTACACTCGGCTGCACCTCCAGACCGATCAGCTCCTTACACTCCGTTTTCGCCGCAATAAGAAGCGGGACGATCCCCGTCCCGCTGCATAGATCCAGCAATCTGGTTTCTGACGTCACGGCCGGCACGGCGAAGTTCGCCAGCAACACGGCATCCATACCGAAGCAGAAGCCCTCACTGTCCTGTATGATTCTGTAGCCATTACACTGTAAATCGTCGATTCGCTCTGCCATACACCTTACGCATCCTGTCCCTGCACGATGTCCACACCCAGCTTTTCCACCTGCTCTACGATCTCGACCACATCCGGCTGAGCCGCCTTCTTCTGCGGATCACCGCCCTTCGGACCATGTGCACGCTCATGTCCACCGCTCGCCGCATGCTCACCGCGACCGCTACGACCTTCCTTTTTTCCACCCGAAGCACTTCCCTGCGCGTTCTGTGCACGGTTGCCCTTCTGCTCCGGCTTCTTCTTATCGCCATTCGGACGCTTCCGCGGCTTGAACTTAAGCTCGGAAACCTTATACTCCCGGAGCTCCTTCTCATCTTCCTTTTCGAGACTGACGACGACCTTTACCTTTTGGCTGAGCACAGAGATGCTGCTGACCTCGCCTCGAAGACCATCCGGTGTAGTAACTGTATCACCGACGGACGGAAGACGTGCATTCAGGAACTCGTAGACATCCTCCTCGTTCTTAAGGCAGCACATCAGACGTCCACAGACACCGGAGATATTCGTCGGGTTCAGGCTGAGCCCCTGCTCCTTCGCCATGCGGATCGACACCGGCGCAAAATCGGACAGAAAGGTATGACAGCAGAGCGGGCGACCGCAGATACCATAGCCTCCCAGCATCTTCGTCTCATCACGTACGCCCACCTGTCGAAGCTCGATCCGCGTACGGAAGATCGCCGCGAGATCCTTCACGAGAGAGCGGAAATCCACACGACCATCCGCCGTAAAGTAAAACAGTACCTTACTGCTGTCGAAGGTATACTCTACATCGATCAGCTTCATCTCGAGATTATGCTTACGAATCTTCTCCTGACAGACCTTATAGGCCTCCTTCTCCTTCGCTTCGTTGTCGAGGTGGCGCTGATCATCCTCAGCGTTCGCCTTACGGATCACTTCCTTCAGCGGCTGTACGATTTTCGCATCCTCCGTCTCACGGTTTCCCATCACGACGAAACCATACTCGATACCACGTGCCGTTTCCACGATGGCATGCTCTCCGCGGGTGAAGTGGATATCCTTCGGATCGAAATAGTATATCTTCCCGGCAGTTCTGAATCTAACTCCAATTACTTCTGTCATATATTCCTCATTTTATCGCATTTTATATACTGGTATCCCTGAGCCGGAGCAGAAAATTCTCCAGCATCAGATCCCGGTTCACATTAAACGTCTGATCCCGAAGCATGCGCTCCAGATCATCCGTGGCCTGACCGAGTTTTTCGTAGCTCATCGCGGAGGCCATACGTATGATGACATTGACGGAGTCCTGTGCATACAGAAGCTCCATCTGCGACGTGCTTTTATAGCATAGCACATCCCGTAAAATAATTTCAAGAAAGCCAAGCAGGCTTCCCTGCGGCACCTTCCAGTCCTTACTCACATGTGTACAGAAATCGAGAATTTCGCGACCTGTGCGGAAACGAATCTCGGACAGAAGCTTCACCGTTTCCTGCGCCCACTCCTCCGTGATCATCTCCGCATAACGCTCCCGGACATCCCGTTCGCCCGCCTTGATTTCGATGACACGCGACAGTATCGTCGGCAGAAACGCATCTGCGTTCGCCGCAAGCAGCATGATCACAACATACTCCGGCGGCTCCTCGAGGGTCTT
This sequence comes from Oribacterium sp., assembly GCA_004554245.1. Lineage (GTDB taxonomy): Bacteria > Bacillota > Clostridia > Lachnospirales > Lachnospiraceae > Oribacterium. Next base: position 4,119 of record SFND01000006.1, on the reverse strand, counting down.
CAGAATCGCATTCTGTGCCTGCGGATTCATCATCTCCGCATGCTCGATAAGATAGACCTTATAGGCCGCCTCATACGGACGCACGGCGACCGTATCCGTCACGTGGTCACGGATATTGTCGACCGAGATGATCGTCGGATGCTCCTCCGGCTTATTCGGCACGATTTCAAGCATATCCGGATGCTCATGGTTCTGCACCCGCTTCCGGACGCTGTCCGCCCACTCCTCACAGCTCGCATACCCACGCTGCTGATAAATCGGCATCGCGCCTGTATCCACCGATGACGGATCCCGGCTGAGCAGCTGCACTGTAAATTCCATCGCAGCCGACTTCAGAAGCTCCATATCCTCGCCCTCGATCAGATAGGCATTGTATATTTGATTTTCCGGTATTTTAATTGCTTTCATTGATACAGTTCTTTTTTATCCGTGGTCACTCCGCTCATGCCCCTGCACGCCTTCTGCCTCCGATTCCACCCACAGGCGCTCTTCCGGTTTCAGCCTCTCACATCCCGTTCGATCTCTTCGATGCAGTCATCGAGATCCAGATTCAGGTACCGTCGGTCAATGCCGGCGGCCGCAAGCTTCTCCTCGGAAAAATCCACACGGTCCGCCTCGAAACGGCGCTGCATCTCCGCAAGCTTCGGTGTCGCCTCCTTCATCTCTCGAGCCCGCGCACGCGCCCGTCGGATCTCATCCGGCACCTCGATATAGATCGGGAAAACATGTCCGGCACCGAAATAATCCCGGGTACTGACATAGCTCTGGAGCACACCGATCATCAGGTAATCCTGTCCCGCCCGGAGCACGATCTGTCCATCATCGACCGTCGCATAGCGCCATGGACCATAGACCGTCTGGTAGGTCCGTTCCTCGATGATCCGACCTGTCTGCTCAAACTGATCCATCCTCTGATCCGTCACAAAATGATACTCGACACCCTCGCGCTCACCCTCACGAATCGGACGCGTCGTATACGGCGTGACCTCCTTCCAGTCCGGATGAAGCGCCTTCAGCCGCTTATAGATCGTATCCTTTCCGCTTGCTGACTTTCCAAACAAATAATAGATCATCTCATCCTCCGACCGGACCGCCCTCGCTGATGATCGCACCATCCTTCTGCACCGTCTCCGGACTTTCCTTGACGGTATCCGGGCCGACGACCGGACCGTTACTGACCTCTCCCTGACGGTCACCTCCAGGCACAGGGCCTTCGATGTCCGTATCCTTTCGAGACGGCAGCTCCTCTACCTTATCCGTGGACTTCGATTCCTTCGTCTCTCTGCTTTCGTCTTCCGCCGTGCTTTCCTTCTTCGACTCTGCTTCAGAGGACTTTACACTCTCCTCGATGGAGGCTTCGACGGACTCGATCTTCTTTTCGATCTCCTCATCCTCGGCACCGGTCGCTGCCGTTTCCGCCGGCTGCTGCGCACTTTCTGTCACCTGGATCTGAGCGCTCGTTTCGACCTCAGCACTCTTCTTCGTGTCGATGCTGACCACAGTCGCTGTTTCACTCTCCTGTGTTGCTGCCGCGGTCACCCGAAGATCTGGAAGCGTAAAGCCACTCACATTTTTAAATACGAAAAACGCCACCAGGATCGCGATGATCAGCATCGACACCGCAAAAAGAATCTTAAACAGATCCCCGACCAGCGTCGCCTCCTTTCGCTTCTTTCGTTTCGTACTCCGCTTTCTATAATCACTCATTTCACATGACTCCCAAACTTATTTGTACACGATCTGATCGCCATCCCGCAGACGCACCGAGACCTCACCGAAAACCAGTGTACCCTCGCTTCCATCCTGCTCGACGATCTCCAGCGTTCCGTCCGGGCGGATGCCGGTGGCTCTGGCCGGCCGCTGTGTCTTTCCATCGATGACCATGATGTCATGTCCCGGCACCATGTTATGATCGATGTATTCCTGTGCCAGTGTCTTCTCCGGTGCGAGCGCATAGAACTCCCGAATCAGCTCCGCTGCGATGCGGTTACGATCCACGATTTTTCCCTCGGAACGCTTTCCGAGAATCGATCCGGCCTTCTCGCGGATATCCTCCGGGAAGCCCTCCTCCGGTTCATAAAGATTGATGCCGATGCCGACGATGACGAATTCCATGCGGCCCGACTCCATACTGGTCTGCCCCTCCGAGAGAATACCACAGACCTTGTGGCCCTCATAATACAGGTCATTGACCCACTTGATGGAAAGCTCGACTCCGCAGACCTTGCGGACTGCACGATAAACTGCGACGGCAGACTGCGCGGTCAGCATCAGATTATCCATGACGGTACCGTCCGGACGAAGCAGCATGCTGATATAAAGACCGGTTCCTTTCGGTGAGAAGAAACTGCGCCCGAGTCTTCCCTTGCCGCCGGTCTGATAATCGGAAATCACCGTTGTCCCTTCCGGCACGTGCTCTGAAACCGCCAGCTTCTTCAGCACATCATTCGTACTCGTAATCTCCTGAAATACCGAAACCGGATACGCATGCTCCAGATAACGGGAGATGGCCTGTTCTGACAGCACATCACTTTCCAGTGAAAGCATGTATCCCTTATTTTTTACAGCCTCGATTTCATAGCCATCCTCCTTCAGCTGATTTACCGCCTTCCAGACCGCCGTACGAGAGCAGTGAAGCTCCTGTGCGATTTCCTCACCGGAGATATAGTGTCCCTTGTTTTCTTCAAATAATCGGATCAATGTTTCCTTAACCGTCATGTCAGCCTCCACCAGATCTCAAGTTTACTATTCTGACCCGTAAATAATAACAAAAATCCATATTGAATACAAGAAAGGAGGCCGTACCAATACCGACCCCCTTTCTTACGATTTTCTACAGATTTTTACGCTACCTGCTCCCTCATGCCAGTGATACCCACTGGAAATTAATCGAGGATGAGCACGCATCGACATATTCTCGTTTAAAAAATCCCCCATCTTTCCGATGAAGCATCTGGTCCCAGTTTTCAGCCGGGCACTCTTCTCCATTAAACAGGATCTGAAAGCCCTTCTCACGAAGTCTCTGAAGGCCTTCAAGAAATCTCACGTTCATCTGGTAATCCATACTGCTCCTCTCCTGCCGGAGATACACATCAGACCAATCCCAGATCGTCTGTATGCACCACCGAACATCATGAACACATTGTTTTTTCGTTCTGAATCGCCAAAACATTTAAAATAGTCAGGATGATTCGAAAAGAGGGGGATCTGCGACCGCAGAGGCACCACTAAACCTTCGCAGATCGCAATCCGTAGACGTCTCGCTCTCCAAACAACATCTGCCGGATGTTCCGAGGATTGTACTTTCTCGTGAACAATTGCATTATACCGTATAAATTTCATTCTGCATATAGTCTACATGTAGACTATAGTCCGCAAAACGACCATAGTCTGTTTTCAGACTATACCTTATGTAGTATGTATTTCCATCCTGAATCGTTTTCATATTATATATGTAGAGAATTATCTTCGACCGATATTTTTAAAATTTTTTCTGACACCTGGATTTCTGCTCATTATATATGCGAGATATGTTCGAAACATATACTTCTGATTCACATATTCCGAATCTTTTTTTATTTCCGGGCACAAAAAAAGTCCCAGGATACTTCCCAGGACCTGATGACGCCAACGAGATTCGAACTCGTGATACCACCGTGAAAGGGTGGTGTCTTAACCGCTTGACCATGGCGCCAAAGAGAGGCGAGAGTCGGATTCGAACCGGCGCTCAGGGTGTTGCAGACCCATGCCTTACCACTTGGCTATCTCGCCATAAAATACATTCTTAAAAAACAAATAGGGTTAAGACAAGCATCGATGTCTTAATCCCACTGTCCAGAAGCTCCTCCAGTTGGACTCGAACCAACGACACCGCGGTTAACAGCCGCGTGCTCTACCGACTGAGCTATGAAGGAATAATAACAAGAATATCTGCAAAATCTTTCATTCTAAAGAAAGATTTTAAAACATCAAACCTACCAGCACATCTACTGTCGTAGATGCCGCATACTCGTGATTGTGGAAGTAAACCTTCACGCTTCACTCGTCTTGCGCACATTGGATAAGCCCTCGACCTATTAGTAACTATCACCTGAATGCTTTGCAGCACTTACAGCTTAG